>CAYTFJ010000001.1:0-34847 GCA_964437075.1 uncultured Nannocystaceae bacterium
CGTCGCCGTCGCCGTCGCCGTCGCCGTCGCCGTCGCCGTCGCCATCGCCATCGCCGGATCCAACCACGGCATCTGTAGGACCTCCCGTGAGAACGAAGCTGAGGTCGTTGCGGCCGCACCCTGGCCCCGTGAGTATGGCGACGGTCACGAAGAGTGGGGAAAGGTGGGTGAGACGTCGTGATACGTTGGTCATGGTGAGGGGCCGATATGCCGGGATGGACCGGATTGGGGGGGATGGACAGGATTGGGCGACTTGACGACTTTTGCGCGTGAAGGACACTAACAGGAATTAGTGTGTCTGGTGAAAGCGTCTTGGCCGCATGAAGAGGGGGTCGTGACGGTGCGCTGACGTCAAGTCTAAAATCTACCGGAAAAGGTTAGCCCCGCCCGCCGCGGTCCGAGGGCGGGCGAGAGTCGAGCCTCAGCAATCCCTCCTGCATGCCGAAGGCGCAGGGTTTGAGTGTGGCGTTTGGAGTACGAATGGCCGTACGAGAGCATTCCAGCCCCGAGTGCAGCAGTGGTTGCTGACGTAAGTCGTAGTGCGTGGTGAACGGCACGGAGCTTGATGACGCAACCTGTAGACTCGCAACCGGCCATCCCACCCCATGCCCCGGCCGAAGTGGAGAGCCAAGCGAGTAGGCTCGCGGTCAGTAGCACGGTGCCGGTGACGCGAAACTTGATGGTGTTGCGTTCCGGTCTCCCGTTGAAGACGTCTGTAAAAGCGTTGTGGCGGCCACGTACATTTCCGCCAAAGCCCACCATGGCGATCCCTAGTAGGATGTGAACATCGGAGAGCACTCGCAACCCGATCGATGGCAGCCCGCGGGCGGTGCAATTTTGAAAAAGCGCGGCGGGGTCGCTGTCGAGGGTGACATTGCCGATGGGGCTCACGCAGGATTTTGAAAAGAGCGAATGCGCCGCTATGGCTTCGCCGATAGCGAAGCCATAGAGAATGCCACCCGCGATCAACAGTCCGGTGCCCCTGGACTTCGGCGCATCGGCGAGGGAAAGTGGGAGAATGGCCGTTTGACGTAAGGCTGAAGGCGCGGTGGCCTGATTCTTTTTTGGACTCGCCGGCGCCGTGGCGCCCACCGAAATGCTCGGAGGTTTCGGAAGATTCTGCATGCGGGCGACCGGCGCAACGGGCAGTACCTGTGAGTCTGGGAGACCACGGGGAGTGGCTAGGGGCTGGGGCGGGTCGACTTCCGGGAGAGGCGGGCGCGAGGCTTCTCGTGTGCGAAAAAGGTTGTCAAGCGCGCTTCCGTGGGTCTGTGACGGCTGTGGCGGCGGCGAGAGATCGGGGCTCAGGATTTGGACACGAGCCACCCTTGGCGGGGGAGCGGGCTCTTTTGGCGGGATGGCTTCGCCGGGCGCGTTTTGCGTGTCGTGAGCAGGGGGGAGGCGGGGAGGCGCTGCGACGACAGGGCGTGCGCGCCATCCGAGGAGCGATATTAACGCGATCGCCGAAGCACGACGAAGAGTGTGGCTGAAGTGGTGCTCAAGGTGGAATCGGCGCTGATTTTGATCCGACGTCTCAACTTGATGAAGACCAATCATGCCGGTGGATCATACCCATCATCATGGCGTTGCGACTGTCGACCTGCGGAACAATCGAGACGTGGGTCCAGGACCCGTACCCGCGTTCTCTACGACGGGCTGCGGAGCCAAGACTTCCGCCGAGGTTCGACGATTACGGAAGGTTACAGCCGCACGGAGCCACGATCGCTCTTTGGCAGATGATGACCCACTTGTGGAAGAATTTCGTAGCGCATGTTTCGGCGGGCGGGGGTGAATCCGGCTGCGCGGATGTGGGATTCAATCTGTTCAGAGCTCATCATAAAGTGAGCCCCGGCGGTCGATACTACATTTTCTTCGATCATCACCGATCCGAAATCGTTGGCGCCAAAGTGCAAGGCAATTTCGCCCACTGAGGGACCGAGCGTGGGCCAGGAGACCTGAATATTGTCGATGTTATCCAAGTAGAGTCGCGACAGAGCCTGAATCCTCAGATATCGAATCGCGCTGGTGTTGTCGCGGAGCTTCAAGCGCGTGTCCTCAGCCTGAAATGGCCAGCTGATAAACGCCGTAAATCCGCCCGTCTCGTCTTGCAGCAACCGCAAACGGTCGAGGTGTTGCAAGATGTGTTCGCTGGTCTCTTGAAATCCAAAGACCATGGTGCCGGAGGTTCGCATGCCGATGGCATGAGCTTGTCGCATGACCTCTAGCCACTCTTCGGTGTTGTTCTTGAACGGGCTGATTCGGTTGCGAATTTCATCGTCGAGAAGTTCCGCTCCACCGCCAGGAAGCGAATCCATCCCGGCCGACTGAAGACGGAGCAGAACCTCTCGCACCGATAGGTGCTCCAGCTCAGCGATGTGAATGATCTCGGTGGGGGAGAGAGCGTGCAGTGCGAGTTTGAAATTTTGCTTTGTCCATCGAAAGAGATCCTCGTAGTAGTCCAGCTTCAGGTCCGGGTTGAGACCACCCTGCAGCAGGATTTGGACACCACCAAGCGCTTCAGTCTCTCGAAATTTTTGGGTGAGCTGGTCCTTGGACAGCACGTAGCCCTTGTCGCTTCCGGGGGGGACATAAAAATTGCAAAATTTGCAGCGAGTGACACAAAAATTGGTGTAGTTGACGTTTCGGTCGATGATGTAGGTGACTCGCCCTTCAGGATGTAGTCGGCGACGAACGGCGTCGGCTGCCAGTCCTAGGGCATGAAAATCGGCATTTTCGTAGAGGAAAATTCCCTCCGCGAGATCGAGGCGTTCACCACCAACGACCTTCGTCAGCAGTGTCTCGGCACGAAGCGGGGTTTTTCGTGGTCTGCGAGCGCGCGCAAGCGCTTTGTCTGGGCCGACACCCGCAAATTGAACATGAATTTCGTCGGTCTCAGAGAGGCCTCGAAATTCGATCAATCCGCGCTCCCGCGCCTGGGACAGAAACTCGATCATTCCCTCTCTCTGAGGTGTTCCGAGGTCATATCGAATGGACCGCCGAAGGTAGTTGGCGTAGTGATTTTCGCTGAGTGCGAGTCGACCTGAACTCAGGAGTTCATCGCGGTAGTTGCGGGCGATGGTCTCGGAAAATTTCTGCAAGCTGCGGTCGCGCGCCCACTGAAGAGCTTGAATGTGCTGTGGGCTGAGCACTCCTGGGCGGGCTGCCCAAAAAGCGAATACAAAAGGGAGGCCGGTTCGCTCGAACCACAGTTGGCCCAGATCAAAGACATGGGACACTCGATGTTCAAGGCCAAATGCCGCGTCGCCGATAATAAGAGCGCCGTGTCGGCCTTGAACGAGCATCTCGCCTTCGCCATGGGCGACGGTTTCGAGGTCAGGGCAGAGGCCGCTCTGCGCGAGCAGCAGCTTGAGCAACAATACCGAGCTGCGTGAGGCCCCATCGAGGTAGATTTTTTCGAGGTCCGAAAGTGCACATTTTGCGGCGATGACCACGGTCTCGACCGCACCGAGGCAGCCGATACCGATGCCGGGTACGACTTCCCACTCGGGGTTGTCGGCGTAGCTGGCGACCGGGACCAGCGCGACGTCACACAGCCCCTGCGCTAGGTCTTGCGCGCACTCGCTGGGCAGCCGCTCGTTGATCTCAAAGAGCGGCATGCCATCTTCGTCGAGCGGGCGCTTGTTCCCCTGAAGCGAGTCGTAAAGGACACGTCCGTTGAGGAATGAGACTGCACTGATTCGCAAGGGGCGCGGGCTTGTCATGGTGGTGCTTCGTCCTATTGAATGACGGGAAGTCCCAGGTGGGGCGTCGAATCTGCGCGGTCTGAGAAGGGTACGCTGGTTCCCATACGAATATCTTCGAGCGGGGAACCGTCGTCGACCCAGAGCTGCTTGTAGAGAGTATCCCGCTCTACCGCGCGTCGTCCTGCCTCGCGAATCAGTCGTACAAGTTGATCGCGGGTAAGTCCTGTCGGCGTTTCCGCACCGGCCATGTGATAGATTTTTTCCTCTTGGACGGTGCCGTCGAGGTCGTTGACACCGAAGGCCAGAGCGATTTGGGCGGTTTTGATACCCATCATGATCCAATACGCCTTAATGTGCGGAATGTTGTGAAGCATGAGCCGCGCGACCGCAAAGGTGCGCAGGTTGTCGACGCCCGTCGGTCCAGGAAGCTTCGCCAGGCTGTTGTTGTCGGGGTGAAACGCCAGGGGAATAAACGTCTGAAACCCTCCGGTTTCCTCTTGAAGATCGCGCAATCGAATCATGTGATCTACGCGCTCATCGAGGGTCTCGATGGTGCCATAGAGCATTGTGCAGGTGCTCTTGATACCGAGGGCATGGGCGGCCCGGTGGACTTCGAGCCACTGATCGGCCGTGGCCTTGCCCCGGCAGAGCTTGCGCCGCGCTCGATCGGCGAAGATCTCGGCGCCGCCACCCGGCAGGCTTCCGAGTCCGGCATCACGAAGTTCCGAGAGAATTTCAGTGTAGCTCTTAGCGAACTTCTCTGAAAAGTAGTGAATTTCAACCGCCGTGTACGCCTTGAGATGGATGTCGGGACGGACGCTCTTGAGGGCCCGCAGGCAGTCGAGATAATATTCGAAGGGCAGGTCGTGATGAAGGCCGCTGACGATGTGAATCTCGGTCACGGGCTGTCCTCGACGTTTGATCAGCTCGTTTGCGACGTCCTTGACGGACATGGTGAAGGCGGCGGGAGAATCGGGTTCTAACCTAGCAAACGAACAAAATTTGCAATCCGCGACACAAACATTGGTCGGGTTGATGTGAAAATTTACGTTGAAGAAAGTATCGTCGCCGTGCAGAGCTTCGCGCTTCTCGTTGGCGAGGCTGCCGAGCGCGAGAAGGTCCGGGTACCGGTATAAAAAGACACCATCTTCACGGCTAAGGGGCTCGCCAGATTGAATTTTTTGACGAATGGTCTGAAAATTATTGGCGTCCGAGGGCTGTATTTGGGGCATGGCGGCGGCTCTAAGAGAGGGGGGGGGGATTTCGCGGATTGGAGCTGTCCTCGGGAGTGTTTGAGGATTTGTCGGGATGATCGGCCTCAAATCCCGCGTGGCGGATGAGGGCGCAGATCGCTTCCGCGCTCGTTTCATTGGGGCGTGTAACGCCTGCCAAGGGAAGGTGACGGCTGTCCCGGGGCGGGCCTGCGAGGGTGTCGGCACCGAACTGGAGGCTGACTTGGGCCAAGTGAATCCCGAGGAGATCGTGCCTGGCCTCCACGCGGATGATCGACGGTAGAGTGAGGCGTGCGGTGGCGATCGCCCACATGTCGTGTGTCGCAGCTTGCGAGCTGGAGAAGGGCGCGATCGAGAAGGGTGCGACGGAATGTTGTGTCACTCGTTGCGCGTTGCATGACTCCGCAAAGACGGCCGCGAGATCGATCAAATATGTGGCCCACTCGGAGGCGTCAGCGGCCTCAACTCGCAGGATCATTCGGTCTCCAGTTTGCCAACTGTCGGTGGTCGGCCACTTTTGAAGTTCTTGTGACTGGGTGTCGCGCCAACGCCTTGCGCGACCGACAGGGGGGGGGGCGTCAGTCTCTCGGGTGGCGATCGTGTTGCCGAAAAAACGGCGGCGAGCCTCGACGGCGAGTCGGCCGGCGTCGAGGCGGCGTTCCCGAAGATCGAGCAGGAATTTCTTCGAGAGGGGAGTGCTGGCAGTGTTTTTTGACACGACGGTCATCTAGGAACCCTCCTCGCGTGAGTCTTTTGAGCCCACCCAGCGATCGACCAGTGGCATCGGCAGCCCGACCAGATCGAGGGCTCGCATGAGGACCGAGTCGAGCGCCTGATCGAGGTTTCGAATGCCGGCGTAAAATGACGGTGAGGCCGGGAGTACGATCGCGCCAGCCTCGGTGGCGGAGACCATATTTCGCAGATGGACGAGGCTGAGCGGGCTTTCGCGGACCATCAAGATCAGGCGGCGGCGCTCTTTGAGGGCGACGTCACAGCTGCGAGAGAGCAAATCTTTTCCGGTACCATGGGCGACCTCGGCGAGCCGAGACATCGAACACGGCACAAGAAGAACTGCATCGGGGGCATTCGATCCGGAGGCAAAGGGGGCATCGAAGTCGTGGACGTCCCAGCGCCGAAGTCCGGGCAAGCTGTCCGGCATCGTCTCTCCTAGTTCGGCTTTCCATACCTTTGGGGCGGTGTGGGAGGCCACCCAGTCCACGTGCAATGCGCTGTCTTCTTGGCAGCGCCGTGTGAGCAGAGTGAGCAGGCGCCGTGCGTACGCGCTTCCGCTCGCACCGCAAACACCAACGACGAGTTTCACGACGGCCTCCCGGGCGCTGCTGATCGTGTCGCTTGCACAATTGAAGCGACACCCATTGTCAGAGGGGAAACGGTCGCGGATTCAAAACCGCAACGCTCCAGCAGCTGCGCATAGCTTCGTGCCGTCGAGAAAGCGCTGATACTTCGCGGCAGGTAGAGGTAGGCCTCAAGGTTTCCGGTACAGGCCCAACCGACAGCTGGCAGGACCGTACGGTTATAGAAGGCGTGAAAGAGTCGGGTCGTTGTTCGTGTGGGTCGGAAAAAATCCAACACTGTGAGTCTGCCTCCAGGCCGCAGGCAACGAGCTTGTTCCTTCGTTGCACGTTCAAGATCTGAGATGTTTCGTACGCCAAATGCACAAAATATTGCGTCTTGGCTTTTCGAAGCGAGCGGTAACTTGTGGGCATCCATCACCATCGTCTCGATCGCCTCCGTCGCCTGGGCCTTGAGCCGGCGCCGGCCTGCGGCGAGCATCCCCGCGGAGAAGTCGCCACCGATGATTGCTGCGCAGGGGTATTGGCGATGGATCTCAAGCGAGCAGTCGAGGGTCCCGGCGCACAGGTCGAGGACCCGGGCGCTCGCGGGGCTATCGTGAGGCAAGAGCGATCGGATGGCGCGTCGGCGCCAGCGGATGTCGGTGCCCATGCTCATCAGCCGATTGGCGAGATCGTATCCTGGTGCAATATCGGAGAACATGGCCTGCACGCGCCGACCGTGATCATCGATCGCTTGGACCTGCTCCCGAGTTTGTATGGTGTTGTGTGCCACGTTAGTTGGGCTTCTACGTTGACCGTCGCGCGACTTGCATAGCGAGTCCGGCGAGTGCCGAACGGGCGGGCGACTCGGGAAGTTGGGCGAGCTCTTGAATCGCCGATCTCGCGTGATTTTCGGCAACCTTTGAGGCCTGGTCGAGGGCTCCACAGTCAACGACAGCGTTTAGCAGGGCGGTCGTAGCCCGCCCGTCGAGGGGAGGGCCGATCTCAAGGAGCGTCTGTGCTTGATGGCGAATGTTTGGATCCAATTCCATGGCAAGCAGCAGCGGAAGGGTGAGTTTTCCCTCTTGGAGGTCCTGGCCGCGGGCCTTACCTGTGCATTCGACTCCGAGGGCGTAGTCGAGCACATCGTCGGCGATTTGAAAGGCTCGGCCGACGTGTTGTCCGTAGCGCCGTAGAGCTGTGGCGTTCGTTTGCTCGACGATTCCACCCACCGAGCTACACCACGCGATGAGTGCCGCTGTCTTACGATCGATGACGGCGAGGTAGTCGGTTCGATTGGTGTTCCAGTTGCCGGCGGCATCAAGTTGGGCGACTTCGCCCTCAGCCATGAGTGTCACTGCGTCGCTCATGGTCTGGACGGCGAGCAAGTTGCCGGTGTGGGCCATGGCCTGAACGGCACGCGCGTAACAGTAGTCGCCTGTGAGCACGGCTGCGGCGTTGCCGTATTTCATTCGTGCGCTGGCTCGCCCACGACGAAACTCACCGCCGTCGACAACGTCGTCATGCAACAACGTTGCGGTGTGCATCAGCTCGCCAACCGCAGCCACAACGATCGTTTCGCGCCCATCGAAGCGAGCGGCTTTGGCACCGAGCAAGACGAGTAGGGGCCGTAGCCGTTTTCCGCCCGCGAATGCGAGATGCCCGGCGACGTTGGGGATCTGTGGGATGCTCGACTGAAGGAGATCACGCAGCTTGACCTCGACAGCGGCGAGATCGTCGGCGACGAGGGCGATGGCTCGCGCCAGGTGATCTCGGGTCGCAGCATCCATGGCAGCGCTCGGATCGCTGGGTTTCGGTGCGGTGGTTTCAGTCCTGTTAAGCAACATGTTCGACGCTCAGTTTCTGAAGGATCACGGAGATCTAGCTATCGGAACGTAGGTCGCGGGGGATGGCGCTAGGCAGATTCGAGGCCGCTTGGCGTCGGTTTTGCGGAATCGCGTCGTTCTCGCGATCGGCCTCGGTCGGGGACACTCGATGCGTGAAATTGGCTGGACGCAGACGCGACGCTTTTCGAGCCAGGCCGTTGAGCAGCGCGCGAACGGGGCTACGGTCGACAAAGGCGTCGAGAAAATCGAGCCCAGCTTCACAAAAACTGAGTAGATGTTGAACCCGACCCCGGGCGAAGGCGACGTTGGGGTCGTCGGACGGAAGCGCAAGGAGGACACGGCCAACCTCGCGGACAGCTGTGATTGCAGCCTCGACGCGCTCTCGCTCGCGGTGTTTCATTACATTGGTGATCAGCGCGAAGAAGTTTGTTTCGGCGACATAGAGTCGATCTTCTCGGTGCAAGACCCCCCATTCAACCAGAGAGTGAAGCGTCATGCTCGCCGATCCGGCGCTGATCTTGAGGCTGCGGCGGACCGTGCCCTGATCCACGGGTTCGGAACACATGAAGATGAACCCGAAGATCCGTCCTTGCGTCCTTGTGAAACCCCAAAATTCGGCGATATCACCAAAAATATCGGCCATATGGTCCCGAGCGTCTCGCAGAGGGTCCGCGGGCGCAGGCGTGGTGGGCGGTGCCGACGAGCTGTGTGAGGAGGGCGACATCGAACCTTGCGCGGATGGCGCAGCGTTGTTCGATTCAAATTGAACTGAACCACGTTGGGATGCAGCGTTCATTACAGCGCAAAATTACGTGTGTCAACGCGCCGAAAACCGTGAAAATATGAATGGCGCAAATTGCGCCAACGATCAAGACTGTTTTGCGCTGACAGGAATGGCCAGGGACTGGCGGGAGTCGTGCCCCGTGTGCCGGCTCCAGCTACATTGTCGCGCGTGCCTGAGCGCGAAACGTCACGGCGGAATCCCTTCGGTTTGGCGGCCGCGGCGGCGGTCGCGGGAACATTGCTCGGAGGGCTGGCTGTTTTTCTCGGGATGAATCCCGGCTGGGGAGCTGACGATGCAGCATCAAGCCCTCGTCGAGGGCTTGATGGCCTGGAGAACGCGAGGGGATCCGTACCGTCGACTGCGGCCACCCTAGGGGAAGAGCGGAGAGACGGTAGAGGGGGTGGCGATGGCGTTCAAGGATTGGTCGCGGCGGTCGATCAAACTCGCGATAGCGTCGTGAATATCAAGATTGGCGATGGCTTTCGTGGCGCAGGTGTCGTCTATGATGCCGACGGCCATATGTTGACGAACTACCATGTTGTGGCGCCGGCGATCGACGCTGTGACCGGGCCTTGGGGCGATCGACGGGTTCCGCAGGTTGTGGCGCGCTTTTCTGACGGACGCGAGCGTGTGGCCGAACTCGTAACCTCCGATGCATCCGAAGACATCGCAGTGTTTAGAATCCTGGCGGACGGACCCAACGAGGGCTTTCAGGCCGCGACTGTAGGAAACTCCTCCCGGCTTCGTGTTGGCCAGCAGGTGTTCGCGGTTGGCTGCCCGGCCGGACTTGAACACACGGTTGCGTCCGGCATCGTTTCGGCCGTCGACCGCATGAATGTGCTTCCGATGCCGGTTCTTCAGCTCGACGCTGCAATCAATCTGGGGAACTCAGGCGGCCCACTCTTCAATCTCAGCGGAGAGTTGGTCGGCATTACGACGGCGCGATCGAACAAGGCGGATGGCATCGGGTTTGCGATCCCCATCGATCGCGTGCGTCGGTTCATGCGCGCGATTCTGGGAGGCGATGGCGCGCGCTCGGGCGTGATTGGCGTTGAACTGGATACCGAACTCGATATTTCGGTTGCCCTTGAGAAGGCAAATTACAAGACCGGTGTCGGAATCAGCGATGTCTCTGAAGCGGGGCCGGGCCGGCGAGCCGGGCTTCGGATTGGCGATATTATCGTCGAGACCCGGCATCGACGTCACGATGATCTCGGTGTGGGGAGAGCCTCACGGGTCGCATTTATTGGCGAATTTGGACGCATCGTTCGGGCGCTGCGGCCTGGGGAGCAGCTTCCGCTTACCGTGCTTCGAGACGGAGTGGCGAAGGATTTGACGCTTGTGATCGAGGCTGCCTCCGCCAGTCGTCAGGCTGGGATCGATGCGGAGGTGCTTCTTGGGGTTCGTCTAAAAGAGGATGCTGCACTGAATCCAACGACGGTCATAGCGACGGTGTTACGCGATAGCGCCGTTGCGGAGCTGGGTCCGCAAGCGATCGCCATGTTGGAAGGATCCTCGATCACAGGGATGTTTGGCCGCAAGATCGTCAATGTTGGAGAACTCGGAAATGCGCTTGAGACGCTAAAAGGCTGGGGAGGAGCGAGTGCGAGACGGCATGTTGAACTGCGCTTTCGCGACCGAAATGGTAGAGAACACCGTGGCTATTTTCCGTTGAATTTAGCTTCGAGCCCCTGAGGTCAGTGCGCCTAGACATGAAATCGACGCGCGGTTGCGTCGCTCAAAATGTTGGTAGGCACGGCACGCGAAGAACGCGTCAGTCTGCTATCCTGCCGGCGATGGGTCCGCATCAAGAAACACGGTGGCTGGCACGATTGGTTGCTGCGTCTTCGATGTTTTTTTCTTTGGGGTGTGGTGGCGAGTCTGAAGTGATCGGGTCCCTCCCCATCGATCCGAGCCGCGTTGGCGATGCCCTAATCGGTGACGCTCGATCCGGTATGCGGGACGGGAAAATCCCTTCGCACCTGCGTGATGCGATTTTTGCGTCAAGTGACCCTCAACATCAACGCGCAGGTCGACTCCTTAGAGCGATCGACGGTGATTTTTCTGGAGAGGTTGGCGCCCGCGAGTCGGGATTGGAGGCGCGTGAAATGGAGACGCCGCGGTCGGCCCCTTTGACCGCTACGGGTGAGGCTGAACGGGCGGATCCGACTCGGGTAGGCAGGCGCCGCGATCGATCTGGAGTTGAACCCACGACCGTGGCGATGGCCGTCGTGACCCGCATGAGTCTTCACAAGCGACCCAAAAACGGCGGGGTGTTTCTCGACTTTCGGGCCGCCGTGCCCGTCGTGCTCAGCGTCGTTGAGCTTGAAGAGGGCGCAACGGTACAAATAATTCTGCGTTCGTCCGGGATATTACCTGCAGCCCGGTCGAGTCGGCCCTCGACTGCGGGCGTCACCGTGACGGATGTGCGTCGCGGCGATCAAACCGTACAAGTCCGGATCGCGCTCGATCCGGGCTGGGTTGTTGATGGCAGCCGTAGCACTCCCCAGGGGGCAACGGTACAATTTTTGGAGCGGGGCCACAGTACCTCCATGCCCGACTAGGCCGAATGCACCAGCCGTAGGTGGCTGGGTCGAGGCTTCTTGGGGCCTGCGGTCATGACCCCCCGCAAAATGCTACCGATGTGGCCGAAGGCTTCTCGGGCAGCGAGCACCACCGAGTCTTGGTCCTCTAGATTGCGAACGCTTCCGTCGACGCGGGTCTTGAAGGTCCTCCAGTTTTGCATGACCTCGTTTCCGTAGGCGCTGTAGTAGGACATGCCCGTCTTGTCGGCGACGCCGAACGAGCTGGATAGATGGCGACGCAAGAGCACGGAACCAAGTGTGGAGCCCTCGAGCACGTAGAGCGGGCCCAGCAAGGCGACAGGGTTCTCTTGTGCCATGGCGAGAAGCCGATATGCGAACGTCGCGCCGGCGCGAGTCCCGTCGGGGGAAAGCTCAGGTTGATCGCGAAAATGGGCCAGGTCCGCGGCGAGCCGCGGCATCTTGACCATGTCGCCACGCCACACGGATCGCAACACGGGATGGCTTGAGAGTCCGCACGCGGATTCGAGGGCCGCGTGCACCTTCGCGTAGGCCCGAAGTTGTCCCACGTAGCTGTGCAGGGGCAGCTCCTCGGCGATCAGCGCGCGGGAGAACGCGAGCCCTTCGGTGGCTTGATGTTGGGCTCGAGTTTCGGCGCGCAGGCGAGCCATCAGTCCAGTGTTGTTGTTGTTGGGTGCCATGGAAGACGGGCATTATCGATACTTTGCGGCCTCCGTGGTGTTCCGATCTGACCCGAAGGCGAGCCTCAAGCGCAGGGTGAGCGTGTCGCGCGTCGTGCTGCGTGTGTCGTGCTACCGTCCCACGTGGCTTCCTCGCGCGTCCAGACGGAGCTGTTTTCATCCAAGGTCGGGGGGGCGTCGAACGAGGCCAGTTGTGCGACTGAGGCGGCTCGTGTGCTCCGAGAGGTCTTCGGATTTGAAAAATTCCGAGGCGGACAACGAGATGCGGTTTTGGGTGCCTTGAGCGGACGAGATGTGGCGGTCTTGCTTTCGACCGGAGCGGGAAAATCTCTCTGCTATCAAGTTCCTGCGGTCGTTCTTGCGGCGGCCGGGCGCGGACTTACAGTGGTCGTCTCGCCATTGATCGCCTTGATGCAGGACCAGGTTGGTGCCCTCGTGAGTCGAGGGGTGGCAGCCGCGGCCTTGCACAGTCACCAGGAACCCTCGGAGCAGCACGAGGTGCTTGCGCGGATCAAAGAAGGTCGTCTCGATCTGCTTTATGTGTCGCCGGAGCGAGCCGTGAAACGTGAATTTCGCGAACGATTGCAGGGGATTCAGGTGGCGCTTCTGGCGGTCGACGAGGCCCACTGTGTGAGCCAATGGGGTCATGATTTTCGTCCGGACTACCTTCAGCTGGGGGGACTTCGTGATTTCTTACAGGCGCCAACGATGGCGCTGACGGCCACGGCCACGGTCCATGTTCAAGGTGAGATTGAGCGAGCGCTCGCCTTGCATGATCCCGTGCGCGTTCGTGGATCATTTGCCCGGCCGGAGCTCGCGTTTTCCTCGATCCCGCTACGAACGGATGCCCAGCGTCTTGAACATCTTTGTAGGGCTCTGGCATCTGCGCGGGAGAGCAAAATCCACAGCAAGGGGCGCGCGCTTGTCTATTGTGCGACACGAAAAAAGACACAGAGCGTCGCCGCGGCCCTAAAAAAGCGAGGCATTGCTGCCGGATATTACCACGCAGGGAGGACCCCACTCGCTCGTGAACGGGCGCACAGGGCCTTCGATGATCGGCGTCTGGAAGTCCTTGTAGCCACCAGTGCATTCGGTATGGGAATCGACTACGAGGACGTGCGGGTGCTTGTTCACTTTCAGATGCCTGGCAGTATCGAAGCCTACTACCAGGAAGCGGGAAGAGCAGGCCGAGATGGGCGAGCTGCCAATTGTTTGTTGTTTCACGGCGCAAGCGACATTTTGACCCAACGTCGTCTCAATCAGGCAAAGGGCCGGGGAGTCTCTCCGGCCGAACGGCAGCGGCGTGAAGACGCGCTGCAGGCCTTGATCGCCTACACGAAAACTCATCGTTGCCGGCAAGCATTTTTGATCGATCATTTTGCTCCACAAGATGCAGGCGTTTCTGGTTGCGGTTGCTGCGATGTCTGTCGCGGCGTTGTGATAGAAGGACCTCTTGTCAGCGAAAGGCCGGCATCGAAACAAATGCCGCCACCGGCCTTTGATTCGGGCGAACTGCTGTGGATTCGAGAGCAGGTGCTCTCGTTCATGGCGAATATTCCGGTTCCTCTCGGGAAGATGACGCTCGTTCGGGCGCTGCGAGGCAGCCGTGCGCGGGCCGTGCGGCTTCAGAAGATGGAAGGGATTGACGGTTTTGGTACACTGAAAGAGGTTCCTGAGCCCCTCGTATCGGCGGCTCTCGAGAGCCTCGTAGCGGACAATCGCTTGCTCCGGCGGGGACGAAAATACCCGACCCTGTGGCTCGAAGGGCGAGAGCCTCCGGTCCGTGGTGCGCGGACTCGATCGGCTTCTGGAGCGATCGGGGGCGGTGCTGTTGCTAGCGAACTCGAGAGTTTTCGACGCCGTACCGCCCGAAAATTTTCGTGGAAGCCTTATCAAGTATTTCACCGAAAAGTTGTCACGGCCGTAAGCCGCGCGAAACCTCAGACGATGGAAGACTTGGCCGTGATTCCGGGGCTGGGTCCGATCAACATCGAGCGATACGGAGATGCGATTCTCAAGATTGTTCGCGAACACGGCTAAGAATCTGGCGGCGAGTGTGAATCGCCACCGTACGGGAGCGGCCATTCATTCGGGGCACAGGCCGAGCCGGCGTCCGAGATCGGAGCTAAATTGGTTCTCCGGGTCGTACTTTGCCTTGATCGCGCGCCAGAGAACCAACTTTTCGCGGTACATGGCCTCAAAGGTTTCGCGGCGTAAAAAAGCATCCTTACCGAGATAGACGCGACCTCCCGCATCAAGAACCAATTGATCGAGTTCGTGCAAAAAATGCCCGATCCCGTCGCGGATCGGGAAGTCGATGGCGAATGTATAGCCCTCTAAGGGGAACGATAGGACTCCCTGAGGTTCGTCGGGGCCGAATTTCTTGAGGACATTCAAGAAAGGGAGCCACCGAGATCGGATGATACGTTCGAGCAGTTCCCGAATCGTTTTGCGGCCTTTTTCCAATGGAACGACGAACTGGTATTGCGTGAAGCCGCGGCGCCCATAGCCGCGGTTCCATTCGTCGATGACATCGAGTGGAAAAAAAAACTTCTCGTAGTGGGCAAACGGAGCGCCATTGCGCTGGACGTAGCTGATCAGCGAATTGAGCGGCGGTGCAGTAAGGGCGTTCAAGCTGAAACTTGGTAGATCAAAAGGAATCTTTAGTTTCGGCGGTGGCGCGATACAGAGGGCATCGTTTCGAAGAGGTTCTGGCAGGTCCGCCCGCTTCGCCCGCTCCCCAACGGTGAGGATGCCACGCCCGAGATGTTTTCCGGTTGCGCGCGGATCGATCCAGGCCACTGAGTAGGGATGTGTGTGGTCGTGCGCGTGTAGGGCATCGAGCATCGCATTGAGATTGTTGACGCACACGGGGCGCTGCTTGAACCATGTGGTTTCGATGGGGCGCAGACGTAAGGTCGCTGTGAGGATAATGCCGAGCAGGCCCATGCCACCGAAATTTGCCCAAAAAAGATCTGCATTGTGCTCTCGGCTCGCCAACAGAACGCGGCCATCGGCGAGTTGAATCGTGAAGTCGACGACGCCACGGACGAAGGCGCCATCGACGTGGTGGCCCTTTCCGTGGACATCATTGGCGATACAGCCACCGATCGTGACCCGCTTGGTGCCCGGTGTCACCATCGGAAAAAAACCACGCGGCGCAAAATCAGTGATGAGCTGGGCGAGGCTCAGTCCTGCCTCACAGGTCAGAGTTCGACGTTCGGGGTCGAAGGCCAGATATCGATTCATCCGAGAGCAGTCGATCACGGTCCGTCCCGAGTTGAGGGCCGCGTCACCATAGCTACGGCCAAGGCCGCGAGCGATGGTGCCCTGTGGCTCCAATGCTTTGAGCACGTCTACAGCCGTCTCAGGCATCTGAATCGTAGCGCTGGAGACAGGGAATCTTCCCCAGCCGTGGAGTGGTTGTTGGTAGGGCAAGCGAGGTTCGTTCCCGAGGACCGCACGTCACCGCGCAGACCTCACATGGACGATGAGGAGGCTACGGAGCCTTGCCCAGCACAAGCTCGGCAAGCTCGTAGGTGAGCTCCGTCTTGTCCTCATCTTGGGTGTGGTTTCCGTGGTTGATGATTTTCGCGTAGACGCCCGGCTTGTCGACGATCATCCATGCGGTGTAGCTGGCCCCCATGAATCCTTTGATCTCGACATTGACGCAGTCGAAAGTACCTGCGGGCACAGCAAGTGACTCGAGCTTGATGAGGGTCTCCTCGGGTCGCTCAGCACGGAAAAATGGGCTCCACTTTGACCAGTCGGTGGACGCGACTTGGGTGGCTCCCTTGTCTTTGCTCGGGTGCTTGACGCCGTCGCATACGGTGCCGACCACCGTGTCGGTCGATTTTTTGACGTCGCAGCGGAAGTCGTCCTCGACGGCCTTGCCCTTCGCGTTGGTGCCGCTCTTTTTGTAGACCAGCGTTGCGCCGCCCCGCAGTGCATCACGGACGTCTCCGGCTGCCCAGGGCAGCTCAAGCACCTTTTCTTTCGGGGCGATCGGAGCCGCAGGAGCGGCGGGCGGTGCGGATGCTGTCGTGTGTACGGGGGTGGCTTTTTCGGCCGGTGCCGCGTCGCTGCTATCGCAGGCGGACAGCAATGAGATGCCGAGGATAGCGCCCAGCATGAAAAACTGCCGTGGGGAGGTCGTCATTGGTTCCTTTCGAGATCGGCCGATAGGCTAGCATGACGAGGAATCTTCGGCTCGAGGGGGCGACCGTGCTATGCCAGAGAAGTGGACGGAGATCCTCTACTTTGCCACTGTTGCGGGATTTCGGTGACTGAGGTGAACTCGGCTGTGCGCAGCGGGGCGTTGAGTGTGGCGGCGGTTGGCAAAATCTGTTTGGCGGGCACCGGGTGCCACAGCTGTCATCCCGCGATCTGCGATAGGATTGATAGCGAGGTCGCGCGACGTACAGAAGAAGTACGACGGTCGCAAGACGACCAGCTGGATATCTTTTGCGCCGAGTCCTTGCTTGATACGGAGGGGCGAGCAAACGACAATGACGCGAACGGCGCTCATCGGAGCAAACACAACCGGCGCGGGAGCTAGTCCCGTTCGCCGCTGCGACCAAACTGGCGACGGTCGACTCAGACAGGTTTTCGGGCCGACCTGACATCGGGGCGTCGCCCGGTTTAGGATACGCGTGACGCCGCGCGCCAACTTTGATCATGAGCATCTTTCATCCAGACAATGGTTCCCGACCCAGATCCGGACCTGTCCTGCACGGACTGGCACTGGCTTCCGCCCGAATCGGGATGCGATTTCGACAGATCAGGCGGGTCGCTCTCGGGGGCCTTCTTACCCTTGGCTGCGAGGCATCACCGCCAAGTGTCGGCCCGGACGATGCTCTCCCGGCGGGGACCCTCGGCGCCGCTGAGTTGGGGGCGAGCCATGGAGGGGGACGAGCCGGGCTCGCCGGCGGTTTGGGCCCGGGGGGGGCCTTCGTGGATGCTCGGGTCCGAACCGCCGAAGCGATGATCGTCGAGGAAAGATACGAAGAGGCGTTGGCGACAATGAACGAGGCGATCGCCGAACGCCCGGAACACGGTCAATTTCACTATGTTCGGGGAAACGCACTGGGCCATCTCGACCGAGACAAAGACGCGCTCATTGCCTATGCAAAGGCGATCGAGCTCGACGATCGCGATTTTCGAGCGCACGGGGCCGTGGCGACAATGACCGCCCATGGCCTCGGTGACCTTGAAGGGTCGATCGAGTCTTTTCAGCGCGCGTTGAAGATCGAGCCAGGTTTCGGAGTGGGTCACTATGGACTTGGGGTCGTTTTACTCCAGCTAGGACGCTCCGAAGCCGCATTGGAGGCCCTTGAGAACGCCTATTCGCTGATGGGAAGCTCACCCGATGTGCTCTTTGCGTTGTCGCGGGCCAAGGCACAAAACGGAGATCTGGACGGAGCCGCCGACGCTGGTCGAAAAAGCGTTGATCTGGAACCGGGACCCGAGGGGGTGGATCTGCGACTCGCGTATGCTCGAATCCTCTCTGCTCGTGGCGACAATCAACTCGCCGCGGAACAGCTTGAGAAGACCGCCGCCTTGGCTCCGAAGAATGCTGCGTTGCAAATCGAGGTTGTTCGGGCGCTGTTGGACATCGATCGGGCTTCGCTCGCGCTACCGATTGTCGAGACGCTTGCCATTTCGCATCCAAAAGAAATCGCCGTGTTGATCAACCACGGGCGAGTCCTGGCCGCACTGGGTCGGCTCGATGGTCGAGATGGCGCCTTGGCTCGCTTTGAGGTTGCTCGCGCGGCAAAGCCGGGTGTGCATGGGGCGCATCACTACGCAGTAAAGGCCTTGGTGCGCGCGAATCGTTGCTCGGCCGCGAAGAAGGCCCTCGCCGTCTTTAAGAGAACTCGTCCTCCGGAACCTCAGCTCACTAAGACCAGGGCGCTGCTGCGCGGCTGCTAAATGTCAGACAAGCAGGGCCGACAAGCCCAGGCTGGCGGTGCCGATCAGCAAGCCGGCGAGGGTCAAAACGGCGATCGAAATCCATCCTCCAGCGGCGGCGTAAGCATCGAGAGTGTAGGCCGAGACGCGAGGGCTCCCGCCCATGCGCGGTTCGTTGAAGGTGGTTCCAGATGCGATTCGTAGGCTCCACGACAGTCCGAGATGAAGTCCCACCATCACACACGCAAGCGCCGACAGGGGCAGAACGAAGGCCGCGGTGGTCTCAAGTGCAGAAGCATCGGACCACCGGAGAGCATGTTCGCGCGCCGATGCGCCGAAGCGGGTCCACAGCGGAGCGGCCGGTCCCACCGACACGAGTCCTCCGATGAGGAGTGTGGGCGCGATCGCTAGCCGCGAAGGGCGACGAAAATGCGCGCTGGTTGCCACCAACTTAGCCGACGGCGGCGTGCCCCGGCTTGGCGAGATTGACTTCATGGGGACTCGGGCAAGGCGACGACCGGCGGCGGCCCAATGGGTTTGTAGCGGGCATGACGGCATTTTGCCAGTCCGCGTCCGGGGGAAGCCGTCTTCGAGAACCGCGGAATCTCTCGCACTGCGACATGAATGTCGTGGCTACCCCCGAGGCATCTGGAGACGTGATCCCTGCAACACGGTGGTTTGAGATTCTGATGCGCCCATGATAGCAGGCTGGAATGAAGGTCATCGAGCGCGCCTCACCTGGCCGCAGCACGCCTCCATTGTCTTTGGAAGCGGGCGTAGGGATCCTTGCGGGCACAGAACGGATGATGCTGGGGACGGAAGATGACGACCTGAATTTGTCGATGAGGAGAGCCGGCTTCTATGACCTCGGCCGCCGCAAAGCTCTGGTCGATGATTTTATTGTTGCCGTGCGCTCAAGATCGCGGAATATGAGAGACTTGTTCGTCCGCAATAGCCGCCGGCTTGAAGAATACCTTAGAGCGAAAACGTGCCGATTCGTTTTTGCGCCGGTAAAGTCAGCCCGTATTTACTTCGGACCCTCAACGGGCAGGAGCCTGCGGCAGCTGGCGACAGCAGTGGCGCTGTGCTTCGGAGTTGGCTGTGCGGGCGCAGAATCCTCATCTTCGCGTGGGTCGGCCCGGTCCGGGCACCTCTTTGGTTTTGGATCACCCGCGGATAGCGATTTTACCGACCAGGACCGCCAGATACTAAGATTTCTCGTTGACTCTCCAGATCCCGGAAAACATCAAACCGGATCAATTTCGGTGAGTCTGGGCACACCATACACGGCCGCGAGTGGACTGAAGTGTCGCGAAACTCGGGTGTTGGCAAGCCAAGCACGCGCGAGCGTAAGGCTTGCGTGCCTGGCGATGGATGGTAGCCGTTGGGGCTTTGTGGTTCCGGTCTTTCCCGGTGAAAGCGGAATCACGAAGCGAAATGGAGACCTAAAATGAGGCTTGCGGGGGGCCCCGAGCAACTTCGTGTGCTTGAGGCGCTCGTGCTTCGCGAGACTCGTACTCGCTTTGGTACGCATCAGCTTGGCTACCTTTGGGCGCTTATCGAGCCCGTGCTCTGGGTACTGACCTTCTATGGTCTGTCTGCCGCGGTGGGTCGTGAGCCCCCTGGAGGCATGGATCTCATCGGTTTCATGGTCACGGGTATCGTGCCGTTTCAATTGTTTAGTTCCACGATGAATCGCGCTGCAAATGCGATTGACGGCAATAAGTCGTTGTTGTTTTACCCACAAGTTCGACCGCTCGATCTTGTCGTCGCACGGGCACTGCTGGAACTCGCCACCCTTTCCGGAGTGTTTGTGATCTTGATGGCAGGAAATGCCATGATTGTGGGTTCGCTGGAGATCGATCGTCTCTTGGCCGTGATAGGTGGCCTCGTATCGGCTTGTATGTTGGGTGCCGGTCTTGGACTTACAATCTGCTCGCTGAGCGTCATGAACGGCCTCGTACGGAGGCTCCACGGGCCGATGACCCGTCCGATGTTTTGGCTGTCCGGCGTGTTTTTTACCGCGGAATCGTTGCCCTCGACGGCGCGGTCGATCTTGAGTTGGAACCCCTTGATGCATGCGATTGAGCTCACTCGTTCAGGTTGGTACAGCGCCTACTCCGATCGACATGTCAACATCATCTATCTGAGCCTTTGGGTCCTTGGACTTGCCTTTTGTGGCCTCACAATTGAGCGGGTTGCTCGCCGGAAACTGGAGGTTGTATGACCGGCATGATCGAGCTGACGGACGTACACAAGATATATCCCGGGACTCATGGGAGCGCGAAACACGTGCTCAAAGGGGTCACGATCACCTTCCCCCAGTACCAAAACATAGGAATTTTGGGACGAAATGGGGCGGGGAAATCCACTCTTTTACGAATTGTGGCGGGCATTGAATGCCCCGATTTTGGCGAGGTTCGTCGCGTGGGCAGGGTATCTTGGCCGATTGGATTTTCGGGTGGTTTCAATGGGTCGTTGACCGGAGAGGAAAACTGTCGCTTTGTTGCCCGGATCTATGGCGAGAGCATTTCGGAAGTCTCCGCATTTGCCAAGGATTTTTCGGAATTGGGCAACGATTTTTATGCGCCGGTGCGAACCTATTCGTCTGGCATGAGGGCTCGCTTAGCGTTCGGCGTGAGTATGGGAATCGATTTTGACGTCTATCTTGTCGACGAAGTGACGGCAGTTGGAGATCGCCCATTCAAGCAGAAATGCAAAGAAGCATTTTTAGAGCGGCAAAAACGGGCATCACTGATTATGGTTTCACACAGCATGGATACGATCCGTAGCTACTGTTCACGCTGCGCTGTTCTCGAAGATGGTCATCTTACTCTTTACCCCGATCTTAAGTCGGCCACCGATGCGCTCGACGAAGTTTACGCATCGCAGCCTTCGCGGCAGCAGGTGGCACCGTGACCGAAACACAAACAAAAAACGAGATTGTACGCCCAGACGTGAAGTCGAAGGCGGCAGCGGAGGCGAAATCGAAGGCGGATCCGATTGTCGAAACGAAGCCCTCTTCCCTTCGAAAAGACAACTTAGAAATTTTGCAGGCGAGACGAAGGCGAAAACTTGCTCTCCGCCTGAGCGTCTGGGTTCTAGGACCTACGTTGATTTCAGCGGTCTACATGGGTGGAGTGGCCAGTGACCAATTTGAGTCTGTCTCGCCTTTTGCGGTGTACAGCACGGACGCCAAGCCGATGTTGGGCCTTGAAGCGATTATTGGCGTCTCGTCAGCGGGTGGGTCGATTCACGAGACCTTGTCGGTTAGAGACTATATCTTGTCTCGAGACATGCTGAATCGTCTCGATGCTGAACATAGTTTTGCGGATCACTACAAGAACCACGACGTGGACCTTTGGACTCGGCTTCCTGCCGAGGCTTCATCTGAAGATATCTATGAATACTATCTCGATCGCGTCTCGGTCGATCACGACACGATGTCCGGCAACCTCACGCTTTCTGTTCGGGCCTATTCGGCGGTCGATGCTCAGCGTTTTGCGGGCGCGATTCTCAAATACAGCGAGGAGATGGTGAACAAGATTTCTGACCGAGCGCGGAGTGATCAGACAGCGTTCGCGGAAGCGCAGGTGGCGAAAGCGGAGGCTCGCTTACGCAAATCAGGAGAGAAAATCGCCCGCCTACAGACTGAGTATGGGGAATTTAACCCTGAACAGTCCGCTGCCGCTGTCGTGGGTGTGCGCTCCGTGCTTGAAACCGAGCTTGCCGAAGCTCGGATCCAACTGTCGCAGGTGAGTTCGGTCTATCAGAAGCGGTCGCCGAAGGTTCGGGAGGCCCGTCAGCGGGTGGCGGCGCTCAAGGTCCAGGTTGCAGCGACAAACCGTCGGCTGGTGAATCCTGACGACAAAGGCACAGAGAGCTTTAGCGCGTCGCTCGCGGTTTTTCAGGAGGCGGCGCTCGAACGCGAGTTCTCTCAAGCGGCGTTTCAGTCAACCCTGACCTCACTTGAGGCGGCGCGGGCGGAGGCGAGTCGTCAGCAGCGCTACCTCAATACGATCGCCGCCCCCTCCCGTCCGGATGCCGCCACGCATCCACGTAAAATTCTCGGCGTCTTGACTGTATTTTTTGCGAGCTTTTTCTTGTTTGGGATCATGAGCCTACTCGGCGCCTCAATTCGAGAACACGCAAGGCTGTAAATGAAAGTCTCTTATTATGGATCGTTGTTACACTAGGCTATCTATTGTTCGTATCGCACAGACGATGCGGGGCACATTCATACGTTTTTGTTTGGCGGTTGTTGCCTGGACCTTTGTCGCCGTCGCAGCGGGTCCGTCTATCGCGCTCGCGGGGCTCTCCACCGCGGCCCGCCCAGATCACTCGGCAGCATCCGACGGGGTGGTCTCGGCGCCCAAGGATACGAGGCCGTCTAATACCTCGTCTTCCGAACCGCGACCCTTTGGGAGCAGCCTGTTTTTAGGCAATTTTTCGAAGACGGACGAAGATGGCCTCAATCCCGGCTATGTGGTGATGCAGGGCGATAGAGTGGCCGTGAGTGCCTGGGGGGTGACCGAATTTAGCGGCGTTTACACTGTCGATGGCCAAGGGAATATTTTCTTACCCGAAGTTGGGCCGATCGCCATCGCTGGCGTCAAGAATGCGGATCTCACGGAGGCGGTCCGTAAGTCGATGCAGCGCGTGTATCGAAAAAACTTCGATGTCTACACCAACCTTCTTTCGGCCAAGCCCGTGGCTGTTTTTGTCACCGGCGCCGTGAATCGCCCAGGTCGCTACGCCGGGATTCCATCGGACTCGGTGCTGACCTTTCTCGATCAGGCAGGAGGAATCGATCCTGAGCGGGGAAGCTACCGACATATCACGATCCGCCGTCGCGGTGAGATCGTGGCTGACGTCGATCTGTATGATTTTATTATCGATGGTCGTCTTCCAAATCCACAGCTCGAGGAGAACGATACGATTTTAGTGGAACGGCGCGGCACGACGGTGGAGTTGCGTGGTGATATCGTTGAAGCGACGATGATCGAGTTTTTGTCCGACGTGGGCAGTGGCGCCGACGCGCTCGCAGTGGTTCCGGCCGATGCTCTCGCCACGGAGGTTACGCTCGTCGGTATTCGCGAGGGGATGCCGCACAATGCTACCTTTGCCCTCGTAGATTTCGCCAAGGCGCAGCTCAGGCACGGGGACGTTGTCACTCTGCGTAGCGATTATCGAGCCGAGACGATTCTTGTGCACGTCGATGGCGAGTTTGATGGGCCGTCGGTGTTTTCAGTAATGCGGGGGGCACGACTTGTCGATGTGTTGCATCGGATTCGAGTGGATCCCGAACTCGCGCATTCGTCTGCGATTCACATTCGGCGCAAGTCGGTCGCTCACGCGCAGAAAGACGCGATTGACGACAGTCTCTTTCGTTTGGAGCGCTCCGCTCTGTTGGCGTTGTCCTCGTCGGGTGGGGTGTCCGAAATTCGGGTCAAGGAGGCCGAACTGACGCGGAAATTTGTCGAACGGGCGCGACTGATCGATCCGCTCGGTCGTGTCGTGACCGCTCGCGATGGCCGACAGCTCAACATGATTTTGGAGTCCGGGGATACCATCGTGATCCCGTCACGAACAGAGGTCGTACGGGTGGGTGGGGAGGTGTTGATGGCGCAGGCGGTCGTTCTTCATCCCGACAAGGACGCTCGCGATTACATTCGGCGGGCCGGGGGTTACTCTCAGCGCGGGGACCACCGTAAGGTCATCATTTTGCACGCAGACGCATCCGTCGAGTTGGGCGACAAACACACCAAGATTCGTGCAGGGGACGAAATCCTGGTGCCACCACGGGTCGATAGAAAGATCATGCAGGGAATGATCGATATCTCCGCGGTGGTCTATCAGCTAGCGGTGGCGAGCGGGGTCCTTGTGCGTGTACTGGCCACACCCTGACCGAAAATTCTGAGTGTGCTAGGGCTGCGTCCACGAACCCCCGCATGGGTGCCATAGCTACATTTTCTCCAGGGATCGCACGAATATCGGGCCTCGCTGGCGTCCTCGGTGAGGAAGAACTGGTGCTCCGTCCGAGCCTGGGACAGGTCGCTTCGCTTCGCGGAGTGGTCGGCTGGGGGCGAAAAGCAAAGACGCGCGAAGCACGGTCTTTTTCTGCCACCCATGGTTTGGATTACACCAGCTTGGAGGATGGTTTTGTACGATCCGTTGGTTTTGGGACCCGCGGTGTGCCGACCTTGTCGATCGTGCTCGATCGACGGGGGATCTACTACGATGCTACGGGTCCCTCCGATCTTGAGGCGATCTTGAACGCTTCGAGCGAATCGACGCTTGGTCAGCATCTCGCATCGAGCCTCGACCGAGCATCGCAGTGCATGGACCGAATCTGCGCCGCTCATATATCGAAATACAACAACGCTCCGCTTTGGCCAGCAGTTGCGCTCGCCGAGCGGTCACAGCGTCGCTCCCGTGTGCTTGTGGTCGATCAGACTGCGGGCGACATGTCCCTTGTTCACGGACAACTCGCCGTCGGGGGGATTTTGGCCATGCTTCGTGCCGCCTACGTGGAAAACCCCGACGCAGAAGTATGGATCAAAGCTCATCCTGAGGTCGTCGCGGGTATCAAGCGCGGGCATCTCGATCCATCGACGACCGTTCTTGAGGCCGATTGGTCCGCCCGCACCCGATGGGTTGTAGACGCCTGCAACCCGCTCGCGTTAATCGATCAGGTTGATCGGGTCTATGTGGCGACGTCTCAGATGGGATTTGATGCCCTGATGATGGGGAAACCTGTGGTCTGTTTCGGGATGCCTTTCTACGCGGGCTGGGGCCTCACAGATGACCGTGTTTCCTGTTCGAGAAGGACCGTTCGGCGTACGGAGACAGAGGTCTTCGCGGCCGCCTACCTGCTCTACTCCCGCTATTTTTCTCCCCATGACCGAAGTCCGGGTCAGCTAGAGGACGTGCTCGATCACATTGAGCTGCAGGTCGCCAACCATCGGAAGAACGAGGGGACGATCCTTTGTTTCGGTTTTTCGCGCTGGAAGCGCGCGTGGGTGCGTACGTTTTTGGCGTCGCCTGGAAATGACGTCAAATTTGTACGCCGGGCGACCTCGATTTTGAGCACGAAGAACTCCGCTCACAGGGGTTTACCTCAGCCTATCCGTGTCTTGGTGTGGGGGCAGACCGGACCGGTTGGGCTGGTGTCGACGGCAAAGGCACACGACATCGGTGTCAGCCGGATGGAAGATGGATTCTTGCGCTCGGTTGGCCTGGGATCAGACCTCACCGCGCCATCTTCGTTGGTCGTGGATCTCCGTGGCATCTACTACGATCCTCGGGGCGAGAGCGATCTGGAGGCGATTTTGGCGAACCACGATTTTACCGACGATCTTTGTGCCCGCGCCAAGGCCCTCGCCGCTTCGATCGTCGGGGCAAGGGTCAGCAAATACAACCTCGGAGCGTCGACGAGGGAGGCTGTCGAACGCGATGAGATCGAGATGTTTCGTCGATCGGACCGAAAATTGATCCTTGTACCGGGCCAGGTCGAAGAGGACGCGTCGATTCGTCTCGGTTGCGAAGACATTTGTACCAATCTTCAGTTGCTTGAGGCGGTTCGCCGCGCGTGCCCAGAAGCTTGTGTACTCTACAAACCTCATCCCGACGTGGAGGCCAGAAATCGGCGCCACGGCACCCGTAACACGGAACTTCGCGCGCAGTGTGACCACTGGATCGAAGCCTTGTCGCTGCCGAGTTGTCTCGACTTGGTGGACGAAGTGCACACGATGACCTCGTTGGTTGGCTTCGAAGCGTTGCTCCGCGGCCTCGATGTAACTTGCTATGGCAAGCCTTTCTATGCGGGGTGGGGGCTTACGGATGACGCATGGGGGGCCTCTCGTCGTGGTCGGAATCTCACGCTCGAGGAGCTTGTTGCTGGATCCTTGATTTGTTATCCGCGCTACGTCGATCACCGTACCGGTTTTTTCTCCACGGCAGAGAGAACTGTCGCCGCGTTACGAGCTGGCCTCGATCGGGGGGATCCGAGTTTTCCGAGCCAGTTGTGGGTGTCTCGGCACCTTCAGAAGCTCCGACAGTTGGCGAAGGGGTTGTACGATGCTGGCTGAACTCGCGGGACGTCGGGTACTTCTCTTGCAGGGCCCATCAGGGCTTTTCTTTCGGCGCTTGGCGACAGAGCTGGAGGCCGCGGGGGCGGAGACGCTGCGTGTGACGATGAACGCAGGGGACGCGGCGATGCATCTCGGGCGTTCTCGTATTGCGTTTCGAGGGCAGCCGAAAGATTGGCCCGGTTTTATCGAGTCTGTGCTTCGCACCCGTGGGATCGAGGCCATCGTGCTCTTTGGCGACATGCGACCGATGCACAAGGTCGCTCGTGGTTTCGCCGAGGCCTTGGGGATTCCCGTCTACGTGATCGAGGAGGGGTATCTTCGTCCTGACCACATCACGGTTGAGCGCGAGGGGGTCAACGGGAACTCCAGGATGTCGAAGGACCCCGAATTTTACCGGGCCTATGGGCGAAAACTAGCAAGCGGCGCAGAGAAGGGTCCTTCAGCAGGTTATCTCCGCGCGGGGAGCGTATTTGGTCGCGCGGCGTGGTGGTCGACGTTGCACGCCCTGGCAGCGACGAATTTCTTTTTTCTGTACCCGCACAGCGAACACCACCGCGATCTGAACTGCTGGCGCCACACGTACTACTGGGTTCGAGGTACGGTTCGCAAGTGGATTTACGGCATCCGGGAGCGTGGGCTCGAACGAAAGATCAAGACTGAGCTTGCGGGTCGGTATTTTCTCGTGCCTTTGCAGGTCTCCAACGATGCCCAACTGTTGCATTCGCGCTTTGAATCGGTGGAGTCGTTTATCGAGGACGTGATCGTGTCGTTTGCACACAATGCACGAGAAGGTGACTGTTTAGTTCTTAAACACCACCCCTTCGATCGCCCCTATGTCGATCACTGCGCGCGTATCGAATCGATCGCCGAGCGGGAGGGAATCGCGGGGCGAGTCATCGCGCTACACGATCAACATTTGCCGAGCCTGCTTCGTGATGCACGTGGCACCGTGGTGATCAACAGCACCGTTGGCATGTCCTCGCTGCATCATGGGACGCCCGTGATCGCCCTCGGAGAGGCGGTGTACGATCTCAAGGGTTTGACGCATTCAGGTGGACTCGATTCGTTCTGGGAAGATCCAGGAGCTGTAGATAGCGAGTTGTATCGTTGCCTCCGGCGGTGGATGTTGGCCCACAACCAGTTCAATGGCAGCGTGTGGCGAGTCGTCGACCCCAAAGCCGGCGCGACCGGAATTCGCTGGGGGGCCTAGCGCCGTTGGCGACCGCGGGCACTGCGGGAGAAGAGGGGAGAAGACGGGCAAAAATTTTGCGGTGATAACGCAGAATCCAAATCCGACGGGGATCGCCTCAGGGTCGGTAGACAATACCTGGGGCGCATCGGTACAGCGCCGGGCCGGCAACCGGCCGGGTTCTCCTAGACCTTCGGTTTTCGGGCTCTTACCTTACTCACGAAGGCACGGTGTCTCGTAGAACCTGCTCTATCCTGGCGGCTTCACTGCCCCTATACTCGTCCGAATTCCATGGCTCGATTCGACGACATCCGAGAAGCTCTAACCTTTGACGACGTCCTCTTGGCCCCGGGCTTCAGCGAGGTTTTACCCGCCGAAGTCGATGTGGCCAGTCGACTTACACGCGGGATCCGTCTGAAATGCCCGTTGATATCGGCAGCGATGGATACCGTGACCGAGGCCGAGACCGCGATAGCGATGGCGCGGGCCGGTGGTGCCGGGATAATTCATAAAAATCTGACCCCTGATCAACAGGCCAGGGAGGTTCGTCGGGTCAAAAAATCCGAGAGTGGAATGGTGGCCGATCCTCTGACAGTCGGCCTAGCCTCAACACTGCGGGATGCACTGGCGCTCATGCGCACCTATGGCTTCTCGGGTCTACCGGTTGTGGACTCGGGGTCCGTGGGGCCGGTGGGGATCTTGACGAGCCGGGACGTCCGTTTCGAGACCAATCTCGATCAGAAGGTCGGCGACGTAATGACGCGAAATCCGATCACCGTGCCGGCGGGCATCAGCTTGGCTGAGGCCAAGGGCATTCTGCACAAGAACCGGATCGAAAAACTACTCGTGGTCGATGATATGGGCGCCTTGTTGGGCTTGATCACGGTCAAGGATATCCTGAAGGCGGACGACCATCCCTATGCGAACAAGGACTCCGAAGGGCGCCTCATTGTTGGCGGGGCCGTCGGCACCGGGGCGGATACGATGGAACGTGTCGCTGCGATGGCAAACGAGCATGTGGATGTGATCGTTGTAGACACCGCGCACGGGCACCATATCAATGTCTTGAACATGGTACGGGCGATCAAGGCGGACTACCCAGGTCTTCAATTGATCGGCGGCAACGTAGCGACGCCGGAGGCCGTGCGCGCACTGATTGAGGCGGGTGTGGATGGGGTCAAGGTCGGTATCGGACCGGGGTCGATCTGTACGACGCGCGTGGTGGCAGGGGTTGGCGTTCCACAGATTTCAGCGATCTCCGAGTGCGCCGAAGAAGCGGCCAAACATGGCGTGCCGATCATTGCGGACGGCGGTGTGAAATATTCGGGAGACGTCGTGAAGGCATTGGCGGCAGGAGCCAACTCGGTCATGATTGGCAGCCTGTTCGCCGGGACGGACGAGGCGCCAGGCGAGCTGGTTCTGTACCAGGGACGCAGCTATAAAGTTTATCGCGGCATGGGCTCTCTCGGTGCCATGAAAGCCGGAAGCAAAGATCGTTATTTTCAGGCGACCACCGAAGAGCGCAAGCTTGTTCCAGAGGGCATCGAGGGACGTGTTCCCCACCGTGGTTGCTTGGGAGACAGCCTCTATCAGCTTCTCGGCGGAATTCGGTCTGGGATGGGCTATTGCGGAGCCGCGACGATTCCGGAACTTAAAGAGAGAGCCGTGTTTCGTCGAATCTCGAGCCAGGGGCTGCGCGAGAGTCACGTCCACGACGTGATCATCACCAAAGAAGCCCCAAACTATCGTATGGAGTAGATCGAGTTGGACCATCAGACGCTTCTAGTTCTCGATTTTGGCTCGCAGGTTACGCAGCTCATCGCCCGCCGGGCGCGCGAGCACGGCGTTTATGCGGTCATTCTACCTTTTGACACTTCACTTGAGGCGATTCGCTCGCTTGATCCCAAAGGGATCATCTTGAGTGGTGGACCTTCGTCCACCTATGATGAAGGGGCCCCTCGCATCGATCCTAAAATCTTTGACTTGGGAATCCCGACCCTCGGGATCTGTTACGGACTTTATGCGCTGGTGTCCGCGCTGGGCGGAGAGATTGTTCCCGCGGATGAGCGAGAGTATGGCAGCTCATCCATCACGATCGACGAAGTGACAGGTCCGACCGCGGTCTTGGGTGAGGGGGGACGGCCTAAGCCCGGAGATTTCGAGACGGTATGGATGTCTCATGGCGACAAGGTCGCGCGTCTACCCGTCGGGTTTCGAACGGTCGCCCATACCGAGAGCTGCGAGCATGCGGCGATCGTGAGCGGCGATCGCAAAATTTGGGGGGTGCAGTTTCATCCGGAAGTTTCGCATACGCCACGCGGATCTGCGCTGATTGGAAGCTTTCTAGACCTCTGTGGTTTCGCTCGGGACTGGAACATGTCCTCCTTTGTCGACGAGGCCGTAGCCGCAGTTCGGGCGTCCGTGGGGGAGAGTGGGACCGTGATCTGTGGGCTTAGTGGCGGCGTGGACTCAAGCGTCGCGGCAGCCCTTGTTGAGCGGGCCATTGGAGATCGGCTCCATTGTATTTTTGTCGACAATGGACTCCTTCGAAAAGACGAACAGGCGCAGGTGGTGGCGATGTTCGAAGGAAAACTTGCCAACAAGTTGATCGTCGCGGATGCGGGCGATCGCTTTATGAAGAGCCTCGCAGGAATCACGGATCCGGAGGTGAAACGAAAGCGAATCGGGGCTATGTTCATCGACGTCTTCGAGGCGGAATCCGTTCATCTAGGAGGGGCCGACTTTCTTGTTCAGGGGACGCTCTACCCTGACGTGATTGAGAGCGTGAGCGCTCGCGGTCCATCGGCAACGATCAAGACCCACCACAATGTCGGGGGGCTCCCAGAGCGCATGAAGATGAAGGTCGTTGAGCCCTTGCGTTCGCTTTTCAAGGACGAAGTTCGGCGTCTGGGCATGCATCTCGGCCTGAGCGAGGAGATGGTGTGGCGTCATCCCTTTCCTGGACCGGGGCTCGGCGTCCGTGTCTTGGGAGAGGTCACAAAAGAGCGTTGCGATGTTCTGCGCGAGGCGGATGCGATCATTCTCGAAGAAGTTCACAGGGCGGGGCTCTATCGTCAGCTCTGGCAGGTGTTTGGAGTGTTTCTGCCGGTCCGCACCGTGGGGGTGATGGGAGACGGTCGCACCTACGAGAATGCACTGGCCGTTCGGGCCGTGGAGAGTGTTGATGCGATGACCGCCGATTGGGCTCATATTCCCTATGAGGTCCTTGGGCGAATCAGCAACCGTATTATCAACGAAGTCCGCGGCATCAATCGCGTGTGTTACGACATTAGCAGCAAGCCACCCGCGACCATCGAGTGGGAATAGGTAGGATCTACGATGGCCAGGGTTCGCCACGACGACGGTACCGAAGGACATGTCTCCCTAGATCCGCCGGTACTCGACGCCCAGCAGACTGAAGAAGACCGGAGCGCAATCGTCTCTCTGCGGCCTACCTCTTTTGCGGACTATGTTGGCCAGCGGGGCTTGGTGGACAAGATGTCCGTCTACGTAGAAGCCGCTCAACAGCGGAATGAGGCGCTTGACCATGTGCTTCTTCATGGTCCGCCGGGGCTGGGTAAGACCACGATGGCGGTGATTATCGCCAAGGAAATGGGTGTACGACTGCACAGCACCTCTGGGCCCGCGGTGGAGCACAAGGGCATCCTCGCGGGGTTGTTGACGGGAATGGGCCCACGCGAGCTGCTCTTCATCGATGAGATTCATCGGCTGTCGCCGACGGTTGAAGAGAGCCTGTATTCAGCCATGGAGGACGGCCGAATGGATATTCCCGTTGGGGAGGGGAGTAGCGCTGTGACCCACTCGATCGCGCTTCCGCCCTTTACGTTGGTCGGCGCGACGACCCGAACCGCCTTGTTGACGGCTCCCTTGCGCGATCGTTTCCAGATTATCGAATCCCTTGAGTTCTATAACGATGACGATCTTGCGACGATTGTTTCGCGCACATCGAGAATTTTGGGAATGCCTGCCACGCCCGAGGGAGCGTTTGAAGTCGGACGCCGAAGCCGGGGGACACCTCGAATCGCCAACCGACTGACACGGCGGATCCGAGACTTTTGCCAAGTCGAAGGGGACCACGAAGTCTCCAAGGAGTCGGCGGCGAAACACCTTCGGCGCCTGCAGGTTGATGACGAGGGGCTCAATGCCATCGATCGGCGCGTGTTGACCACGATTCTCAATCTTTTCGGAGGCGGGCCAGTGGGCATCGACGCCCTGTCGGCGAGCATCGGCGTTCCACGCGACACCTTGGAAGATGTGAACGAGCCGTTCTTGCTGCAGCGTGGCTTTTTGGTGCGCACGCCACGGGGAAGAATGACGACCGAAAAGGCCGTGCATCACGTCGTCACGGCGACTCCCGGAGGCCGAGGACGATGACATCAAAAACAACGGCGGGACGAGACGAAGGGGGCATGCTCCAACAAGAGGGACATGAAGATCCGACGCCGGAGGGCGGGCTAGCGGCCATCCCTCGCCGGGTGGAATACCATGTCGCTCTGACCCCGAAAGAGGTGATCGAACACATCTCGTCTGCTCGGGAGATCGGTGCCTATCGAGTGGATGAACTTCCGAGTTGGACGGACCCCAATACTGGACACGGTTTTACGATGGAGATTGAGCCGGCAAAGGGCGAAGATCTGCTCGATGAATTTCGTGTGCACGTGGGGCCACCCGCGGCCAGAGGGCAGTCAGGGACGGGGCTGCTCAAGCTCTTGTATCTTGCGGGGCGTCTCGAACGTACGCCGGCGGGGACCAAGGTAAAGCTGCGTTTTGTTTATGGTCGGCCGACCTGGGCGGGTCAGCGCCGAATTGGATTTTTGGCGCTGCTGTTGTTTGCAGGCTTGTGGGTGTTTTTGGGCAGCGGAGCGATGATGCCGCGAGTCATGCTCTTTGGCGCGTTTGTGCTGGCGACGGCCCCAGTGGTGTTGCACGATCTACGCCGGGGTAAACAGGTTCAAATCGAGAAGCGGGCGTTGTTGGCTCTTTTTGAGCGTACGCTTGGCGCTGGTGCGCTTGGACCGAGCGAAGGTCCGTATCGTGAGTGAGCGACGTGCGGGCTGAGGACGGGCTAGTTCGTCTCAAACTGTCCCTCAAAGACTTTTCGGGCCGGTCCGCGCATCCATACATCATCGTGGTCGCAACAAACGAATAGCTGGCCCCTTGGCAAGGTGACCCTCACCTCGCGGTTTCCTTCAATGAGCCCCTCGCGTTGTGCGGCTACTACCGCCGCACACGCACCAGTTCCGCAGGCACTGGTGAGACCACAGCCCCGTTCCCACACCCAAAGTTCGATCGAGTGGTGTTTGTGGTCGACCTTCGCAAAACCAACATTTGTCCGGTTTGGGTAGAGCGGATCAGTCTCAATTTGCGGACCGAGCCTGCGCGCCAACGCTTCGGGGTCTTCCGTGGCAGCGACAAAATGAACCGCGTGTGGGTTTCCCACTGAGACGCCGATGAACACACGCCCTGGGGCCGCAGCGGGCCGTGTGGTTGTCAATCTACCTGCGTTGCCCATGGCCACACGAACCATGGCTCTTTCGGGGAAATCTTGATCCGGCTCGACCTCGCAGCGCCGCAGTCCAGCATCGGTCTCTAGGGCGACATGATCGACCGCAAGGTGATTTGTCATGTAGTGCGCTGCACATCGTAGACCGTTGCCACACATCTCCGGTCGAGATCCGTCCCTGTTGATGACGATCATTCTCGCGTTGGCCTCGCTACCCAAGGGGGTAGCGAGCAAAAGTAGGCCATCGGCACCAATCCCGGTTCGTCGATCGCAGATTTGGGGCGCCTGATGGCGAAGATGTGAGATCTCGGTGGCCAACTCGTCCGGTCTGGACTCAAGACGGGCGAGGAGTACAAAGTCGTTCCCAAGACCTTCGACTTTAGAAAACGAAAAAGCCACCATCATGGTGATGGTGGCGATTTCGCGGGTCGTGGTCAAACGATCAACTAGATCGTACTGGCGTCTTGGTTCGTCGAGACTTCTGGGGCTCCGTGCTCGTAGTGTTGGCGGAGGTCGTTGAGCCCGAATTTTTCAAGCTTCCGACGTAGCGCATGACGCGTGATTCCAAGAAGCTCTGAGGCCCGAACAATTCGGCCCCCCGAGAGCTTTAGGGCGAGCCGCAACGCCTGAACCTCGATCTCGCGGAGGGAAGACCCTGGGAGGCGAATCACGACTTCAGCTTGATCGACCACCTGGAGGGCTTTTGCTTCTCCGATACCCGGAAAACACTCCGCAGTGATCCAGTCTCCAGAGCTGTGCAGGACGGCTTGCTCGATCACGGCGCGTAGCTCGTGAACATTTCCGGGGAAGCTGTGGCCTTCGAGACGGGCGATGGCTTGTGGGGAGATTCCACGAACTTTTTTGCCATACCGAGAGGACGATTCTTGGACAAAGTTACGAGCGAGGAGGGCGATATCCCCCGAACGAGAGCGCAGCGCGGGGACGGCGATGACCGCGTTGGCGACTCTCCCCAGAAGCTGTGCGTGCTGGAGGGAGATGGCACGAAGGTCGGCGATATCACGTGCTGTCATGAGAGCCAGTCCGCATCGAGGCTCGGCGCCTTGGATGGTGAGCACCTCGAGCAATCGCTGTATGGCTCCGGTTGGCAGCTTGTGAAAGTCTCGAATGGCGAGGGTGCCTGGCGTGAACTCAGAGTCTTGATTGAGAGTCTGAACGACGCGCGCGAGTTGGGCTTCGATGGTCGGTCCGCCTCCATCGAGGACCATCAGCGGGCGACTTGCGCGACGGCTGCAGCGATGGATCCACTGGGCGACTCTAAATTTTCCGCTCCCGGCCTCACCGTGAATAAGCGCCACGAGCGCATCGTCTCGTCCGGCCGCTGTCGCTCGGCTACGAAGCCGCTCGACCGAGGAGGACTGTCCTTCGAGCCAGCTATGTACCGCGTTGGGGCCGACATTGACCGCCCCTTTCGCCGAGGGAACTTGGGACTGAAACTCGATCATCGCCAGCTCTCCAGCGAGCGCTGGGCTTCCGGGTCGAATTTCTCGAAGTGTTTCTGCGGTCATGGTCATTGTCACGTTCCTTGTGCGCGCGGTGGCTCGCAACAGGTCTATTAGAAACCATCGTGTCCCAGGCAAGGGGTTGTTTGAAAATAAATGTGCCTTCTTGAACCGTCGGAGCGTTCCCAGACTCTAGTGGAGTTCGATAGCACTCGAAGATAGGCGATAAATGTATGAATTCAGGGTCGAGATGATGGATCCGAGGATGTCCATTCTTAGATCACATCGTTGATTTCGCCTCGGAGGGGCAAAAAATATTGAGCGACATACACCCGAAGTGTCTCATCAATTTGGTGACACTGAATTTTTCTTGGAGGAGCGGAACTCCGCGAGATTGAAGCGGGGTTGGTGATGGTCCATTTATGCAGATCTCTTCGAGACGTCCTCGACGATCCGTATGATCCGAAGCCCTTCGTGGTTTCGGGGTGCACCCAGATCGAGGTCGATTGGTGACGCGAGGGAGGTCCCCTGCCGGTCGGTGATCACTCGAACCTCGGGCAAGGCC
>CAYTFJ010000001.1:34947-113052 GCA_964437075.1 uncultured Nannocystaceae bacterium
GGCCATCGCTAAGTTCGACAAGCGTCCCGGCCGGAACGAAGCCCATGGCTGCGATCAGCAGCTTGCGCATGGGTAGGTCGATGTAGGGCTGTCTGAGCAAGTCTTCCAGGGCATCGTGTGGGCTCATCGGGACGGCCTCACCGATCGGATTGATTCTGTGGACGAGCGACCGAGCGGCGCGGACGATGGTTGAGTGGACCAGAGGCGGATATTCGCCGGCGTAGGTTGAACCGAGTTGGGCTTCGCGTTCCATCCATGTAACCTCGTACGCGGTAATCGCGTGGGTCGCCGCGGTGCGATTGATTCCACCGCCCGCGATACACAGCGCGGCTGTTGCCATGGGCATAAAAACGTCGCTGTGCTGCGGGAGCGTGGAGCGGGTCGATTGACTCGCGGCGCCGAGCAATGCGGCTCGGCCGACGTTGCAAATGAGCGCTTCGAGGGCGATTCGAGCGAGTGCGATGGAGTCGGATGTGATCCTGCGCGCGATCGAGATCGAGATCACGGCACACTGGAAGGCTCTGTCTGCATCATCTCGATCCGGACGCGTGACATTGGTGAGACGGACGAGTGCGGCATCTCCCGAGGTAGACAGTGAGACCAGTCGTTGAGCGACACGCTTGACTCGTGAGGGGGAGGGCGAGCGCTCCGCTGAGATGTTTGCGAAGTATCGCCGCAGGGTGATCAGCGATGCGGCGTAGAGATAGACGATGCGGGTTTCAAAGGGTTGTTCGCCATCGTTGTCGTTGTTCTCGAGCATCGCGTCGACTTCACGAATTTCGATGTTGTGTAGCGGGGTCCGTAGGAGCAAGTCGTTTCGGCCCTTGGATGCGGAGCGCAACACCGAACCCAGTGAACGCATCTCGTTGGCGTTGACCTGATCATCGAAGGTGATTTCCGATGCGCCGCATTGCTTGAGGATTCTCGAAATTTTTATGGCGGCCTCATAGACCCGACGTGAAGCCTTGAGAAGCTCGCCACACACAAACACAGTGCTACCGACGAAGGTGAATGAGATTCGACCCTCCGAATGCGGAGCAAGGGCGTGCAGTGACTGTAAAGTGCTGTCGAGGGTTGCCGCGACAGCATCGTTTTTAGGATCGTGGATCAGTACGATGTTGATGAAGCGCTGCAAGCCGAGAACCGCTTCGGCGGCGGCATCGGCAAACTTCTGTGCGGAGTCCAGGTGCCCCACGGAGCCAAGTCGTGGAGTGTCCAAGAATGGGACAGAGGAATTCGTCATCTTAGATCCTGATCCGCTCGATTGCGTAGGGACTCGAGGGCGTGGGCGGCTGATATTTTGACCGCCTTTGAGCTGCCGATTCGCTGCTTTGACAGCTGCTCCAAGAGTTCGATGGCCCGTATGGAGGCGCCGATCGTCCCCAAAGTGGTGGCTGCGATCGCCCGAGTGGTCTCATGAGCCGGGGTTGATAAAAATCGAAGGCTACTAAGAATTTCGATGGCAGACTGCTCTGCGCGACGAGGGGCGAGTTTTCCAAGCACGGAAAAAGTCATGGTCCGTTCCTCGGCTGAGAGCGCGTCGAATTCACGCTCCAGCACCCTTTCGTCGAGTACGGATGCGGCCCGCGTCATCTTGTGGGCTTCGATCGCCTGCAAGAGACGGCTGCGTGCATCCGGGTTGTTCAGCTCGAGCATCCGTTTGACGCGGTCCGCGAACACACGATCCGATGTATGAGGGTATGCGTAGGCGAGCGACTCGATTTGCACCGCGGAGTCTGTATGATCCGTGGCGCGGACGAGCGCGTCATGACTTGCTTTGGTCTCAAGCTCCGCCAGTATTTGGACCAGCGCAATAGCGACGTGTGCAGGAGATCGGGCGATGGTCGTAGCAAACGCCGTCTCGAATCCCGCTGCGAACTTGCGCAGGTACGCAAGCAGCGATCGCTGAACGGGGCCCGGACGCATGTTTGGGACGAGTTCGAGAACGTCCCCGACTATGCTTTCGTCAAGCATGGCGAGCACCGTTCGGACCGCCCGCCCGAGCTCCGCGTCGGCCTGCTCTTGGCCCCGCTGTTGTTCGCCCGCCAGCTCGATGAGCTTTGACGAGAGCAAGCTGGTAGCGAGCGCCGCACGATGCACTCGGGTTCGTGCGACATCGCGCACTCGGACTTTTGCACAGAGCGAGATAATGAACTCCAGTGCAGTGATCGGGGATGTCGCGCAGAGACCGGCGACGGTTGCCTTCAAAGGCGACTCAAGGATTTCTTCTCGGCAGAGACCGCGGGCCCAGACGTACCCTTGGGCCGCGGCGTGCAAAAAACGTTCGCCGGTTGTGGCCTCCCCCTTCGCCAGTTGTGCGCGGAGCAGCGTTCGTTCGGCGGGCTCCAGATCGATGGGGCTCGCGTATTCGTCCCCTGATTCCATCGTTGGTTGTGAGCGGTCAAGTTTTGAAAGACGATTTTCGGATCGATTTGTCTGAACGGATGCGATGATCGCCTCGCGCTGCCGCTCGAAGGTCTCAAGCGAACTTTGGTCCGCTTCGCTGAAAGAGTCGGTCTCTCGGTAGATGATGTTCGGGAAGTCACGTTCCCAAAGGAGCGTGACCAAATCGTCCTCTGCACTCATTTGCGAGCGCGGATCGAGGCTGATGAGGTCAAGAAACTCGTGAAGCTCCTTTTTTCCGATATTGGGGAGAATACCCAGTACGCGTACGCCACAGGCGAAGCTGCGGTAGGGGATCCAATCCAGCTTGTCGCGCGGCTCCCAGACGATTTCATCACCCAGCATGAAAGCGAAGGGGGAGACGGTCCATAGGACGCCCCCAGCAGAGTCATCAAGTAGGTCGCGCAGATCTCTATATGCCGCGTCGAAGCGTTCACGGGCCTGGGGGTGGTCGACGCCATAGTGGAGCCAGCCACTCAGTGTCGAGTCGAGAATCTCCCAAACGCGGCAGGCGGTGGCGAGCCGTGTGCCGCTGACGTCGCGGATCTTGAGCCCGTCGATTCGAGCGAGTGCTTGGGCGCGGACCGTCTTCGGTGCCAGGGGGCTGGCTGTGGTTGGAGGGGACGAGGTGGGGGGGGCGGAGACCGCTTGGAAGCTGGACGGCCCCGGTGTTGAGGGTGTGACGGGATCGGGTGCTGGCAGGCCCTCAACGCCCGCCGCTCCGTGCACGGTATTACGACGAGGGGTGCTGGTCCCGTTGCGAAGCGCCTGTAGCCCATGAAGCAGGGCGCTGGCATCGGGAAAGCCTTCGGACGATCCTGAGCGAAACGCACGACGGAGGGTTTGAGCAAGACCAGGAGGAGCGTTGGCGATGGCCTGAAGACGCGCTTGGATGCGTGGATCGCCGAGGGCGCTGTCGCTCTGTGCAAATTCGCCGGTGAGAAGCCAAAAAAGGACCGCACCGACGCTCTTGCTGTCCAATTCGGGAGCGAGTCTCCGCGTCTGCGCCTCCGCATGTTCGGGCGCCTGGTGCTCGATCCTCTGGCGAAGCCGTGTCATTCCAAAGTCGAGCAGCTTGACCTGCTGCAGTCGCGTGATGATCACGTTTTCAGGCTTGATGTCGCCGTGGACGATGCTTCGGGCGTGGGCGGAGTTCACGACGTCGGCGATCGCCAACGCAATAGCGACAGCTTGAGGGGCTGGCAGCGAACCTCCTGCCCGCGCACAGAGTTCGTCGAGGCGAAGCCCCTCGATGAAGTCCATGACGAGGTAGGGGCAGCCGCTCTCTGTGGTGCCTTGGCCACGCACGGTGACTGCGCCGCGGTGTCCGACGGCGTTCGCAAGCCTTCCCTCCCGTAGAAAACGCGTACACAGCGATTGGTCACGGGCCCAGGCCGAGTGAAGAATCTTGATGGCGACTGGACTCTCACTCTCGCCTCCCGAGGCTGAATAGACGGTAGCAAGCGTGCCCGCACCGACCATTTTTTCAAGGTACCAAACACCGACCTGTGTGCCGAGTCGAGCACGGGCATGTTCAACGATTTGGTTTCGCTCCGTCGATCCCACGTTCACCGACAGTACCCTACGTCATCACGCGGTATCCTCGCAGCGAAAGAAATGCCACTGTGGGGCACGAGCGCGGCCTGCGAGGATGTCGACCGAGCATCGGACGGGTCCCGGACGGATCGCACATCCGGGGCGGGGACGCTCAGCCCGTCTCGACAAGCGCGTCGGCGCCCGCGGTCTCGTTCTTGTCGGCGCTGGGCGCGATGTCAGACGCGGCGTTGTCTTCGGGCGTCACATCGGTGCCGGATTTCCTGTCGGCCTTCTCGTGATCGACGATGGGATTTTGTGGGTCTTTGGGGAGCGCTGAAGATGCGCCACTCGCCGCGACCAGCTGTACAAGCCGCTCGCCAGCCACGATTCGCTCGTAATTGATCTCAGCATCGTCATCGACCAGATCGGTCTCGATGTCTTTGCTGGCGTTCTTGAGCAGGTCGGAGCCGGAGTGTGCGCTATCGTAGGCGAGGTACATCGCGGTGATCATGAAGGTTGCCGCGAAGCCCTGGGTCAGCTTGGACATGAAATCGGCACCACCACCGCCGCCAAAGACCGACTGGCTGGCTCCGCCACCCAACGCGCTGCCAAGGCCGCCACCTTTGCCCGCTTGTAGCAGGATCGTCAAAACCATGAATAGGGCGACGATGACGTAAATTATGGTGATGAAGGTACTCATGGCGTCGGGGATTGGCCGGACTAGGCTTCGATCTCGGAGCGAGCCGCAGCCGCCACGATAGCGAGGAAGGACGGCGCGTCAAGGGATGCGCCACCCACGAGAAAACCGTCGATCTCCGGCTCGTCGATCAGTGCAGCCGCGTTTGCGGGCTTTACGCTTCCTCCGTAGATCACGGAACGCCGGGCGCAAAAGGCGGAACGTTCATCGTGGAGCCACCCGCGAATGGCGCAGTGCATGTCGTTGGCTTGGGACGGGCTTGCACTGCGACCCGTTCCGATGGCCCAAACGGGCTCGTAGGCGATGATGATTCGGTCTAGATTGAGATCATTTGATACATTCCTAAATGCATCCGAAAGCTGTGAAATTATTACATTTTCGTGAGTGCCAGACTCGCGATCGTCGAGATTTTCCCCGACGCATAACACTACGTTCAGCCCCGCATGAAGGGCAGCATCAAGCTTATTTTGAACGATCGTATTGGTGTCGCCGAAATGGCTGCGCCGCTCCGAATGGCCGACGAGTGCGATCTGAACATCAGCTTCTAGCAACATCGCGGGTCCTACTTCTCCGGTGAATGCGCCAAATTCCTGTGCTCCCACGTCCTGTGCGGCGAGGACGAGATCCCGGGGACCATAACCTGAAAACGGCGCCACTGCCGCAAGTGAAAGATAGCTCGGTGCGATCCCGACACGGGTGTGCTGGCTTGTATCTAGCGCCCTGTCGAGTCCGCCGTAGACCGTTCTCGCGCAATCCGCAGCATCATGGATTCCGTGATTTTGTTTCCAGTTGCCGAGGATCCACGTTGTGCGAGCCATGATGTACACCCTATCAAGGGGAACTGGCTGCGTGAAAGGCTAATTTTCCAGTGCTGCGAGCCCGGGAAGTACACGGCCTTCGACGAACTCAAGCGATGCACCACCGCCTGTCGAGACGTGGTCGATCTGGTCCGCGAGTTGGCAGGCGTTGATCGCGGCAACGCTGTCCCCCCCGCCGACGACGGTGTATCCCTTGCACTTGGACATCGCGCGGGCAACGGCGAGGGTACCCCGTGCAAAGGTCTTGTTCTCGAAGACTCCCATTGGGCCGTTCCAGAACACTGTGCCGGCAGCCTCAATGACCTCCGAAAAACGGAGCTCAGATATTGCGCCGATGTCCAACGCCATTTCCTCATCGGGGACGCCCGCGGAGATCGCTCGAGAAATCGATGTCGTCGCAGAGAGGCCAGTGCCGGTGCGGAGATCGCTAGGGAGCAGCACACGGACGTCCCGGGCGGCAGCCTTGGCCTCAACTCTCTTGCACTCGGCCAGAAGGTCCTTTTCGACCAACGACGCCCCCAATGCGTGTCCGTGAGCGAGAAGAAAGGTGTTCGCCATGGCTCCGCCGATGACGATCGAATCGCCGGGCTGCAGTCGCTCGGTGAGCGCGACAAGTACGCTGAGTTTGTCGGTGACCTTGGCCCCACCCACGACAGCGACAAAGGGCTGCGCTGGATGATCGACGATGCGCTGCAGGGCTGCGACTTCACGCGTGATCAGTTTTCCAGCCGCGTGATCGCGGATGATACGCGGAACCCCCACGACCGACGCGTGGCTTCGGTGACAGACTCCGAAGGCGTCGGAGACGAAGGCGTCGCAGAGGTTGGCAAGAGCCCGGGCGAACTCAGGGTCATTTTTCTTTTCGCCGGGATGACAACGAAGATTTTCGAGCAGGACGATCTGTCCGGCGCGACTGTCGTTCACCAGCTTTGTGACGCTGTCGCCGATCACTTCGTCCGGCAGCTGAACATCGCGTTCAAGCAGTTCGGCCAGGCGAGCGCCGATCGGTTCAAGAGAGTTTTCAGCCGGTATCGAGCCGTCTGGTCGAGGCGTTGGGCGTCCGAGATGGCTGGCGATCACAAGCCGTGCATCGCGCTCCAGCAGAGACTTCAACGTGGGTAGGGCTGCGCGAATTCGAGTGTCGTCGGCGATGTTGCCGTCAGCATCCAGTGGAACGTTGAAGTCGACACGCACCAACACTCTTCGGTTGTTAACGTCGAGATCGTCGAAGATCGGCAGCGCCATGGCCAAAGAGATAGCCTATTCACGCGGGAAAAGCACCCGCTCTAGGTTATTCGGCGGGTCCTAAATCACTCTTGATGTCGGTGTGCACGAGGTCGAGCAGCTCGGACGAGAACCGTACGATCTGGTCAGATGAGTAGCCTTGCTCGCGCATTTGGCGGAAAAAGGACCGGGCCAGGATGTCGACGCCACGGTTGTGTTCAATGGAATGTTGGGATGCTCTTGGCATTCGCGGTCTCCGCAGTCTGTGTATGCAACCTTTGATCCGGTGGTTGAAAAAAAATACGATTTTTCAATTGTGCCAAGTGTTTTCATAGACTTAAGGGTGGACCAAAACTCGATGAAAGTCGCTTGTGCGCAAACAAATTCACGGAAGATTGCGTGTTAGGTGTGCAGATGGTTGCTTTCTGCACACCCGAAGACCGATCGATACAACAGGAAGACGCGGCACGCGAAAAACTGTGCAGGAAGGCGGATCTCGGCATTGTCGTCGTGCGCGAATGTTGTTGGCTTGTAATTCTTTTTTGTAGAAAGTCGGAAGCGGTCTTAGAACGATGTTTTATGAACCGTCGTCGTGGGTCCCGTCGTTGTGGGTGTGGGATTTATCTCTATCCCCGTCATGGAGGAGAGCAACCACTCGATCTCGCGCACGCGTATTTCCCGAGCAACGAGCTCGGCGAGCGCTTCGTTGCGAGAAAGTTCAAGCTCGACCAGTAGGCCCTCGCGCTCGAAATAGAGCTGGGTGATCTCTACAAGAAGTTGGCGGCGCCAATCGGAGATATCCATCGCCGCGCGTGCTACACGCAGCTCGTCGGGGTTGAAGAGCAGTCGGTCCAGGTTCCAGGTCGCTTTTAGCTTGTAGACCTGTGCTGTTCCCGCATCTGACTTGAGGTCATCGCCGACTCCGGGCGCTTGATCAAGCGCCCAACCATTGTCGACGCGATGGTCGAAGGTTGACTGAAACGTGGGCAAGATCGACGAGAGCCGGACTCGGCGCATGCGGTTGGCGGAGAGGTTGCGGTCGAGCCCCGCTTCTCGAAGAGCCGCCCGTTGGAGTTCACGAAGGGACAGCGATTTGCGCAGCCGGGCGAAAATCGATTGTAGGTTGACTCGCTGCGTAGAAGTCGCGGGCTGGGGGCTCGGGCTCGGGAACGTCGTCGGCGCGAGTGTGACCGGTGGGGGGGGCGCATCCGGCTGAACCGCGAGGGCCAGGGCGCAGCGGCCGAGTACGAGGGAGAGTATGAGGTTCATGGAGCCTCGTGGGCGAGCCAGCCACAGGAGGCCCTTTGGAGTGCGAGGGCCTCCTTGGCATCGGTCGCCTGGAATGCCGGGAAGTGGCCCGATCGGCGTTGGGCGCGGACCAAGGCGGCTCGGGACCTCGATTGCTGGCGACGGTCATGCGCGGAAAAACCCAACATGAGCGTAACCATAGTGAGGTGTGTTTTATCCGTTCTTGGAGCGAGGTCTCTGGTGCCGAGTTTTGTCGGGACCCTAAGACGTTCATCACTCTGTATTTCAGCGGAAATTTTTAGCTGCAGTCCCGATGGCCGACGAAGAGAGGGATAACCCGCGTTTCGACACGCGAGAATCGGCGAATCGCGTGCGCAGCGGGGGATGCTCTGCCAACTCCATCCCGTTGGGGCGTAGACGGGGGAGAGCGCGCGAATGCTGCACGACCGTGTCCGCGCAAGCGGCAGGTCGTCGTAGGAATGAGGCGTGGCGAGCGACGGCAGAGTATTGCCACGCCGAATGGTCCAGGACTGGCCGCGAGGGTCCTGAGCTGACAACGTTCGACCGTCCCGGAATCCTAGTCGCCAACCGTGCGGGGAGTCGGTTGCCGGTGGCGCCAACTCTTCGTCGATCGTAAAAAGCCCGAAATTATATCGCTTCCAGCACGTCTCGCCCGCCGATGCTTGCCAGCACACCCAAAGTGCGCCTTCGGTCAAGGCGGCCCAGGCCTCGGGGGCTCGCTGGCCGCCCTCGATCGAGGGCACGCTCGAAGGCCGCGAACGATCCGGGGGGGCGAGCTCAAGGGAGAGCGAGAGCAAGGGCGCGAGCATTGTCACAAACGTCGTGGGGAGGACCATCACTTTTCATTCGGCCCCAGCGCGAAATCGTTGCTTCTCGGACATTGGGGCCAGAGAAAAACGTGCAACGCCGTGAGTGTTGGGCCGACCCTCCAGTGCGTGATGCGGCGTACAGAAAGTGATCATCGAAATCGATCGGGCTCACGTGGGTCAGTTCGAAGGTTGTGTGGTGGTGGGATCCGTCGTCTAGGATTCTTGCTTGCGTTCGGTTTGTGTACATATTCACGGACGAGCACCGGAGATCGAAGTCGCTTGGACTCATCGACTCCAGGAATGCGGGTCATCGACGTTGGACAGGGACAGGCGGTCTTGTTTGTTGGGCGAGGAGGGGAGAGCCTATTGGTGGATTCGGGGCCATCAGGGGCAGCAGAGGCGGTCTTGAGAGCTCTGGAACTGCATGGGATCGAATCGGTGAACCTGGGTGTCCACACGCATTTTGATGCTGACCACGTTGGCGGATACGCTCGGTTGCTCCAGGGGATGGATGGTCGACTGGGAACGAACGACGACCTTGCGTTTCAGAAACTGTGGGATCGCGGAATTCAGGACCTTCCGGACACCGATGCCGTGGCTCTCTATTTTCTTCTGTCCACCGTGCGGCGGACACCGGAGGAAAATGAAATTTGGGAGGTCGGGTCCATCCGGGCCACAGCCCTGTGGCCCGAGGCCGCAGATGCCCAGGACGAAAACGACCGTGGCTTCGCAATGTGCGTGGAACTTGGGTCGATGCGGGTGCTGGTCCTTGGAGATCTTGGAGCCCAACGTGCGGAGCAAGTTGCCGGGTCGTGCACGGATGTTGAGATCCTGATTGCCGGGCATCACGGTGCGGAGGATGCGATTTCGACGAAACTTCTGGATCTCGTCCGTCCCGAGTTGGTAATCGTCTCCGCGGGCCGCGAAAACCTCTACTGCCACCCGTCCCCGGCCACTCTGGCACGACTCGGCGATATCCCGCTGTGGACGACCGGAATCGCGGGCGCTGATCCGCGCTCTCCCTGTTCCAAGATCGTTCAGGATTGGAAGGCTCACCATAATGTTGTCGGTGGGGATATCTGGGTTCCGCTTCAATAGTGCTAGACTCCAGCGCCCGTGCCCTCACTTCACTCTCGCGCTGTCGCTCTAGCGACCCCTCGTGTTGGCCGACCCGTCCGTGTCGTGGCGCGAGTGCTTTTGGTATCCACGATGTTTGCGGTTTTCGGAGGAAGCTTGGCCGCCTGCGGCGGCTGGAAGATCGCCCACAATATTTATGTCCCCGCGTACAGCCCGGTGTGGGCCGGCCAAAACAAAGAAGTGGCCTATCGTGTTGGGAATCCCGGACAAGGGTGGGAGCCCGTCAGCGACCGCCGTCGCCAAGATATTCAAGTCGCATGGTTTAGCCGCGAGCAGGGATCGATCATCAACGTCCGAGTCCAGTGCCAAGAGCATGGTGACAGTGACCTCGAGAGCTTCACCGATCATCTGCGCATCGATTTCACGGATTGGGTGATCCTCGACGAGCCGTCCGACGAGGCTGAGACCCGTCAGGGCCACGCTCGGAGGCGAAAAATGCAACGCTACACCCGCCTGGTCAATCGTGATGCCCTCCGCACGCGGGTGCGGGCAAAATTGGACGGGCAGCCGGTGCAACTGGAATTGCTGGTTGGAAAACGCGATGGCTGCCTGATCGATCTGCAACTCATCTCGCCAGTCTCCAGCTTTGAGCGCGGCATCCCGGCCTACGACCGGGTCGTCGATGGTTTTTTGTTGCCACTCGATTCTCGTTGAGCCCGCCGATGACCTCAGAAGAGCAGACAGAAATGAGTGCGTCGGAGGGGGACCTTTCGGGTCGTTCTCGGAGTCGTGTCGAGAGCATCGGCCAGCGAATCGCGGCCATGTTGATCTGGAACGGGGGGATGTTCCGTATGACCATGCAGGCCCTCGTACGGGGCCCTCGGCGCCCGTTTGGTGTTTACGACATCAGTTATCAGGTTCTTCAGCTGGGAATGCGGTCGATTCCGCTGGCGAGTTTGATGTCTGTATTTGTCGGCATGATCTTCGCCTGGCAATTCGGAGAGGCCCTCGACGAATTTGGAGCAAAGAGCGCAATTGGCTACACGTCCGCGCTCGGGCTCGTGCGTGAGCTTGTACCCGTCATCTTGGCGGTGACCGTCGGGACGAAGATGGCGACCGGCATGACCGCTGAGCTCGGTTCGATGAAGGTCAGCGAGCAAATCGATGCGATCGCTGCGCTCGGTGCCGATCCCATCAAAAAACTGGTGTGGCCCCGACTCGCCGCGGCGACCATCGCCATGCCGCTCTTGGCCGCATGGGGCAACGTGCTCGCCATGTTTGGCGGGGCGTTCATCTCAGAATCGGTCTTCGACGTCTCTGCAGACTATTTTTTCACGACTTACATCGATGAGCTGCAGCCTGTGCACTATATCGGTGGGCTCGTGAAATCGGTGGCTTTCGGGGCGCTCGCTGGATGCATCGGTTGTTATCAAGGCTTTACGACAAAATTTGGAACCGAGGCCGTGGGCATAGCGACCACCGAGGCCGTCATCGGAGTCTCGGTGTTGGTGCTCATCGCTGATTTCGCCCTAACGACAATATTCTTGCCGATCTGAGCGCTATGAACGCTGTACAAGAATCGCCGCTCGTCTATCAGCTTAACAGCGTACACAAGGCATTTGGATCGAAGGTGGTCTACGTCGACATGAACCTTCAGCTGCGGCGCGGTGAGACCCTCGCTATCATTGGCGGAAGCGGTCAAGGGAAGAGCGTCTGTTTGAAGTTGATGACAGGTTTGCTGTTCGCCGATCGAGGTGATGTGCTCTTTCACGGCGAGGACGTTGCCGACATGGACGCCAACCAGCTTCGGGAACTCCGAACTCGTGTGGCGATGGTGTTTCAGGGAGGTGCTTTGTTCGATTCTATGAACGTATTTGAGAATGTTGCCTATGCGCTGGTGGAACACACAGCAATGGGGGACGCGGAGATAAGGAGCCGGGTCGGCGAATGCTTGGAGATGGTCGGGCTTGGAGGAGGCGCCGGGTACCCCAACATCGGGGATGTGATGCCTGCGGCATTGAGCGGTGGCATGCGGAAACGCGTTGCCTTGGCAAGAGCCATCGCGCTCAAGCCAGAGGTGATTCTTTACGATGAACCGACGACAGGCCTCGATCCTTCAAACTGCAATCGGATCGCGCGAATGATTCGCCAGTTGCAGGCGGATCTCGGTGTGACGAGTGTGGTCGTGACCCATGATATGACGACTGCGTGGCACGTGGCCGATCAGGTAGCGATGCTCGATCGATGTCGATTCCCCTATCGGGCGCAGGTGGACGAGTTCCGGGCGATCGAGGACCCCGTTGTTCACAACTTCATCGAGGGAATCCCCGAATGAACCACGATAATTCCGTGGCGAGAAGACGAGCATGCGCGAATGCGTACCTTGAGCACAACCATGCGCGAATGCGCGCAATGGAAGGGCTGTCGCTTGATTCTGCGAACTGCGCTGAGAATGTCGGCTACCCTTCAGCCGAACTACCGAGTATGCGTGCGATCAATCCGCCAGGAAAACGACAACCGAGCTCGATGAGCGAGGTCCGGGGCTAATGGCCAGCCGCGCGGACGAGCGTCGGACAAATTTTATCGTCGGCATGTTCGTGCTTGCGATGACGGGTTTGTTGGTGGGGTCTCTTTTTGTCATCGCCGTGAGCGAAGGATGGGGAGTTCGCACGACGGAGCTGGTCGCGGATTTTCACACCGTGTCGGGCCTGGCTCGCAACAGCAAGGTTCAACTCGCCGGCAAAGAGATTGGAAAGGTTCAGTCGATTCAATTCATCTCGCCTATCTATGCCTGTTCCCCCGAGAGCGAGGACTTAGGCCGAGTCGGTGCACGGACCAATGAGTGCGAGGGATCGCTGTTTTGCGCCGAAGAACCCAACGGTGGGGGCGTCTGTGCGGAGCTAGAGCGCTATACCGGTAGTGACAACGACTACAAGGATGCTTGTACGGGGATGGACTGCCCGTCGGGGACCGTCTGTGTGAATAAAAGCTTCTCCAGTCGCTACGCCCGTGTTCGTTGGTACGGGCCTGAGGGCGTTTGCGTTCCATATTCGACGGAGCTTCGTCGCGTGCGGGTAGCGATGGAAGTCGAGGCTGATAAACTGCTGCATATAGCGAACGACAGCCGCGCGACAATTCAGTCGAACGGGGTCCTCGGCGACCAGCTCGTCAACGTCACGGTCGGGCACCAGGCTCCCGTCGAGCCCGGCGGCCGTGTTCTCACCGCTCCTTCCATCATGGAGGATCTCAATCGGTTCAAGGAGCGTCTTGATGGCATTACGGACAAGGTCGATAAGGGGCTTGCCGGCTTCGCTAGCGTTTTCGGCGCCCTGAACAACGAGGGCACAAAACGCGACCTACGAGAGATCATTGGCAATGTCAGCTCGATCTCGGGCCAAGTTAAAGACGGGAGCGGCCTTGTGGGCGCGATGTTTAGCGACCCTCGGTACAAAGAAGATGTTGCGTTAACGCTGAAGAGTATCCGACTCTCTGCGACGCAGCTCGAAGAGACTGTCTCGACACTGAACCGAGAGATCGAGCCCGCGGTACGGGGCATCAGCGGCGCCGCAAGTTCGGTGGAGGAACTCGCAGCCGCGATCAACGATCCCTCCAGCCGGAGCGTGATCGCCTTGGCCATTCACGACGATGAGATGGGCGAGGACCTAAAAAAAGCAATCGCGGAGGGGGCCGAGGCTCTCGGGGCCACCAAAGAGACTGTGACCGATGTGCAAGTGCTTGTTGCAGAGGTTCAGCATGCGGTGACCTCTGGTGAAGGGACATTGGGGAAGCTCATCAAAGACCCGAAAGCCTACGATGACCTCGTAAAACTGATCGGAAACGCTGAGCGCAACAACGTGATCAAAAAATTGGTCCGCTTCGTGGTGGCGCAGGATGAATTTTCAGAGTCCGCGGGCGGGGACGATGTGAGCCGGAGATCCAACAGGTAGACGTTGCCTCGCCCTTTGTCCTGGGTGGGCCGCCCCAGCTAGAGTTCGCAGCGTCGGGCATGATGGAGCAGCAGCTTTGAGACTTCGTTTGGAAACTCGGCGGGAAGGGCATGGGTCGCTTCGGTCAGTACATGCCAAGCCGCCTGTGGAATCGAAAATGCCATGCGTCGAAGGACGTGGAGCGGAATAAATGCATCACGCGCGCCAGCGACGACTAGGCTAGGAACATCGATCGTAGTGAGCACATCCGTCGCGGAATGCCGGTGCGCGTGATCCAGGAGCGTGAGGAATAGCTCAGGGTTCACCTTGGCCAAATTGCGCATATAGACCTCAAAATCCTGAGGGTCGATACGCTCAGCGTTCACTTGTGTCCGTAGCCCAAGCTCAATCGGGATTTTTGAGGGCATGAAGCCATGCCAGAGGCGAGCGCTCAGCGACCGGCCGATTCGGGTCGAGGCTGCCAAAAACGGGACGCCCATCCCGAAAAGGTCAGTACCGTGGATATTGGCGAGCACCTGGCTCGCCGGGCCCGCCAGGGAAATGAGCCCCGCAACTCGATGTCGATGTCGACGAAAGAACTCAAGAGCGACCTGAAAGCCCATCGAGAATCCGACTACGACGACCTGGTTGGCGCCGAGCAGACGGCAGGCGGCCTCCGCGTCATCCGCGAGGTCGTGGATGCCAATGTGCCATGGACGCGGTGGGGTGGGGGAGTGCCCGTGGCCCCGGTAGTGCAGGAACAACAGCGTCCGATCCCTGGCGATCGCCGGGGCGATCCTCCGGAAGGCCCAGCCGGAGCATCCGATCCCGTCGAGGATCAAGATGGGGAGGGCATTCGGGTCACGACCTACGATCCGCCGTACATAAATACGCGCCCCGTCAGGTCGCGTAAACCAACGACGACCTATGTTTCCCTTGGTCAAGTCAGTCACAGGGCTCTTTTCTTGCGATACCCGGACAAAATACCCAGGGGGCGAAAGCACCCATTGGCGAATCTTGCAGGCCGTCGGGGCTAGCGACTATTCGTTTTTACCACGAACGTCATCCGCCACATCTTCGTCGATGTCGTTGACGCTCGGGAACTTCACGATGTCTCGGCGGGCCAGTTTCCATGCTTTTTGGACGATCCACGAGAGCGAGCGATCTTGCCTTGTCGCTTCCCGCTGAATTTCTTTCAGCATTTCTTCGGGGAAGTACAGGCTCTGTTTTCGTTTGTCGGAAGTTGCCATCCGTCGAGCTCTTTCTGATTCCAATTCCCGGAACGGAGGGCGCCGGGGGGCGCCGTAGTCTCCTTCGGAAGGATCGCTATAGCGTATGAGAATGTACGCCCGTCCGTCAATACTCGATGAATCGGGCGAAAGTGCTCAACAAGACAGATCCGCGGCCTCTGGGGTCCAAAAGAGGTCCCTGCTTCCTATCGAGTCTGCAAAACGCGCAGCAGAGGGTGCTGATGGGATGCATTTCACGCCGTGAACCGGTGAACTCGCTCGTCGCCTGGACATTCATCGTGCATACTGGGCGCTCGCTTGTGGTTTCCTTCTCCGGGGGGGGGGGGACGCTTTTCCTTTACCCGATCGACAAGCCCAGCTACTGTCCCCGGCCTTCCCCGCGGCGATCAGAGAACGACTATTACGGTATGGCCCTCAACAAAGCGCAAATGGACGATTTCAAGAAACTTCTCAAGGAGAAGCGGACTCACCTGCTAACCCAGGCGGAGAAGACTCTTCAAAACGAGATGGTGCTGTCCCCGGACGACCGTTTCGACGAGGTGGACCAGGCTTCGAGCGAATATATGCAGGCATTTTCGTTTCGGCTTCGGGGTCGAGAGCGCCATTTGATGGACAAAATTGATGTCGCATTGCGCAAGATCGATGAGGGAATCTTTGGAATCTGTGAGGACTGTGACGAGCCTATTGCGCCCAAGCGTCTGCGCGCGAGGCCCGAGGCACCTTTGTGCATCCAATGTAAAGAAGCCCAGGAGAAGGAAGAAGCGGCCTACGCAGAGGAGTAGCCCGCTGAGCCAGGGGGCACGCCCGTTCGGCTGCGTTGGATCCCTAAGACGCTAGGCCACGGAGTCTCGATGCAACCGATACTATTTACGATTCCGGGCACCGGCATTCCGGTCCATTCGTGGGGCGCCACTGTCGCCTTCTCGCTTATCGTCGGTTGGGCACTCAGCCTCCACTGGGCCCGTAGAGACCGGCTACCTGCGCAGCAGCTGGGTACAGCCTATGTGCTCGCGGTCGCCGGAGCTCTGTTTGGCAGCCGATTGCTGTGGACGCAACAACATGTGGGGGAGCCGGGTGCCGAATCGTTATTTTCGGTTGAGGCCGGGGGCATGGCGGTCGGCGGAGGACTGATTCTTGCTTCGATCGTCACCTTTCTCTACACGCGGACACGGCGGATCCCGTTCTTTGCATGGACAGATTGCATGGCGCCAGGTACGCTTTTTGGGGTGGCGATGGAACGGTTTGGCGCTTTTTTGGCCGGTGCCGATTTTGGAATCACCGTGGATGCCGACTTTGCCCTTGGGGTTCGTTATCCGCCGGGATCCCCGGCGTACGCGTATCACGCGGATTTCTTGAACCAGTTGTCTCGATCAACCGCTGAGAGCCTGCCGGTACATCCCGCAACGCTTTACGCGATGGTCGTCGCGTTGCTTGGGGTCGTGGTCGCGCTCTTCGTTCGCAAACGCCGGCGTTTCGCGGGACAGGTGACCTTTGTCGCGTTGTCGACGTTTATCGTTGGCCAAATGATCGTCGAAGATGCGTTTCGAATCGACGGATCCGAAAGCTTCATCGGCTTCCTGACCTATGGGATGGTTTCGGGTGGGGGGCTGTTGGCGATCCTGGGGATTGCCTACAGAAGTCTCGCAAAGAGCGCGACGAAGCACCCTGAGCGCCATCAACCGTGGCGAGGCGGTCGCGACAAAGCGTGACCGCCTCGCCTGCCTCCGCTCCCGAGCTCTAGACGTTGAGCGTACGGGTCGAGTCTTTGAACATCGGGGGCCCAAAGGCCCCGGTTCGGTGCTGAGGGGCGGACTTGAACCGCCGACCTGAGGGTTATGAATCCTCCGCTCTAACCAGCTGAGCTACCCCAGCAGGGGAGTGACCGAGACCGGTCCCGCAGCGGCGGGGCCTCATCCGGACAAGGAGGGGCGTCTACCCTGGTTTTCACTCCGCTGCAAGCCCGCGCCGGCTTGCTCGGAGGGCTTGCAGCGACGAGGGCGTTGGGGCTTCGAGCACCGCCGTGAAAAATTCGCAGTTCGCTGCGGTTGGAACCTGTCCGGGTCCGTGGTAAGCGGCACCTAGCAACCGTCAGACGAGTGTTTCCGAGCCGCGTCACATCGGCCACCGGGGCGGTGGTGAGGAGAGATTCCATGTCCCGTGAAGTTGTTATCGTCAGCGCCACTCGCACCCCGATCGGAAGTTTTCAAGGCGCATTGGCGTCTGTACCGGCTGTCACGTTGGGCTCGATAGCCATCCGTGAGGCGCTCGCCCGAGCAAAGGTCCTCGGAAGCGATGTCGATGAGGTCTTGATGGGCATGGTACTGCCCGCCGGGGCTGGTCAGGCGCCTGCGCGACAGGCCAGCAAGGCCGCAGGTATCCCAGACTCTGTCGGGTGCGTGACTCTCAACAAGGTGTGTGGCTCGGGTTTGAAATCCGTGATGATGGGTGCACAAGCCATCAAGGCCGGGGATGCAGAGATCGTCGTTGCGGGCGGCATGGAGTGCATGTCTCAAGTGCCGTTTCTACTGAGGCAGGCGCGCACCGGCTATCGGCTGGGCAACGGAGAGCTGACAGACGGTCTCGTTCACGACGGTCTATGGGACCCGTACAATAATTTTCATATGGGCAATGCGGGGGAGATTTGCGCATCCGACTGTGGCATCTCTCGCGAGCGGCAAGACGAATTTGCTGCCGAGAGCTATCGCCGCGCGCGAGCTTCCGTGACCGACGGTGCCTTCAAGGCAGAGATCGTGCCTGTCGAAGTGCCCCAGCGCCGGGGGGACCCCGTTGTCGTTTCAGACGACGAGGAGCCTTTTCGCGGAAATGTCGAGAAGCTTCCGAGTCTACGTCCAGCGTTTAAAAAAGATGGTACCGTCACCGCTGGCAATGCATCGACGCTGAACGACGGAGCCAGCGCGCTGGTGTTGATGTCAAAGGACGAAGCGAAGCGTCGCGGGTTGAAACCTTTGGCGACGCTGCGTGCTTACGCTAGCTTCGCGCAAGCCCCTGAGTGGTTCACGACGGCGCCGGTTGGTGCTGTGCGTGCACTGCTCAAGGCGACAAATACAAGCGTCGGGGACGTGGACTATTGGGAAATTAACGAGGCCTTCTCGGTGGTGGCTCTAGTCAACCAAGACCAGCTGGAGATCGACAGCGCGCGGATCAATCCACGCGGTGGGGCCGTCGCCCTGGGCCACCCGATCGGTTGCACCGGCGCTCGTATTTTGACAACCCTGCTCTATGCCATGGAACAGGACGGAAAATCGCTGGGAGTGGCGACCCTATGTATCGGCGGCGGTGAAGCGGTCGCGGTAATGGTGGAGCGCTAGCGCAGGCTATGGCCTCGTTGTCTACGGTCCCAGCGAATATTCGCTGGGCGTGGTCCGAGAGAAAGAAAGTCGAATGAGCGAAATCGAGACGATTGGAGTTCTTGGGGCTGGGCAAATGGGAGGTGGGATCGCCCACGTTGCGGCGTTGACAGGCCATCGCGTCCTCTTGGCCGACGTCAGCCGCGAAGCCGCGGAGACCGGAAAATCGAAAATAGCAAAGTTCATGGCGCGCTCGGTCGAGAAGGGGAAACTCGAGGCCCGCGCCCGAGCGATTGCGCTGGAGAAGATCGAAGCTGTCGATAGTGTTGAGGCTTTTTCCGACGTCGACTTCGCTATCGAAGCCGCCACTGAGAACCTCGAGCTGAAGAAAAAACTCTTTGTTGCGATGGACGCGGCGCTACCGAGCCGCGCGGTGTTGGCGACAAACACTTCATCGATCAGCATCACGTTGTTGGCCGCCGCCACGTCGCGTCCCAGTCAGGTCGTCGGGATGCATTTCATGAACCCGGTGCCGGTCATGAAATTGGTCGAGCTGATTCGTGGCCTGCCGACGAGCGACGCGACCTACGACGCGACCGTTGCGCTCGCCACGAAGATGGGAAAAACGCTCATCACGAGCCAGGATTCACCCGGCTTCCTCGTGAATCGCATCTTGATACCGCTGATCAATGAGGCTTGTTTTGCGCTGCAGGAGGGGCTTGGCAGCGCAGAAGATATCGATACCGGCGCGAAGCTCGGCCTCAATCATCCTATGGGTCCCCTCGAGCTGGCCGACCTCATTGGCCTCGATACGTGTTTGGCTATCGCCGACGTCTTGCATAGCCAGCTCGGTGACGACAAATACCGTCCCGCCAACAACTTGCGGATGCATGTCGCAGCGGGATGGCTCGGCAGAAAAACCGGTAGAGGTTTTTACCCCTACGCCAAGAGATAACGGACAGCGATGGCCTACGAAACCCTTCAAATCGAAGACAGAGGAGCGGTGCGGGTGATTCGTGTCAATCGCCCCGAGGTATTAAACGCTCTCAATGCCGCGGTCTTGAGGGACCTCGCCCACGCGATTGATCAGGTCGCTCAGCAGCCTCACGGAACGGGATCCGTCCGAGGGGTCGTGATCACCGGAGTCGGTGACAAGGCCTTCATTGCGGGTGCGGACATTGCAGCCATGGCGGAATTGGGAGAGTCGGACGCGCTGGTGTTCGCTAGCCAGGGGCATGCTCTGGGGGAGATGATTGCGGCGCTTCATGTGCCGGTCATCGCTGCCGTCGGTGGATTTGCGCTCGGTGGTGGCTGCGAGATCGCACTGTCTTGCGATTTTATCTACGCGAGCGACCGGGCACGTTTCGGCCAACCAGAGGTGAAATTGGGGGTGATCCCCGGTTTCGGGGGCACACAACGTCTGCTCCGGCGGGTCGGCAAGGCTCGGGCCTTGGAGATGTGCCTCACAGGAGAGGTCATTGACGCCCACGAAGCTTATCGTATCGGGCTCGTGAACCGGATTGTTGCCCACGAATTGATCGAGACGGATCCCGTAGGTGGTAAGCCTCGGAGGATGACCACCGAGCCCGTTGTCAAGGTCGCGGTCAGCACCCTCGAGGGGATCGCGGCCATGGGGCCGCTGGCTGTGGCCGCCGCCAAGCAGGTGATTCATCGTGGGGCAGAGCTCCCGCTTGAGGCAGCCAATCAGATCGAGATCGAGGGCTTCGCCGCCCTGTTCACAACAGAAGATCAAAGCGAGGGCATGCGCGCATTTTTAGACAAGCGTGATGCTAAATTTGAGGGGAGATAAGGCTATCGTGGATTTCGAGCTGGGAGAAGAACAACAGGCCGTGCTGGAGATGGCCCGGGATTTTGCCGACCGTGTGGTGCGGCCGGCGGCGGTCGAGATCGACCGAAACGCGCGGTTTCCAAAGGAGCTTGTGGCCCAAATGGCAGAGCTCGGGCTGTTGGGGGTCGAGGTCGAAGACGAATGGGGCGGAGCGGGTCTCGACCCCATTTGCAGCGTCTTGGCGATGGAGGAAATTTGCGCAGCGTGTGCGTCCACGGGCGTAATCATGAGTGTAAACAACTCGCTCGTTTGTGACCCGCTGCGAAAATTCGCCTCCGATGCGCAAAAAGAGCGTTGGCTCCGGCCCTTGGCATTGGGCGAACAGCTGGGCTGTTTCATGCTAAGCGAGCCGAACGCGGGTTCTGATGCGGCCGCGCAGCAGACCAAGGCGGTGCGGTCCGGAGATGGTTACGTCATCAATGGCGTTAAGAATTTCATCACCAACGGCCCTCAGGCCGATGCTGGAATACTCATCTGCATGACGGATCCTGATCAAGGTCATCATGGGATTTCGGCTTTTGTGGTCGACATGAAGGCCGAGGGGATCACTTGTGCGCCTAAAGATGACAAGCTCGGCATCCGCGGCAGTCATTCGTGTCAGGTGTTTTTCTCAGATCACCATGTCTCCGCGGACCAGCGCCTGCTTGGCGAGGGCGATGGTTTCAAAGTAGCGATGTCCACGCTCGACTGTGGGCGGATTGGCATCGCCGCGCAGGCGCTCGGCATCGCGCGTGCGGCCTTCGAGGCGGCGGCGACCTACGCGTGTCAGCGAGAGACCTTTGGCAAACCGATTGCCAAGCACCAAGCGATATCGTTCATGTTGGCAGACATGGAGGTCGAGATCGAAGCGGCACGCCTGCTTACGTTTCGGGCGGCGTCGCTCAAAGCGGCAGGGAAACGGCACTCCTCGGCTTCGGCGATGGCGAAGTTGATGGCCTCTGAGGTGGCGAACAAGGTCGCTAAAAATGCTGTGCAGATCTTTGGTGGGAACGGCTACTGCACCGAGTATCCAGTTGAACGCCACTATCGAGACGCAAAAATCACGGAAATTTACGAGGGAACCAGCGAGATACAGCGCTTGGTGATAGCCTCGTCGGTGCTACAGGCCTATAGCTAGGCCGAGTTGATCAAGGTTCTCATGCACAAAAACGCCATCTTCATCGCCCCCTGTGTTGCGGCTCTGTTGTCGCTCTCGGCTTGCGCAAGTAAGCTCGAAAAGAACTCCACGAGTAACGCAGCGATCGCGTCTCGATACGAGAACAACAAGTATATCGACGACATTGAGACCGTTGATGCGTCTCCGGAGCACGAGGACCAGGGGGCCGCGATCGACCCGCGGACACAAGCTGCGATCGACGACACCATTCGTACGGTCTACGATACGGATTTCGAACGCTGTCTCGAAGCCGATATGGATGAGCTCGAGAATCGATGGCTCGCGGGTGTTTTCACCGTTGAATTTACGATCGAGACCTCTGGTGTTGTGTCGTCGGCCCGGGTCCTGAGTATGGACATCGAAGAGCGCCGAACCCCGAACGCAGATGGCAAATATGTCAGCGCAGGTGGAGCGGCTCCGCGCAAAGCTCCGTCGTTTAAGCAGTGTCTTGAGCAGTCGTTGCTGCAGTGGGAGTTCGATCCGCCTCCCGAAGTTAAGTACACACACACCTACAACGCCCAAATTGGCGAGGCCTGGTAGCGTCTCTCGATTCTTAGACACGCGGACGGACTAGTATATGCTCGATTTTACGCCGGACGAGACACAAGTCATGGTTCGCGACAGCGCGCGCCAATTCACAGCGCGGATTCTCGCGCCCCGTGCCGCGCAATACGACCGCAGCAAGACCTTTCCACTCGATTCGACGCGAGAGGCCGCGGAGCTTGGGCTCTTGGGAATCAACGTCCCCACGGCCCTCGGCGGGGTCGAGGCAGGGGCTGTTGCCTATAGCCTCGCGGCCACCGAGCTGGCGCGTGGTTGCGCCGGAACCACGGTTGGGATCACGGTTTCGAACATGGTCGCCGAGGTGATCGTCGCCTTCGGCACGTCACAACAAAGAGAGCAACATGTCCCTCGGCTTTGTTCCGGCGAATACATTGTCGGAGGTTTTGCGCTGTCGGAGGCTGGAGCGGGCAGCGATCCTGGTGCGATGAAGACCACGGCGACCGCGACTGAGGAGGGCTGGGTCCTCAACGGCTCGAAAATGTGGATCACGAGCGGAACCCACGCGAAGCTTTTTGTCGTGTGGGCCAGGACATCGAAGGAGCCCGGGGCCCATGGGATCTCGTGTTTTCTCGTCGACGGTGATGCTCCGGGGCTTGTCCGGGGTAAGCCGGAAGAGAAAATGGGCCAAAACGCGAGCACTGCGACAGCCCTCGATTTCAATGAGGTGCGAGTGGGAAAAGACGCTCTGCTGGGCGAGGAGGGCAAGGGGTTCAAGATAGCGATGATGGCTCTCGACGGTGGTCGGATTGGCATCGCATCGCTGGCGCTGGGTATCGGTCAGGCCGCCCTGGAGTTCGCGGCCCAGTATGCCAGCACTCGGGAACAGTTCGGCCGCCCAATCGCAAAATTTCAAGCGATTCAATGGATGCTCGCCGATAGCGCGACTGAACTTGAAGCCGCGAGTCTACTGGTGCTCAAGGCCGCTTCACTCAAGGAAAGGGGCAAACCGTTCACGCGGGAAGCGTCGATCGCCAAGTTGTACTCTTCAGAGCGGGCGTTTCAGGTTTGCGATCGGGCGCTCCAAATTCTTGGTGGAAACGGGTACTCACGGGAGTATCCCATCGAACGTTATCTTCGCGATGTCCGTGTTACACGGATTTACGAAGGCACCAGCGAGATCCAGCGGATCGTGATCGGGCGCGGGATCGTTTCTCGGTTTACTGACGTCTAGGTTGATCGCGGAGCGGCTTCGAGGGACGAGTTTTCTTTTGGCGCCGCATTTTGTAGGGTCGTTCATGAAGAACGGCCACGCAGCGCTGACGCGCCCCGGCATCGGTAGACTTGCTGTTCTGGGGCTGCTCTGCGTGGCGTCGCCGGGTTGTGGCGCAGATTCTCGTAAACCCGCTGGCTCAGTTCCACACGGTCAGGCTTCGGCAGCGACCTCTGGAGATCCGAGTCGTGTTGTTGCGTCCGTTCTACCGACACCGGATGCACCGCCATCATGGTCTGGCGACGGGTGTACACAGCTTGCTTGCCATGGCGAGATCGAGGCAATTCGGGCCTTAGACAGCGACATGATGCTGGAGATTCTCGAGTTGGGTGTCGAGCACGGTGACCCGGATGGCTGCATCGTGTGCCACGGAGGTGACCCCGACGCGAGTGAGACCGAGGGCGCGCATCGTGGCGCTCCCACTTCGTTGACCGGGGCTGGGGGGCCCGAGGACTACTACCCCGATCCCGCGTCACCCTGGGTCAACCGCCACAGCTGTGGTCAGTGCCATGGCGACTTGGTGACGGCCCAGTGGAACAGCCTGATGATGACCGAGGCCGGAAAAATTCAAGGTACCGCTTGGTCCTTCGGACTCGCCAAGGACTACGAGCACACCTGGGCAAACTACGCCACGGAGAACCCCGAGGATCCCCATGCGCGGCTCGGGACCGCTGACTATCGGGCCTATATGGAGGCCAAGACAGCGAAGCATCCGCAGGTCTTTGTCGACCGACACGAGGCGCTGCCGCCGGCACCCAAACCTGAGCCCGATGGTTCTTTGGAGGTCGACCCTTCGGAGACCGCATTTACCTACTTGCGGGCCGAGTGCCAGCGCTGCCACCTCGGTGTGAAAGGTCGGCAGCGGCGGGGCGATTTTCGTGGCATGGGCTGCGGCGCCTGCCACATGCCGTACGGAAACGAGGGCAAATACGAGGGCAAAGACCGGACGATGCTGGGAAAAACCGGGGTGCCCTTGGTGCATAGCATCCAGGCCACCCGCGAGGCGAAGGTCACTGTGGGTGACACGACCTACACTGGCATCCCCGTTGAGACCTGCTCAACGTGTCACAATCGTGGCAAGCGGATTGGTGTGAGCTACCAAGGCCTGATGGAGAAAGCCTGGGATTCGCCCTACAGCGAGGGAGGCGGCGGGCAGCCCGGTCTTCATACCAAGCACTATCTTGCGATGGAGCAGGATGTTCATTTCAAAATTGGCATGCTCTGTCAGGACTGTCACACCTCGAATGATGTGCACGGCGACGGCTTTATTGCGGCGGCGAACCTGGGTCCGATCGAAATCGAATGTAGCGACTGTCACGGCACCCCCACGGCTTTTCCGTGGGAGCTTCCGCTCGGATATGGCGATGAAGATGGCCGAGGTGATCGGGCCACAGGGCCGGCACGAGGGGTATCGACAACCTTGCCTGCGCACCTGGAGCGCGGTGCGCCTGCCGACCCGCGAGACGGTTACCTGCGTAGCGCCCGCGGGAACCCCCTGCCGGAGGTCGTCCGCAGCGGCGATAGAGTGCTTGTGCACACGGCGGGCGGCAAGGTGCTCGATCTGGAACCGTTGCGGGCGATCACTGAGCGAGGTGGGCTCTCGCCCGAGGGCGCCACCGCCATGGTTCACACCCCCGCGCACATGGAGACCATGGAGTGCTATGCCTGCCATTCGAGCTGGGCTCCGCAGTGCTACGGCTGCCACGTTGAAGTTGATTTTTCCGCGGGGAAACGGTCGTTCGACTGGGTCGCGGCGGGCGAAAAACACCGTGAGTTGCTTCATCAGCGCGACCGCAGCGAAGAGGGCTACGACACCTATGTCGCCGGGCAAGTTCGTGAATTGCGCTCGTACATGCGATGGGAGAATCCACCTCTCGGCGTGAACGGAGAAGGTCGTGTCACACCGATCGTCCCAGGGTGCCAGGTGTCAGCGACGGTGATCGGGGCCGATGGCGAGACGATTGTGCGCAACAAGATATTTCGTACCGCGGCCGGCACCGAAGGTGCGGGGGCTGAGGGGCAGATCAGCCTCGACATGAGCCCGGTGCAGCCACACACAACCGGCAAGAGCCGAAGCTGCGAGTCGTGCCATGGGTCGGCGAAAGCGGCCGGCTATGGGATCGGAGGCACGCGACGGCTGGACAAGGCAACCGTCGTTGACTTGGCGACCGCCGACGGGAAAGTCATCCCTGCGGGCGCCAAGACTCAGATCGAGGCCCTGGAAGGCCTTCAAGACTGGTCCGCGGTGGTTACCCGCGATGGAAAACAGCTCCAGACTGTAGGGCATCACTTCAAAGACTCCGGGCCGCTGAGCGCGAAGCAGCGTCAGGCCCTCGACCGGGAAAATGCTTGTGTCGGATGCCATCAGGTCATTCCTAGCGGGAGCTTGGCCGTGAGCCTGCTGTCTCATATCGGTGAGGTCACGGGACAGACGCCTGTGAGCGGTGCCGATCATTCTGGATTGCTGGCGAAGATCGTCCAGATATCCGCCTGGGCTCAGTTGTTGGGTGGTGGCTTGTTCTTGCTCGCAGCGGGGTGGGGCGTTCGCTGTTGGCGGCGACGACGTCGTGCGTAGAACCGATATCTTGTCCAAGGGTACGGGATGAAAGTCGCAAAGGAAGCGTGGGCAAGACGAGCGCAGGGTGCGGTCTAAGAGCCGTGAGTCGGCCACGACAGTCGATTCTTGAGCGTGCACCGGGGCGCCGTCCGGGTCGTTTGCTCGGGGGGGGGGGAACCTTCGCTGCCTTTCGTCGGTTGCGGGCTTGAGTTGGGAGTGTTGATTCGAGATGCGGTTTCCTTTGGGGGAATGGTGCGGCCGAGCCAGGGGCCACTCCAAGGGGGGGGCCGTGGAAGCCGATCATACTCACACAGGCTCGCGCATGAGGACGAACTCTTCCGAGGTGCTGGGATGCAGAGCCACAGTTCGATCGAAGTCGGCTTTGGTGGCGCCCATGCCGATGGCGATGGCTGCAATTTGGACGATGTCGGCAGCGCCTTCGCCCACCATGTGTAGGCCGAGCACTCGGCGGCTGGCCTTGTCGACGACGAGTTTCATCATCACCTTCTCGTCGCGAGTTGTCATCGTGTGATAGAGAGGGCGAAAGTGACTGCGATAGATGAGGACCTCTCCGTCCTCGCGGGCTTGCGCTTCGCTTTGACCCACGGTGGCCGCGGGCGGCTGCGAAAATATCGCGGTAGGTACGGTGGCGTGATGCAGCGGTCGCCTTTCGGGAAGATCGGCAAAGAGGTTGTCGGCGACCGAGTGGCCCTCTCGTACGGCCACCGGGGTGAGTTGAAGGCGATCGGTGCAGTCGCCGACCGCGTAGATGTTGTCGATGTTTGTTTGACCGTAGTCGTCGATAAGCACTCCACCGCGCTCGCCTGTTTGGATGCCGACCTCGTCGAGACCGAGGGTGTCGGTGTTGGGGCGCCTTCCGATCGAGTACATCACGGCATCGGTCTCGTGCCAGTCGCCGGCACTGCACTGGTAGCGCAGTCCGTTGCCCTGTTCGCTTGGTTCAATACGCTCGATCGAGGTCTCGAAAAGAAGGTTGACCCCATTCTTGCGGAGATTTGAGGTGACCTCATGACGGATATCCTCGTCAAAACCACGTAGCGCCTCCTTGCGATGGTGTACGAGGGTGACCTCGACGCCCATGCCCTGAAAAATGCTGGAGAACTCGAGCCCGATGTATCCGGCTCCCACAATGGTCATCCGTTTAGGCAGCTTTTTTAGGTCAAAGGCTTCGTTGGAGGTGATGGCATGCTCGCCTCCCGGAATCGATGGTGGAACGGGACGACCACCGGTGGCGATCAAGATCGTCTTGGCGTGGTAGATAGATCCGTTCACTTCAATCTCATGAGCCGATCGAATGCTGGCTTTGCCATCGAGGACTGTGACTCCGGCTTTCTTGAGCATGTTGATGTAGATGCCGTTGAGTCTGTCGATTTGGACGTCTTTGTTGGTGCGCAAGAGCTCCCAATCGAACTTTCCCTCTAGAGTCCAGCCGTAGCCGGGCGCGTCTTCAATCTTGTGAGAAAACTCGGAGGCATAGACGAAAAATTTCTTAGGAATGCACCCACGAATTACGCAGGTCCCACCGTAGCGACTCTCCTCGGCAATCATCACCGATGCCCCGTGTCCCGCTGCGATGCGAGCGGCTCGAACGCCGCCCGAACCTCCGCCAATGACAAAGAAATCCACGGATGTGCTCATCCATCGATAGTAGCTGGAATTGGCGGATGATCTAGGGGGCGGTGAACTTGGACGGTCCTTAGCGAGGGACAGTCAGCGCGAACTCAAGAGTTCGGGGACGATCCCGGAGAACCTCTCGGGATTCATCATGACATGCACGCCCGTGATGAGTCCGTTGTCGACCCCGAGCACCAAGATGGCATGGGCAAAGCCGCTGTGGCTGCTGAGCACACCCAGTTGACCGTTGACTGAAACGGGAAGAGAGTCGAGTGCGCTCGACTGCTTTTTTGCGAGGCCGAGACAATAGCGAGCGACGTGGTTGGCGCCGTGGATAGGAAAGCGAGCTGCACGTGCCTTGCCTCCGCTGTCGTTCCAGACGGTGACATCATCCGCAAGCAGCGCGACCAAGTCCGACACATCGCTGTTTGCGATTGATTGCAGAAAACGGCGGGTCATTTCCTGGTGCTGCGTGTTCGTGGCGGTAAACCGAGTGCGATCGTGGGCGATTGATTCGCGGGCCCGACGTGCAATTTGTCGGGTGTTGATGACACTTTTTTCGATGATTTCTGAAATTTCGACGTAGTTGAGATCAAAGACTTCGTAGAGAAGAAAGACTGCACGTTCGAGGGGGTTGAGGCGCTCAAGCACGATCAAAAAAGCGATCGAAAGCGAGTCCGCCAGAACTGAGGCTTCGTGCGGTTGGCCAAGGGTAGACACAATAGGTTCTGGCAACCACGGACCTTCGTAGTGTTCACGCTGTACCTTCAGCCGGCGTAGGCGGTCGATGCTTCGTCGGGTCACGAGCGTCGAAAGGTAGGCGTCGGGCGACTTTACTTGTGTCGTATTTGCTTCATGCCAGCTCAGAAAAGTTTCTTGCACCACATCTTCAGCGTCGGATACGCTGCCCAACATGCGGTAGGCCATGCCAAAAAGGCGGCCGCGATGCTGCGCAAAAAGGTCGACTTTTGTCATTTTTAGACCCTACGCGAGTTAGCGATTGGGGAGCAAGGAGAGGGGGAGTGGACAGAATGCCCCTTCGCTGAAACCATCGCTCGTGACACCGAGCGCGTGATTGAACCGGGCTCGATAGTTTTCCCAGGCGATGACCGAGGTCAGTTCGATGATCTGCGTTTCAGAAAACTCAGACTTTAGATCAGCGAAAAGAGTCTCCGAGACATTGACAGGCGTCTGCGCCATTCCGTCGGCATAGCGCAGGCAGATGCGTTCTCTTTCGGCAAACGCGGTATCGTTCTCATAGCGGTCGAGCGCCATGAGTTTGCGGTCGTTGACCCCATGTTTTCTGCCCACGGCAGAACCGATATCGATTCAGAACGGGCAGCCGATCAGGGTGGCGACACGGATCTCAACGAGGGCCTTGAGCGCCGAGTCGAGCATTGTTGCCCCGGCTTGCGCTTGTTCCATCGCCACCTGTCCACACAGTACTCTCTTGTGATGTGCGGAAATTTTTATCGATGTGGGAACCATGCCGAGTTCCCGCCTCGCGAACCAAAATATGAGTTGGGTCAAAAGTTTCTTTGGTCTCGCGTTGCTGATTCTCGTCATTGCGTTCCTTTGCCGTCTAGAGAGATGTCGTGCGAGATGGCCAAGGTGTGACAACTTTTGTTGCTTTTTGTGTGCGCGCGATGAGCCTTGCGGATGAAGCCGCATCTCCAGATCTCCAGCCCGCTCGGGAAGAGCCGCATTGGCCTGAGGGCAGGCGTACGGTTGGTGTTTGTGGGCCGGTCCTTTCGGTCCTCCCAATTCGCGCCGTCGCGCCGGGCCTCGATCCTGTCGAACTTCGACTCCTTGGCTGGGGGACCGGGTGGCTGGGCGATCGCCGCTCGCAGCGCGAAGTCGCGTATTTTACGAACCCCCTGGCGATAGGCGGGCTCGACGCTGTTGGAAGGATGGGCAAGGGGGGTGGATGGCGTGGTTTCAAAGACTTCGTCGAGACGATTGTCGCGCTCAAGGCAGGCTGCTGAGCCCTCTGCTAAGGTCCGCCGAAGAGGACACTCCTGGTGGAAGAACGTCGAAGACTCGAAATATTTGGAATGGCCCATGGCGGCGCTGGCCTCGGCCGCCCGCAACACGACGACACCGTCGCACCGGAGGGTAGCGAAGGCGACGCCCGCGTGTGGTTCGTGCCGGGGACTTTACAAGGGGAGACCGTGGTGGCCGAGGCGACGCGCGAGACCAAGCGCTTCTTTGAGGGGAGGCTGGTCGAGGTCGTGACGCCGGCACCCGAGCGGGTCGAGGCACCGTGTGCTCGTGCGCACGAGTGTGGCGGATGCAACTGGCAGCATGTGGACCCCGCGGCTCAGCCTCGTTTGAAACGAGATATTGTGGCGGGCCAGTTGCGGCGACTTCCCGCACCGGTCGGGCCCGTGGTCGCCAGTCCGACCACGCTCGGCTATCGCAGGCGGGCTCGCATGCACTATGTCCGGACGATGAAAGATGGAGAGACCGCGTCTCTCGTGTTGGGTTTTCACCGTCCAAGGTCAAAGTCGATCGTCGATCTGGAGCATTGCCCTGTCCTCGAGGCTCCCATCGACCGTGCCCTCCAGCACCTTCGAGGCCTGGCCGAGTTCTTGCCTGCGAAGGGAGAGGTGCTCGCGCTCAGCAACGGGCACGAGGTCGTGCTTGGGTTGCCAGGGGTACGGCCCTCCGTGCGCCTGGGCGAAGCCGTCGCCGCGATTCTCGATAAGGAGCTTGTGGGCATTTCAGTTCGTGGCGGCCGGAAGCGAGCTCGCTACGGCCAGGAGCATCTCGAGATCGACGGTGGGCCCGGAGTACGGCCTGTCTATTCGGGACCCTTTGCGTTCGCTCAGGCACAAGCCGCTCAAAACGCGGCCCTGGTGGACCATGTCGTAGCGGAGTCGCGGGCTGAGGGTCTGGCGGTCTTGGAGTTGTATGCGGGCGCCGGGAATTTCACTCGGCGCCTGGCTGAGGCTGCCCGTCGGGTGACGGCCGTCGATAGCGACACTGAGTCCCATGCTGCCCTGTCTCGGCTTCTTCGAGAGCTAGGGTCGAATAGCGGAATCGATGCCGTTCTCATGCGGGCAGAAGTGATGCTTCAGCAAATGGCCAAGAAAGGGCGACGTTCGCGGCGGATTGTCATCGATCCTCCGCGGGGAGGTCTTGGCCGCGATGCCTGCGCAGATTTAGCCGCGGTCGCTTCCGAAAGGATCATCTATGTTTCATGCGACCCCGCGACCCTCGCTCGGGACATCGGTTATCTGGTCGAACATGGCTTTCGATGTCTTGGCGTGAAGGTGTTTGATATGATGCCCATGACGTCTGAGGTCGAATGTGTTGCAACCTTCGAGCGTAAGGACCCGAGCTCCTAGTTGTGAAGGATCCCCTGGTATTGGCCTCTGGCGATTTCGCGCCGGTCTATCTACTGTGGGGGGAAGACCATGGGGCGCTGAGCGAGGCGCTGCGAGGCCTGCGGCAGGCGATTTTGCATCCTGAGGGCGTGGACTCGGGCATGGATGCATTCAATCACGAGACCTTTGACGCGCGCTACCTCGGGGCGGCTTCGAGGGTCTTGAATGCATGTGGTCAGCTTCCCGTGATGGCGAAGCATCGGCTGGTGGAGCTTGCTTCGCCCGAAGAGTTCGGGGCGCATCGACGCAAGTCTCGGGATGACGAGGCGGTGCCAGCAAGCCCCGAATCACGTCGAGACGATGCTGTTCGTGCCGTGATGGACTACATGGCGGAGCCGAACCCTGGTGCGATTTTGTTGATTCACAGCACCGGGATCAAGGGGACCTCCAAGCTGGTGAAGGCCGCCAAAAAAGCTCCGCAAGTCCTCGAGATACGTTTTCAGGTGGCGAACGATGCCGACGCGATCTCGATGCTCATCGCAGCAGCGCGTCGGCGAAAGATCCCATTGCAGCGAGATGCCGCCCAAGCTCTGGTTTCGGCGGTCGGGCCAAAAATGGGAGACTTGATACCCGCCCTTGAAAGGGCCTGGGCCTACGCAGAGGGCCCGGTGCAACGTGAACATGTTGATGCCGTCGTCGTCACCACGAGAGAGGCCAACGTGTTTGATCTTACGGACGCGATCGGCAACCGGGACGCTTCTGCGGCACTCGCCTTGCTGGCACGTATGTTTTCGACGGGCGAGAAAGATCCGGGCACCGCATTGCGCCTGATGGGCATGCTGCTCTGGCACATGCGGCGACTTTTCGTGGTTGTCAGCGCGGAGGACCCTGCGAAGGCCTTGGGCCTCCGTCCCTTCGCGCTGCGTAAGCTCGAGAGCCAGGCGAGGACCCTCGGTGAGGCCCGCCTGCGCCTCGCGTACGCGGGGCTGGCCCGGCTCGATCGGGACCTAAAAGGGGGCTCGAAGCTTGCGTATGAATCACCCTACCTGGTGATGCAACGGTGGGTCATGGATGTTTGCGGCGTTCTCCCTCACGTGGCGCCACGGGTGTAGGAAGACCGTCTTCATCCGGCACAAAAAAAACGCGCCGCAGAGGATTGCGGAGCGCCTTTTTTTGTCGAGCAACGTAGAAATTAGGCTGCGGTGGCCTTGTTGACTGCGAGCGTGATACGGGAGATGTAGCGCGAGGCCGTGTTGTTGTGAACGACGCCCTTCGAGCAGGCCTTGCCAATGGCTTGGACAGCCAAAGGTAGCGCAGTTTTGGCGGCTTCGATCTCGTTGTCTGCGAGCGCATTGCGAACTCGCTTGATGCTGGTGCGCATCATGCCGAGGTGGACGAGGTTGCGTGCCCGTCGCTTGATCCGTTGGCGGTTACGCTTCTCTGCTTGCTTATGATTTGCCATAACGTCGGAGGTGGTCGTGCTCGACCGGAACGTCTTTTTACCCGGAGATAGGGGCTTGTCAAGCGCTCTGGGGAAAGCCAACCTGCGGCGGCAGATGATTGGCCCATCCGCCCAACCCGCAGGCCCGCTTTTTGGCCCCGTGCCCCATGGCGCGGGTAGAAGCGCAGATCCCAACGTGACGAAAAAGCCGACAAACAAGATTGCGCACTTCGCACGTGCCGCGCAAGTCGTAGCCCCGCTCTCATTGCTAGCGAGTGCCTGCGTCTTCCACACGCCGCCAGCCTTGCCGGAGGAGCTCGTCGCACAGGAAGTCGCGGTGGCCGAGGACCCCGTTCCAGGGGCCACCGAGGCCCAGGAGCCACCGACAGGGGCAAGCGAGGAGAGCGAGGCTGCGGCCTACAAGAAGGGCGAACCGCCCCCAGTCGGCATGACCGACGACGAGCTGCGTCGGTTCAATGAAGTGCAGGGCGACCCGATTCCCGGCCCCTTTGCCCTGGCTGACGCGCTCGCCGGACTTTCTGGACCTGAAGATGGCACCTTGTGGGCAGATTTTTATACCGCTCGGGGGGTGATCGCTTGCGAGCTCTTTGAAGAGCGCACACCGAACACCGTCGCCAATTTTGTGGCTCTGGCCCGGGGGCTGCGACCCGTTTTCGACACGGACAACGACCGCTGGGCACCACGCCGGTATTACGACGACACGATCTTTCATCGAGTGATCCCGGGCTTCATCCTTCAAGGGGGAGATCCGACGGGGACCGGGATGGGGAATCCTGGCTACGTCATCGTCGACGAGTACATTTCCGATCTTCGCCATGATCGGCCGGGAGTTCTCAGCATGGCAAACCGTGGCGGGCCGACAACGGGAAGCGCGCAGTTTTTCATTACTTTGGGACCTGCACCCAACCTCGATAGTGTGCACACCATTTTCGGTCAATGTGACGAGGCCGGTGTGGAGGTCGCGGACACGATGGCCTCGACCCTACGTGACGATGACGACCGGCCAATTGAAGATGAGGGCCTCAAGAAGATTGAGATTCTACGCCGTGCTCCGGGTTGAGAGTTGATTGTTCGGCTCCACTCAATGCGATTACCGAAAGTATCGAGGCCAGAGTTCTCGGGGACCGAGGCTTTGGTGTCCGCGTGAGCGTTTGTACAACTCTCGTTAGGCTGCGGAGGACAGTGACAGTCGCGCTACCTGTTCCAGGCAATGTGCAAGCTCCGCTTTGGTGATCGGCTTCGTTAGAAAACCGTCCATACCCGAAGCCGCGCACTCAAGACGGGCCTCGTCGGAGACATTTGCGGTCATGGCAAAAATCACCGGCTGGTGCAAATTTCCACGTTCTGCGCGAATATTCTGAGTCGCTTCGATACCGCTCATCTCGGGCATCTGCATATCCATAAGCACCAGATCGTAGCATTTTTTGCGAACCATCTCGGTTGCCTCGATACCATTTCTTGCGAGATCTGCGGTGACACCGACGCTCTTGAGAAGACGAATGCCGAGATGTTGATTGACGATATTGTCTTCAGCGAGAAGTACCGTGAGGCGGGCGCCGCTTTCGAACTCAACACTCTCGGTGCGTTCATCATTCTCGATGGAAGTGTTGCTGTGTTGAAGAATTGCAGAGAACGAAAATGTCGATCCTTGACCGCTCTGGCTCTCGACGACGATCGTCCCTCCCATCATGCCCGCGAGACGCTGGCTGATGGCCAGGCCCAGACCCGTTCCTCCATATTTTCGACTGATGGAAGAATCTGCTTGTGAGAAAGCTTGAAAAAGATTCTCAGTTTGTTCTGGGGTCATACCGATACCATTGTCGATGACATCGAATTTTATGCACCAGGCATGGGCGATACGAGGCGCTTCATGGGCGGAGACCCTCAGGGTCACCGTGCCATTCTTAGTGAACTTAATCGCATTGCCGAGCAGATTGACGAGAATCTGACGCAGGCGGTTGGAATCGCCGTTCAGCCGAGCGGGGATGTCTCCGTCGATCTCGAGACGGAGATCGATGTTGCGTTCTTCCGCCTTTGGTTGAAGCAGGCGTACCGTATTCTCCAAGGAACCACGCAGATTGAAATTGAGCTTCTCGAATGTGAGTTGGCCCGCCTCGATCTTCGAAAAATCCAAGATGTCGTTAATGATCGTCAATAGGCCCTGTGCACAGTCGTTGATCGTCTGGGTGAATTCCGCGGCTTCTTTGTTGAGATTTTCCTGGGAGAGGAGCTGGGTGAATCCCAGGATACCGTGCATCGGTGTGCGAATTTCATGGCTCATGGTCGCCAAGAACTCGGACTTTGTCCGCTGCAGTTGCTCGGATCGGATAAGGCTCTCGCGGAGGATTTCTTGGTTCTGCAGCAGTTCCTTGTTGGTCTGTACGTAGTGAAAACACAGCCCCGCAAAGGGTACAATGTAGGCGAGGATCTTGAGGCCGTGCGCAATGTTAAAATGATGGTCAAAGAGTGCGGAGGATCCTAGAGCCATATGCATCTGAGTCGCGAGGTCTGGGATCGTCGAGAGCACAAGTGCGTGGGTGAAAGGACTTGGATTTCGTCGATTGAGACGGACAAAAACAAAAGCGCAGACGATGAAGAGCAGTAGTGGATAGATATCCCAGGGGCGAGTGATCAATGCATCCGGAAACTGAGTTCGCGGCAGCGCCTCGGACGTCGCTGCGTAGTGGATCACGACCCAAGCGATCGCCACAAATCCGATACTGATAAAAATGAGCGTGATGGACTGATTGCCGATCTTGCGGTGTCGGCCGGTCGACCACAACGCGAGGGACACACCGACAAGGCAAATCGAACTGTTGAAGAGTCGGCAAATCGCCCATGTGAATGGGATGAGGTCCGTATTGGGTGCGGAGGCGCTAATGGTTCGAGTGGCTGCTAGGGTGTGGAAGGCGTCCATGCAGCCGGCGCACAACAGCGCGACGCCAATGATCGGTGTGATCGGGTCGCGGTGGATTCGATAGTGAGCGAAGGCGAGCACGCATGTGACAATGGCCATCATGACTGCCGACCACTCCAAAAATACGTGGTGAAAAGCGCCGCGTAGTAAGTCGAATTGTTGATCGACCCCATCCGAGTGATTCGGGGCGAAGGCCGACTCTCGTGAGCCGGCATCGATACCGACCCATTGAAGAGCGAAGGGGGCCGTGCACACAGCGAGAAGGAGCCACGTGAACCAGCGCGGAAGCTGAAGTTTTGTACGCTCCACGAGCGGTCAATCGGCGAAGTCGGGTCAAACCTTGAGAGTCCGGCGGTGGAACCAAGGGACACCATTCCGTCGGATTATCCCCGAATAGGGCCCGTTCGTCGGATTGAGTGATGGAGTCGAAGCCGTGATCATGGACGTGAACCCCGTCGTCGACCAGATTCGGCCCCGGACCGGCCCCGAATCTGGTCGCGGGAACTCAAGAATCCCAGTCGGTGCCCGACTGAGGCGCACATTTGAGCTCGTACCGCGAACGGCTCGCTAGGCGCCAGACCGTTCTGGATCCCAGGCCTTAGTGATCAAGGACGGTGGGGGGGGAGCGGCGCTGTCTCGGAAGCTTGGCTTGTTGTTTCCAAGGTCTTGGCAGGGAGAGGATCACCGATGTTAATCCGGGCCCCAAAGAGGGTCATGTAGCGTTGGCCCAGCTCGCGCCCGCCTCCGAAGATTCCGAAGAGTGCCTTCCAATCCCGTGCAGGAGGAGCGTTTTCGGTGTTTCGAGACCACCAGGCGAGGCCGGGGCCGACCACATGTGTCTTTTTGACCGGGGTCGAGCGATGGGCGTAAAGGCCAGGAACCATGGCGAAGCGGCGATCCTGCTTCGTGAAGTCGTACCAGAGAAATGCGCCGATCGTTCCTTTGCGCTGCTTCTCTTTGTTCGAGAAATGCCAAAGCAGGGGAAACTGGACGGCGGCATTCTTTGGGCCCTTGCGGTGGTGAATGAACATCGCGGGAGGTACCGAGGTCCATGCCTCGTCCTTCGCCATATTGTTGTCGCGCACGAACAACGGAGCGATCCAAAAGGCCTTGCGTTGGGCGTACGCGTGGTGATGACCGATAAGTGGCGGCAAGACCACAGTCGTAATCTTGTGGGGACTCCGAAAGTGCCAGAGCATGAGCGCGGCCTGAAACCACCGACGGTCTTCTTTATGTTGACCGAAGTACAAAGGCGGAAGCACGAGGGTTGTGCTTCGGTCTTCGCTGCGGTGGCGCTTGTGCAAGAAGAAGGGGAAGAGGGCGGTGGTCTTGTGGGTGGCCGTCGTGTCTTGGTAGAGCGGGCCGGCATACCATTGCAGCCGCTCTTGGGGGCGGTAGTTGACACCGCCGAGGAGCGTGAACAGCTTTCGGCCCTTCGTGTCCCGGTCGTACCAGTACAGCCCTCCGAAAGAGTGGGTTCGTCGTCCGTAGCCATCCTTGCCGGCGAAGAAAAGCGGAAAGCTTCCCCAAAGCGTGTAGCGGCAGCGCGCATCATCCTCTTCGCGGAATCCGCACTTTTGATGTCGAAACAGCAGGGGGATGACGCCCGTGAAACGATAGTTCTTGCGAAGTCGCTTGACGTCGAAAAAGCCAGGGGCAACCACACTGAATCGTGTGTGGTTGTGCAGGCCTGAGAGACCCATCACAAACGGAAATGCGAACCAAGTTCGGTTTCCATTGGCATGTTTGCGATCGAACCAGACGGGGAGTCCGACGGTGAGGTGCTCACCGGTCTGCTTATTCTTGTTGTGAAAGATGAGCGGCAGCGCGATCAATCGTCGAGTGGTATCGGAATCGGACCACCAAAGGAGTGGAGCGAGGCCTGTATCCAGTCGTGTTCGCGTGAGGCGGTGGAAGAATGTGCCCGCGAGGAAGGTGTGTGTCTGGCGGGTGGCGTCGCGCGAGTAAAACCAGGGCAGCCCTGCGTCGACATCGACGCCTCCAGGCTGGCGCATACGAAAGTAAAAGGGCACGACAGAAAGTCCAGTGTAGGGCTTGTCGCCGCGCACACGACTTCGCCACACGAAAGGAGTGAACATGTCCAAGTCCCGCTGGGGTCTGCGGTCTCGGATGTACAGGGGGACAACGACCGAGGTTGACCCACGATTGGGGCCGGCGAGCCGATTTTCGTGGTAGACGAGGGGCAGGATTCCGAATGCGGATCGTGTCTTCGTGTGTTCTCGATAGACAGGTCCGGCGACCCAGGTGTTTCCTAGCGAGTGCCGGAGAGCTCCGCCGAGGGGAGTGAGGGTAAGGACCCGCTTCGACCCGGCGTCATCGGTGGTCTGGCGGCGATAGTAGAGGGGGAAAAGAGCGCTATGGCGCGATTCTTTACGTTGAATATCCCAGAAAATCGCGGCGGCACCGGTTGTTCGTTGGCCCGGAGAGCGTGAGCTGACATAGAATGGGGATACCGTGATGGCGCGGTTCGCTTGCTTGTCGGTGACATGGCCGGAGAGCGCGAGCGGGGCAATCCAATAGTTATAGGACTCGTCTTTGGCCGCGACGATCAGGGGGGGGATCCCGAATCTGAAGCCCTTTGAACGTTTCTGGTAGTACGCAGGACCGAGCACCCAGGTGTCATGGGCATTCGCGCCACCGTGCTCGCGGTCCGCGTCGTTTACGTGCCAAAAGAGAGGGGTGATGACCTGGTAACGTTTGTCGCCTTTGCGTCCAGCGAAGGACAGCAGTGGAGGGGCACCAAGGTGAAGGTCGGAGCCGCTACGGGCGCCGTAAAATAGTGGGCCGATACCAAAACGTTGGTTCGGGCGACCCTTTGGGTCTCCGTCGGTTGTGGCCGGGCGTGTGAAGTTCCAAAATAGACCGCCGGCCAAGAACTGGTAGCGAAGCCCGTTGGGCTTGGTCCCGGCGTAGCTGAGCAGAGGATGGATCCCAAAACCTGTCGCGGCGCGTTTCGCGGGGACATCGGTCGTTTTTTGGGTAGCGAGGTCTCTGCGCCACGAAAAAATCGGGGTGTCGAGGCGCTTGAAACTGGGGCCGCGATGCGCATGGAACAAGGGAAAGAGAGCGGTTCGACGCGTGTTGCTGCGTAGATCGTGGAATCTCCACCAAAGCGGGAAGCCCCAGCTGTTGATCTGTCGCGGATCTTTTGTGAGGCCGAGCGGGCCCAACAGCCAAGTCTTGCGTCCTTCTAGATGATTTTCTGAACGCCAGGCGAGCGGCGTCAGCATACCGATGTCACGCTCAGGGGTCTTGCTACCGAAGCTCAGCGCGAGCGGGACCGACCAGGATTGTTTGCGGCGGGCCTGATCGCTACGACGGACCCAAAGCGGGGTCCAGAGCGCCTTGCGGTTGCCGAACTCTCGACTCTGCCAATGGAACAGTGGCAAGAGCGTGCGGTATTTTATGCCCTTCTCATCATTGCGGCCGCTTAGGTAGAGTGGGGCGACATTGATGCGTTTGGGTCCTTTTGTCCGGTGCACAAAGAGGGGCGCGACCACGACGTAACGTCGATCGTTTGTCGGGTCGTTGTCGTCGAGATGTTTGTGGCCATACCAGGCCAGCAACCCACTCATTCCGTGAAATCCCGTCGGGTTTTTTTGCTGGTAGTGAAGGGGGAAGACAAACAAGTTTTTGACGTGTTTGTTGCCCCACCACCACGCGAGCGGGAACTGGCCGAAGTTGAATTTTTCGCCGACTCGTTTGTACCCCATGAGCAGTGGAAGAGCTGCCCACGAGCTTTTTCGATCACTGAACGCCCCAAAATAGAGCACCGCGGGGTTGATCCAACGACGCTTTTGACTGCGCTTGCTGAAGAAACCGAGCGTGAGCGTGGGGTCGAGATGAAAGAGCTTCTCAGGGTTCTTTAGGCTCGGAGTGCGATGAATGAAGAGCGGGGGTAGGGACAGTGCGCGCGTGTGGTGGGTGTCGTATTTCCGGTTAAACCAAAATGGAAGCACACTGCGGCTGGCTTCCAGTTTCGAGATAGGCGCGGGATCTACGACGGGTTCCGAGCCGGCTACAGGAGTTTCAAGCGTGGGTTCCGTGGTCGCGGGCCGAGGAAGGACTGTGGGTGTCGTCGGCGCTGGCGCTGGGGGGCTGGCGTCGGGAGTCGCCGAACTTCGGGCACCGGTTGCTGCTGCGCCCGCGTTGAAGACCGGCTCCGGCGCTGAGTCGGCGCTCGGAGTGAGAGTCGCGTCTGGATCCGCATTGGCGCCAGGCTCGGCAGCAGCGTCGGAGCTGGGGTCGATCAGAGGGGGGGCTACGGCGCTCGCCGAGGAGGGGATTGCGAGACCGAGACCCGCACAGAGGCAGGCCGCCCAGCCCGCGAGAAGCCATCTTCGATCGTTCGGCTTCCATGCGTGGCGGCGCCGGCGATCAGAGTCGGTAGCGGGCGGCGTCTGGTGAGCCCCGGAAACTTGTGTCCATGGGAACCCTAAGGCGGAATCGCGTGCTTTCACGGGCGGGGTGGAGATAGCGAAATCGGGTAGACGGCGCAATAGAGCTGTGATCTTGCGGCCTTTTCGCTTCTCGGTTAGATGGCTTACCTATGGCTGGCTACGAGATGGTGGACTCTGCGCTTTTGCAGGACCTGATTTTGAACTTGGACGAGATCCGTGATTACCCTCATACCCTGAGTTGTGCGCTGCCTCTCGCCTGGATTTCGCAAGTGTTGGTGGATACCGACGGTCGGCCCGCGGAGCCGGGGCAGGTGAAGCTGGAGCTATTGGATCAGGGCGGTGCGGGGCTATTGGTGATGGGCAGCCTGCGCTTGTCCTACTGCGTGCCATGCGCGAGATGTTTGGCCGATGCGACGGTGGACGTCGACTCTGAACTCACGCTGACCTGCGTCTTGGAGTCAAAAGTCCGACGATGGACGGGGAGATCTGACTCGGACGACGAAGGGTTGGCCCTTGAGTCTGGGGAGCTCGACCATATCTCCTACGATGGGAAGACGCTCGATCTCCGGGCTGCTCTGGCTGAGCAGGCGCTCTTGGCCTATCCGATGCGAACAATGTGCTCCCTCGGCGAACTTTGCCGTGGCCTGTGTGGAAGCTGCGGATTCGACCTAAATCAAAGGGATAGGGACCACCGCTGCTCCGGGCGCAGCCTTGAGGCCGCGGCGGCGGACGATGGCGCAAAACACACAAGTGACGTTAATCTCAAGTGGCAGGCGGCGCTCAATAAAGTCAAACCCTCGTGAGCTTCGTTGGAAGAAAGTCGAAAAAGACTCTTCCATATGGGAGCGAAGGAGTTCAGACTCCGCGACTCAGACCATGGCCGTTCCAAAGAAGAAGAAGTCGCCTTCGCGCCGAGATATGAGGCGCGCAAATCACGACAAACGCACCGCTCCGCAGCTTTCGTCTTGCTCGAACTGTGAGGAAATGACCTTGAGCCACCGTGTGTGCCCGTCCTGCGGGTATTACAAGGGGCGTCAGATCATCGCTGTCGCCCAGGACTAGGGGGCTCGCACCTCGCCGCTGAAGGTCGATGAGATCTTGGGAGTTCGCATTGCCCTCGATGCTTTTGGGGGAGATCTCCGACCCCAACCTGAAGTTGAAGCCGCGATAGTCGCGGCTCGCGAAGGGATCGAGGTCGTACTCGTGGGTGACGAAGTCGTAATTGCGAGATGTCTCGATCGGCAGCTGCCGATCGAAGATGCTGCGACAGTAGCACGTATAAGCGTGCACCACGCTCCTGATGCGATCTCTATGGCGGACAGTCCTGCAAGGGTTGTCCGAGCGCGGCCGAAGGCGTCGATGCCGGTCTGCTTTGACTTGGTTGCAGCCGGGGAGGCCGACGCTGTTGTCTCTGCAGGGAACTCAGGTGCGATGCTGGCCTGCGGCCTATTCAAGTCCGGTCGTATTCGAGGGGTCGATCGTCCGGCGATCTCTACTGTCTTCTCCACTCCGAGGGGCTCTTGCTGTCTGTTGGACATGGGAGTCAACGTGGAGTGTAAGCCGGTGAACTTCGCCCAGTTCGCGGTCATGGGCGCTGTATTTAGTCAGATCCGCTGTGGGAAGAAACGGCCTCGGGTCGGCGTGTTGTCGAATGGGAGCGAGGCCGGCAAGGGCACCGACCTGACTCGATCCGCGGACAGGGTGTTGCGAGCGGTGGCATCCCAAGATTTCGACTACAGAGGGTACCTTGAGGCCAATCAGATTTTTGTCGATCGGGTTGATGTGGTCGTGACGGACGGCTTTACCGGCAACGTGCTCCTTAAAGTGGTCGAGGGCACGGTCGATGCATTTACGATTTTCATGAAGCAGGCGATCGCGCAAAGCCGCTTGTCGAAAGTGGGCGCCCTGATGATGAAGTCCGCGTTCGCCGAGGTCCGAGAGCGGATCGACCCCGACAACTACGGCGGCGCTCCACTACTCGGAATTCGGCAGACCGCGGTGGTGTGTCATGGCGCGGCTTCTTCGCTTGCTATTGCTAACGGCGTCCGTCAGGCGCACGATTTTGTTCGCTCGGGACTGCTTTCCGGGCTGACAGACGCGATCACTCGCAATGAATCGCTTTTCGCAGCCGCCCGCAGCCAGTGAGCGGCCACATTCAAGTTTCCGATGTCAGAGCACCTCGCATTACTATTCCCCGGACAAGGCAGTCAGAAAGTAGGCATGGGCAAGGCGCTCTACGACGGATCGCCTGCCGCCAAGGCCGTTTTTGACGAAGCGGACTCCGCCCTTGGATTTCCCCTCTCGCGCCTGTGTTTCGAAGGCCCGGAAGATCACCTTTCTCGCACCGCCAACACCCAGCCGGCCATTCTAACAACCTCACTGGCTGCGTTGGCTGCCCTGCGGGAGCGATGCGATTTGAGACCGACTGTGGCGTTGGGGCACAGCCTCGGCGAGTTCTCCGCACTTGTAGCGGTCGGAGCTCTCGCCTTCGGAGATGCTGTACGGCTCGTGCATCTTCGTGGACAGGCGATGCAGGAGGCGGTTCCAAGCGGGCAGGGGGCGATGGCAGCGGTGCTGCGCCTCGACGCCGAGGTTGTCGCTCGTCTGTGTGCAGAGGCGGCGCAGGGCGACGTGCTGTCGCCAGCCAACGAAAACGGCGGAGGGCAAATTGTCGTCGCGGGGTCATCCGCCGCGGTCGCTCGTTTGGTGACGGCTGTCAGCGAGGCCAAGGGACGGGCGATTCCGCTCAAAGTGTCGGCCCCGTTTCATTGTTCCTTGATGAAGCCCGCGGCCGATCGCCTGGCATCGGCCCTGGCATCGATTGAGATGGGGCCGATGTCGGCTCCAGTGATCGCCAACGTCGACGGGCGGCCAAATCAAGACCCGGGTCGGGTGAAAGGCCTTCTCATCGCTCAGGTCACAGGACGTGTTCGGTGGGAAAAATCGGTCCTTGAAGCGCAGAGAATGGGCGTGCAGCAGGCGGTGGAGGTTGGTCATGGCACGGTGCTGACGGGCTTGGTTCGGCGGATAGCGAAGTCGATCGTGGTGCACAAAATTGGTTCGACCTGCGAGATTGACGCATTTGCATCGCGGTAGGCGCAAACGATTTCGCATTGAATGTCGCTTCGCCCTAGGCTAAACCCCCGAACCGTGGCCGCCGCCCCAACTACACATGACCCACACTCCCTCAGGGGGAAGGTGGCTCTCGTCACGGGAGCTTCTCGAGGTATCGGTCGCGCCATTGCGATGGCTTTGGCCGCGCGCGGTGCTACGATCGCTGTTAATTTTGCATCCCGTGAAGATGCGGCCCGTGAGGTTTGCGAGGCGATCGTTGGGGCCGGCGGGGAGGCGATCACCGCCGGTTTTGATGTGTCGAACGCCGAAGCGGTTGCTGCGGGCGTAAAACGGGTGGTCGAGAAACTCGGCGGAATTCACATTTTGGTCAACAACGCCGGGATCTCGATCGATGCCCTGGTGATGCGTGCCAATGAAGAGGACTGGTCTCGGATGCACGATATCAACCTCAAAGGCGCATTTCTGACGAGCAAGGCCTGTTCTCGTCATCTCCTTCGCGCTCGAGGGGCAGGCCGTATCATCAATTTGACGAGCGTCGTTGGCGAGACTGGCAACGCAGGCCAGTCGATGTATGCGGCCTCCAAAGCGGGTCTGATCGGTTTTACGAAGTCGTTGGCACACGAGTTCTCAAGCCGAGGCGTAACCGTAAATGCGGTTGCACCCGGCTTTATTGAGACAGAAATGACTGAGTTAAGCCTCCAGGGCGATGCCCGCGAGGCACTGGTCAACAAAATTCCCTTGGGTCGCATTGGGCGACCTGATGAAGTGGCCGAGGTCGTTGCTTTTTTGGCTTCGCCTGCGGCAGGCTATATTACCGGTCACGTTTTACGCGTGAACGGAGGCCTACATATTTGAGCTTCCACGGCTCGATCGTCTCCCCTCATCACGAGTGTCGGGAGATCCATAGAAAGAGAACTAAGCATGTCCGAAGACATCCAAGCCCAGATCACTGAAATCATCTGCGAGCAGCTCGACGTTGAAGCGAGCGACGTGGAGCCTAGCAAGAGTTTTACCGACGACCTCGGTGCCGACTCCCTCGCCATTGTTGAGCTTGTGCTCGCGCTCGAAGAAAAGTTCGATGTGAAGATTCCCGACGATGAAGTCGACGGCATCAAGACCGTCGGCGACGCAGTGAACTTCATTCGGGCGAAAAAAGCCTAAGACCGCGGACAACCGTTTGGGTCCGGCACACGCGCTGGGCTTCCGGTCTTGAGGACCCGCGGCAGGTCAGCCGTCGCGGGAGTCTGAAGCTCGCGGCTCCAGTGCGGTGGAGGCGTCGCGTGCCAGTGGTGTTGTTTTTTACGATTACGGAATCATAGGCGTGAGAGCGTGATCGGCACGTCAACGACTGCAAGGAGACTCCCTTGGCAAAGCGAAGAATAGCGATTACGAGCACATCCATGATCACGCCCCTCGGCCTTGATGCCGAGTCGACGTGGCAAGCTGCGCTCGCGGGAAAATCGGGAATTGGGCCGATCACTCGTTTCGATTGCAGCGAGTTCAAGACTCAGATCGCGGGTGAGGTCAAGGGATTTGACGCGACGCAGTACTTCTCAAAGAAGTACATCCGCCAGATGGATATGTTTATCCAATACGCGGTCGCGGCTTCGTTCATGGCCGTGCGTGATTCGGGCTTGAGCGTGGACAAGGTCGACGCCGATCGGGTTGGTTGTTACGTGGGTGCGGGTCTCGGTGGTATCAACGTGATCGAGCAGACCTTGGCCAAGATGGCCGAGGGAGGGCCTCGTAAGATTAGCCCGTATTTTGTCCCGGCGATCATTATCAACCTGGCAGCCGGGCAAATCTCGATTTTTCACGGTTTTAAAGGTCCAAACTTCAGTCATGTCTCCGCGTGTTCCACGGGGGCGCATTCCGTCGGTGAGGCGATGCGAGCGATCGAATGCGGTGCCGCCGATGTGATGATCGCAGGCGGAGCAGAATCTACGGTTAGTCAGCTCGGCATCGGCGGGTTTAATGCCGCTCGCGCGTTGAGCACTCGCAACGACGAGCCCGAGAAGGCATCGCGGCCGTTTTCGAAAAGCCGTGATGGGTTTGTATTGGGCGAGGGAGTCGGAATTATGACTCTCGAGGCGTGGGATCACGCCACCGCGCGCGGGGCAAACATCGTCGCGGAGCTTGTTGGATACGGCGCAAACTCGGATGCGTTCCATATCACTTCTCCATCCGAAGGCGGAATCGGCGCGCAGAAATGCATGAAGATCGCGTTGGATAACGCGGGAATCGTTCCTGAACAAATCGGTTACATCAATGCCCATGGCACCTCGACAGTCGCCGATGCCATCGAGACCAACGCGATTCGTGAGGTCTTCGGCAAACACGCCTACAAGGGTCTTGCAGTGTCCTCAACGAAATCGATGCACGGCCATCTCTTGGGTGCTGCGGGGGGAGTCGAAGCCGCTCTTTGCTGTCTAGCGCTTCGAGACGGGAAGATTCCACCGACGATCAATCTTGATGACCCGGACCCCGAATGCGATTTGGACTACGTTCCCCATGTCGCGCGGGACGCGGACCTTGAATACGTCATGTCCAATAGCTTTGGATTTGGCGGCACCAACGCGACTCTGATCTTCAAGAAGGTGTAGCGGAGAGATGGCGGGCATGCGTTTCCATCTCGGGAGCGACCACGGCGGTACGTTCCTGAGACAAATCCTTTTGGACCATCTTGTCGCTGAGGGGCACGAGGTTTTAAGTTGTGGCGGACCCACAGCAGAACCTGGCAAGCCGATTCCCTCGGTGGACTACCCCGATGTGGCACGCGAAGTATGTGCTCGGGTGTTGGCGGACCCTGGAAGTCTGGGCCTGCTTGTCTGCGGAACGGGCCAAGGCATGGCGATGAGCGCCAACGGCGTCGCAGGAATTCGCGCAGGAGTCGTCAGCGACGTGTTCAGCGCGCGAATGACTCGCGCCCACAATGATGCCAACGTGCTTTGCCTCGGTGAGCGTGTTTTGGGGACGGAACTGGCGAAGTTGTTGGTCAGCGCGTTCGCAGAGACCCAATTTATCGGAGGTCGGCATCAGCGTCGAGTCGACAAGATCGCTGCAGAGGCCGGTCGAGCCCCGGACGGTCAGGCATAGACGATGGAGTGTCCGGTTTGTCGTGGCGGTACCAAGGTACTGGATTCCCGCGACGGCCGAGACGGTGAGATTCGACGGCGTCGATCCTGTGCGGCCTGCGGGCACCGTTTTACGACTCGGGAGCGCATTGAAGAGACGCTGCCGGTCGTCTCAAAACGAAACGGCGACAAGGAGCCCTTTGACCGCAACAAGATCCGAAGAAGTCTTCAGATCGCCTGCCAAAAACGGGGCCTGGCACGGGAACGGCTCGACGAAACCGTGTTGAAGATCGAGCAGTGGGCAGCGACACTCGGCGGGGGAGACCTCGATTCGCGCGCCATTGGGGAACGCATTACCCATCATCTCTATGGCCTCGATCAGGTTGCCTACGTTCGCTTTGTTTCAGTGTATCGCAGTTTCAACAGCATCGCCGAGTTCGAGCATCTGCTCCGCGAGATGGAAAAGGCCGAGAAGGTCGATATTGAAGGACAGCGCACGCTCTTCGATGGAGCGGTCGCCCGGGACACTAACGACGAAGGGTCCGCGTGACGTGAGCCCGGCGAGCGACAAATTCTTCATGGGCCACGCGCTACGGCTCGCGCGTCGTCGAACTGGATCGACGTACCCAAACCCCTGTGTGGGGGCCGTTTTAGTAAAACGCGGGCAGGTGTTGGCGGCGGCCAGTTCTGCCGCTACGGGTGGGGATCATGCCGAAGTGAGGGTGCTCGCCCGCGCCGGGTCGGCCGCGAAAGGATCGACGCTGTTTGTGACTCTCGAGCCTTGCGCTCACTTCGGCCGTACGCCGCCGTGTGTGGGCGCAATTCGAGCCGCTGGCGTCCGCACCGTCGTCGTGGGGATTCGGGACCCTGCGTTGCACGTTCGTGGTCGCGGGATCGCGGCCCTGCGGCGTGCCGGAATCGTCGTCCGAGAGGTGTCGACGGGCGAGGCCGAAGCGGTGCATGCCCACTATCTGCACCATCTGCGAGCCGGGTTGCCATGGGTGACGTTAAAAATTGCCAGTTCGATCGACGGCCGGATAGCGACGGCCGCCGGGGATAGCAAATGGATTACAGGAGAGCCCGCCCGGCGCCACGCACATCGTTTGCGAGCCGAACACCACGCGATCGCGGTGGGGGCCGCAACGGTCGCGCTGGACGATCCCGGTCTCGACGTACGAATGGCTCGGGGGGTGAATCCGACACCGGTGATCTTTGACACTCGACTGGCTCTATTTTCCGGTCGTCGAGGTACCGGCGCGTTGCCGAGGCTGGCGCGATCTGGGAGTATCTTCGTCTATACGTCACTCGCTTCCCGGGCCGCGATCCGACGCCTGACGGCCTGCGGTGCGGAGGGGATTGAGGTGCCGCGTACCGAGCACAGCCATGTGTCGATATCGGAGGCGTTGAAGGCTCTCGGCGCGCGTGATTTTCGTTCATTGCTCGTCGAGGGGGGCGGGCGGCTTCTCGGCGCCTTTGTTGGCGAGCAACAGTGGCAGCGAATCTATCATTACCAGGCTCCGCTGTTGTTGGGCGATGGCCGCCCGCTGCTCTCAGGTGTTTCATGGCCGGATGTGGTATCCGCGCCGCGCCTCCGGGTTTTGGCCCGAAAAGCGCTTGGGGAAGATCAACTCACGGTGCTTGAACGACGGCTCTGAGTCTCTCGGGACTCTTCACCGGGATCGAGGGCGGGCGCCCGGATGCTCCCGGGGTTTTCCTGGTATACGGGTCGCTATGTTCACCGGTCTGGTGCAGAAAATTGGCACGATCCGTGAGATCGTGTCCGGCGCAGAGTCCGTGCGTTTGGTGGTCGCCGCCGAGTTGACCGCACAAGATCGCATCGTCGGCGCAAGCGTGGCGGTGTCGGGCGTTTGTCTGACGGTCGTCGCATCCGGATCTGGCCAGTTTCAAGCACAGGCTGCCTTCGAAACCCTTCAGCGTACACGCCTTGGAAGTTTGCGCGCTGGAAGTCGAGTGAACCTCGAGCCGGCATTGCGCTTAGGGGACCCGCTTGGGGGACATCTCGTCGGTGGGCACGTGGATGGGCTGGGGCATCTCTTGCGGCGGGAGGCTCGCGGTCCAGCCATGAACCTGTGGTTCTCGATGCCGACGGGTGTGACCGCTTTTGTGGCTGAAAAGGGCTCGATCTGCATCGATGGGGTGAGTCTCACCGTGAATGAATCGTTCGACGATCAATTTTGCGTCGGCGTGATTCCTCACACGCTCGATACGACGACACTTGGGGCGTTGAAGGTTGGCGACCCCGTGAATTTAGAAGTCGATCTTCTTGCCCGCTACGTCGCTCGTTTACTGCAATTTCAAGGCGGAACGCTCGACTCCGAGGGCGCGAAACGAGATGCTGCGACCGGTGTGTCCCTGGAATCCCTCGCGCGAGGGGGCTTCCTCGGCACCGGCGAGATCAAAGGAAATCATGAGTAAATTCGAATCCATCGAACGGGCCATCGAAGTCATCCGCGCGGGCGGCATGGTTGTGATGGTCGACGACGAAGATCGTGAAAATGAAGGCGATCTGGTTGTCGCTGCCGAACATTGCAGCGCTGCCAGCGTGAACTTCATGTGCAAGGAAGGGCGCGGCCTCATCTGCCTTTCACTCACGGGAGAGCGGGTCGAGGCTCTGGGCCTTCCGATGATGGTACCCACGGATCCAGGATGCATGGGTACCGCATTTACGGTCTCGATCGAGGCGCGTGAAGGTGTAACGACGGGAATCTCCGCGGCGGACCGTGCTCGGACGATTGCGGTCGCTTGCGATGAAGCGTGTGGCCCGAAGGACATTGTGAGCCCGGGTCATATCTTTCCGCTTCGTGCACAGAGGGGGGGCGTATTGGTCCGGTCGGGCCATACCGAGGGGTCGATCGACATCGCGCGCCTCGCCGGCTGTCGGCCGGCGGCCGTGATCTGCGAGATCATGCGCGACGACGGTGAGATGGCGCGAATGGATGATCTTGAGGGTTTTGCAAGGAAGCATGACCTCCCGGTGATCAGCATCGCGGATCTCATTGAATATCGCCTCAAAGAGGAACTCCTGATCGAAGAGATCGGCCGCGCTCCATTTGCCTCGCCGGCGCTTGGCATCCGCGAAGATTCGGGTTGGACGGTGCACAAGTTCCGGTCGATGGTGGTCCCGCACGTCTATTTTATGGTGCTCGTCAAAGGCGATCTCCGTGGCGACGAGCCTGTGCTGTTGAGGGCCCAAACCGCGCAGGTCTTGGGCGACGTGTTTGGTTTCGCAAACAATGATTCTGCGACGCGGATTCGCCAGGCGCTGGCTCGGATCGACCGTGAGGGACGGGGCGTGTTTCTGTACGTGTTGGGGGATCGCTTTGGGGACGATGAGCAAGCGCTCAAGATCGAGGGGGGGGGAAAGACGCCGGGCCTCAAGGCCCGTGAGTCTGGTTTTCGCAATTTTGGTCTTGGCGCCCAGGTTCTGAAATTTCTCGGAGTGCGGAGCATTCGGGTGGTGACGAATCATCCCCGTAAAATCGTCGGTCTTGAGGGCTTCGGCATCGGTGTGGAGGGGCATGTCCCTCTGACCGAGGATTGAGATCGAAGGGACGCAGAGACAACGATGGCCGCGAAGATTCTATTGTGTGTCGGAGGCGGAATCGCCGCCTATAAGACGCCGGATCTTGTACGTCAGCTCGTGGGCGCTGGCCACGAGATTCAGGTGTTGATGACGACAGCGGCGGGTGCCTTTGTGTCCGAGCTTTCGCTGGCGACGGTGAGCGGTCGATCTGTGCGCAGAGAGCTGTTGGATGCTCGTGCGGAGATCGGCGAGCCTGGAGTCGCGGGCGTCGGCCATATTGAACTCGCAGACTGGCCGGATCTTGTCTTGGTGGTCCCCGCGACCGCAAACTTGATGGCGCGTGCAGCCCATGGGCTCGCGGACGACCTCGTGACCACGACCTTGCTGGCGACCCGAGCTCCGGTCGTGTTCGCGCCAGCCATGAACACCAACATGTGGGAACATCCCGCGACCCGTGTGAATGTCGATCTGTTGCGGGCCCGCGGCGCCTCGTTTGTGGGTCCAGACTCCGGGGAACTCGCGTGTGGTTATCAGGGAGTCGGCCGATTGCGGAAAATCGAGGCGATTGTTGAGTCGGTGAGCGACCTTGTGGGCGGTTGCACGCAGACGGTTGCCCCTAAAAATCGTGTGCTCGATGGATGTCGTGTCTTGGTCTCGGCGGGTCCCACTCGTGCCTACCTCGATCCGGTTCGTTTTATCAGCAATGCGTCGACCGGCGCGATGGGTTTTGAAATGGCCCAGGCTGCGGTGGATCTCGGCGCGCATGTCACCGTAGTTGCGGGTCCGGTTGACCGCCGTACCCTCCCCGGTATTTCGCGCGTGGATGTCGAAACCGGCGGCGAGATGCTGGTGGCGATGGATCGGGTGCTCGCGGGAGCAGGAGCCGACCTTGTGATCATGGTGGCTGCTGTCGCGGACCTTGTCCCAAAGGCGCCGAGCGAGACCAAGCTGACCAAGGCGGAGCTCGCTGCGACACTTGGGGCTGCAAAGTGGAGAGACGAAGTTGATGTTCTTGCCACATTGATCGAACGTTTTGGCGACACGACCTACTTCCTTGGGTTTGCCGCCCAGACCGTGGACGGTGATGATCCTGGGGTGATCGAAGCTCGTCTTTTGGATCTTGGTCGTGATAAATTGAAGCGCAAGGGGGCGAACGCGCTGTTTGTGAATCGTGTCGGGGTGCCCGAAACCGGTTTCGGTGGGGAGACCAACGCCGGATACCTACTCACCCGCCAAACGGACGACTCGGTCGAGGACCTCAGCTCTGGCCCGCCCGTAGCGAAGCTTGAGCTGGCGCATTGGATTTTACGGGCGCTTGTCGAGGGTCATGGCTTCCAAAGGACACGTGATCTGGCCGATGTCTGACCCCGAAGGTGGCGGTGGCGGTGGCGGTGGCGGTGGCGGTGGCGAGCAACTAGGCTTGATCGCCGAGGCCTTGGCCAATCATTTGGAGCACATGCGGTCCTATGGCGGGGCGGCCTATGTCGCGGTCCCGGGCGAGGGGTCCTCGACGGGGCCCGCCGACACACCCAATCGCGTTGAGGACCGCCCGAGAGAAAATCGGTCCCATGGGCGAGAGAGCGTGTCTCAGGTCAAAAAACGGGTATTGCGACAACAGGCGGTCGCATGGACCCACTCGAAGAAACTTGAGTATTTGCGGGACACGAATGTCGGAGACTGCCGACGGTGTGTTCTTTCGCGTACGCGCGAAAAAATTGTTTTTGGGGTCGGAGATGCCGAAGCCGACATCATGTTTGTCGGTGAAGCGCCAGGGCGTGAGGAAGACCAGCGTGGTGAGCCCTTTGTGGGGGCGGCCGGCCGCCGGCTGACCCAGTGGATCGTTGAGCTCGGGCTGAAACGCGAGCAGGTCTATATCGCCAATGTGATCAAGTGCCGACCCCCGAACAATCGAGATCCGCTACCGGCAGAAATTGAAAAATGCTCGCCCTTCTTGAACGCACAAATTCGTGTGATTCGGCCCAAGGTGATCATTGCTCTCGGCCGCCATGCTGGGAATCTGTTGCTGGGAAACTCATTGCGCATGTTTGAGATGCGTGGCTCCACGCGGCAGTTCATCGACCCTACGCATGGGACGCAGTTCCCGCTGGTGGTGACCTATCATCCGTCGTACGTCCTGCGGCGCGAGGGGGAAATCGGGAGGGCAATGCCTGGCCGCCCAAAGAATTCAGAGGTCCGCAAGTCCGAAAATGAGATGGTGCTGATGGACCTCAAAAGAGCCCTCAGCATCGTGTCTTAGCGGCGAGATTGAAGGGCCTAGGAGGGGCGGCCAGCCGGACGAACACGACTCTTCGCCTGAGCGCCGGCGAAGTTGACGCGTGCTTAAAGCGTCCATAAAGTAACGCCTAGAATCGTCAGATTCGCTCTTCGGACCCATGACCAAGGCTGAACTCATCGACCGCATCGCCCGCTCGCGCGAACTGCCGCCCAATGTCACCAAAAAGTGCATTGCGACGATTCTCGACATCGGTTTTGAGGAGCTTGGGAGCTATTTTGCACGCGCCAAGGTGACGCGTGCATCCACACCCCGGTTTACCTACCCAGGCTTTGGTACTTTCACAAAAAAGAAACGCGCGGCGCGACGTGGCGTGAACCCTCGGACCCTAGAGCCGATGGAGATCGACGCGAGCTGCACGCTCGACTTCAAGCCGGGATCCGAGCTGCGCTGTTCAATGAATAGCGCCAAGGCCCGCGCGAAGACCAAAGCCAAGGCCAAGACGGCGACAAAACACAAACTTGCGGTCTCGGTGACCATGGCAAAACAGATGGGTCGCGGTGCGGATGCCACCAGTCCCACGGGGCGAAGACTGGTGTCGCGGGATGACGCGTTGTTAAGTTCTGTCGATGATGGGTCCTTTGTCCTACCAGACGCGCCCATGCAGCGCGCACGCCGTGGAAAACGCGGCGCAATTGGCCACACGGGCTGATCGCAAGTCGGATGTCTCGGGGACAGCTCGGTCCCGACCACCGCAGAGATAGATAGGTTATGGTCAACAACCGTCGAGATGGTTTCTTGGGGAATGTTGTGGGTCTTGCGACGAGGAGGCCCGGTCGAATCCTTGGGATTTTTGCGCTCCTCGTTGTGCTCGGCTTGGGCCTTGCAACTAGGCTTGAGATTCAGACGTCTCGCTTTAGCCTGGTCTCTGCAGAGAATCCCTATCAGCGTCGATTGTTGAGTTTTTTCGAACGTTTCGGCCAGCCCGACGCGCCAGTTTTTGTCGTGCGAGGGGGGGACCCAGCCTCGCGGCGCGCAGTGGTCGATCGACTCGTCGATGATCTTGAGCGCTCGGAGGACTATCGGGACCGGACCTTGGGGCGCGTCGGGCCCCAAGAGGTCGCGGAGCTGTTGTTGATTCAGCGTCCTGAATTGCTCGAAGGACTCCGGAAATCGCTGCCACCCGGGGTTGATCTTGCGGGACATCTCGAACGCGGTCTTCCAGGTTTGCTCCAGTTGTTGGAGGTCCAACTTACGGCCGGGTTGGACGGGGACGTTGACGTGGACCCGAGCAGAGCGGAGGCGGGCTTCGACAAGATCGCGGGGCTTGCGACCGCATTGGCGACGATCCTAGAGGGGGGGGGGCTCGAGGACTCGCTGTCCGAGATTTTAGGTGCGTCTGAGGCCGGAATCCCCGCGGGGCAGGGTCTCGATGACCAGGGCTACCTCGTGGGCCGCCGCGGTGAACACCATCTTGTAGCGACGTTTCCCAAGATGGGAGGCACCGAGGTCAGCGACTACCGGAGCGTTGTCGACGATCTGCGTATTCGTAAAGAGAGGATTCTGGCGGCCGCCCGCGAGGACGGCATCGATGATGTCTCGGTTCTGATCACCGGAATGCCGTCGCTTACTGTCGACGAACAAGATGTTCTATCGTCGGGGCTCATAAAATCGAGCCTCGCAACGAGCCTCGGAATCTTTGTGCTGCTGCTGCTGGCTTTTCGTTCGTTCTGGCAGACCCTGATCGCGCTCATTCCGGTCGGCCTAGGGTCCGCGATTAGCATGGGCGCTCTGTTTGTACTCTTCGGGCACCTGAACACCGTGACCTCTGGATTCCTCGCAGTTCTGATGGGCATGGGCATCGACTTCACGGTCCATTTGCTCGCGCGCAGCGACGAGAGCATCCGGGAGGGACGCTCTCCGCTCGTGGCCCTCGAAGATGGGCATTTGCTCGCGGGGCGTGGAGTGATCACTGGCGCCGTGACCTCGGCAGTCGCGTTCTTGACCTTGTCGATGGGTGAATTCACAGCTTTCGGTGAGATGGCCGTGATCAGCAGCGTCGGGCTCTTGATCACGGTCTGTGCTGCGCTTTTTGTGCTTCCGGTGCTTCAGGCCTATCGACTTGGGGTCATAGGACCCAGGCGTTTGAGGCCCCGTTCTTTTGTGCCCGCCCCGGCACTTCCAGGAATGGGCGCGCTACCCCGTGTCATGCGGTTGGTTCCGAAATCTGTGCTCATCATCGGGGCGACGGCGGCATTGTTTGGAGCGATTTGTTTTCCGGGGATCGAGTTTAATAGCCGCTACTTCGATTTTTTGCCCGAAGAGAACGAGAGCGCTCAGGCACTTGAGATCCTCGAGAACGACGGCGCGTTGAGCCCGTTGTTCGCTTTTGTGCAAGCGCGGGATATCGAGGATGCGCGTACTAAGACATCTGCCTTGCGGGGGTTGGGGACGGTTGGGGTTGTCCAGAGCCCTTCGGACCTGCTTCCTCCCCTGGATGCGACGGAGGGGAAGCACGAGCGTTCGCGCCGGGGACGGATCTCCGCGGCCTTCGCCGGCCTGGCCAGAGATCCAGACTTCGAGAAGATACGCGGTCATCGGTCATCGGTGCGGGACCTCCGAGATGCGCTCTCGGGGGTCATCGACGTTCTCGACGAAGTGATCTTCGAGTTGGACCGTGCCCAGCGCGGAGGAGCCCAAGTTCATGCGGTAGCGGCTCGAGCGGCGCTGCGAAAGCTTGGAGAAACCCTGACCAAGGTTACGCCGGAAATGGAGTTGCGCTTGGCGACCTTAGAACAGGGGGCGATGCAGCTGCTGATACGCAGTTGGACAACGGCGCGAGCCGTGCTGACGCGTGGGCGCTACAGCAGCGATGATCTTCCGGAGCTGTTTCGATCGAGAAACGCCGCGGTCGATGGCAGCGGGGCGGTAGCGATTTTTGTCTACCCGGAGGAAAAAATTTGGGAAGACGACATGGCCAGGCGTTTCTCCGAGGATGTGGAATCCGTCGACCCGCAGGCAGCCGGTCACGCGATTAGTATGCATCACCATAATGCGATGGTGATCTCAGATTTCACCCGTGCCGCTGCGCTGGCTCTGGTGCTCGTGCTCGGAATCTTGATTTTTGATTTTCGCCGAGTCGGCGCTGCTGTGCTGGCGATGACCCCGGTGGTGCTCGGCTGGCTATGGATGATCGGCCTCATGGCCGTGTTTGGCTTGCGCTTCAATGTTGCGAATATCGTCGTGCTGCCGCTGTTGTTGGGAATCGGCATTGATGCCGGAGTCCACATGATTCATCGATGTCGACAGAGCGCTGAATTTCACGGCGGCATCGCCCGCCTCGAAGATTTGGTCCAGGGGACCGGATCGGCCGTAGTGTTGAGTTCAGCCACGACCATGGTCGGTTTTGGCGGGCTCATGGCATCCGACTACGGTGGGATGGTGAGCCTCGGGGGCCTGATGGTGCTCGGGATCGGTTGCTGCATAGTGGCCAGCATTCTTGTATTGCCGGCGTTGCTAATCGTTCTCGGTCGCGTGCGATAGCGTCGGCGCGACCAAGAATACGTCATTTATTTTGTACGAATGCTAGTGAGGCTTGGCGGGCACGACCACTCTCTTCTTGGACTTTGCATCACGCTTGGCGGGATTGACGTGCATCTTTGAGTCCGCAGGCTTGTCGGTACCGCTCTTGATCGTGTGTGGACGGGGTGCTGATGGTTCTACGGTCTTCGGCTTGAGCTTCACCTTGGCTGGGGCTTTGTTCCCAGGGGTTCTGTTGTGTGTCCCAGGTTCCGATGTCGGCGGTGCGACGGGTCGGTCGGGTCGCTGGCCAGAGGGCACGCCTGGGTTGCTGTTTTCATAGTTGCGAGGTCCGGTCTGCGCGGCGCTTCGGTCGCCACCCCCGTTTTCTTCCTTTCCTGTGTTTGGATCGGCGTGGTCATGGTCGTGGTCATGGCCGTCGGGCTTTGCCGATTTTTGGGTCGGCTTGGTCGGCTTGGTCGTGGGCGGGGCTCGTTTGACCTTCTTCGGCTTGGACTTGGACTTGGACTTGGACTTGGACTTGGACGAGTCCGGCTTTGAGCTTCCGGCGGTGGCCGAGATCGAGACCGAGCATGCGGAGAGGGAGAGCCCAAGAAGGCCCGAGGCGACAACATGCAACAGCATGCGGGGAGAGCGGCGGCGGGCCATTGATAAGGATCTGCGAGTTGTGTCGTGCATGGTTGAAGTCTCGTAAGGACGTGATGTCGACGCCCGCGGGGCGTCTGCTATTCATGACAATCGGGGCGTGTATCGCCGCCAATCTTGTTGGCCCGCACACTGCCACGTTGTGGCGCTGTGTGGGGATCGCTGTGCCGGGATCGAGAAATTCGGTGGGGATGCGAGAGTGCATCAAACAGGGGTTGCAAATCGGCCGCGCGGCTTACGCCGTCATAAAATTTCATAATATCGTGTGATATCAAGATGTTATGAAAGGTCCTGGACAAACACCGTGGGTTTGCCGCTAGCCTAGTCCAGCTCAAGCATGATTGGACAGCGGGAGCGAAAGGAGCGGCGCATGACGAGGCAACAAAGTGACGAGCACAGAAAGCGTCAGATACGCGATGCGGCAACCCGGTGTTTTGTGCGCCGCGGTTTTTCCGCAACAAGGTTGTTGGACATCGCCCGCGAGGCCGGCCTGAGCAAGGGTGGGGTCTATTTTTACTATCGCGCCAAGGAGCAGCTGTTTCACGATATCTTGGAGACTCATCTCGAGGCGCTGCATCACCGCTGGAGCTGTGCGCCGATGTCTGACGCCCCCGCGGACCGAACGCTGTCGAGATTGGTGGTCGCTCATCTTCGGACGATGGAGGAGGACCCGGACGAGACGCGGCTTTTTCACCTGTTGGTGACCATGGCCGCTCAGGATCCTGTATTTCGAGACAAACTCGAGCAGGTGTTCTCGATCATGGGCAAGCTCTATACGACGGTGATCGAGCGTGGCATGCAAGAGGGGATCTTTGCCGCGGGTGATGCAAAGGTCATGGCAGAGTGTGTGCTCTCGATGTTGAACGGGCTCGGTTGTCACGCGGCAGTCCATCCTCGGGGAGAGCTGCCGGTAAGCGCCGAAGAGGCCGCGGGCCAGGCGCTGCGCATGCTTCGGATCGGCAGTGAAACGACAGCTTCGGATCTCGAGTTTGGCGAGGAGTCGTCGGCTGCCTCCGCCAAGGTTCCTCTCAAGAACTGAAAAAACGCAACCCGGCGAGGCCCACAAAACCGGCCGCTCCACCCGGAGCCGGGGCGCTGCTGTAGGCACATCGCTGCATTCTGTAGCCGACGGGGAGCAATCGCGCGAGGGTTGCAATCGCTGCGGTGCCCGAGGGACGCTGCGAAGGCGATCGATCCATGCACAGGCGTGTAAACGAATCGGTGTGTCCTCGTTGCAGAGGGGCTAGCAGGGTCTTGTCGTGGGACTCCATGTCGCGGCGCAGCGATAGGAGTGAGTCTTGAGTGACCGGCGCGGCGGGGTCTTCGTCGCGGTTGTAAGCAGGACCGACGTGGCTCATTTCTGCGCTCGCCCACAAGAGACAGCGGCCGCGGGACTCGAGCAAGGTCTCGAGAGTCGCAGCAAACAAATCGGCGCGGTCTCTGCCGTCGACATGGGTCAGGGAGGTTTGTCCACACAAGACGTGCAGGACCGGAGGGCAGGCGTCGCCATAAGCGCCTCGCAGCAACAGACTGGCAAGCTCAAGCGAAGGGCAGCTGTCGTGACGAATTTCCTCCTGGAGCACCCAGTCGAGTCGAGTATCGAGGTCGGCGACGAGGCGACCCGCGATTGGAAGTACTCCCAGAGCGGTTGCGTAGGGTCGATCGGTGATGGCGTAGGGCAAGAGGCCGATACGGAGGTCTGTACCCAGGAGTACGACGGTCTCAATGGATTCGGGATTCGGGAGGTCTCGAAGGGTGTCCGACAGGAGATCTCGCATGAGAGATCCTTCAGACGTATCGCTGAGGGCCTGGTAGGGGGTCACCAGCCCCAATGTGGTGGCGCGCGAACGATCTTTGCGCAAACGTCGCGTTTGTGGGCGCATGGGCATGATTCTGTCAAAGATCGATTCTATGTCTACGCGGGCGCTCGGATAGAGGGTGCCCGCGAAACGCGGGGGGATGGTCTCCGCTTCCATGAACCGGTCTTGGTGGCCTGTCCAAAGCGCAATGAAGCGCTCTCCGTCGAGCCAGCCGGACAGATCCAGCTGATCCACAAATGCGTCGAGGTCTCCAAGGGAAACATCGATTTGGCCGCGCATCAGCAGCGATTGACGTATTTGAGCCACGGAATGGTGTCCGTCCAAGAGGTCGAGCACCGGCGCGAACTCGTGGTCGATCGCCACGTCTTCGCAGAGCTTCAACGGGTCGCGCAGCACGACTAATTTAGCATTTTCGCGCATCATGGATGCACGTTCGACTTTACGAAGCTTGGGCCTGTCCATAAGAATCGAGGGGTGTTGGTTGCCGCTTCCTTGTGCCTTTCGCTGTGTGGATCGTATTTCACTCCGACGGTGAATGCCCAGCAGAGTTCGCCGGAAATCCGTGACGCGGCGCCCTCTGGTGGAGCGGAAACTCCCATCTCCGAGCAGGGCCCAGAGGACCGGGATCAACAACCGGTGGAGCGCCTTCGAGAGTCGCGCTCCGCCTTGCAGTGGCGGGCGACGGCGGGCGTAGACGCGCAGATCGAGGTCCGAGTGAAACGAATTCTGTCGGGCGCGCTGGAGATCACTCCAGATCGATGGATCGCAGATCCGGTAGCGATGGCTCGTGAGATTGTCGCCGTCGAGCTGCCCCTTGAGCAGCGCGCAGTTCATGCCGAACGTTTGCGGGCGCTCAACGCTGCGCGAAGAGCTTACCGCACCGGGGACTTTGTGGATGCGAGGCGGTGGGGGAGCGCTTTGGTGCGCTCGATCCAAGAGCATCCAGGAGTCGCCGGAAGCTCCGCGAGGGCCTGGGATGCCAGGGTGCTCGAGGCAAGGATCGCTTGGGCCTCGGGCGACCTACCCAAAGCGGAGTCTTGGCTCTCCGAGGCCCTGCGGCTCGATCCGCGCGCGACCTTGTCGACCCGCCGCGTCCCACCGGAGCTCGCGGCTCGTTATCGGGGGTTGCAGAGCCAACTCCTGGCTGGCCAGTCGCAGTGGCGCGAGATTAAAATTGTCGTTCCAGGAGACGACCGGCTGATGTCGTGGAATGTCGAAATCGACGGTGTCCCGGGTCGAAGACCTGTGCCGTCCGGCGAACACTTCGTCGTTGTCCGCAGACCGGGCTACGAGCCAATCTCGGCCCTAGTTTCGACGGAAGGTTCTTGGACGGTTCCGCAGAAGAATCCGGTCTTGGGGCAGGGTGTTCCGAACTCAGATGAGGCCGCAGAGCGTGTGTGTACAAGCCTTGGGCTGTCTACTTTGGTGTTTGCAGAATTTCGCCAGCGCGGGGCAGACCCCGCCTACGGAAGGATCGGGCTACAGGTTTTTCATTGCGGCGTCGGCTACGGGCCACGGTGGATCGGAACCATGACCGAATTCGTAGTGGCGGCCCCACGGATCGCATCAAGGCCCGCGCCGAGGGGGACACGACCCACCGAGGGGGAGTCGCTGAGCGATCCATGGCCCGAATTGGCTACGTTTGTCGAATCCGGTCGTCTCGATGTGACGGGTGAACTTGACCGGGATCCGGAGCCGCGCGAGGCCAGGTCAACGAAGCCGTGGTTTAGGCGCGTCTGGCTATGGGCGGTGGTAGGAGGCGTCGTGGCGGGCTCCGTGACGGCTGCCGCTGTGGTCGGGAGCGGAAAGCGAGAGAGCGGGGTGAGGGTTGATGCCGGTCAGTTCACGGCTCCATGAGCGGAGCCATCATGGGTCCTGAGCGACGACCTTCAGCTCTTTGCCGGGGCGCACTTCTAGATTTTTTTTGAGCAGGATTTGTTGTTGTTGGCAGACCGAGGCAGGACACCGCACACGGAGTTGGTGGGGTCCTGCCTCGGTCTTCCTATGTAGAAGCGGCGTTTGTCCGGCCTTCTTGCCATCGATCCAGACCTCAGCCCAGGCGACCCCCGGCGCGGTGACTGTGATGCTTCCCGCTGCGAGGCGCCGAAGGGAAATCCGAAGTTTGCCTTTGGGATTCGCCTCCGTGGCCTCGAAATCGGCGTGGCTGAACGTCGCTATTTCATGGGCATATCCTGGGGCCTCGACGCGAATGCGTAGCGTCACATCGCTGTCGAGAGCGGGCCGATCGACGTTGAATGGCGGTCCAGGGAGCGCGTGGTCGTTGAGCCAGATCTTGGGGCGAGCGCGTCGAGGGGAAATATCGATCCGGCGCCGGGCAGGATCGTGTCGATCTCGAACAGCCGGCACGGGTGAAGTCCCGGATGGAGACCGGGGTGGAGACCGCGGCGGGTCGGTCTCTCGGCTCGTGGGTTTGCGGCGTGGGTTTGCGGGCGGTTGAGACGTGCGAGAGCGCGCATCGGGGCTAGAGAGGGTCGACGGCTGAAACGATAGGACGACCGCGATGCCCAAGGCCGCCAGGGCCGCCAGAGCAATTGAGCGAAGTCTATGGCCAACTTTTGTCGGGAAAACCATCGCGGCCGATGACATCGAGTCGAATTCGGTCGCCGTCTTCGTCGAGGGGCGCCGAGTGGCAAAGGGGGTGGTGACTTTCGTGACGGCGGTGGGATCTCTAGTCGTCGGTGGTGCGCTTCCATTCGAGCATGCATCGGTCGTCGCCAGGATGTCTTGCAAGCGGTCGGCGAGATCTTGTGACCCGAAGGTCGGTGCATGACGAGCCAAAAGAGACCCGACCTCCCGGAGCGCCGCGCCACCATCGGCCGGTCTGGCGCCAGGATCCACATGCAACATGCGACAGAGCAGGGGCCGCACAAAATCAGGCACAGCCGCCATCTCTGGAGGCGCCCACATGCCCTCGTTCGGGAACGCCCGAGCATGGGTGAGCAGCTCATAAAAAATACATCCGACGCTAAAAATGTCGGCGCGTGGGTCCGCTTCGGCGGCTCGGGCCTGCTCCGGGGCGATGTAACCAGAGGACCCCATACGTCCATCGACCTTTGTCTCGGCGGGCAAGGCGATTCCGAAGTCGACCAACAAGACCCGACCGCTACGATCGAGCAGAACGTTGCCCGTGGACACGTCTCGGTGAACGACCGCCTTGCGCCCCGGAGTTGAGTCGCCGGAGCGGCCAACCGCGGGTCGATGGGCATAGGCGAGCCCTTCGAGGATTTCACGAATGAGATAGAGCGCCGCCGCGACGTCCGGGGGACGTTGTTGCTCCGCGACCAAGCGCAGGTAGGTCGCCACGGATGGACCGTCCACCCGCCCCATGGCGATGTACAACACATTGGTCTCGCTGCGTCCAAGCTCATAGATCGGAACGATGTTTGGGTGCTCCAAGGTGACGGCGGTCTTGGCCTCGGCGGCGAACAGCGTCACGAATCGAGGATCCGTGGCGAGCTCGGGCCGAATTAGCTTCACCACCAGTTGCTTGTGAAACCCAAATTCTCCCGAGAGAGAGGCCAGATACACATCTCCCATGCCCCCGCGGGCAAGGTGTTTCGAGAGACGATACTTGCCGAACTGCATCGGCAGGGCGTCGGCGTCCGGAGAGCTAGAAGTCAAGCGGCGCCATCATAACCCCACCCTAGCTGGGGGGCCACAGGCCCCAGACGACGTCATAAAAAACGGGGTAGACTCGCCGAGCGAGGGGGATGGTGGGGACACAGACAACGGTCGTCCAAGTTGCGATTTTGCGCACGATGCAAGCAGTGCATGTCGCGCTGTTGGCGGCTTGTTCCAGCGACCCGTCCCAGAGCCTCGTCGCGGTCCGTGGGTGTGGGCTTGAGGGGGAGGCTGAGTTTAGCGCGGTGCGTGTGACTGCCCGAGGCGATTTTCCGCGCACAGATGAGCAGAGTTTGTCCTTGGGTCCACAGGAGTCTGGAATCTTGCCTTCGATCACGGCGCAAACGACCGGGATTACCGTGGAGGGCTTGGTCGGGGGCTACGTCGCGGCGGTGGGACGCAGTGATGGCCATCGAGGACCACAAATGTCCGTGTATTTCGCGCCGCCCGATTCTCTCTGCAGTGTGCCGTCGACGGTCAGCATCGGGGTGCCGGGCGCATTCGCGCAGTCCGAGGACGGACGTGTGCTCATGGTCGGGGGTCGATCGATGAATGGCACCCTTGTCGATTCGCTCAATCTTGTCGATTTGGGCGCCGGAGTTGTTCGGAGTCTCGAGCTTCGATTGCCCGCACCGACCGACGGACAGACGCTTCATCGCTTGTCCGATGCACGATTTTTAATGTTGGGTGGAGCCCATTCCGGTGCGCCGTGGCATTCGGGGCTGCTCATCGATCTTGATAGCGAGGACCCCCTTGCCGGGCAGGCCCGCAATTTGGTGGTCGACGGTCATAGCGTCGGGCTCGCCTATCATGCTGCAGTCGGGCTGCCCAGCGGGGAGCTTCTGGTTGTCGGTGGCTGCAATAAGATCGACCGTGATGGACGATGCGAGGTGTCGCAGTCAGGCAGCGCGGCAAAAAGTGGTGGGGTACGCGATCAGACCTTTGTGGTGAATCCCGAGGTCTTGCACGAAGGGCGCGCTGCCTCTCGGTTGAACATCGGCCGTCGCAGCGCGCATGCTTGGCGCGAGCTGGATGGTGTCGTTTGGGTCGCGGGAGGGCTGGGCGAGCAGGGCGATCGGCTCACGACCGTGGAGCGTCTTTCCCATGCCGATGCCGAGTGGGAGATCGTTCATGAGGCGCAGGCTCCAATCGTTGGCGCGACATCCTTGACCGGCGGGCTCTTGGTCCTTTTGCGTGAGGACGGACAGTTCGAATGGTTTTCGGAAGCGGGCGCCGGCGTGTTCGAAGCCGGGCTTGTCGCTCCAAACATCGACGCTTTTGCGGAAAGCGGATTTTCGCTCTCCCGTGGAAGACCTCTCCTGCGCTTGTTGGGGGAGCGTGTCGTTGTTGATGCTTGGGTCTTTTCTCCAGGTTCGCTCGCTGGAGAGGTGTCCTGGATCGATCTTGTGGAGGCGACGCCTGGGGTCTCACCCGGGCAGCGTCAGCAGTCGAGCATGCTCGAGTTGGCCGATGGGACTGTTTTGCTCGCGGGGGGGATCTCCGTGGACGCGGAGGGCTCGGTCGCACGCGCCCAGCCCTTTCTCAATCGGTTGAGGCCGCCGCTCGACGGCCCCGACGAAGACGTCCCCGATGTGGCGGGGCTCGCTTTTGATTCCTTTGTCACGAATACGCCCGGATCCGCCTCGATCCAGGCGGGTCGCCTTCGATTGAGCGATGACGATGTTCGGTCGCAGTCTGGGGATTCCCGTCCGGTTGTTCGTGCGCATGTCCGCGGCTTTCGTAGCGGGAGCTTTCGTTTCGGCTTTAGACTGCTCACCCCCTTCGACGCGGGAGCTCGCGCACACGTGACCCTGGAGATTGGCGCGCAGTGGCTGGTCTCGGTCGAGCTTGGACCCGAGGCTACGATCGTGCGTCGACGGCGGCCGGGCAGCGATTTTAAGGTCCTTGCGGGGTGTTATGGCGATGGCGTGCACGCGGGGGAGGACTTCGCGGTCGAGCTTAGCGCAAGCGCACTGATTCTTACGCAGGGGGCTTCGGAACTGCTGCGCTGCGAGCGAGAGACGCTGGGCATGCCGGTGATAGGGCTGGATTCTCGCGGGAGATTTCGCCCGCCATCCGGCCCCGCGATTGGACTCGGCGTCGTCGGTGGCACCGTTGAGTTCGATCGCCTTCGGCTCTCACGCCGCTGACGGCCCCGGACAGCTGTGCTAGCAGCGGGGCGTGCGACCTGAGGATTTTGACTTCGAACTGCCGGAGACGAGTATCGCCCAGCACCCGAGCCCTCAGCGGGCAGACGCCAGGATGTTGGTGCTGTCCGACGCAGGAGTACAACACGGCCGTATCGGAGAGCTTCGAGATTTCCTGGAGGACCGCCCGCTGGTGGTTTTGAATGATTCTCGGGTGGTGCCCGCGCGGCTGCATGTGGATCGTGACGACGGTCGTCGCTTTGAGCTGTTGATCTGCGAGCCGGGGGAGGCCGCTCGAGGGACGTCGGTTCGCGCGTGGGTGCGCGGAGCGAAGCGTCTCCGTGTGGGTCAGGAACTCCGCAGTGGATCGCTGTGTCTTCGATTGTCCGGCGAGGATCCGATCGATCCGCGGGCGCGCCTGTTCGATCTGGTGGAAGGTGATCTCCTCGCGACATTGAATCGAGATGGCCAGGTTCCGCTCCCTCCGTATATTCGCCGAGAAGGAGGTGCATCCGAGCAGGACAGCCGCCGCTATCAAACTGTCTTTGCACAGCCACAGGCGGCACCGCAGGGCTCCGTTGCCGCCCCCACCGCGGGACTGCACTTCGATCCCGCCTTGCTCGCGGACCTCGAGTTTGTCACGCTCTCGTTGCATGTGGGGCCTGGGACCTTCTTGCCGATGGATTGCGCAGATGTGCGGGAGCATCGAGTGGGGTCGGAGCGCTACAGCGTCGGCGAAGAGACCGTCGCTCGGATCGAAGCTGCGCGGACCGCAGGGAGACCGATCTTCGCCATCGGCACAACCGTGACCCGGACGCTTGAGACGCTCGGGAGAAGGGCAGGTCACGGCCCACTTCGCGCAGGGACCGGCACCACAGATCTGGTTATTGGACCTGAGCACGAGTTTCGAGTGGTTGATCGACTGCTGACGAATTTTCATCTTCCGCGCAGCAGTTTGCTGATGTTGACTTGCAGCTTTGGTGGCAGGGAGCGTGTGCTCTCTGCCTACAGAGACGCCGTGACTCAGGGTTATCGTTTTTACAGCTACGGTGACTGCATGTTGATCACAGGGCGGGGGCGCAAAACACGGTGAAGACCGAAGGGGCGTCGCTTGGGGGGGCGCTTGCAGGGCGGGGGGCCTTCTGGCATCCAGGCGATTGTGACCACCGAGCTTCTGCGTGTTGACCCCCTTGCTGGCCTAGCGACATCGCTTGCGCCCGAAGTTAACCCGTCGGACGAGGCCCGTGAGCCCGGATGTTTCGAAGTGCACGCGCGCGATCCAGGCGGACACGCGCGTGCGGGTCGGCTTTGGACGGCCCATGGGCCGGTCGAGACGCCGTGTTTTATGCCCGTGGGTACCTACGGGGCGGTGAAGGGCGTGCTGCCGCAGGAGCTGGTCGATGTGGGCTCGCAGATCATCCTCGGAAATGCGTACCACCTAGGGCACAGGCCCGGCGTCGACCGGATGAAGGCGTTTGGAGGCCTTCACCGGTTTATGGACTGGCAGGGTCCGATTTTGACCGATTCTGGCGGCTACCAGGTGTTTAGCCTTCGGCAGCTACAGAAAATTGACGAGCAGGGGGTCGACTACCGAACGCACTTCGACGGATCTCGTAATCGTATGACCCCTCGCAGCGTGCTCGAGGTGCAGGCCGCCCTCGGTTCCGATATCTGCATGATTTTGGACCATTGCCCGCCAGGAGACGCCGACACCGCGGCCATGCGCGAGGCTGTGGATCGCAGCACAGCGTGGGCGAAACAAGCGGCGTCCCTTCGACGCGAGGTCCTGCATCCCGGACAGCTGTGTTTCGGCATCGTCCAGGGAGGAACCAACATCGATCTGCGACTTGAACACCTCGAGCAGCTGGAAGGGTTGGATTTTGATGGGCTTGCACTCGGTGGGCTCAGCGTGGGCGAGCCCGTGCCCGCGATGCACGCGACGTTCGACGCTGTGGTCCACAAAATGCCGGAAGATCGCCCTCGCTACGTGATGGGGATCGGGACCCCCCTCGATCTTTTGGCTGCGGTGACGGCGGGAGTCGACGTGTTCGACTGCGTGATACCAACGAGGCACGCCCGAAATGGTCAGTTTTTTACCTTTGGGGGCCGCATCAATATTCGTCATTCACGCTACCGCGATGAGCAAGATCCGGTGGACGCGCTTTGTGGGTGCCTCTGCTGTCAGCGATATTCACGCGCGTATCTACGCCACATCCACGAACACAAGGACCCGCTCTACGTGCGTCTAGCGACGATCCACAACCTGTACTTCTTTCACCAGTGGGTCGCGGCGATGCGTCAAGGTCTGCGTGCTGGACGCTTTTCCGAGGTGCTGGCGGCGGCTCGCGCATGCGAGATTGCCGCTCCCCGCGCCCGCTAGCTGTCACGGAGCGTAGCCACCACGACAGATGCTCGCGCGACTTGCGCAATCTTCGTTGGCGATCGGTTGTGGCAGTTGGCGCAGTCTTGACCAGGACGGTTTCGGTTGGTAGCTAGGCCGCCAGTTGCGCGTACGCGACTAGAATTTCCGTATATTCCCGCGGTCAGATCGACGGGAATATGCGCGAGCGTCCCGGGCACACTTCCCATGTTCGACTTCATGTCATTGGCGTTTTCCTCGTCGACTAAAAATATTCTCCTAGGCGCAGGCCTAGGACCGCACGGCGTATTGCTCGCAGAGGGCGAAGGCTCCACGCAGGGCCTGTTCGGTGCGGGTCTCGGCGGTATGCCGATGATGGTGCTGATGGTCGCTGTCTTTTACTTCATCGTGCTTCGACCGATGAAAAAACAAGAAAAAGAGCGTACCGCGAAGCTTGAACAGCTCAAGAAACACGACCGTGTCGTGCTCAACAACGGCATCTTCGGTCGGGTGAGCAGTCTCGATGAAAAGACGATGATGCTCGAGATCGCCGATCGTGTGAAGATCAAGGTGAAGCGCAGCGAAGTTTCGGACTTTGAGGAGAATTTCCTCAAGGCGGACGACAAGGCGAAGGCCAGCGACGTGAAAAAATCTAAGGTGGACGACAAGGCGAAGGCCAGCGACGTGGAAAAGTCTGACGATGAAAAGCCCGTAGAGCCTTCGAAAGCGAAGGCCTAATTCATGCGTAAGCTCGTAAAAATAAAGGGCTTGTTGCTCGTCATGATGTTGGCGTTGGCGGTGCTCTCGGTGCTTCCTTCGTTCGCCGCCGCCCTCGGAGAAGACGCCGAGGCCCAGGTTCCACGCTGGTTGGCCGACAACTACACGCGGAAGTTCAACCTAGGACTCGATCTCCAGGGAGGCTTGCATTTGGAATACTCCGTCGCCGTCGATGAGGCGCTGGAGCACAAGCTGGATCGTGTAGTCGGCGACATTGAGGCTGACTTTCACGAAAAAAAGCCGGATGTCGACGTCACCATCGAGCGGGTCGGAATCGACCGGATCAAGCTGACCTTTGATGATCCTGCAGACATCGCTCAGGCGGATGACGATGTCCTGGGCAAGGCGCTCGATCTGCTCGCACGTGAGGACGAAGATTCTAAAGCGGGGATCATCATCCTGAAACGCGACGAGGAGCAGATCACCGCAGACCGTACCGCTGTGATCGGCCAAGCCCTTGATACCGTGCGGCGCAGGGTCGACTCGATGGGGATCGCCGAGCCCAACATCTACCCAAAGAATCGGCAGGTGGTCATCGAGCTTCCGGGTCTTACGGATACCTCCACCGAGATGAGCGCCGCCTCAGAGGAAGTCGCCATTGCCCTGCAAAACATTTTGAAGACAGCCGGTGCCGACCAGGTGACGATCGGGGATGTGGAGCAGGACCCCGGTGCCTTTCGTATTACGATCACCGGTGAAAATGCCCGCGAATTTCTAGCGAAGGCGTTGGGCGAGGGCTTTCTCGAGAATGAGAAGGGCCAGTTCTTGATCGACGAGCGTATTGCGGGCGACCTTGAGATTCTCGCGGACGAGCGCGGAGCGCAGGCGGATGCCGCGTCGGTCACGCTTTCACTGACGGAGGACTCTCGCGACACCATCCTTGAGGAATCCAGCGACTTTCGTCGTCTGCTCAGGGTGATCGAGCGCGCAGCGGTGCTTGAGATGCACATGGTCGATGACGAGACCTTGTTTGGCGACACTGGGGAGCCGTATCTCAAGGCCCTGGTCGAGGCCGGCATGGTGACCCAAGGTATGGGTATCTCGGTCAACGAGATGTCCGACTACGGTCGAGAGGGCGGGGTGAGTGTGAAGGCGCCCTACGCCTTTTTCGCCAAGAACTGCAAAGTTCTTAAACGATTTTTTAACGGACTTCCTGCCAAATGGCGGCTTCCGTCGAGTCACTTCGTGGCCTACGGCCACGAAGGGGTTCGGTTGCGAAGGGGTTCGGCCGAGCCCGATTTTGTGTGTCGTACGCATATCGTGAAATCACGTGCGGATATCACGGGCGATCGAATCGTCACGGCCAACGTCGATTTCAAGAGCGACACCGGGGTTCCTGTGGTCTCCGCGAGTTTCGACAAGCTCGGTGCGGTGGCCTTCGATGACATGAGCGGAAACAATGTCGGCCGTCGAATGGCGATCATCATGGATGATCTCGTGGCATCCGATCCGGTCTTCAACGAACGAATCTCCGGCGGAAACGTGCAGATTTCTCTTGGCGCAGCGCCTGGCGGGACCGTGCGGGACCAGGCCAATGACCTCGTCAAAGTGCTCAAAAGTGGGTCCTTGCCCGCTCGTCTGCAAAAGGAGTTTGAAATCCGTGTGGGTGCGGATCTTGGGAAAGACTCCGTCGAACGTGGTCTCAAGGCATTTTTGGTCGGCCTCGGACTGGTGATCATCTTCATGGCGATTTACTACCGACGATCCGGCCTGGTCGCGGTGTTTGCTCTCGTCATGAACATGACCCTGGTTTTGGCTGCGATGGCCTTCTTCCAGGCAACGCTGACGCTGCCTGGTATCGCCGGCATCGTGTTGACCATCGGCATGGCTGTGGACGCCAATGTGATCATTTTCGAACGTGTTCGCGAGTATTTGCGGGAGGGCTACAAAGCTCGAGCCGCGATCGAAGCCGGTTATGATCGCGCATTCACGACGATTTTAGATTCACAACTGACGACGGCCATCGCCGGCATCGTCCTGTGGCAGTTTGGCTCAGGCCCGATTCGCGGGTTTGCGATTACATTATTGATCGGTATCGCCACCTCGATTTTCACGGGAGTGTTTGCCACTCGCGTGTTCTTTGACTGGCAGACGAACCGCCGTGGCTTCGACAAGGTCTCGATTTAAAGGAGGAGTGATCTGATGAAACAACGTTTCTTTGAAGTTGTCCCCTCTGGCACATCGTTTGATTTTGTAGGGAAGCGCCGACGCTACCTGCTGGCTTCACTCGGCGCGGTCTTGCTCTCCTTCGCGGTGATGCTGTTCAATCAGTTCACCGCAGGATCTGCCCTCAATTTTGGGATCGACTTCCAGGGTGGAAGCCAGGTTCGAATCGCGTTGAGCCATAAGATCAGCGTCGAGGATATGCGCACGACTCTCGTGGACCTTGGCTACAGCGGTGGATCGGTCGTCGAGATCCCGGATGCCGAAAATGAAGTGATGATCCGCGTCAAGGACGTGGTCACGATCTCGGAGAGCGAAGAAGTCGCTTGCGAGGAGGCACTCGGCGCGCTTGAGGGTGCCAAGCTGCTCGAAGATGGCTTTGACCATCCGCCGGGGTCCAGCAAAATCTTTTTGAAGTTCGACGGGCAGACGAAAAATTCGGACCTCAATCGACTCTTGAGGGCTGCAGGCTGCGATGGTCAGGCATCTCCTGGATACGGAAAGGCTGAGGAGTTTCCAGTGGAGTACGCGCTTGTCGGGATCGCTCCCAAGCTCGTCGAGGAGCTCAACCAAGCGCTGGGCGCGGGGACTGTCGATCATATCGTGGCCTCAGAGACGGTAGGCGCAAAGGTTGGAGCCGCGCTTAAAATTGATGGTGCTCGCGCGATGTTGTTTTCGCTCGGCTTCATCTTTTTGTTCGTGATGATTCGATTTGACCTTCGGTTTGCACCTGGGGGGATCGTCGCTCTTGCGCACGACACAATTATCGTCGTGGGTATCTTTGCGGTGACAGGCAAGGAGTTCAATCTTCAGACGGTCGCGGCCTTGTTGACGATCATCGGTTACAGCATCAACGACACCATCGTTGTCTTTGACCGCGTTCGAGAGCGAGTTGCGCTCAATCGAGAAGACAACATCGATGCGACCACGAACACGGCGCTAAATGAGACGCTGAGTCGTACCGTCTTGACCTCGGGCACGACGATGTTGGTCGTACTTTCGGTGTGGTTGCTGGGAAGTGGTCCGATCAAAGACTTTGCGTTCGCACTGTTTCTTGGGGTGATCGTCGGTACCTATTCCTCATTGTTTGTGGCTTCGCCAATCTTCTTGTGGGTCAATGACCGCTTCTATCGCGGCAAGGGGCACCTGATGAATGTGCTCGCTGAAGAGCGTGAAGGTACCGGTACATTGCTTGGTGCCGCGGCTTCCGCGGGACAAGGGGACGCACCACGTGAAGAACGGGGTGATGATGAGCCCTCGACGGATCCCACAACTGACGATGAGCCGCCGGGCGAGAAGAAGGCGAGCCGTCGCCGTCGCCGTCGATCAAAGTGATGGAATCACGGCCAGCGTATCGTTTGCGCGGTGCGCTGGCGCTTCCTGAACTCACGGATGCAGCGCTTGAAACGATCGGGCTGGCGTGGGGAGCCAGTCCAATCGTCGTGCGGATTCTACACGGGCGAGACGTGACAGAGCGCGAGCATGCCCAGCGCGTGCTTGATCCTCGGCTACAGGATCTGCGTAATCCCCAATCGATGGCAGGATTCACCGACGCAGTTTCGGTGATCGTTACCGCGATTCATGAAGGCACTCGCGTCGGCGTTTTTGGTGACTATGACGTCGACGGGGTGACGACCGCGACGATCTTGAGCACTTTTTTGCGCTACCTCGGTGTTGAGGTTGTGGCGAAGGTCGCTTCACGGCAGGGCGGCTACGGATTCAATCTGGAGGCCGCGCGCGATTTTGCCGAAGCGGGCGCCCAGCTCGTGCTCGCAGGTGACTGCGGGACGTCGGACCACGAATCGATCGCTTGGCTTGCGGAGCGCGACATTCAGGTGGTGGTGATCGATCATCATCAGGTTCCGGACTCAAAGCCGGTCGCGGTCGCGCTGATCAACCCGCACCAACCGGATTGTGCGTTCCCTTTCAAGGGATTGTGCAGCGCCGGCGTCGCCTTTTTCTTGTGCGCCGCAATTCGTACCGCGCTGCAAAAGGGCGGGTGGGCAGGCACGCTGCCTGATCCACGGGCGTGGTTGGACCTCGTCGCGCTCGGCACCGTTTGTGACATGGTGCCGCTCGTTGAAGAAAACCGAATTCTTGTTCGCTATGGCCTTGCCCAACTCGATAGCCGCCAGCGACCGGGACTCCGCGCATTGTTGGAGCGAGCGGGCGTGTCGCCCGACACGACGATCAACGAGGGCCACCTTGGATTCTCGCTCGGTCCTCGACTCAACGCCCCGGGGCGGCTGAGTTTGGCGGAGCCGGCCTTTAACCTCCTGTCCGCACGATCGGATGCCGAGGCGCTGCCCTTCGCAGCCGAAGTTGAGAAATTCAACAATCAACGTCGTGTACACCAAGAGAGGATCGCCAGCGAAGCCTTCGCCTTGCTGGAAGCGGACCCTCGCACCGCGGATCGGGCCGCTTTGGTCGTCGCGGGGCAGGGGTGGCCCGCCGGGGTCGTGGGCATCGCGGCGAACAGCGTCGTCTCGCGCTATCGTCGCCCGGCGCTTATTTTGGCGCTCGATTCCGCCGGAGGGGAAGTTCGAGGATCGGTGCGGAGCTTCGGTGGGATCGACGTGCATCGCGCATTGTCGCAGTGCGCGGACCTCTTGCTTCGTTTTGGCGGTCATAAGGCCGCGGCGGGGGTCAGTTTGCTTGCGGAAAACGTCGAGGCCCTGGTGGAGGCCTTCGATGCTGCGGTCGGAGCTCAGAAGCTGGAGCTTGGCACGGAGTGCGCCGATACGGATGGGTCTGATTTTTTTGACGGGGTTCTTAAGCTCGAGGATCTTGAGCTCTCGCTGCTGGACGAGCTCGATCGCTTGGCTCCCTATGGCCAAGGGTTCCCACGGCCCCGCTTCATCGTCGAAGGTGCCGTTGTCGAGCGTTTTAAGGTGATCAAGCAGCGTCATCTCTCGCTGGTCCTTCGTCAAGGCAGCTGTACACGCGAGGCGATCGCATTCGGCAAAGGCGATCGTTCCGTCCACAAGGGCGATAGGGTTGGCGTGAGCTTTACGCCGGAGCGACGAACATGGGCGGGGCGAACGAAGGTGCAGCTGTTGATCGACGAGATTTGGCAGTGAGCTTGGCCGCGCTTCCATCGCGCACTTCGAGAGGGTCGGCTCGTCAGCGGCATCAGGCATGTTTGACGGACTTCAGTTCTACGAGATAATTCTCCTGTCCCTAGGGGCCGCGCTTTTCGTCGTGCTGTTGGGACTCTTGGTCTTTTTGGTTCTGAACCGGCGGACGCCAAGATCGATCTTGTTGGCTTTTCCGTTGCCGATAGCGATGATCGCATTTCCCGGCTACGAGACGAGCAAGATGGGCGCGGATCTGCTTGAAATCACGAAGTTGACAAAGAAAGTTGATGAGATGGGGAGTTCGGATACGGCGGCCTTGGACCAGCTTGAGCTGAAGATGGAGGAGATTGAGGTTCGCAGCGAGGTGATCGACAATCCTGAGAGTTTGCGGGCCATCGAGCGCGCCCAGGCCGTTCGCGATGTGGCCAAAATCGAGGTGGAAGCTGTGCAGCTCGATCGATCTCCTGAATCCCAGAAGACGCGCAAAAAATTGTCTCGCCGGCTCTCGAAGATCCCGAGAGCGCAGCCCCGCGCTCTCGGGATCCAAATCCGTCGGCCGAGTCCAAAATATGTTGACCCTGTAGAGCGTCTTTGGGCTAGGCGCGAGCGAGGGGTTGGGGCCGTCGACCAAAACGTTGTCGTAAGACGGTCTGCGCTGCGTAGTATCCGCACATTCCGTGTACCCCGCCTCCGGGTGGCGTGGCCTGCGAGCATAGAAACAGGCCGGGGTTTGGCGTGCTGTAGGGGTTGAGTCGGAGCACCGGACGTGTGAACAGCTGGGTCCAATCGGCGGCTCCGCCGGTGATCGCTCCTCCGACATAACTGGGATTGTAGACCTCGTGGTCGACGGCGGTGCGCGTGTGGTGGGCAAGAATAAGATCGCGAAAGCCGGGAGCAAAGCGCTCGATCTGAGATTCGATGATCTGGCGCATGTCGACGGTTGAACCCTGGGGGACGTGGCAGTAGGCGTAGCCCGTGTGGCTCCCCCGCGGTGCGCGTCGATCGTCGAAATGGCTTTGTTGGCAGACGATCACGTAGGGACGGTCGGAATGGGTGCCGTTCCAGGCTGCGGCCTCAGACGCCGAAATTTCTTCGATTGTGCCGCCCACGTGGACCGTCGATGCCTCGGAACATCGCGGGTCTCGCCACGGAATCGGCCCGGACAGCGCCCAATCGATCTTGCAGACTCCGGGGCCATAGCGGTAGCGCCCGAGTCTACGTAGGTACCCACCTGGAAGATTCGTCTCAGCGATCTGTGCGACCTGCCGTGGGGCGAGATCGAAGAGCACAGCGCGAGCCCTCGGGAGATCCTTGAGCGATCGAACTTTTGTTCCCGTACGAATTGTACCTCCCGCCGCGCGAAAGGCCGACGCCAACGCGGAGGCGATGGTCTGGGAGCCCCCCCGTGCGACGGGCCAGGGAGTCGCGTGGGCGGAGACGAGGAACACCATCCCGACGGCGGCGGTGAACAGCTTTTCCAGGGGCAACACCGAGTGCCCCGCGCAGCCTGCAAGCAGCGCTCGTGCGCGTTCTCCCTTGAACGAGGCGTGCGCCAAACCAGTGGCCGAGCGGAACCCGCGAAGACCGAAGCGTACCATGCGAAGCGGGTCCTGTGGCAGACGAAGAGGCGCAAGGAGGTCCGCAAAGAGTGAGGGCGCATCGTCGACGAAGGGGCCGATCAGTTTCGTGTAGGCGGCGGCATCTTCGCCGAGCCCGTCGGCACATTCTTCGACACTTGTCCCCAGCAGCACGGCTTCTTCCTGATCGAGAGGGTGAGCGACGGAGTATTTTGGGAAGGCCCAATCGAGCCCGTAGCGCTCAAGGTTCAACGAACGAAAAAAGGGTGAGAGCACGCCCATCGGGTGGACGCCGGAGCACTGGTCGTGCAGAAACCCTGGCAAGGTGAGCTCTGCGCAACGTGTGCCGCCCCCAGCCGTGTTTGCAGCCTCAAGCACCAGCACGTCGAGCCCCGCCTGGGCCAACACCGTGGCCGCCGCGAGCCCGTTTGGACCCGATCCAACAACGATTGCATCATGCTGGGGGTCCTGCACGCAGAGAACCTTGTAGCATTATGAGCCTCCTGTTGGACAGCGATCGCACGAAGGATGCGCACGTCGTTGCACATGGAGCGTGGGGTTGCGAAGCTGGCTTCATGCGAATCGACGAGCGCGCGTTGAATGCCCTTCGACCTTTTTCACTTGAGCCTGGCTTCATTACGCAGGCCCACGGATCGGCGCTGGTTACGGCGGGCCGAACCCGGGTGATCTGCACGGCGTCTGTGGAGGAACGCACCCCCAAATGGCTGAAGGAGGGGGGCTGGGTCACCGCCGAATACGCCATGCTTCCGGGAGCAACCCACACTCGAGGACGCAGAGATCCCGGAGGCCGCGGGAAGGAGATTCAACGGCTGATCGGTCGTTCTTTGCGGGCCGCCGTGGATCTTGGCGCGCTACAGGGGGCTGGTGGTGGAATCTCGATCATCTGTGACTGCGACGTGATCGAGGCCGACGGGGGGACCCGTACCGCTTCGATCACGGGGGCCTTCGTCGCATTGCAGCTGGCGATTCGAAAGTTGATGCGAGAGGGGCGCCTTGAGAAGGACCCGATCATCGCACCGGTGGCGGCGGTGAGCGTCGGAATCGTTCCTGCCGAAGGCAATGCTGCGCTGACGCCAATGCTGGACCTCAACTATCATGAGGACAGCCGTGCGATTGTCGACAGCAACGTGGTCATGCGTGGGTCCGGCGAGGCTGCTGGGTTTGTTGAGGTCCAGGGGACGGGCGAGGATGGGGTTTTCGACCGGGCACAGCTCGACGCGATGCTCGACCTTGCGCAGTCGGGAATTGCCCAACTGATGGCGGCTCAGGCCCGCGCGCTGAAAGAGGGATAGCCGGCCGATGCGCTTGATCGTCGCTAGCGGAAACGCACACAAGATCGCAGAGATCGCCGCCATGTTTCGCTCGGGGGGACTCGATACGCTCGATGTCGTCGGCATGAAGAGTCTTGGTGAGCCTCCGGAGATTGTGGAGTCGGCGCGTGATTTTCGCGGGAACGCATTGCTTAAGGTCCAGGGGATCTCCCGGTGGCTGGCTCAAACGGGGTCCTGTGGGGGACGGACGGCTGCCGATGACTGGGTCCTCGCGGACGATTCCGGACTGTGCGTGCATGCGCTCGGTGGGCGCCCTGGAGTTCATTCGGCACGTTTCGCGGGAGAGGATGCGACGGACCAAGAGAACAATCAGCGTCTCGTGGAGGAACTGCAGACTCAAGGCCTGGATGCTTCTCCCGGGCACTACGAGGTCGTGCTGGCCCTGGGGCGCGTCTGCACGCCCTTGGAGGCACCACCGTCGATCGCCGTCGACCGCCACAAAGGTGTCCTGTTGGTGAGCGGTCGTTGCGACGGTGAAGTGCGCTGCACAGCCCGGGGTGAGGGAGGGTTTGGCTACGATCCACATTTTTGGGTGGATGACGGGGCACGGACCTTTGCGGAGCTGAGTCAGGACCAAAAGGCCCCGCGCTCGCACCGGGGCCAGGCGATGCGGGAACTGATCACTTTGCTGCGTCGGATGGAGCGATGACAGCGCATTTTGCCGCACGGGACAAAGAAGATTAATCTGCTCTGGACCCCGTGCCTCGCCTCGGCTACATTCCGCGTCCTTCGGGGCGTGGCGCAGTTTGGTAGCGCGCCTGGTTTGGGACCAGGAAGCCGAAGGTTCGAATCCTTTCGCCCCGACCATGCCCCATCGGCGAATGCCGATGGGGCATTTGCGCCCGTAGCTCAGTTGGATAGAGCGCCGGCCTTCTAAGCCGGATGTCACAGGTTCGATTCCTGTCGGGCGCGCCCCGATTCGGCTAGCGACATCGGTCTAAGTCCCATTTCTACGTTTTCTGGCTTGCCGTCGGCACCACCGTTGGTTTCGCTTTCCGAAATGCCGCTCGGCAGTGCGGTCAAAGTCGGCGCCGGGGCGAGCGCACGGATGAGCTCATCCCCTGCGTCGTGTGCGCAAAACACGTGGTGGCCATCAGATGCAAGGACTCGCTGTGGCCCCCAAAGGGCTGGAAACCGGCGTTTCACGGCGGTGCCCGCTCGACCGCGGCTGACTTTTCAGCGAAATCGTGCGGCAGCAAGACTGCACCAGGCATCTCGATGACGAGCGTCGCCGCTCGGAGAAGATAGGCGTCAGGACTCAAGCCACACATCTTCGTGCTCTCGATGAGCGTATAGAAGACCGCCGTGGTCGAGCGGCCTTTTTTGATGCTGTACCGGCACCCATTGTGTGTGGTGATCGCCTAGACCCACCACTTCTTGCTCGATCATTTTCCCATCATCCGCCACCAGGTTTCGTCGGCACCGATGATGGACTCACGGATCGCTTCGTACGTCGGTTTGAAATGCAGGGCGAGCCCGTAGATCGGGTCCCATAGAGTTTGGGTCTCGACACATCCATCTCAAGCCGTGGCTGGACGAGTTTTCGCGTTTGTGGAACCGGAATATCGACGTATCGAAACGACCCGAATCTCTCTGAACCGAGCGCTTGGCGATGCCGGTCGGCAAATCCAAGCGCGGCAACGGGTCCTTGAGGATGGCCGTTTGTGCCTCGACAACAATCTTGGTGAAGGCGATCTGCGTAAATTAGTTCGAATTCGAGATGCGATCCGCTTCGCCGGAAACGACAAACATGCCGAGACGGCCGCGGCCATTTTTTCGTCGATCGCGTCCGCAAAACTCCACAACCTCGACCCCAAAAAACAGCTGTGCGACCCTATCCGCGTGTTGCCATCACCGGTTGCGCGGAACCATTCAAAACTCGAACGACCACATCCGTGCTATCTCGTTGAGCATGGCCGAACTCCGAATCGTTGCAGATCTGCGGCCGGACGGTAGCCTCACACCGTTCACGATTCCGACCGGAGTCGCGGTCACCGTCGTCGCACGAGGACCGCGGGTCGTTCGTGTGCGGCTGGTGGGCATGCTCTTCGATATCGCCAAGACGCACCTACTGCCCAACACCTTGTTGAAGATTCGTGAGCTCGCCCAGCTCTATGCCCAACACAACGGCTGGACCATTCTCGTCACGGGGCACACAGACACGGTGGGGAAACCTCAACACAACGACGAACTCTCGCTGGCTCGGGCGCAGTCGATATCGGCCTATCTGCGAGACGATGTTGACGCGTGGCTCGCCAACTACTCAAGCGCGGCCCCATCCACGGAGCTCTGGGGAGAGACCGAAGATATGGCGATGCTCCGAAGCCTGCCCCACGGCGGCCCCAGTTATCTTCAAGACGTTGCGACGACGGATGAAGCGATCCGCAGCTATCAGCGCGATAAGGGGCTCTCGGACGATGGCATCCTTGGGGACAATACCCGGCGTGCTCTGGTCACGGACTACATGGGCCTCGATGGCACGACGCTACCCGCGGATGCAAGCGTCGTTGAGCACGGTTGTGGTGAGCACTTCAACGCAGTGGTCACTGGGGACGATGTCGATGAAGCCGAAAATCGACGCGCCGAACTTTTCTTCTTCAGCCATGCAATCCTGCCCGAGCCGCCAGCTCAGGTGTCGGGAGCTGCCGACACACAGTACGCGGAGTGGGTGGAACGTTGCACCAAGACCACCGATGTCGATGCCGGTGGCGGCGACGCCATCGCCTTTGAGGGAGAAATCCATTTGGAGCTGCGCAGCAACTCGGGGGCAGTATCGTTGGCACACGCCGCCTACAGCATAAAACTAGCGAATGGGGACCTCCTGGACGGAACCGCGAACGAAATAGGCAGACTGCGCCATGAGAAGGTACCTCCAGGGGACTACGAGCTTGAGCTGAACTGGGGAGACGATGTTTTGCGGGTACCCATCGCCACGCGGCCACCAGGGCTTGAAGCGGTTCTGGTGCGAGTCACTGGCGCACGTGCCGACGTGGCGGCTCTCTCTTCGACTAAACAGGACGCCTAGCCCCCATGATTCGCTTCGTTCCCTTTTGATTTCACGCGGACTTTCACCCTATGGCAGCTTCAAAAAAACGGTTCCACGCGACGATCGCCACTACCGCCCGGGACCCTCGGCTTTTGGAAGTCACTCTCGACAACGCCCCGATCGGAAGCGGCGGCACGATATCGGGGGTGAAAATTTTTGTGTACGAGGTTGACCAAATTAACAAGGAGAAGCTTGTCGGCGAGAAGAAGTTCGACCCAAAGACCAACAAAGACGACCTGGTCTGCGTGTTCACCCTCGACGTCACTCACGAGGCTGAGGCAGATGGCAAGCCTGAGAGCTTCACGCTGACCGAGACAGATTTCGACACAAAAGCCCCCAGGGCGGGCCAGTTCGTCGGCGCGAACATTTCGATCACCCTTGCGGGCGCCAAGAATGAGATTCACCGCGCAGAGGTACTGTTCGACGAGCTGGAGAGACGCAACAAAAACCGACCCACTTGGAGCCCGCCTCGTCCTGCAAACCTGGAGTTCGGAATCGACGTGCAGGCCAATGGGCACCCCACGTACTCTAGTCGCAAGAGAATCGACAGCCTGCAGACCCACTACTTGGTCAAAACCTGATGCAGACTCGGTCCAATGTCGATGGCACTACGCCTC
>CAYTFJ010000002.1:0-112673 GCA_964437075.1 uncultured Nannocystaceae bacterium
ACGGAGACGGAGACGGAGACGGAGACGGAGACGGAGACGGAGACGGAGACGGAGGAACCGGGAGCTCCGATGGCGGGAAGGACCTTCCAGGGTGCGGAGAAGTCGAGATTGTTCCCACTGCGCAACCGCCCAACGTCATGCTGGTGCTCGACAAATCGGGAAGCATGACTCTAAATTTTTGGGATCATGATGGCGATGACCCCGATGACGACGGAAAACTTGCAGATGGTGTGACCGATGCGACTTCGCCGGTGACCCGGTGGTTGAGTCTCTACAATGTCGCGGACAAGGTATTGTCCGATTTCGATGCAAACATCAATTTTGGGATGCAGATGTTTCCCTCCATCGATGCGTGTCCCAACGCGACGGCGAGTTCGTCCAACTGTTACAACGTTGGCGCGTGTCCGGTGCAGGGGGAACCCGAGGTTAAGGTCGGGGAGAACAACGGGGCGATGATCCTGCAGGCGCTACCCGCTGCAGATTCCACGGATCAGGAGATTCGTGGAGGAACTCCGGCGACCGCCGGAATTCGAAGTGCCCTCACACATCTTGGGACGTTGGACGCCACGGTTCCGGCATTCATCCTGTTCATCACAGATGGCGCGGCGAATTGCACGGAGGGTTTCTCTGTGCCGGAGCTGCTTGAGTCCTACGACTCTGAATTGCCAACGGTGGTCGGTGACGCCTACGACGACGCAAAGAGCATCCCGACCTTTGTCGTGGGTATCGACATCATCGACGCGTTGGTCGGTGAGGGTATGGATGGCGCTCCAGAGGCGAATGCCTACGTAGAGCTGAATATCGTCGCTGAAAAGGGTGGACGCCCGAAAAACGATGGCGCTGATGCCGAAAAATTCTACAATGCGGTGAATGAAGCGGAGTTGGAGGCTGCGTTGGAGCAGATTGCGGCGGAGGTGCAGAGCTGCGTGATCGATTTGAGCATCGCTCCAAATGAGCCTCCGGCGGAACAACAGATCGACTATGTGCGGTTCTTTACGGAGGCCGGTGACGAAATTCCGCGGGTCGAGGACTGTTCGGAGGAGGGCTGGCGGTGGATCGATTTGGGCTTGGTCGTTGAATTTTGCGGGGACTACTGCACAGACTTTAAGGGCGGGGCGCCTTTTGAAGGCGTGTACGAGTGTCCTCCCGCGGGTTAGCGGTGTACGTCGCTCGGAGCACCGTCGGCGTGTGGGGATGGGTTGGAGTCGAGGGGGGCGCTCGTCGAAGGCGGGGCCCGGTCAAGGGTCCACCCTGTGACCCCATAGAGCATGCTGATGAGTGGATTGAGAAGGTTCAAGAAACACCAGGGTAGATAGGCGCCGGTCGAGACCGCCAACGTTTGGCTCATGAAGGCGCCGCAGGTGTTCCACGGCACGAGTGGAGACGTAATCGTACCTCCGTCTTCAAGGGCCCGAGAGAGGTTCTTTGCATGCAGACCGCGCTCGGCATAGGCACCGGCATACATGCGACCAGGGACCACGACCGCGATGTATTGGTCGGCGGCCAAAATGTTGACCGCGATCGAGGTAAGGACCGTGGCGACAACCAGAGACCCGTTGGATTTGGCTCGCGATAGCAAGGCGTTAGCGAGGGAGCGAAGCTGTCCTGTTCTCTCCATGACCCCACCGAAGACCATCGCGCACAGGATCAGCAGGACGGTGTCCGACATCGAGCTGATTCCGCCTCGAGAAAGCAACTCGTCGAGCCGAGCGACCTGAGTGTCAGCTTTGAATCCGTTCATGGCAATGTCGACCACGGTACCCACCGGAACTCCCTGGGCGAACACGGCGGTCGCGGCTCCAACCAGGGCACCGACGAGCAGAGCGGGGGCCGCGGGGACCTTTTTAAGAATGAGGACGCCCACTGTGAGGGGAGCGATGAGGTGGACGAGACCGGGGGAGAAGAGCTTCTGGAGCGCATCACGGATCGAGTTGATCTCGTCCGGATTCGCGGTTGCCTCAAAGCGCAGGCCGACGACCGTGTAGCCGATAAGCGCGAGAATCATGGCGGGTCCGGTCGTCCACAGCATGTGTCGGATGTGGGTAAAGAGATCGGTGCCGGCCATGGCTGGGGCTAGATTTGTGGTGTCCGACATGGGCGAAAGCTTGTCGCCAAAATAGGCGCCGCTGATCACCGCGCCGGCGGTCATGGCCGTGTCGATGTGCATGGCGTCTCCGACGTTAACCAGGGCGATGCCGACGGTGGCGGCCGTCGACCACGAAGACCCCGTCACGAGACTCACGACGGCGCAGACCAGGCAGGTCGCGGGCAAGAAGACGTTGGGGGAGAGCAGCCAAAGCCCCCAATCGACCATGGCCGGAACGATGCCTGCAGCCATCCAGGTACCGATGAGTGCGCCAATGATCAGGAGAATAAGAATCGCCCCCATGGCGAGGTTGATCGCCGCGAGAATTCCAGTCTCGATTTGGGTCCAGCGCCAGCCATGCACTCGGCCGACCAGACCGGCGACCGCCGCCGCGAGCACCAGCGGAATATGACCTGAGCCCTCGAAGACCAAGATGTTCACGGCCAAAAGGGCGACCAGCGCGAGAACGGACAGCAGCGCCCATGCGGCGCCGACTGGACGAGAAGCTGTGGAGATTGCGGGTACGAGGGGATCAGGGCCGTTTTTCATGGCGGGTCCGGGAGCGGATACGAACCCAAAAGATCGTAGCCACTCGTGCTAGATTGCCTGCTAGCTTGGCACCGTGTCCAGCCTCGAAAAACTGCTGCGTGCTCTCCCGAAGGCGGAGTTGCATATCCACCTGGAGGGGAGCATTCGGCCGGAGATGGCATATCGCCTGGGCAAGCGCCGCGGAATTGAGCTGCCTGGCATCGAGAACGGCGTCGAAGGTTTACGTGAGGTCTTTCGTTTCACCAGTTTTCTCGACTTCATTCGTCTCTATGTGACCTTGTCGAGCACATTGGTGAAGGCTGAGGATTTCGCAGATGTGGTCGCAGATGTGGCATCAGGGCTCGCGGAGCAGCGCGTTCGGTACGCGGAAATCACCTTCACTCCCATGACACACGTGATTCGAGGGGTTCGGCCGAGTACGATGTTCGCGGGACTTGCGCAAGGGCGTCAACGAGCCCTCGAGGTTCATGGTGTGGAGATCGCATGGGTTTTTGACATCGTCCGAAATTTTCCCGATCAGGCCCACGACACGCTCGAGATGGCACTGGCCCAGCGCGGAGCAGGAAATGGTGTAGTCGCTCTAGGGATCGGTGGCGTTGAGGGGCGAGCTTGGTCGGCCTCGTCGGCCCTGAGAGAGGCCTTTACACGGGCGCGGTCAGAGCAATTGCATCGTGTCCCACACGCGGGGGAGCAGGCCTCGGCTTGGAGCATTCGAGAGGCGCTTGACGAATATCACGCGGAACGAATTGGCCATGGATTTCGCTGCATCGAAGACCCGAAGATTCTTGATCGTCTCGCGCGTGATCAAATTCCTCTGGAGCTGTGCCCGGGAAGCAATGTGGCCTTGGGGTTGGTGCCGTCTCTCGATCAGCATGCGCTCCCAAAAATCGATGCGGCGGGTGTTCCGTGGAGTCTTGCCACCGATGATCCGCCATTGCTTGGGACAAATTTATTTGACGAGTATCGAAGCTGCGCCGCCCAGTGGAACTGGAGCAAGGACAAGGTGTGCGAGGTCGCGGCGGCCGCGGTGAAGCACAGTTTTTTGGCACGCGAAGCCAAGGACAGGCTCCTCGATGCCCAGCGAGCTGTCGCTGAGGGCTGCTGAGGGAAGGCCGCCGACTCGTTCGCTAGCGCTGGTGTGAACCGGTGGATCACGAGAACCGACGAATGCTGTCATAGCCGAGGCCCATGCCGACACTCGAGAGCTTGTCGCCGTCCGAGATATCAGCGGTGGGGAAACGGGCACAGACCGTTGCTTTGACGCCTGGAACTTCCGTGGTCCCTCCCGTAAGAATTACCAGTGCGATTTTTTCGTGCGTAATTTCGGCTTGGTGCAGGCACTCGTCGATACAGGCTGAAATTCTCTCAACGTGTTCCTTGATCGCCTCATCGAAGGTCGTCCGTTGGACTGTGAGCGAGAGGTCTTTCTCGATAAAATCGAGCGAACTGTCGATCTCGTTGTGTTCGGTCAGTGCGATCTTGTTGTCTTCGACAACCGCGAGCAGCTCGTGGCCGGTCTCGTCGCGGAGAATGTTGCAATAACGTCCGAAGCGGGGCTTGTCGTGGCAACGAGCGAGCAGCTCCTCGACCAAAGCACGATTGCGTGGGGTGTAGAGCGTATTTACGCGGGACCACTCGGCCAGCTCGAAGAATGGTTTTGTCGGGAGGATGAGGCCCTTTTCCGGTTCACCGTAGGTTGATTTGTAGCCGAGCAGAGGCATGAACGCCGCAAGGCTAAGGGCCTTGTCGAGATCGTTTCCGCCGACTCGAACTCCCGCGCTCGACAAGATATCTTGTCTGCGGTCGTCCGCGAGGGCCCGCGTTTCGCCGAGCCTGATGACGGTGAAATCTGAGGTGCCTCCGCCGATGTCGACGACGAGGGCCAGCTGTGGGCCGAGGAGCCGGCGCTCATGAGCAAATGCCGCGGCGATGGGTTCGTATTGAAACTCGACGTGGCGAAATCCCACCGCTCGGGCGACGCCCTCGAGTTCGGTCTGAGCGCGAAGATCGGCCTCGGGGTCTCCGTCGACGAAGTGGACGGGACGCCCCATTACCACGTGTTCTAGAGCTGTCCCGAACTGCTTTTCGGCGCTCGTTTTGATGTGTCGAATGAAATCAGCGACGATGTCTTCAAAGCGCTTGCGCCGACGGTTGACCTCGGTCCCCTGTGTCATCAAAGAGGTACCGAGGATGCGTTTGAGAGAACGGAGAAGTCGTCCATCCTCGCCGTCGATGAATGCATCGAGGGCTTCGACTCCGAATCGCGGGAGTTCGTCTTCGGGGTAGAAGATGGCGCTGGGTAAGGTCGAGCCGCTCCCCCGCGAGCGGGCCAACTCAACGCGACCGAGGCTTGTGGCTACGGCAAGCGCTGAGTTGGATGTGCCGAAATCGATGCCGCAATAGAGGCCCATAGTCGCTCCCGCCGGTTTCGGCGTGTCGCTCGTCTAGTACGAGCGCACGGCGAGATCAAGGTGCGTTCTCATGATCTTGGAATAGCCCCCAAGAAAGGGTCCGGGCTTCGGCGTAAAAGTTGGGCTCGGGCGTATTGACGGCGCTCTCGGTTATTGGATGAGCCCGGGCTCTTGGACCTGCTCGGTCGTAACGCGCAGTTGGGGGGTGAGGGTCCATCCGACCGCGCCTGCGCCGACAAGCCCATCTTCAAGGTCAAATTCGATGCGCAGACGCGTGCCCTGGTCGAGGTAGATGGCATCCTCGAAGGTCAACTCATGGGTGGGGAGATTCGCGCGACGCCATTTTCCGTCGCTGGCGACCCGGCCATTGTCGATCGTGACCTGTACGGAGTCGTATTCACCGACGGCAAGTGGGACCGTGTTGAAGTTCGCGCTTCGCGGAAGGTCGGTGAGGTTAAACTCGATTTGGTCCGAGTTTAGGATCAACCATGTGTCGTCGCTGCTACGATGAATGAGCACGTCGACGACCTCGATGGCCACAGCCTGCACCTCGGGGTCGAGGTCCTCGGTGCCGACCGAGGCCAGCTGCACATCGACGCGTGCACCTGTTGTACCGGCTCCATCTGCGGTTTCGGGGAGGAGTTCCGCGAAATCACATGCGCTTGTGAGTCCGAGGACGAGGGGGAAAACAATGGCGGAGAAGGTTTGACGACGGTTGAACATTGGTGGCCTCGGACGTAATGTCCATCGCAAAAATATCGAGGGACTTGAGCCATCTGCGGTTCTTTCTGGCCGAGTGGTCCAAAGCGGGCCGAGCGATGGCGGAAATCTTGCGTTTTTACGGTTTTGGGCCACATCGCACCGGGACGCGGAATCAGCGAGTTCCTAATTGGGTTTGGAGATGTAGGAATCTGGCTGGGGCCTAACAAAATGACGAAAGATCCACGGGTATGCACTCCCCAGGGGCAAGTTCCTTCGGCAACTCGAAGTCACCGTGGCGAATCCTCGCCAGGCCAAGCACCGCGGTGTCGAGCGCCGCGAAAATTCGTTTGACCTCATGAAATTTTCCGCTTTCGACACAGATCGATGCAAAGGCCCTACTCGCGTCAGGTATCTGAAGCGCAGGGTGCATCGCGCTACGCTCCATGCTGTTGAGCGAGCGGATGTGGGGTTGGTAGCCGTCATCGAGGCGGAGACCATCACTGGGCAGGGCGCGCCACGGTCCTGCGAGCGCCACGTGATAGGTGCGAGGAATTCGCCGTTTGGGATGGGTGAGGGCGTGAATGGCGCTGCCCTCGGTGGTCCATAGCAAGAGCCCTGAGGCGTCGAGATCGAGGCGGCCGACCGCGAGCAGCTCAGGGAAGAGCGGCTGCCCTTCGAGCAGAGCGTAGGCCGTGGGGTGAAGTCGATCTTTGTGGGCCGTGACGACTCCGATGGGCTTATGCAACATCAGATGGTAGCGGCTGTGCAAGACGATATTTGCGCCATCGAGCTGGAAGTTCAGGGGCGCGCTGCTTACATCGACCCGCTGTTTGGGATCGAGTGAGGATTTTCCATCGGGCCCTAATATTCGACGGTGGCGGAAGAGTTGGCCGCTTTTTTTCCGCGATACGCCTAGATTGCGGGCCAAGAGCTGATCGAGTCGGGGCATTGCGGGGCAGTGTATAGGCCAACTCGGGGCGCATGTTGCAAGTCTCGTAACTCCCGCCCACCGGCGCAATGACTTGGGTATGCTGACGCGATGCTGCCCGCTGCCGTTTTTTTCGACCTTGACGGGACCCTCGTGGACAGCGAGGGCATTCATGTGGAGGGGATGTCTCGATTTCTCGCCGAGCATGGCATCGTGCTTGACGCGGGGGAGCGTGATTTTGTGATCGGTCACGGCTGGAAGGAGATTCACGCGCATCTTCGGGTGCAAGAGAGGCTTGGCCTCGGACTCGGTGCGCTCCAGCGGGGCACGCAGGTGGTCGAGGACATCATGCGCGGCGAGGGTCTTGAGATACGTTCGCTGCCGGGCGCAGTGGCCCTGATCGAATTGATCGAAGGCCTCGGGATTCCGCGCTGCATCGTTAGCGGGTCGAGTCGTAGCGAGATCGCGTATGCGCTCACGCGGCTCGGCGTCGCATCCCGTTTCGAATTTACGATGGGGGCCGAGGATTACGCCCGGGGGAAACCCGCGCCGGATGGCTATCTTGGGGCATCACGCCGCCTGAGGCTCGCTCCGGATCGCTGCCTCGTGATCGAAGACAGTCGTCCCGGGATCGAGTCGGCGCGGGCGGCAGGCATGGCCGTGATCGCAACATCCGCAGCCTTGGCTTCGGTGGAGAGGCCCGAAAATCACGACCAGAGTGCTGCGCATCACGTGGTGGCGTCCTTGACTGAGGTGAACGAGGACCTTTTACGCGATGTGATGCACAAGGCACGGAACCCGTGAATGGACGATTCAGTGCACTCTCCTAAGGCCTCGGCGGCGGACGAGTCCCGCGCGCCGAGCTTGGTGTTGCTCCCGGACCCAGAGTCCCGCAGCGATGTGGGGACGCCGCTGCTCGGGCGACCGGTCGCCCAGCGTCTAATCGACGGCGCACTGGCGCTGGGCTTTGAGTCGGCGTGTATCGTTCCGGGTGCAGCGATGCAATACACAAGCTGCGCTGAACTCCCTGTCGCCGACCCGGTCGGTCGAGCGGCCCTGGTCGTCTTCGAGGGGACCTACATTCACCCCAATCTCTTGCGGCTCATGGTCGAGCATCCACTGGATCCCGACGAACAATTTTCGCTCTACGATGGTATCGGGCGACCCGCGGCGTGTTTTATCGGCCGTCTAAGCGCGGTCCCGGAGATCATGCCTGTCGCCGAAGAGATTGCGTGGCCCGAGGGACTGGGTCCCGAGCACATCGCTCGCGTCGTGTATGAAGAAGACCGGGTCCGAGCGGAGCTGTTGATTTTAAGCCAGGTGAGCCGGAGCGAGGACTCGCGGGGCTCGATTTGGGCGCGAGAGATCAACCTCCGGACCTTACGTTTCTTGGCGGCGACCAGGGCGTCGGTGGCACAACTGGAGCTCGTCGCCCTCTTGGTCGTACTGGTCGCTGGACCGTTGGCCCTCATCGAGCATGGAGTCACGTTGTTTCTCGGGGCGCTGTGCCTACTTGGCGGAGTTCACGTGGCGGGGCTCCTGAGCGTCTTGCGTAGACTGAAAGAAGTTCCGGAACTTGGGGAAGTCCCGGGCGGGGCATCGGTGGCAGCCAATGCCCACGAAGTGCAGGTCAGGGTGGACTTTCCTGGCGCATGGACGCCGGGCGAGACCATTGCGGCTGTGATTCGTCCGCTCTCGCATGCCGGATTCACCGCGATCTTGACCTATACTTTGGTGGCGGAACGCGAACGGTCGAGCGTCGCGGGACTGGTATTGCTGATGGCTGGGGGGGCGGCAGCTGTGCTGCTGCTGGCCCACACCCGCTCTTTGCTACGTGGGACGGATAGGGGGGCTCTCGCGCTCCCCGATGGACGGCGACTTCTTCATCGGCTGGGCGTGGAGCTGCCGTCGGTGGTACGGGGTGCGCCGCTCCTCGAGCTCGCAATTTGCGTCGGTGCTTTAAGTGGGGTTCCTGAGGCCCCGTGGACGGTGTTGGTCGCGGCCGCAGCGTCCCGACTGTGGCGCTGGTTTACGGCGCCCGTGGCCCCGGATCCTCCGCGCGTTACGCGATAGCTGTGGGGCCAAGGATTCGCCGAGGTCCACATTGCTGGCGCCGAGGTCCGTAGGCGGCCTGTCCAGCATTGGGACGATGGCGTGACGTAAAATTACCTGGCCGAATCACTGCGACAAGACGTTGAAATTATTGATATTTTCTAAACCGTCGCGCACTCTATGGTTTGACCCCTTCGGGGGGGGGTGCTAGCGTTCGGGTTGAGACCAATCGGACGGGAACTGCCGCTAAACAAGCGTTCTTTTGTCCAATTCGTCCAGTGAATCGATGAGCACTGTCAAGATACCGCTACTCCCCCTGCGTGAATTGATCGTTTTTCCTCACGAGGTCGTGCCGCTCTTCGTGGGTCGCGAAAAGTCGATCAACGCGCTCGAAGAGGCCATGGCCAACGAGCGTCAGATCTTACTTTGCGCGCAGAAGAAGGCCAAGGTGAATGACCCAAAACCTGAGGGCATTCATGGCTTTGGGACAGTCGGCACCATTGTGCAGCTGCTTCGACTGCCCGATGGCACCGTCAAGGTCCTTGTCGAGGGCAAACATCGTGCTCGCATTACTCAATATCTCGATGGCAGCAATTTTTTCGAGGTTGAGGTCGAGCTTGTCGAAGGGACCGAAGTCGACCCCGAGAAAGAGCCAGAGTTTGCCGCGCTGATGCGATCGGTTCAGGCGACCTTTGAAAATTATGTGAAGCTTAACAAGCGCGTGCCGCCAGAGCTCGCGGTTAGCGTTCAGAGCATCGACAGCCCCTCGCGGTTGGCAGATACCATCGCCGCTCACGTAAATTTCAAACTCGGATCGAAGCAGGAGCTGCTGGAAACTGAGAATGTGTGGACTCGGCTGGAGACTCTCTATGAGCTGATGCAAAATGAGATCGAAATTCTTCAGGTCGAGAAGAAAATTCGTACTCGCGTCAAGAAACAGATGGAGAAGAACCAGAAGGAATACTATCTGAATGAGCAGATGCAGGCGATCCAAAAAGAACTGGGATCGCAGGACGAATTTAAGAATGAGCTGCAGGAACTTGAGGACAAAGTCCGTCGAAAGAAGATGCCCAAGGAAGCTTCTGAGCGACTCAAAAAAGAGCTGAAGAAGCTCAAAATGATGAGCCCAATGAGCGCAGAGGCTACCGTAGTACGGAACTACATCGATACCGTACTGGGGCTCCCTTGGGCCGACAAGACAGGCGACAGGCTCGAGATTTCGGATGCGGAAAAGATTCTCGACGAGGATCACTACGGCCTTGAGAAACCCAAGGAACGAATCCTCGAGTATTTGGCGGTTCAGGCGTTAGTTAAGAAGATTCAGGGGCCGATTTTGTGTCTCGTCGGGCCTCCCGGCGTCGGCAAGACCTCATTGGCGAAGAGCGTTGCCCGAGCGACCGGACGAAAATTTATTCGTATGTCGTTGGGTGGCGTCCGTGATGAAGCGGAAATTCGTGGCCATCGCCGAACCTACATTGGCGCGATGCCAGGAAAGATTCTCCAGGGATTAAAAAAAGCAGGTTCCTCGAACCCGGTGTTCCTACTGGACGAAATCGACAAGATGTCGACCGATTTCCGTGGCGATCCTTCGTCCGCGATGCTCGAAGTTTTGGATCCCGAACAAAACTCGACCTTCGTCGATCACTTCCTCGATCTCGATTACGATCTGTCCGAGGTTCTATTCCTGTGCACAGCGAACTCCTTGCATTCGATTCCGCTGCCATTGCAGGATCGAATGGAGATTATCTCATTGGCCGGATACACCGACGAGGAGAAGCTCAAGATCTCTCGTCAGTATTTGCTACCCAAGCAAATCGAGACCAACGGAATGGCGGATGCCGAGGTCAGCTTCACGGATCCGGCGGTTCGCGAGATCATCAATCATTTCACCAAGGAGGCGGGAGTTCGTAACTTGGAGCGCGAGATTGCGTCTGTATTGCGGAAGTTGGCTCGAGAATACGTGGGGGCGAGCAAAAAGAAGAAAAACTTCAAGGTCGACGTAAAGCTTGTTCAGCAGCTCCTCGGACCCCGAAAATACCGGTATCAAAAGGGGGAGTCGGTCGATCAAATTGGCACCACCAACGGGCTGGCGGTGACAATCTTCGGCGGAGATTTGCTGCCGGCTGAGGTTACGGTCACGCCAGGGCGTGGAAAGGTCACGCTCACCGGAAAGCTCGGAGAGGTTATGCAGGAGTCCGCTCGGGCGGCGATCACCTACGTTCGGTCACGGAGTTTGTCGTTCGGGCTCGACCCTGACTTCAACGAGCACTGCGACTTCCATATTCATTTTCCCGAAGGTGCGGTTCCGAAAGACGGACCGAGCGCAGGGGTAACGATGGTGACCTCAGTTGTTTCGGCGTTGCTTCGTGCTCCCGTCCGCAGCGATGTCGCCATGACTGGTGAGATCAATCTTCGCGGAAGTGTCCTGCCGATCGGTGGGCTCAAGGAAAAGGTCTTGGCAGCCTATCGAAGCGAAATTCGGATTGTTATCTGCCCAAAGGATAACGAGAAAGACCTTCACGATGTCCCGAAGAACGTGTTGAAGGCCATGGATATTCGTTTTGCAAAGACGATTGACGATGTGCTTCGCTGGGCGATCGCCGACCTCCCGGACGACCACTCGAACCGGCAGTTTCGGGAGTTCCTCGACTCGGACACCCCCGCGGTCGCAACCGACTGGCGGCAGGCGCGGGAATACATTGAGCAACGTGAGCGCCAAAAGAAGATCGACGACAACAAGGCAGGCGCAGGGAGCCACGGACCGCACTAGAGCTTCGTCGTGAGATGCTGGGTTGCACCCCGTTGATAGGCGGGGTGTTGGCCCGGAGTCTGTTCGTAGTACGGGGACCGCGGTGTAAGAGCTTCGTCGAGCGAAAGGCGCCTCGCGGGTCGCCTGGATGCTCGTCCCTTTCTCGATAAATCGTCACCTGAGACCGAGCATCAGCGATGAAAAACTCTAGACGCAGTGTTTTGTTGGTGATGGCGTGTGGCCTCCCCGCGCTGTCGTCCCTGGGGAGCACTGCGTGCGCTCGGGGGCAGGGTGCGGATCCACGTCTTGGTTACCACCATGCGGCGTCATCAGGTCTAGCGAAGACCCCCGCACCGGGAGATAGGAGCGAACTCGAAGCCCTTGGCCTCGAAGGATATCGCTTGTACGCGATGGAGCGAGTTCTCAAGCTAGCGCTGGGGCGGGGTCTCCTAAGAGCAGGACCGACCACGGCCGCGGCGATGGTGCCGGTTGCGCTCGTCGACGATGGCGGTCGCTCCGCTGAGGTGGTGTTTTACCGTTGGTTCGAAGATGACCTTCTGCGTGACGGGAGTTACGATCCTGCCAGGGCACGTCGGTGGCTGGTGGTTCCGATGCTCTTGTTGCCGGATCGTGTTTTGGAGGTCGAGCAATTTAACGACACGGTAGAAGTCGGGGGAAACAACCACCGAAAACTTCAGGCCATCAAAATTGCCGCAGAATTTGGTGAGCGAGAGTGGCCCGGTGCTCACTGGCGATTGCATGCCCAGCGCGAGCGGTCGCCGCGGGGAGTCCTAGGATCGAAGGTGACACGTGTATTCATGTTCGCTGGAGATTCATCTCGGTGGCCGGATCTCGAGCTTGTTGTGTCCGACGGTAAGCGCGCTCGGATGGGGGATATCGTCACGGTGAACCGTCCGCATGAGGCGGGAATATTTACGCGGATACCTGTTCAACTGTCCCGTGAATTTCCCGGGGCGATGACCGTGGCGCGTGTGCTGGAGACGATCAGCGTGGGCGAGGTCATGCATGTGCGAGGCCGGGATGGCACGTGGTGGCGAATCGATGGCGATAAGGGCGCAATACGACGCGACACTGACGGTGCGAGAGCACGCTAGCGAAAAATCGACCGGATCCGTAGGTCTTAGCGAGTGCAGTTTGGGGAGCTTCGGCGGGTCATTGGCGGAGTCAGTGATGGCTGCAAAGGGGCTGTCGCGGTTCTCTTGGGCGGGGTAGCCTGGGCGGGCCATGGATGAGCCCGAGATTCGAACTCCAGCCGCGGGGGTTGAGCTATCGAGCGGTACCTTGATCACGCAGAGCAAGCAGTATCAGGTCGTTGAGCGCCTGGGCGAGGGTGGGATGGGGAAGGTCTACAAGGTCTTCGATCCCATTATGAACCGCCATGTGGCGTTGAAGATGATCAAAGTCGACGTACCCGACAGCGAGCGCCGCCGCTTCCGTCAGGAGGCTCGCCTATGCGGAACGTTTACCCATCCGAATCTGGTTCGAACGCTTGAGGTCGGTACACTCAGTGAGCGTGGATTGTTTTGGTTTTCGATGGAGTATTTGGAGGGCCGCGACCTTATGGCCTTGCTCGTCGACCAGCAAAAACTGGATTTCGAGGAGATTCGAGACATTTTTGACCAGACCCTCGATGCGCTGACCCATGTGCATGCTAGGAAATTCGTTCATTGCGATGTCAAGCCGGGGAATATTTTCGTGGCGACGGATGTGTACGACCCGGCGCTTCGGCTCGTGAAGCTCATTGATTTCGGGGTCGCGCGCGACCTCTCTGTGGCGTCTCCTGGGGATGCGGACAAGATCATGGGAGATCCCTTTTACATGCCACCTGAACAGACCGTACCGGGGCATTGGGTGGATCACCGGGCGGATCTCTATGCGCTTGGCGTGACCTTCTTTGAGATGGTCACCGGGGGGCGCCATCCCTTGGAGGATCTATTCGAATCTCATCCGCGCGAGGCACTCCGGGCTCAACGAGAGCGGGCAATGCCCTCTGCGGGGCCATTTTTGCCCAAGACTACGCCGCTCGATCGGGTGCAAAGCATCGACGCGTTTCTATTGACGGCCTGCGCGAAGGACCCCGAACATCGTTTTCAATCCACGACGGCGATGAAGCGGGCTCTCAGCACTGTCGCGTGATCTGGTGTATCGATCCGTCATGGCACGCGCGCGGGCATCTTGGGACGAATACTTCATGAATATTGCGCGAGAGGTCGCCACTCGCTCGACCTGTCCGAGGAAATTCGTGGGCGCCGTGATCGTCCGTGACCGGACGATCTTGTCGACGGGCTACAATGGGTCGGTTCGCGGCTTACCACATTGCGACGAGATCGGTCACATGATGGAGGACGGGCATTGTGTCCGAACCATTCACGCGGAGGTAAATGCAATCGTCCAAGCTGCAAAAAATGGCACCAGTATCAAGGGGGCGGGTATCTATGTTACGGCGTCGCCGTGTTGGAATTGCTTCAAGCAAATTGCGAACGCGGGGATCCAACGGATCGCTTTCGGTGAATTCTATCGTGACACACGAACGATAGAAACCGCGAGCCAACTGGAAATCGAGCTTGTTGATCTGTCTGCCGAGGCGAACGAAAAGACTCCGGCGCCCGTGGAATCGCCATGAGTCCAAGGCTTGCTACCGGCATTGTGCTGCTTGGTGTCGTCATCGGGGAGGGGGGCGAGGACCAAGCGAAGGGCGCCGAGAAGACCCTTGGTTGTCGCGGTGAGACCATCGAATTCGAGGATAATTTTGTGGACTGCGTCGAGTATTTTCTGCCTGGGCCGGGGGCAAGCGATGGACATGAAAGTCTTCCTGATGCCCTGTTCGGGCCCCCTGGAGGAAGTTCAGACGTGGTCACGCTCGGTTGCGGAGGGGAGATTACGCGAGCTTCGAAGGCCGGGGTATCGAAGACCACGAGGGGGCCGATTTCATCGTGGTCGAAAACCCCTTTTCCGTTGAATTTCCCGAACCGGGGGAAGTCGCGGTCAGCGATGACGGCGAAACGTGGTTCAGGTTCCCGTGTGATCCAGAGACCTTGTTCGGTTGCGCGGGGGTGACTCCGACCGCGGCATCGCCAGCCACGATGATAGATCCGACCGATCCTGTGGTTGCTGGCGGGGACGCCTTTGATCTCGAGGTGGTTGGGTTGGAACGGGCCCGCTATCTCCGAATTACGGACGTGAGCGCACAATATTGGAAGGCGAGGGGTCTTGATTTTTGCGATCCGGGGCAAAATGGTGCGGGGGGCTTTGACCTTGATGCAATCGCGCTCGTCGATGGTGATCTCTAAGAAACGGCGAGGGCAAGGGCGATGCAAACGGCAACGGAGGTCCTAGGTGGTTGCGAGAGTGATAATGTGCTTCGTACTGTGGTGGGATGTGTTGTCGGTGACAGTGAAGAGTGAAGAGTGTAGCGAGAGTCATTCTAAGGAAATCAGGCGTGGGTGGTCCGACCTCACTGAATACCGTTCGATCCGGTCAGGCCTCCGCGTGTGATCGCAGGGTCTTTGTCGGGCCGAAGCCGAGCGAGCGCGTACCAACATCTCGTCAGGTTGAACGGCGAACTCATGGTTGAGATCGCCACGGACCATAGCGGTGTTGCTGGAAGCTTCGTTCATTCTCGGCGCGGGGCTCGACAATGGTTTATAGATCGGCAAAATCCGGTATTCTGTCCGTCCTATTTTGGGTCAGGAAAAATACCGGGCCGCTTAAAAATAGGGTGTAGAGTGGGGCGTTGGCGAGTATTGTCGGATCCCACAGTCTCTTGGCGTCGTTCAGAACGGGCCCTACTGGATTTCGAGATGCGACACCGGCGTATCTGCAGTGAAAATTTCCATAGCGATCGAGACAGGCTTCGGGTCAGCTCGCCCGGGTGGCATCAGTGCAGTGGAGCGCCGTTGTGATGTTGATGGGCGATGGGCGGTTTTTGCCACAAAATGAGGTCGGTAGGTTGCCGCTGGGCTCGAGGTCACTTCGTTTCCCGCCCGAACTTGGTTTGAGACCGGTGACATTTGACGTCTAAAGCGGTGCGTTGGCCTGGCACAGAAGACCCATTTCTGATTTGGCGTTTCTGCCTCTGAAAATTTGTACGCAAGTCGAGGGAGCTGCCGTATACTCCCTGCACCGTGAGTCTAGTAGGTAGGAAGATTCAGGCGTTCAGGCCTGGCGTCTTGGTGGTCGATGATGACCCTGATGTGTTGCGTACATTTATGCGCTTGTTCAAGGCACGCGCGGACGTGGAAGTCGTGTTGAGCGCCGACGGGGCTGTGGTCGCGCTTGAGCGTGGCGGATTTGATGTCGTCGTCGTCGATTTCAACATGGCCGGTCCCAGCGGGGCTTGGCTTCTTCGCCAGGTACGGGATCGTTATCCAAAAATCCGTCGATTCTTGTTGTCTGGGACCAGCTATGCGGAACTCTCAGAGTATCTCGATCCAGGGCTGGTCGATCATTTTTTGGCAAAACCTCTTGAGATTGATCAACTTCTTGAGACCGTCTTGGCATCTCCGGTGAGCGAATCCAAGGCTTGATGTTCGATCGGTGTCCCTCGAGGGGCAGTTTGTCGACGGACGGCGGTTGCACGAAGATGATGGGAGCCGTGAGGAAGGGCTCGAAAATATTCGGACAGGTAAATGCCATCCGCGTCGAATCGACACGGATCCGGTTCGAACATGCCCCTTTCGGATTGCATACATCATCGATATTGAAAAGTCGGGACGTCTGATGGCGGCTGTCGTTTGAATCGGTCCGAGATTTCTGGCGATCGGGATCAAAGATTCGCATCGCGAAGATATTGAGTCACTAAGGCCACAAGGATTGAAGTCTTTGGCCGATACATGGAGCATCGGGCATCGCGGCCCACACATCGGAAACACGAGAGGCAAGGAAACATGAAAATTTTGGTGATAGACGACAGTAAAGTGATGCGAGCGATTGTGAAACGAACCCTTCGTCAGGCCGGATTTGGCGGTCATGACATCATAGAAGCGACCAACGGGGCCGAAGGACTCGACAAGATCAAAGGCGAGAGCCCTGACCTTGTGCTTTGTGACTGGAACATGCCGGAGATGAATGGGATCGAGCTGTTGACCACACTCAAGGCTGAGTCAAACAAGGTCCCTTTTGGATTTGTGACATCTGAAGGTACTCCCGAAATGAGAGCGACCGCCGATGAAGCCGGAGCGATGTTTTTGGTCACCAAGCCCTTTACCGCCGAGGACTTCGAAAAGGCCCTGGCCCCCGTACTTGCTGCATGAACACCGACTCCGAAGACGAAGAATCGCTGATTTCCTGGGTCGATTCCCTGGTGACGAATCTCGACAGGGTTGCGGCATCGGCACTTGGGATTAAGGACTTCGAGGTGCTCGGAAAAGAAGGACCCCCTGTCGGACAGATGGGGGGATTTGTGCCGATGATTGGTGAACGTAGCTCAGTGCAGTTGGCCGTGATCTCTACGGAGGACACCTGCCGGCAGATGTCGGCAATGTTGCTTGGGATGGAGCCTGATGAGGCAGAGGAACTCTCGGACGAAGATGTCGGAGACGGTATCGGTGAGCTGCTAAACATCGTCGCGGGGGCCGTGAAGACTGACATGATCAGCCAGGACCCGTCCGTGAAACTTGGGCTTCCATTTGTAGTTCATGGGCGTGTTGAGCCTGCGGCCAACACAGGGATGGATGTGGTGCAGATCCGATGCGGTGAGTTCAAGCTGACACTTATGGTGCTCAGCGATGCGTCGCTAAAAACCTCCAGATTGGCTGCCTAGCGGAGGATCCCGTTGCCAGTATCGCTCATATTGGCGCCATCTGTTGAGCTGGAATTTGGTTGTGAGCAGTCGGCGATTCAACAGACACATGGGGTGCATGAGGTGCTAAGCGCCTGGGAAACGGATACGAATCCAGGTCTCGGTGTAGATAGGCCATCGCTAGATCTGGAGTTACGAGGAAGAGTCGAGTGGCGAAATGGAAGCGCGTGAAGATGAACGATCAGTCGACAATATTCTCGAATCATCGCTCGAAAAGCTCGCCAGCGAATATGTGATCGCCCTTCGTGATGTGGTGGGCTACGAAGGGCGCGCGGAGATCGGCCCGATTTCCTTCGGCTGCAGTCTCGCTGTCCAAGAAGATCTTCTTTGCGTCGTCGAGTTCTCCGGATCTGTGTATGGCTTCTTCTCCGTATCGACGTCCTGTGATGCGATCAGCGAGTCGTTGGGTCTAGATCCCGGACAGTTCTCAGGCCCAATTGAGTTCCAGGACGCTTGCGCGGCGGTGATCTCTGAGATGCTGAACGGAGTCGCAGGCGGGCTTTGCTACGATCTGGGCGACGAGGAGGCTCTCGTGACCCTGCTGCCTCCACGAGTGGTCTTTGGCCGAGTCAAATTGGGAGAGGCCCGCTTTTGTGGGCGTACGGTCCACTGTGAAGGATTCGATCTAAGCTTTTCAACCCGAATTGATTCGATGCGATTGAACGCATTTGTCGTGCTTGAGGGGCTTCGCGAGCGATACGCCGAGTTGGAAGCCGCAAATGCAAGCCTCCATCTTCGTCTTCGAGACAGGGGCGATAGGGCCGACGAGTAGGTGCGGCGCTCGTCGGCCTCACCTACCGCCTGAACAAACTTGAGCGCGATGCGCTGCGTCTAGACCTTGGTCTTCGAGGGGCGTCGTCGTCGCCGGCCTCGGGGATCTTCGGTTCCGCCGCGTCTCCGACGCCCCTCGTGCTGATTCCCCGTTCCGAGTGGCTGATAGTGAGGAACAAGCTCCGATCGGCCAGCGCCGATGAGCTCGTCGCGGTCCATGGACCCCAATGCATCGCGCAACAGCGGCCAGTTGTTTGCGTCATGGTAGCGTAAAAAAGCCTTGTGCAATCGCCGTCTTTTCGTTCCCTTTGGAACATCCACTTTCTCTCCACCGTCGACGAGCCGTCGGAGTGGATTTCGTCCGGTGTGATACATCGCGGTGGCCAAGGACATCGGCGAAGGCAGGAACGCTTGCACCTGGTCCGGGCGAAATCCCTCCTTTTTGAGCCACAAGCTGAGGTCCAGCATGTCTTCGTCCCGGGTGCCCGGGTGGGCGGCGATAAAATAGGGTATTAGATATTGTTTCTTTCCAGCCTGCTCTGAATAGAGTTTGAACAACTCTGCGAATCGTTCAAAGGACTCGACGCCGGGCTTCATCATCTTAGACAGCGGGCCCGCTTGGGTGTGCTCTGGAGCGATCTTCAGATATCCACCGACATGGTGGGTAACGAGTTCTTCGACATATTCGGGGGATTGGATGGCAAGATCATAGCGGAGTCCGGATGCCACCAAAATTTTCTTGATGCCAGGTAGCGCCCGGGCCTCACGGTAGAGTTCGATCAGGGGATTGTGGTTGGTATCGAGGTTCTCGCAGATGCCGGGATAGACGCACGATAGCCGCTTGCACGCGTTTTCTATCTTTGGGTCCTTGCAGGCCAGACGATACATGTTGGCCGTCGGACCGCCGAGGTCGGAGATGATGCCGGTGAAGCCGGGGACCCGATCCCGGATCGTCTCAATTTCTCGAAGGACCGAGGTCTTGGAACGGCTTTGGATTCTTCGACCTTCGTGTTCGGTGATGGAACAAAAGGTGCAGCCCCCAAAACAACCGCGCATGATGGTGATCGAGAATCGAATCATCTCGTACGCAGGGATCTTTGCGTCTCCGTAGCTAGGATGGGGAATCCGTGAGTAGGGAAGCTCGAAGACGCGATCCATCTCCGGGGTAGTCAATGGAATCGGGGGAGGGGTAAGCCAGACGTAGTTGCCGCCGTGGCGCTGGATCAGAGCTCTCGCGTTGCCGGGATTCGACTCTTTGTGAAGAATGCGCGAGGTGTGGGCGAAGGCTACTTTGTCGTCCCGAACCGTTTCAAAGGACGGAAGACGGATCGCAGCGATATCTTGTGTTTCGACGACCTCAGGAGGCCGCATTCCGGGTCGGCGGAGAGCGATGAGAGCATTTCCTGGTGCTTGTCCGTCAATGATCGGACGATCGTTGGGGAGGCGCTTGATCGTGTAGACGCTGCCACGCACGTCTTGGATGCTTTCGATCGGTTCTTCGGCTGCGAGGCGGTGGGCGACTTCGACGATGGCTCGTTCCGCGTTGCCGTAGAGCAAGAGATCAGCCTTAGCATCGAGGATGATGGACCGGCGGACACGGTCGGACCAATAGTCGTAGTGTGCGATGCGACGGAGGCTGGCCTCGATACCGCCGAGAACAATCGGTACCTCTGGAAAGGCCTCGCGGCACCGTTGGGAATAAATAAGCGTTGGGCGATCGGGTCGCTTGCCGCTTTGGCCACCTGGCGTATAGGCGTCGTCGCTCCTCGGCCGCCGTTCGGAGGTGTAGTGGTTCACCATCGAGTCCATATTTCCGGCGGTGATTCCGAACATGATGTTTGGCCGCCCCAGCGCCTCGAAGTCCGCAGAGCTATCCCAGCGCGGCTGGCTGATAATCCCGACACGGAAGCCTTGGGCCTCAAGAAGACGGCCGATCAAGCCAGCGCCAAAGCTGGGGTGATCGATGTAGGCGTCGCCGCTTACGATGATCACGTCGCATGAGTCCCAGCCGAGCTGGTCCATCTCGGAGCGGGTCATGGGCAGGACTGGGGCGATTCCGAATCGATGCGCCCAGTACTTGCGTCGCGAGAATAGTTTGTCGCGTATCGGCAGAGTTGACGCTCTCATATTGAGGACAGGTAACACTGTCCGGATGAGAACAAAATCGCGAGGGGCCTGTCGTGGCCAGACCAGGGCGCGGGAGCGATGGCAGCGCATCCAGGTCTGAATTGGACCTAGATCGCCATCTGAACGGCGCCGCTGGCGGATCGATCCAATTGGTTGTGCCAATGTTGCTTCAGACTGTGTTTTTTCCTGAGATAGTGCGAATGATCCGCCCGTTCCGTGCCTTTTGGCAGGTATTTTAGCGGAGCGTTTGTTGGGCGGCAGGCGTTCAGGGGAGCATGGCTGTAGTCGAGACAAAGACAGGGCGATTTAAACTCGAGCGGGCGTTCTACGGGAGCACCGACTTCATCGTGTATCACGCGTGGGGAACAAACAGCGCCGCCCGGCTGGAACGTCATTTTCACGATGATTATGTGATCTCGGTTCAAATTCGTGGTCGAGAACAGTGCACCATTGGTCGTCAGGACTACTGTTTTGAGTCCGGCGATTTCGTATTTATCAATCCGCACCAGCCGCATACCGGGAACGATGGTGCGAGCGAAGACAGCGAATACATCTCGCTTTATGTGAGCCGTGACTTGGTGGGTCGTGTTGCGCGACAGTTGGGAGCGCCCAATCTAAGCCCAGAATTCACCAGTATTCACGCTCGCGGTGTTGTCGAGAACATTTGTTTAATGCAGGACCTGCTTGAGGCATGCCGGGAAGAGGGTCCTGGTGAGCTGGGTGCGACTCGCTCGAACGCGCTCGCTCGCCAGATGTTGGTCACCGTATTCACCGATCACTCGAACATGTTTGAGCCACGCCGGCATGGATCGAACCGGATCGGACACTGGCGGATCGCCAAGGTCATTGAGTCTCTGAATCAACTGGATCCGCCGGCACTGCGAGAGACCATCTCGCTAGATGCCCTCGCCGCGCTCTCCGGACTCTCCCGCTTTCATTTCTTGCGGCAGTTCTCCGACGTCGTGGGGATGACCCCAGGACGCTACGTGCGCATGCTTCGGCTGTGCCGAGCAGGTCGGCTTCTGCGCCGTTCCGACGATAGTGTGTTGGAGGTCGCGCTCAGTGTGGGCTTTGCGGATCACGCCGCATTTAGTCGAGCCTTCGCAAGCCAAATGGGTATCACGCCTTCAAACTATCGGCGGCTGGGCCACGGTCGACGGATTCCGCGAACCGTGTTGACAGAGGCTCAGGACTCGTCGTTGCACTAAGCCCCATTTGGGCTGCCAAAGGGCTGGAGAGGGCCGAAGAATGCTTCTTGAGGAAGCGCCCTGTGGCCACAGCAGAGATACATCGAAGCACCTGTGCACCTGTTCATAGGGAGGCACGGCTCTGCCGCACGGTCCTGTCACTCAAGTCGAGACTCCAGCGCTTTGTCTTGACTGTACCGGCCAGCATTGGTACCTAGCCGACCCGGTCAGTGTATCGGTTTCAACGGGGGCATAGCTCAGTTGGGAGAGCATCGCACTGGCAGTGCGAAGGTCAAGGGTTCGAATCCCTTTGCCTCCACCCTCAAAAGCCCGCAGGACAAATCCTGCGGGCTTTTGTCTTGCGGTCGTGTTCGCGGTCGACGAGATCGGACGTGGGGTCTGATACCGCTCGCGGTGTCGCGTGGGTGCACGGAAGTACAGATAAGAAAGTTGATGCGGTATTTGCTTCAACCTTCTTATCTACGACCGTTTGCGAGCCGTCGATGAAAGCGGCCTCCCGGAGTGGGATGCCGAGACGGGCACAGCACTGCGTTACCTCCGCATGGGGTTCGCGGCAGCTTCGACCCTGATGGCCGCTCGTCGAAGTTCGCAGACCCTTGATGCTGCGCCCCTCGGCGAGGGCCGAGAAACGTAGTGCCTTAGTCTTCGTGAGTAAGGAGCACTTCTTCGAGATCTCGAAGTTTCCAGTACTTTCTCAGGACCCAAAAAAGCAGCGTGAAGGCAACAACGGCCTCGTTGAGGCCGACGGTGACGGTGACGATGGTCGTTGCAGCGACGATGGCGACTTGAGCCGTAGTGGGTCTAGCGAGCAGTTCTGGGTGGGAAGGCTCGATTCCCTCCGCGGCTTCGAGAGTCTTTCGAGGAGAAATAAATTCCATGATCGGCGCCCAGTCGAATACGTCGTAGCCGACCTTGAACAGGACCCCGGTGAGCACGGCCTGAGGAATCAGGCTGACGTAGTCTTGCAGCAGCAGCATTTCGATCAGCACAAAGACACCGACAAAGACCCCCGCGATCCGCCAGGTCGCTCGTTCGTTGAGAATCAAGACGGACCGGATGGTGGCCTGGGCTCCCGGGATTCCACCAAAGAGGCTGACCGCAGCGTTGGCGAGACCTTGCGCAGCGAGTTCTTTGTTGCGCTTGGTGGGCTCCGAACGACCAAAGACCTCTTTGAATTTCTTCTCCATCACCAACGCGGTGAGCAGGGTGTCGAGATATGCGAGAAGCGCGAGCTGCAAGGCGAAGCCTGCGGCCAGCCAGATTGCACCTGTCGAGACGTCGCGGGGAATCTGCGATTGGACCAAGTTGACGATGTCGGCCACGGACGAGAGCTGCCCAGTGATTGCGACTTGTTCGATGCCAAGGGCGAAGGCGTGTGTGAGCGCCGTGGCCACTAATATCGCGACCAGTGTTCCTGGGAGCAGCTTAGCGAGGGAGGGAGCGACCTTTTTGATCAAAGGAGGGAACCCGAAAGTGATGGCGAGGGTGCCGAGCGCGACAAGCACGTTAAAGAGCATTTCTCCTCCGATCGCGGTCTTATCTCCGAGCCCGAAGAGGCGCTTGCTCTCGTTGAGCCAGATGAGCACTGCGATGCCGTTCATGAAGCCCGATACGACGACCTTTGGGACGAGAGCGATGAATCGACCGAGGCGCAGCACCGCCATGACGACCAGCAGAACACCCGTGAGGATCAGGACTAGGTTTACGAAGTGGTCTTGCGACATTCCAGTGCCGCGGATCGAAATTTGATCGTGGGCGGCAGCGACTAGAATCGTTGTGACAGCGGTCATCGGTGCCGTGGGCCCAGAACACTGAATTCGGGTACCGCCGAGCGCCGAGGTGATGATCGCAATGAGGCCCGCGGAAATCATTCCAGCAAATGCGCCGCGGCCCGACAGCAGCCCAAATGCGGCCCCGAGGCTGACCGCAACGAAACTGACGCTGAGCCCGGCAAGTAGGTTTGTAATTAGGATCTGTGGGAAGGACTGCTGTTTGGGGTCCATCGATGTATTCAATTCGCGCAGCGGGGTCACGGTTGCCCACGGATGGCGCTGCGATGCTGGCATCCGTGAACACTAAAAATGTTGGCGGGCGAAAATTGCTCCGCGGATCGGCGAAGGCAGACCTCGAGAGGAACGCTTCATTGAGTTGACGACCTTGGAGCGAGGAGGTCGCTAGAGGTCCTGCCGACTAGTTTAGTGGAGGGTCTCTACGAATTCGCATGCTCGTGCCCCCACGCATCCCTGTTCCGTTGGGGAGCCTGTGGAGAACGAGCGGCTAAAACTAGCTTTGTGGAGGACGCCGGAGCACTGTACCGGGCCCGGTGGCACCCGCCGTGTGGCGGTTGCTGCCCAGAAAACCTAGGTCTCCGGGGCTCCTTGCATGGCTACGAGCCCCGACGGCCGCCTCGTCGTCGTCTGCATCGCGGTCATCCGACTCGTCGGAGTCTTCGTTCTTGTCGTGGTGGCCGTCCCCCCGGGGGGGCGCGCCGTGCGGACTGTTGGAAGCCAAAAAAGCCAGCCCGGCGCGGCTCGTCGTCGGGCTCTCCGGCAGGACCGCCTTGCACAGGCAGAGTAGCGCGACCAGCAGCATGAACGCTCTCCACACAAGCTCACGCTGCCTGCAATGGACCCCTGCGTCAATAGGATCCTTGGGTAGGCGAGGGCTTGCTGGTCTACCAGACCTCGCAGCGGTTCTTGGGTGCCATCGGTCGTCCTTCTTCGCAGGCGAACACCTCGGCAAACTCCCGGGTGTGCATGGCTGGCACGTTGACGCGGAACTGCGAGGGGGAGTGAGGATCGGTGGCGACTTGCACGCGGGCGGCCTCGGGCGTCATTTTGGTGCACCACACCTGTGCATAGGCGACAAAAAGCAGCTGCTCGTTGGTGAGCCCCTCGACGTGAGGTTGGGTGTCTCCCCCGTTCTCTTTCGCCCATGTTCGGTAGGCGTAGAAGGTCTCTTTGAGCCCACCAAGATCGGCGATGTTCTCACCCATGGTCAATTTTCCATTGACGTTTAAGCCTGGTTCGACTTCCTGGCTCGAGTAGCTCTTTTCGACACACTCGGTACGGGATTCAAATTTCTCCACCGCGGAGGGCTCCCACCAGTCCGTGAGCATCCCCGTACCGTCAAATTTTCGGCCTTGGTCGTCGAAGCCGTGGGTGAGTTCGTGTCCCATCACCATGCCAATGCCGCCGAAGTTCATGGCCATTGGGTAATCGGCGTCGAAAAAGGGTGCCTGCAGGATGCCCGCGGGAAACCACATCTCGTTGCGGGTTGAGCTGTAGGAGGCATTTACGGTCTGGGGCGAGCCCCGCCACTCGTTTCGGTCGACCGTTTTACCGACCTTCGCGGACCAGTAGTCGTGGTTGAAGACAGAAGCTGCCTGGACGTTGGCGACAAAGGCTCCGGGCTCGATCTTGAGGCCCTCGTAGGTACGGGGCTTGTCGGGGTAGCCGACTTTGTTGCCGATCGCGTTCATTTTTTCCACCGCGCGGCTGCGGGTCGTTTCGTCCATCCAGGCGAGGTTTGGGAGGTTGGATTCGAAAGCGGCCTCGATCCTGTGGATCAAGTCTTCGGCGATGGCCTTACTATCTCCGCCAAAGGCCTTCTCGACGTAGATTTTTCCCATGGCATGGGGCATGGCCCCGCCGACCGCGGACGCGCAGCGTTTCCAACGGGCCTCTTGTTGCTTTTGTCCCCGAAGTGTCTTGTTGAAGAACTCGAAGTCAGCGTCGGCCATCGCCTTGTTGAGGTTGTGGGCATGGCCGCGGATCGTGTTCCATCGCAGATAATTCTGTAGGGTGGCCGGTGCTGCTGCGGCGAGCAGCTTTGTGGCCTTCTTCATATACTGCGGGGATTCGACGTTGATGTCTTCGAGTCCGGCCTGGCCGATCGCGGTCAAATAGGCGTTCCAGTCCAGTTTTTTGCTGATCTTGCGCAGTCCACCGATGTCGATCTTGTTGTAAGTGCGGTTCGGATCTCGGCGCTCAGTACGCGTTAGCTGAAGCTTGGCGAGTTTTGTCTCGAAGGCCATGACGTCCTTGGCGATTTCTTGGCTGGCTTCGGTGGTCTCACCGATCAGCTCGAAACTCATGGCGAGGTGCGCGACGTACTGCATGCGCAACTTCGCGCGGGACTCGTCAAGGTAGTAGTCGCGATCGGGGAGACCAAGGCCAGACTGCCCGAGGTGGGCAATATTGCGGCCGGGATTTTTGTCGTCGGGGCCGACATAGATTCCAAAGAGAGGATGCACGCCGAGCCGGTGGAGTTCGCCTGTGAAGGTCATGAACTCGCTGAGGTCTTTCACCTCCAGTGCGCGTTTCAAGAGCGGTGCGATCGCTTCGATCCCTGCGTCCTCGATCGCTGTTTCGTCCATGCACGATGTGTAAAAGGCTCCTAACATCGCATTTTCGCTCCCGTCGTTGGGCGAGGCGGCGAGGGTCTCGAGCGCTTCTTTCAAAATCGAGCGGTTGTTTTCGCGCAGGGCGCTGAAGCTTCGTGTCCAGCGTGACTGGTCGCCGGGGATCTCGGTGCTCGCCGACCACCCGCCGCAGGAGAACTGATAGAAGTCGTCGCAGGGGCTCACCGTGGTGTCCAGCGCGGCAAGTACCGTGGCGCCATGAGAAGGCGAGGCGGGGGGCGTCGCCACGGCATCTTGGGTTGGGGATGCATCGGCCCCCTGTTCGGGAGCCGGCATTGCACTGTCCGCTTGGGTTCGGACCGAGCATGCCGTGATTAGCGCGAGTGGGGCCATCGCTCCAAGCAGACAACGACGTAGGTGACGGTGTGTGGATAAAGCGCTTTGTGGGGCCATGCGGCGACGATGGCACGGTCGCTGCGTCACGGCCAGGATACGCAGGTGAGAGAGCTCGCGCGCGTATGAGCGTAGACTCACCTCATTGAGAAAGTTTTCATGCGATGCGCGAAAATGAACCATGTGAAGTGCGATTTGCCGTCCAAGAGTCTTGCCTCGGCCGCTTCAAGCCATCATGATCTGCGCTCTCGTACGCACCATGAACCCGATCGAACTATTCGAGCAGGGCGGACTGTTGATGTGGCCGATCCTCGTCACCGGAGTGGTGGGGATCTTCTTTTTTCTTGAGCGGCTCTACACGCTCCAGCCGTCTAAAATTCTCCCCCGTGATTTTGTCGATCGCATTCGTGCCATGGTCGCTACCGGACGCACCAGTGAAGCGCAGCTGCTATGCGAAGAAAATGATTCGGCGATCGCGCGGCTTATGGCGGCCGCGCTGCGAACGTACCGAAGACGCAAGCCCCGCGCCGACGTGAAAGAGGCCGTTGAAGAGGTGGGGAATCGAGAGGTTGCGCATCTCGATAGGAATGTTGAGATCGTGGGCACCGTCGCCTCGATCTCCCCTTTGCTCGGTCTGCTCGGCACCGTTGTCGGGATGATTCGGGTGTTTAAGAACTTTGTCGACGATTCTGCGCTGAACGTAGCGACTGCGGAGTCCTTCGCGTCTGGCATCTGGACCGCGTTGATCACGACCGCCTACGGCCTGTCCGTAGCGATTCCGATGCTTGTCCTCTACAAGCTGTTGCAAGGTCGGAACGACCGCCTGGTTGTGGCGATGGAGGAGGATGCGATGGGGTTGGTCGACTTGCTCGAAGATGAGGGTCGTATTGAGGATGAGGTCCTCCCTCCGACGCGGTCCCGTAGCGGTGCCCGCTCTCGTGGGTCGAGCAAAAACCGCAATCACCGCGCTGAACGAGATCTGGACGAAGGACGGTATTCGGAGAACGAGCGAGAGCGATCGAGAATCCGTCGGGATCGGCAGCCAGAGCGAGATGATGAGCGGGGTCGGGGTCGTTCCCACGAGGTCAGTGATTTCGGCGACGAGGATGACGGGGACGCCGAGTGAGCTTTGCCAGCGGTGGAGGAGGTTTTCGAGGTCGGAGGCGTCGCAGGAACGATGCGACGGTCGAACTTACCTCGTTGATCGATATCGTTTTTCAGCTGCTGATTTTCTTTCTCCTGACGGCGACATTTACGGATCAGTCGGCGTTGCAGGTGAATCTCACCCGGGCAAAAAACCAGGAGAAGTCGGAGCAAAAAGAAGCGGTTGTGGTCGCTATCAGCGAGGACGGTCGTTTCGAGGTCGACGGAAAATTGGTAGACGATCGAGAACTCGAGCTGCGATTGTGCAAGGAGGCGAGCGCCGGACGCACAAATCTCCACATTCGCGCCGACAAGTCGAGTCGTCACGAGACCTTGGTGAGAGCGATGGATATTGCGAAGACCTGCAAGTTCAAGTCGCTCGGAATCTTGCATCGCAACTGACCGCGGTCGTCGTCGTCGCCCTTCGTAGCAGCCAGAGCGACGTCAGCGCGATGGGGAAGGGCACGCTCGTGGGGGTTCCGTCGTAAGACACAAAAAGGGCGGGAGGCCCGATGCCTCCCGCCCTTTTTGTGTCTTACCGTGTTGGCGATTGGCTAGATCTTCGTCTTGGCGAACAGGCGAATCAGAAGATGCTCATCAACTGAGCCGACATGCGACCAGGCCACATAGCCCTCGGGGTGAATCAGGTAGCTCTGTGGCAAGGTCGCGCCACCCATCATCAGCTCCGGAAGTCCGGCCTCTTCGATGTCCTCGCCTCCCTGGAGAGTTGGGTACTTGAAGAGATCGATCTCTTTGGCGAACTTGATCGACTGATCCTTGGTGTCTTCTCCATCGAAGGCAACGGTCAGCACCTTCATCTGCGGAGCGGTAGCCAGGGCCGGCGGAAAATCGTTCTTGAGTTCCTTCTTACAGGGGGCACACCATGAGGCCCAGTAGTTGACAAACACCCAGTCTCCTCGAAGCGCGGAGAGCTTGAGGGGAACTCCGTCGGCGAGGCCGGGGAAGCTGAAGTCCACCGGGTCACCGCTGGTCGCCAAATCGAGGGTGATGTTGGCAAATTTGCTCTCGCTTTTACCCTCGTGCTCCGTGTCCTTGTTGTTTGTTGCGGATTCGTCAGATTTAGCGACGGTCTCAGGCTTGTCACTCGGCTTCACGGCCTCAAATTTGGCGATGCCCTTTTTGAGGAAGGCTTCAAACTCGGACGGTTCGTTCGTCATGCTGGCGAAGGTCGCCAAAACTGTGTCATCGTGCGGGTTGATGATCACGTAGAAGGGGAGGGCGATCGTGTCGTAGCGCTTAAGCTGCGTTTCACGTTGCTCGTCACAGATGTCCTGTTTGCAGTCGGTGTAGACGCTCACTCGAGCCATTTTTTCGAGTTGCGAGCGAATCTTGGGGCGCGGGAACACCGATGCCTCCATGAATCTACAGTTTGTACAGGCATAGCCGGTGTAGTCCAGAAACAGCGGCTTGTTGTCCCGGCGAGCTTCGTCCATGCCGCCGGGGATGTCGTCTTTCAGCCACGTGAGGTGTTCACTGCCTCCGCCGCTGGACTCCATGCCTTCGTCCCCTGGATAGACAGCGGGAGGCAGCCAACCATCGACCCAGCCGCCCATGCTCTTTGTGTCACGGATGCCGGTGCTCGAGTAAATGGCGATCATGAACATCACCATGGCGAAACTCATTCGTACGGGGCTGACCGCGCGTGGTTCATGGTCGTCACCGAGCCGCATAATGCGGAGCAGGTAGAGTCCCGCCACAAAAAACGTTGCCGTCCAGATGGAGAGTACGAAGGGGCGTGTGAACACGCCCCACTCCAGGAAAAGATCGATATTCGAGATGAACTTGAAGGCGCCCACAAACTCGAGGAAGCCGAGCATGACCTTGACGGAGACCATCCAGTCGCCAGCCTTGCCCTTGAGCCCCTCGGCCCATGAGGGAAAGATCGCCAACAAGAAAAAGGGGAGCGCGAAGGCCAGGGCAAAGGTGAACATGCCGATGGCGGGGTAAAACCAGTCGCCCTCAGCGGCCCGCGCCAAGACCACACCGATAAAGCTCACCGTGCAGGTGAACGAGATCAGAGTGAAGGTCAGGCCCATGAAAAACACGCCCAGGGCCTGTTTGCCGAAGGAGCCCTCTTCGTTCTTGAGCTCGTGTTCGCGCTGACTGGTCTTGGCGATCAGAAAGCTTGGCATCTGGATCTCAAAGAGTCCCCAGAGGTTGTAGGAGAACACCAAGAGCAAGATAGCGATGAAGGCGTTGAAGAAGATCGAGGATGAGATCGCTCCCATGCCCACCGCGCCGAAGATCAGCGACACCAGGACGCCCACCAGTACAAAGGTACCGATGATCGATATCGCGTAGATGCTCGCCATGGAGACGGTTCGCCGCATGGAGATCTTGCTGAACTTCGAGAAGAACCCCACGGTGATGGGGATCATGGGGAACACGCAAGGCGTCAAAAGGGCCAGGAGACCCGCGATAAAGGCCGTGACAAGGTAGGAACCAAGGCCATCCTTGAGCAAGTCCGTCTTGCCACCACCGCCGCCGCTCGATTCAATAATTTCGGAAGGGAAGCTCTGGCCTTCAAGGACCGCCGGGTTCGCGTATTCCGGGCGAACTTCGCCTTCTTCAAGGATGTACGACACCTCGAACTTCTTGCTGACGAGCATGCACTGTTGATCGTCGCAAAACTGGCCGCGCAGCTTGAACTTGATCGTTTTCTCGCCCGCTTCGGTGCCGACGACCTTGAAAGACCGTTCGTGCGCGACCGAGCCCGAATAGAATTCAACGTCCTTTTCGAAGTTCTTGTCGAACTCAACCTTTGGAACGGGCGCAAACCACTGGCTTGCCGGTTCTAAGCTCGGATCTTCGAGGGGGATCTCAAGCGCGATGGGCCCGTCCTCGATCGGATTTTGACTGTAAAAATGGTAGCCCGCGGGGATACTAGCGCTCAAACGAAAAACCGTATGTTCGCCTGGCCGCACCGAGCTGGGCTCGAAGCTGGTCTCGAACTCGATCTTCGGGTCGGCGGCGCTCACCAAGGTTGGGGCAAGCATCACAAGTAGGGCGATGATCGCTATCCGCAGGGCGTGGAGTGGGCTGAGCATGAAATTCATCAGCATGGGTTCCTCGATGGGCCAAGAGGCCGGTCGGAGACTGTCATAGTCGGACGAAGGTGTCGATTGACGGAAGTCAGTGGTATCGACGTAGGCGTCGATACCACCTGTGCGGGGAGCATTGGTCCCCGGGTATGCTGTTGTTGCCCGGCGCTCACCAAAATTGTGCCCAGTCTCGATAACTTTAGAGAATTTCTTGTGGCCCCAGCCGTACTTCGAGATCTTCTGGCACGAGGGCGTCTGTGGAGAAAAGAGGGGGGAATGGCAGCCGAGAGGGGTCCTCTCCGAAGCCGTTCCGAAGCCGTGGTCGGGCGTGAGCCGCGTGGCGATGGATGCGGTGCTTCTGCTGCAACCGATAGTTTCGGTTTAGGTAGTTTTCGAGATCTCCCGGCACGAGCGCAACTCTGGACAAGGGCCGATGCATTGGAAAGGGGTCCGTATGCGGTGTTTTCTGACCGACAAACGAAGGGATGCACGGAACAGGGGCCGACTGGGAAATAAACGTGATGACAGCCACCGCGGCACGACGCGCATAGAACACAGTTGCGCGTGGAGACTCCTCTTGGAGAATGCGCGCGGTGATCTTGGCCTCACTGTGAGGTCACCACCTTGTGAGCACTGAAAGACGAAAGCATGACATTGAAACCTACGTACGCAACTCGCACGGCAGCGCTGAAGCCCGTCGAAGGCTTCGCGCGCAGCGGAGACGAGGGCTCTTCGTCCCGCGCTCTTCGCATTTTGACCGGGGTCGTCCTGCTCACCGCATCGGGCTCTCTCGGCTGTGTACCGTCGATCGAGGACTGTGACTGCGGTGTTCCCGCGGGAGAGTTTCCCGACGCAGAATTTCTCGAACGCAGCGAAGACTGCGTCGACGCCGACGAGGACTGTGGATACCCCGGGCCGGGCGCGAATGGCTACGGATACGCGTTGGGTCAGGTCATGGAGAACTTTACCGTTAAAGGATGTGACGGTAGCGATGTTGAACTCGCAGATTTCTTACAAGAGCGTCCCGACAACGGCCTTTTGAACAAGGGCGTGATCATTTCACTGGGCGCCTCCTGGTGCGGTCCTTGCCAAAAAGAGGCGCGACTGTTCGCTGAGCACGCGCCGGAGGGGCGAGAAAACCAGATTGATTTTTTGCACGTGCTGCACGAGGGCGTGTACGAAGGGGTGCCAACCACCGAGGAAGTTTGTATGGCATGGTTCGAGGACGAAACCATCACGAACTCCGCGTATCCTGTCGTTCATGATCCGCTCAACGATATCGACGAGCGAATGTTGATGGGGGATGTGGGCCTCCCGCTGTTTTTCGCGATCGACGCCAACGCAAATATCCGCAGCCGCAAGCCGGCTGGGGCCACCTTGGAGAGCAAAGTGCTCAAGAAAATAATGACCGATTTGGTCTCAAATCCCTATGGTTAAAAAAGCATTTCGAATCATCCCCGTTCTCTCTCTTGCCGCGGCTCTCGCGGGCTGTGATGACGGTTCTTCCTCGACCAAGACACCCGGCGGCGACGGTGGAGCCGAGGCTTCAACCGCGACGGATGGCGCAGGCGGGGCTTGTGGAGACCGTAGCGGGACCTACAAAGAACTGGAGATCATGCTCCCGGACATCAACGACGACGATGTGACGATCACCAGCAAGACGGACCATGACCTACACATTCTGTGTTTTTGGGCCGTGTGGTGTACGCCTTGCCAAGCTGAGCTCGCCAAGATGGGCCCGATGTGGGAGGAGATGAAGGACCGTGGGCTGAACATTTACGCGATCAGCATCGACGGGCCCGACAGCACTTCTCGGGTGCCCGGCTTTGCCCAGTCCCAGGGCTACAAATTTCCCGTCCTTCTCGATCGGGAGACAGAGGTCCTCGCGCAGTACAATCCGAAGGGAGACATTCCTTTCTACGTGATCCTCGACGCTGACGGGAACGTAGTTAAGTCCCATCAGGGCTACGTGAAGGGCGACATGGTCGGACTCAAGAAGTACCTCGATACGACCTTGCCCAAATGTGATGCCGAGGGCGCCGATGCGCCTGCCGCAGAAGCCTCGGCCGAATAGGTCGCTACCTATCTACCTACCCAAGCCTCCTTCAAGATTCCCGTGAAAAAGTCCATCAGACGGTTCTTCGGGACCCAGGCCGCAGTCGCTAGCAGCCCGGGTCATCCTATTCGCTTGGCTCTTCTTGCCCCTTGCGCGCTGCTCGGATCCTTCGCGATCAGTGCGGTCGCTCAAGCTGCACCCGAGAGCGACACGACTGCGGAGACCCCCTCGCCGTCGATCGAAGTGGATTCTAATTCGCTGATTTCCGGTGATGCCGGTGACGCAGCGACTTCGTCCGCCGCGGATGCATCGGCGGCGGAGGCCATGGACACAGAGGAGACGCCCCCCTCTGTGGAGACGTCGGGAGAGGCCGCGGACGTCGAGACAGGTGCTGCGGACGAGGCGGAGAGTGGACAATCCGAGCTCGCGGACGACGAGGCGGAGCACGCTCCGCCTCACAAGCTCAAACATGTGCAGATCCCAAAGGCCGGGAAGACGCAGATGTGGGTGCGAAACACGACCTTTTTTGATTATTTTGGTAACAACTACAACCCACAGACCAACGACGACCAGTTTATGGCGTTGGTTAACTATCTAAACTTCGGAACCACTTCGCGTATGGACAAGTGGAAGCTCGCCACTATGGCGCGCCTCGACACCCACAAGCTCTTCAATGGCAAGAAACAGCCGCTGTGCGATACCAACGGCGACCTCACCGTCGACTCGATCGAGGCCCAGGCTTGTAATTACGAAGACGACATTCGTATCGAGCGCTTACAGCTCCGTGTCGAGACAAAACATGTCAAGGTAACGCTGGGAGACTTCAACGTGAACTTTGGTCGTGGCATCGCCCTCTCGGTGCGTAAGATCAACGACATTGGAATCGATGCGACGATCAAAGGCGGTCGCCTTGATATCAAGACCAAACCCCTGACGATTACGGCCCTCGCTGGTGTCGGCAACCGTCAGCAGAGTGAATACGCCTCGCGGCTTCTCTATAAAGATCCGGGTTACGCGCACTCTTTGTGTGACGCAAAAGCCCAAGCATTTACGACGAACAGCTACGGCAATCGGCTGTGGACGACCTGCTCTGACATCATTACAGCAACTCGGATCGAAACCAAGCTGCCTGGAAAAATCCGTCTGGGCACACACTACGGATTTTTGTGGTTTGGCACCCAAAATGATGGCCAGAACGAGGCCTTGCATCTGGTCGGCGGCGATATTGGGCGGGCGAGAATTGGCAAGTTCTGGGATATCTTTGTGGGGGCGACTGCGCTCATGCGCAACTACCATCAGCGCGAAAATTTCCCAGATCTGACCGAAGACGGCATCGCGCTCTATGTTCAGAATCTGTTTTCCAGAGGGAAGACGAGCGTGCTCGTCGAGGGCAAGTACTACGACAACTACGTCGTTGCGCGCGATGTGAACCCCGTCACGGTCCAGTACGCCGAGATTCCCACGCTGGAGCGTGCCGATCAGCAACCTCCAGCGGGGGCGAATACCGCGGGAGGTAGAATTCGTATCGATCACACCCTGGGCGACTCCGGCTTGACCCTTTACGGAAACTTCATGGGTTACGCCTACGCGCTGACGAACCACGAAGAGATGTTTAGCTCTGAGGCGGGCGGTGAGGGCCGCATGGTCATGCACGGATTCGCAGGATTCTTGTACAACAACCGAGAATCGGGTTTCAGCGTGCAAGGATCCGGCGGCTACCGCTGGGAAGGCTATCAGAAGCCTTTTTACACCGATCAGGCTCGGTACGAGCGCAAGCTTCCGGCGGCCGATATCTATCTGAACAAGGCGCTAGGCGCCTATCGCGGACTTGTTCACTCCATTAGCTTTCGTGGCGATTGGCGCTACGAAAAAGTACAAAAAGGAGTCACCCACAAATTTGGTTTCCATCGAGGAAATCTTATTTTGGGCTATGGCCTGGCACCGTACGTGACCTTCGCGTTTATCGGTGGATTTTCGAGCGAGTTCCCCGCGTTGGAGGGCGAGCCTCAGCTGCATGATCAACCCTGCGAAGGGGACGAGTCGGCTTGTCTACGCAAACCTCACCTGTGGCCCGGTGGCGAGGTTCGGCTTAATTTCCTGAGCAACTCCTTTGTTCGTGTCTTTGGTGGCCGTCAGGTGGGTGGACTTCTGTGTGTGAACGGGTCTTGCCGTGTGCTGCCTGACTTCGAGGGTGTGCGGGCTGACCTCGTGCTCGGATTCTAGGGGAGAAGCCGCGGCTGCGTCCAAGGTCCAGGCGTTGGCTTGGATGCTTGGACAAGCACTGCAATCGGCTTAAATAAAACAGGCGTGAGACTCCATCGGAGTCTCACGCCTGTTTTGTACTGGAGCGGATCGGCGGTGGGCCTACTTGGCCTCGAAGTCGATATTAAGCTTCTCAGTCACCGGAGAGCACGCGGATTCGATGCAAATTGCGAACTTCAGCTTTGCGTCAATCTTGCCGCTGCCGGCCTTCGGTGCGGTGAACTCCACATCGAACTCGAGGCCCTTCTGCTCGTCCATAAGCGTAGCGTCCTTGGCCTTGAGCTTGGCGCTTGCCATCTCGGCATTTTCGGTACCCGTCAAGGACAACGAAGTCGGAAACACGAGATTCATGTGCCACTCGCCCTTTGGGATCATCTTGACCTTGGCGACGGCCTTCTTGCCCTTCTTGACGCTCTTTGGCGCCTCGACGACCAAGGTAAATCGCTCTTCGTTGGCCGTTGCCATGGCGACGGCGGTGCCGGAGACGGTATCTGAATCCATATTCGAGGCGTGGACTGTACCTACACCGACGCAAAAAGTTGCGGCGAGGGCAGTGCCAAAGAGCGAACGGAAGAGAAAAGAGTGGGTCGATGTGCTCATCAGGGGTCCAGTCTACACGAGTGTGGGGTTTGTGGCGCCCCTCGCTCCGTGCTCTCTCTTTGACGGGTTGGGGGACGCGGTATTCATCCCGGGGCAAGTTTTCGCCGGGAGCTGTGTTGGGCTCGAAAGCTCGAAGAAAATCACTATGCCACAAGAGGGTTGGGAATTGTCGGATCGAGCGTGATCAGGCGCAAGAATGACCACGTTGAAGCTTGGCAACCGCCGAGGCGCGACGTGGGCGCCGTCGTGATCAGAGTTCGAGTTCGGAGATTTCCCGCAGTCGGATCAAGAGTCTGGGGATGCCTGTGACTGAGGTTGGAATCACCAAGACGGTATCGTCTCCGGAGATCGTTCCAAGAATGCCGGTCAAACGAAGGGTATCGATCTCTACGCCCACCGCAGGGGCGCGACCCACTCGCGTGCGAACAACGATCATTGTCTCGTTGTTCGCAATCGAGAGTACCATTTCGGCCGGAAAACGACTTCGTCTCGCGCCGCGAAGCCGATAAACGAAGCTCCCGTCCTCACGCAGTGTGCGTTCTGCATCGAGCCGCTTGAGATCACGAGAGATGGTGCTTTGTGTCGTGGCGAGTCCGCGGTCGAGAAGCAGCGCACAGATTTCAGACTGTGTTCCTCCGCGGCCCGCCAAGAGCAGCTTGCGGATGATCTTACGGCGTTCCTCGGTGCTTCCCATGGATGGGCCGCCGGTTACTGGGCGAAGGTGTGTTGCGAGAGTAGCGAGCGTGTGGTCCACAGCCGGTTCTCAGCCTGATCAAGGATAAGACTTTGGCGGCCGCGGAGAACCTCTGTGGTGACCTCATCGCCCGTGTGCGCTGGAAGGCAATGGAGAAACACGGCCTTGGGGTCGGCACGATTCATCATCGTGGTGTCGACCCTGTAGGGTGAGAAAATCCGTTCGATGTCGTCCTGCGTAAGGTCCCCCTCTTGTCCATAGCTGACCCAAGTATCCGCGTAGACCATATCGCTACCGGCGATGACGTCGCCCGGGTCCGTCGCAAGAATGACGCCCGCATTGCCTTTCGGGTGTAGTTGACGCGCGGCTTCGACGATCTCCGCCGCGGGCGCACGGCCTTCCGGACAAGCCACGGCGATCGTTGTGCCCAACGAGGCTGCGGTGAGCATGAGGCTGTGGGTGACATTGTTGCCGTCGCCGAGCCATGTCCACTTGCGATCCTGTGAGAAGAACGTTGCGGCCGTCGCCGAGTGGGGGGCGTTGTTCTTTCGGGCATGCTCCCACACGGTGAACGCATCGGCGAGACCTTGCATGGGGTGCACCAAATCGCTCAGAGCGTTGATGACGGGGACATTCGCGTACTTGCAAAAGCCGAGTAGATCCTCGTGGCCGTGGACCCGCGCGACGATGCAATCGACCATGCTTCCGAGCACGGCGGCCCATTCCTCGAGGTCTTCGCCGTGACCAAGTTTGGTGTTGCTGGCGTTCACCTCGACCACGTCGCCGCCGAGGCCACGAATGGCGACGGTGAAGCTGACTCGCGTGCGCAGGCTTGGTTTCGACATGCAGATGGCGACATGTTTGCCGTCGAGTGGGCGGCCCGGATTCATGCCTTCATGTTTGAGGGCCCAGGTCGCCTCCAAGATGGCGAGGCGCTGATCGCGGTCGAGATCACGGTCGTCGATGAAGTGATTGAGCTCAGTCATGGCGCCACTCTAATACAGCCGTCCGCCCACAGATCCAACGGGCTGTGGGTCATGTCGGTACTTTCCTTCACCGGCGTCTTCAAGTTTTTCAGCAGCCTCCATCGCTGAAGAACTCGAAGCCGCTCATTTTTTCCGCGTCGTGCGCGCCGAGGGGAGGGCGGCCACGGATCTTCCGCGTTGAGCGCGGGGTGGTGGCCTCGACTATTTACGGAAGTGAAGGTCCAAATTCAGAAGGACTTCGTCTTTGATGAGATCGTCCGCCATGCCTTTGTAAGTGATCCCGAAGTCAGACCGATTGATCTTGAAGCTTGCGGTCGCGTCGACTTTGTTGCCCTGGATGATGATTTTTGCCGGAAAAGTCACCGCCTTCTTCACCCCGTGAATCTCAAGTTCACCGTGGACATCATGGGTACTATTTCCCGTTTTCCTCGGCTCTGCCTTCGTGAGCTCAAAACTCGCGGTCTTGTATTTTTGGGTGTCGAAGAAATCGGGAGAAGAGAGGTGCGCCTGAAGCTTCGGCGGTTCGATGCTCAAGGTTGTGGTATCAACTCGAATATTCAGCGAGGAGAGGGTGTTGTCGGTGACGGTCGCAGATCCGGTGGTGGTACCGAAGGATCCTCCGTGATCCGCCGTGATCTTGGCTCCGACAAATCCAACCGTGCTCGTCGACGTGTTTAGCGCGAATGACGAACCGGCCGGTTTCGCCGCGGCGTTCTCTTGTTCGGGACGTGGGGGGGAAGGTGCTTGTTGCGCGGATGACAGTTCCGAAATCTTGGCCGCGGGCTTGTTGTCGAGTTCACTCGTGCAGCCGACGAAGATCTGCGAGCCGAAGAGTAGAACGGTCGAGAGGGTGAGTGTGTGCTTCAACATGGTGAGTTCTAGCCATAGCTTGCACGCAGGCTCGAAAACCACAAGGGAGTCCGCCGCAACACGTTGTTGCGGGTGCGCAACAGTTGTGGCCGTCCGCGGGGCTCGCCGCCCCGCGGACGGGGCGATCCGTGGAACAAGAATATGGTGTAGGCCCTGGACCGATGCTTGACACCCCGTGATTTATGAGTAGAGTCCGCACCCCAACGCGGGAATAGCTCAGTTGGTAGAGCGCGACCTTGCCAAGGTCGAAGTCGCGAGTTCGAATCTCGTTTCCCGCTCCAAGCCTTCGTGTTCATATCGGACACGAGGGCTTTTTTTACGACTTGCAACATGCGGGGTGGTGGCTGCCAGATGGGGGGCTGTGCCCTACGTTCGCGCGTTTTGCGATCAACTTGTTTGGATGACTTGCACCTTTGTGAGCTTCCCCGTAGATTTCTGCGACGTGCACCGCGCGCTCTCCACCTTGCTGCAGTTTGTGTGCGCTCTAGCGCTTGTCGCTACGGCGGTAGGCGCTCGCGCATCGGGGCCATTGAGCACGGACGGGGCCACCGCCGTAGCGATCGGGGAGGGGAGTTGTGGGGAGGAGCGCTTCGCGGGGCGGACCACGGTCCACTGCGGAGTGAATGTGTCGGGCCTCGGTCTATATTTCGACTCGGTCTCAATGCGCATGTCGAGGGATACCTGCGCTGTGATCGTCGAGCCCACTCTCGCAAGTCTCGAACGTGACACGGGCAGCGATGAATGCGATCGGGCTCTGGCTGGATCGTTGAACCCCGCGGTGTTGGAGCCCCTAAATGCGTCGACGGGCGGCCTCAGCCCCAGCCGAGGGAATCCCCTGTGGGCCCATGATATGACTGACGCGGCTTGGCCGATGTCGAGTTGCGCATTGCCGAGACGCAGTCGACTGCCTCCGGTACCTCCTCCGAAATAGCCCGTCGCTGTTTCAGAAATCGATCTGATTCCTATTCTCGAATCAGATCGAGCGCTGCGGGCTGGAGCTCGCGTTGGCGTTACAACACGAAGCATGTCTTCGTGGACCGGGGGCGGACCAGATGAACAGACCAATCAAAGCGGACAACCAGGCGGGGCCCAATCGATCGATACTTGCGATGCTCGGGGGCATCCTCGCGGCAGCCGTCGTCGCGGGCGCCGGTGGATGCGAAGCCCCGCCGTCAGAGAAAACGGTGCTGCTGCCGATTGAGGTCGAGCGATTCGACGTTGAGCTCGGCCGGGACGACTACGCGCTTGGGCCAAAATCGGCGCTGGTGACAGTGGTGATGTTCTCGGACTTCGCCTGCGTTCCCTGCGGCAACACTTGGAATGTTCTTAGGCATCTTCAAGAAGACTATGGAGGCGACCTCCGGATCGTCCACCGCAGCGCGACGGTTCCAGGGTTTGCGCAGGGGGAGAACGCCGCAGAAGCCGTATTCGCGGCGGGTGCCCAGGGCAAGTTTTGGCCCATGCATCAGCGTTTGTTTGACAATCCAACCGACTTTTCGCGCCCCGTTCTTCGTGCTCACGCTGAGGCCTTGGGCCTTGATGTCCCGCAGTTCGTCGATGACCTCGACGAAGGGGCATATTCAGGACGCCGCGCGCGAGACCGTCGGCGTGCGACCGTGCTCGGGGTCCGGGCCCTTCCCGTATATTTTGTGAATGGGCTGTTTTTGCTCGGCGCCCCGAAGGGCGAAGAGGATATTCGACCGATCATCGACAATGAGATCGCTGCTGCGCGGAAGATGATGGCCAAAGGCGTTGTGCGCGGGGACCTGTATTCCGAGCTGATGAAGACGGCGAAGCGAGGTCGGGTCGGTGATACGGCCGGCGCAAAACGACTTCGCAAGAAGCGGAAGGCCGATCGTATCGCCACGGAAGGGACTCGGCATGCGCCGGACGGTCGTAAACGATATCGCGTACCGGATGGTGAAGAGGCCGGGGCGCCTGGGAGCGGAAATGCAGATGCTCCCGTTGTGGTTGTCGTTTTCACGGATTTTCAGTGCCCGTACTGTCGTAAGAACAAGGCCTCGATTGACGCAATACGCGATCGCTTTACGCCGGAGCAGCTGCGCATCGAGGTCCGTCATCGGCCACTTGAGATTCATCCTGCCGCGATGGGCGCGGCAAGGGCTTCGATGGCGGCCCATCGCCAAGGAAAATTTTGGGAGTTTCGTGACGGACTGTTTGCTAGCGAGGCCTTGGATTTCGAGATCTACGTCAAGTTAGCGAAAGAGGTCGGGATGGATCTCGAACGATTCAAACGTGATCTTCAAGATGCCGCGGTTGCGGATCAGGTGAAGAAGGACATCGATTTGGGGCGCAGGCTCGGGGTGTTTGGGACACCGGCGGCGTTCATCAACGGAAAATTTTTTGACGGGACCAAACATCCGCAGACCTATGCCGAAGCTATCGAGGGCGAACTGGCGACTGCGGAGAAGTTGGTCAAATCGGGCACCCCAAGAGCCGAGTTGCACGCCGCGCTGATGCTCGATGCTCTCGAGACCACGGAATTTCCAAACGCGAGACCCGTGCCGCCGTCATCTCAAGAGACTGGCGCCCCCGCGAAAAATGTTGGCGCTCGCCCGGCGGTTCCCGCCTCCTCCTCACACACGGTTTCTGTCCCAACTAGTCGCAGCCCCGCCGAACCGACGTCTGGCGGGTGAACTGCACGTCAAACTCATCAGCTTCGTGGGTGCTCGCGCCCCCACTCGATTTTACAAGACAAGAAAACGATCACACGCATGAAACGCAATAAAATCTCCAGCTTCGTTGTCGCTAGCCTGCTCGTCGGCGGCGGAATCATCACCAATTCTGGATGCACAAAACCACCGGCCTCGGCGGAGGAGAAGGAGGATGCCGACAAGGACTCCACCGGATTCGTCTCGTTTGCGGATGTCGATGACTCGATGAACAAGGAGATCGAGGGGGAGCGCTACCGCGTGACCTACAAAGAGGGAGATCTCTGGAAGGGTGCAAAAAAGGGAGCGAAGGTTACGATCGTCGAGTACTCCGACTTTCAGTGTCCGTACTGCAAAAAACTGACCGACACCCTCGACGAGGTGGCGAAGAAATACCCCGACGATGTGCGGGTGGTTTTTAAGCATTTTCCCCTGCCAATGCACAAACGCGCGGACCCGGGTTCGCGGGCGGTGTTTGCTGCGAATCTCCAGGGCAAGGGCTTCGCCATGCACGATGTCGTGTTCAACAACCCTCGCAAGCTCGAGGATGCCGATCTTGAAGGGTATGCCAAGGAAGTCGGCGTCGCGGATCTAGCGAAGTGGAAGTCGGACTACGAGGGCCAGGCTGCCAAAGATGCCGTGAAGGCAGACATCGCCCAGGGCAAGAACTTCGCGGTCCGTTCGACTCCGCATTTCTTCGTCAACGGCGTGTCTCAGCGCGGTGCGATGAGCGCGGATAAGCTCGAAGAGATCGTCAAAAAGGAGATCGAGCTGGCGGACAAGCTCATCAAGGCCGGATCGAAGCCGAACGAAGTTTACGCTCGGATCATGAAGGTCGCCAAGGACAAGCGCGCCGCGGCTCCGCAAAAAAACCGCGCGCGTCCGGGCCGTCCGGACCCTGCGAAGAGCTACGCCGTACCTACCGACGACCGACCCTCTTGGGGCAAGGCTGATGCGTTGGTGACTATTGTTGAGTACTCTGATTTTCAGTGCCCCTATTGCAGCCGTGTGCTCCCGGCTCTAGACCAAATCAAGAAAAACTACCCCGACGACGTCCGGATCGTATTTCGGAATCAACCTTTGCCAATGCACAAGGCTGCACCCGCAGCGGCCCGTGCAGGTCTCGCGGCTCATCGTCAGGGGAAGTTCTGGGAGATGCATGACATCATGTTCAAGAACTCCAAGGCCCTCAACGATGCCAAGTTGCTTGAACTCGCTGGGGAGATTGGTTTGGATATCGCCAAGTTCAAGAAGGACATCGACAGCGCCGAGGTCAAGGCCGAGCTCGCAAAGGACCAGGCCGTGGCTCGCCAATTCGGCGCCGGCGGGACGCCAGCGTTCTTCATCAATGGGCGTCCTCTCAGTGGGGCACGGCCCTTCGAGCAGTTTGACGCGCTTGTGAAAGAGGAGCTGGCGAAGGCCAAGAAGTTCGTCGCGGACAAGGGAATCGACAAAAAAGACGCCTACACGGAGATGCTCAAGGGCTTCGAGACCAAGGTGGCCGTTCCGCCGCCCAAGCCCACCGCGGATTTTAAGCGTCGTGATATCTCGACGACGGGTCTACCTGGCAAGGGCAATACCAAGAATCCGAAGATCACCATCGTCGAGTGCTCTGACTTCGACTGTCCGTTCTGCAAGCGCGGCGCCGCTACGATGGAAAAGGTGATGGAAGAGTACGGCGACAAAGTCGCGTTCTATTTTCGTAACTTCCCGCTTCCGATGCACAAGAAGGCCGAGCCCGCGCATCGTGCCGCGGTGGCCGCAGGAAAGCAGGATAAGTTTTGGGAGATGCACGACAAGTTGTTTGCGGACAAGACCAAGCGCGAAGAAGCAGATTTTGTCGCGTACGCGAGCGAACTCGGCATTGATGCCGACAAGTTCAAGGCTGATTTCAACGACCCCGAGACGGCCGCGAAGGTCAAGGGCGACATGGCGGCTTGCGCAAAGCTTGGAGTGCGAGGTGCACCAGGTTTCTTGATCAACGGTCGGTTGATGAGCGGCGCACAGCCCCTCCCGAAGTTCAAGGCCGTGCTCGAAGAGGAGCTGAATGGCGGGTTTGAGGCTGTTCAGAAAAAGGAAGCCGAAAAGAAAAAGGCAGCCGACAAGGCTAAATAGAAGGCTCTCGCCAGAGAAGTCCGAGCCGGGGGAGTTCCCGCTCCGTCCTCGGACTTCTCTTCGTGCCCGACCCACATGTTGCCGACTTGTCGTGACCGAGAGCGACCGGTTCTTAGATTGGGTGACGGGCTGAGTGTATTCGCCCACAAAGTCTCGGTGCGCCGATCTGCAAGATCGGCCTACAAGTTGAGTCCCCGGAAACTGTTATGAGCGACGAAAAAGCGACCGAAGACCGCCCTGTGTCCGAAACCGTAGATTCCCCTGAGTCGAACAAGAAGGACGCCAGTCACGGCGATCGATCGAAAAAATCGTTGACGGGCAATCTCATTTTTGTTGGGGCGTTTGCCGCCACCCTTGCCGCAGGATATTTTGGCGGCCAAGAAATCCGCCGCTGGTGGCAGGGTCCACCGGAGATCATTCAGGGTGATCGCTATTCAGTGTCTCTGCGTGGGGACGAGCCTCAGATTGGCCCGGACGATGCTTTGGTCACGATCGTCGAGTTTTCTGATTTTGAGTGCCCCTTTTGTGCCAAGGGATCTGAACCGTTCGCAGACATCGTCGAAGAATACAAAGGAGAAGTTCGGGTCATCTTTAAGAATTATCCGCTTCCATTCCACAAAGGCGCTCTTCCGGCTGCCTATGCGGGATATGCGGCTCACCAACAGGGGAAGTTCTGGGAAATGCACGATTTTCTCTTCGCGCACCGAGGGAGTATTCGCGAGTTGCCGAGCTTTCTTAGCGAGCACAAACTCGATGTCGACCAATTCGCGTCCGACATGGAGTCGGATGCCGCCAGGGAATTTGTCGACGACGACCATCTTGGGGGCGGCAAGGCTGGGGTTCGTTCAACGCCATCGTTTTTGGTTAATGGCCACCCGTACAGCGGTGCACGCGATTTGAATTTCTGGCGGTATGTTGTGGATGCAGAGATCGACGCGGCCAAGGATCTTGGCGTCGATCCCTCGGAGGTCTACGCGACGCTGATGAAGGCCGCGAAGGCGACCCGCGGAGGGGGACATGGGGGTCGCAAGCCGAGCGAAGCTCGCAAACGTCGCGCCGGCGAACCCAATCCTGATCTCATTTACGGCGTCCCCATCACGGGGCAACCGAGCCACGGTCCTGTGGACGCGCTGGTGACCATCGTTGAGTTCTCGGACTACCACTGCCCCTTTTGCATCAAGGTAAAACCAACGATCGACAAGCTCCTGGCGACGTACCCGGAGGACCTTCGTGTGGTGCACTTTCAGCAACCCTTGCCGATGCACAAACACGCGAAAGATGCCGCGAAAATCGCCTTGGCAGCAGATCGTCAGGGTCGTTTTGACGCGATGCACGACGCCGCCTTCGAACATGCGGGGCAGGCGATCGATTCGCTCAAGAATGTTGCACGCGGGCTCGGGCTCGACATGGATCGGCTGGAAAACGATTTGGCCGACCCGTCGTTGGTCGCCCAGATAGACTTGGACCGGAAGACGGCCGCGGCATTCGGGGTGAAGGGGACACCCGCATTCTTTATCAACGGCCGATTTGTGTCCGGGGCCCAGCCGTTTAGAGAGTTCAACGGTCTCGTGTTGAAGGCGCTGAAGGAGGCCAAGGCCAAGGTTGCCAAAGGGACTCCTCGGGCCGATCTCTACACTCAGATTGTGGCTGAGGGTGAGACTGCGGTGGGCAACTAACGTGGGTACCGGGGGTAAAAAAGCAGACCCGCGCGGAGGGACCGATGCCGTCGGGATCGTGGCCTATGGGATATTTGTTGCGGTCGGCGGATTTTTGGTCTTTTGTTTCGCGTGGATGCTCAAGCCGGCCGCGGCGGCCCAGGCTGAGGCTGCTTGTCGTCCAATGATGCCGGAGATGCGCAGTGGCGCGGCCCCAGACCTCGCGCTTGAGCGCCTGGATGGCCGTGCGGTCAAGCTCTCGGACTACCGAGGAACCTTCGTGGTGTTGAATTTTTGGGCAACCTGGTGTGAGCCCTGTTCGAGGGAATGGCCGGATCTCGATAAGCTGGCCGCTCGTTTGGGCGAGCGGGACGATGTAGCGATCTTGGCGGTGTCGATCGACGAGGATCGCGCTGCGATTGCGCCCTACATCGAACGGCTTCGGCTCGAGGCGACGGGTGTTGAGGTCCTTTGGGACCCGTCGGCGGAGGCCCATAAGACCTACGGAAGCGAGAAGATCCCCGATACCTATTTTGTGGATGGGCGGGGGGATTTGCGCGCTGCGTTTGTGAATACACGGGCATGGGGCCGCAGCGAGGGGTTTCGCTGCGTGGACGCAATGGCGCGGGAGTCCGCCGGGAACTAGCCCTCGGCGATCCGCCGCGTTGGTACCGAGGGGAGTGACGCTGGCCTCCGCAGGGTGGATGACGTAGCGTGCCAACCAAGCGAGATGAGTGAAGACAATGCGAGGGAGAGCGAGTCGTCGCGCTATGCGCACGACGATCCTGAGGCGCCTTGGAACCGGCCCCCGGACTACATTTTGTTCTTGCGGCGGCACATTTGGAAGATTGGGGCTCTGCTGCTGCTTACGATGGTGACGGTGACGCGCTTTTACCTGATCAAGCCCGGTGCAGTGGCCCCTGTGGTTGGCCAGATGCCTCCATTTGCGCTCACGACCCAGGACCGTGACGATTTTAGCCAGAAGGACATGCTGGGCAAGGTCTGGGTCGTGGGGTTTCTGTCGACTCGTTGCGAGAAAAGCTGCGCCGAGGTGCTCACGGCGATGGTCGCGTATTACGGCCAGATCGAGGCTTCCCGGATTCCCGGATACGTCGGGATGTTGATCGTCAGCAGCGACCCAGACTTTGATACCCCCAGGGTGCTCGCTCGCTTTGCCGAAGACCACAAGCTCGATAGGGAGGTGTGGACATTGGCAACAGGCGACCATGCCGCGCTTCGCCCCTTGCTCCAGGGTCCGCCCGCCGAGGGACTCGGGACCACTTTCGTGACGGACGCCGTGGGGGCACATGAGAGTTCGGGATCGCCGCGATTGATGCTCGTGGATCGCTTTGGCGGTGTTCGTGGATATTATGCGACGGACCACGAGAGCCTCGCCGAACTCTATCAGCGGACGTTTTCGACCTTTCGAGCCGAGAAAGGGCGGCCGCGCCTCGACCAGCTCGGGGAGCGAGAACGCGCGGAGTTCGGTGGAGATCCTCGGGCTCGCGTGAGCCCAAGCCCCGAACTCACTCGACCTGACTCGCGGTAGCCCACTCGAACATGCCGACATTGCGCCGAGCGACGTGCTCTTTGCGCGGATTTTGCATATCCAGGTGGATCGACGAGGAGGGCGAAGGAGATCTCGTCATGAATTTATCGGAGCGAAAATTCGGCGCTGATACCCTTAGGGAGTCAACTTGGGAGCTTTGGACAGTATGCAGACCTCGATTCCACTCCCAGTGGGCTGTCTGTAAACCATCGCGGTACGCGTGCCTGCACTGATCTTTGGGACCTGCGCCAAGAAAGCTGGCTCGAAGGCGGTTGCCTCTTGGTTGAGCCCCTGATAGCTTCCGCGCGCGGAGATAGCCTTTGACACGCCATTCTCGCGGTTCTAACGACCTCCCACTCCCTCTCGGCTGGGGCATCATTCGATGCCCAGACTTGCGTATGCGGAACAAATTCTGGGCCCGTGAACGGGCAAACCCGCGAAAGGTGAACTGAAGTGCCGGCTATCTTTCCTCGCTGGACGAATCGGATTCCAAAAGTGATTGGCTTTGCAGCTCCGATTGGAGTTGTGGTCGCCATTTCTTCCATTTGGTACTGGTTCTCGCCCGAGTACACCGACGTTGGCTACCGCCCCAGGCAGCCCGTCCCTTTTTCTCACAAGTTGCATGCCGGAGACATGGGAATGGACTGCCGCTACTGCCATAATACGGTAGAGCGGTCACCAATGGCGGCCGTTCCTCCAACCTCGACGTGTATGAACTGCCACTGGCAGATCAAGAATGAGGACGGGGCACAGAGCCCACGAATCATGCCGCTTAACGAAAGCATGGAGTCGGGTGAGCCCGTTCCATGGGTGCGTGTGCATATGCTTCCTGACTATGCCTATTTCGACCACGCCCCGCATGTCGCGGCTGGCGTCGGTTGCTCGAGCTGTCACGGCCGCGTCGACGGCATGGTCACCGTTGAGCAGGATCAACCGCTGTCGATGAGCTGGTGCCTTGACTGCCATCGGGACCCGGAGCCGCATCTGAGGCCTCTCGATCAGGTCACCAACATGTCTTGGTTTACAGCCGAGTTCGCGGACGAGCGTGAGGAATACAAATACGAGGAGGATGAGGAGCGGACCCGCTTGCCGGCCCCTCCCGTCCATTGCTCGGGGTGTCACCGGTGACGACGATGCGCGACAAGAACCATCCCAAGAAGTATTGGCGTAGCGTCGACGAGGCGCGAACACGATTGAATGTGCTCGACAATGGGCCGAAGCCAGAGTTTCCGGCGGGAGCGAACGAGCTCGTCGTCGAGTCGGGTGCATCCCGGCGTAAATTTATGGGTATGGTCGGTGCTTCCGCGGCCATCGCAGGAAGCATGACGACTGGTTGCATCCGCAAACCCGTCGAGCACATCTTGCCCTTCGCCGAACGTCCCGAAGATCGTATTCCAGGCGTGGCCTCGCATTACGCGACCGCCTTCCAAGTGGGATCGACCGTGATGGGCTTGCTCGTTCAGAGCACAGACGGACGGCCGACAAAGATCGAAGGGAACCCCAGCCACAGCGGCTCCCAGGGGGCGACCGACGTCTGGGCGCAGGCTTCAGTGCTGAACCTTTATGACCCCGCTCGCTCGCAGGTGCCGATGGCACGTGTCTCCGCAGCCTATGCAGACGCCGAGGATGAGGCATCCGCAAAGGCCGCCGCGGGGGACCGCGTCTGCGCCACGGCCCGTGCCCGTGCCGAGGCCAACTCGAAGTCGGTCGATCGAGGTGTCGAGGCCGAGCGAAACTGTCGCGAGCGCCTCGAGTCCGCGCGATGGACCACCCGTACGGTGAACGGAAAAAACCGTGCCATCGTTCAGGTCGAGAACGAGGTTCAGGACGAGGTTGACTGGGACACCGTTTGGCCGAATCTCACCGACTTGCTGGCGACCAAGGGCAAGAGCAAGGGCAAGGGACTTGCGCTTGTGGTCGATGCTTCCCACTCGCCGTCCTATCGGGGTCTCCTGAAGCTTTTTCAGGGGCGTTATCCGAAGGCGCGTTTGTTTCTTGATGCACCCGACTACCCGGTCAATTCGACTCAAGCGGCCGAAATGCTGTGTGGCGATCAAGCGCGCTATTTTCATAGTTTAGAGAATGCACAGCTTGTTCTCGCAGTGGACTGCGACTTTATCGGGACCGAGCAAGACCATGTTCGGCTCGCTCGCGAGTTTGCGAACAATCGCAAGGTCGAGGGACCGACCGATTCGATGAGTCGGCTTTATGTCGTCGAAACGCAGCTTACGACAACAGGGGCGGCCGCTGACCATCGGCTTGCGCTCCGATCGAGTCAGGTCTCTGGATTTCTTGCGGCGGTGACGACCGAGGTTGTTAAAAAGACGGGCGTACCCTCCGGGGCCGAGGGGATGGCCAAGGCCATCGCCAGCCACGCGGCCACCTTTTCGGACGCTGCAATCGAAAAATACATCGCCGTCCTGGTTGAAGACTTGCTCGCCCATGGGCGTTCCGACGCTGCGGTCCTCGTCGGTGAGCGTCAGCCCCCGGAGGTTCAGGGCATCGGCTTCTTCTTGAGCCGACTTCTCAATGCCTCCAACAGCGCGGGCAAGGGATCTTTGCTCTTTCGCTACGATACCGACACCGTGAAGACGGAGTCGCTCACGGATCTGGCCTCAGCTCTTGAGAGCAAGAGTCTAGACATGGTGATCTGTCTCGATACCAACCCAGCCTACAATGCACCCGGCACCTTGATGCTGGCGGAGCGCCTCGCTGGAGTTGAGACTCTGATCCACGCTGGCAGCTACAACGATGAGACCGGTCGCCTGGCGAAGTGGCATCTGCCCACCTCGCACTATTTAGAGTCCTGGGGCGATCTCGAAGCGATGGATTTCACCGTCTCGATCGTCCAGCCTCTGATCAAGCCAATTTTTGAAACACCAAGCGTTCTTGAGCTGCTTGCGCGTATCGTTCATCCGGAACAGGCGACCGACGGATACACGACTGTTAAGGGATACTGGCAGCAGCGCGAAAACGGTGGCGTGTCGGACCGCAATTGGCGCAAGTGGCTTCATCAAGGTCGGGCGGAGGGCGTGCCTCGTCACCCCATGCGTCCGGCGGCGGATCAATGGGCGGGCCTGAGTGGCGCACTTGACGCGTACGAACCAGAAGAAGGCGGTTTTGAGGTTAATTTTCATGTGGACCCCAAGGTCCGTGCGGGCGGCGCGTATTCCGGAAACAGCTGGTTGCAGGAGCTTTCGCATCCCATCACGAAAATGGTGTGGGACAATGCCGCGTTGATAAGCGGAGCCACCGCCACGAAGCTCGGGGTAAAAAACGGGAGCTTTGTCGACATCAAACTCGGTGAGCGCAGCCTGTCGTTGCCCGTGTGGATCGCACCCGGTCAGGCACACGATACGATATCGGTGTCATTAGGCTACGGCCGAACCGGACTCGGTGAAGTGGCCACGGGTGCTGGTTTCGCTGTCAATCCAGTCCGCAGCCACTCGCACCCATGGTTTGAGATCGGGAAGGTTAGCGCGGGGTCTGGGCATTACGAGTTGGTTTCGACGCAGGATTATGGCTTGCTCGATCCTGATGGAACCGAAGGATTTCCTGCCGTAGGAATGAACTTTGAGCGTCGGCCTCTCTATCGGGAGACAACGCTCGATGCCTACCGCGCTGAGTTGAACGGCCTCAAAGGGGAAGGGAAGGCGCCCTTCGCTCTGGCCGGCGATTTCATGCCGCCGGACCGTCTAAACTCATTGTGGGATCATCCCGAGCTGACCGGTCCTCAGCAGTGGGGCAAAGCCATTGATCTCAATCTGTGCACAGGTTGCAACGCATGCGTGATGGCCTGTCAGGCCGAGAACAACATTCCGGTCGTTGGCAAGAGTGAGGTCGCCAACGGACGTGAGATGGCCTGGATCCGTATCGATCGTTACTACACAGGTGATATCAACGATCCCCAGGCCGTGATCCTACCGGTTGCTTGCGCTCACTGCGAGACCGCCCCTTGCGAGAATGTCTGCCCTGTCCAGGCGACTTCGCACAGCCCCGAAGGGCTGAACGACATGGCCTACAACCGCTGCGTAGGGACTCGATACTGCTCGAACAACTGTCCGTACAAAGTTCGTCGCTTCAACTTCTACAACTACAATCGCGAGATCGATCCACTTGAACAAATGGTAAAGAATCCGGACGTGACTGTTCGTTTTCGCGGTGTGATCGAGAAATGCACGTACTGCGTGCAACGCATCAATCGGGCCAAGAGCAACGCACACGTTGCCGGGCATAACAAAGTTCCTGATGGGGCCTTTCAAGTTGCATGTCAGCAGGCCTGTCCGACGAGAGCCATTTCCTTTGGGGATATTCTGCCCGCGCTTGCCGAAGCTGCAGAATCGAATCACGGACACGATGATGGCCACGGCCACACAGAGGAGAAACGTAAGTTGCTACCTCCAGAAAAACAGACTGCCGTGTTTAACGCCAAGCGTTCCAAACGGGAATACGGTCTCTTGACCGACCTTAACCTTCACCCGCGTACGACCTACCTCGGTCGTGTGCGAAACCCCAACCCGAAGCTCTCGTAAGGCGCCATGGCTAAGGAAAGAGACGAACTCGATCCAATTTCGGGCCGCAAGGACCTCGTCGAAGGGGGCGTTAGCTTCCATGACGTGACCGAGGCAGTTTGCGACCCCATTGAGAAGCCCAACATTAAGTGGTGGCTCGCATTCATCATGTCGCTGGGATTGCTTGGGATCTACGGATTGTCTGTAGGCTGGCTTCTCTGGTGGGGTGTGGGTGTTTGGGGCCTCAACAATCCCATCGATTGGGGATGGGCAATTGTCAACTTTGTGTTTTGGATCGGTATCGGCCATGCCGGCACCTTGATCTCGGCCGTGCTCTTCCTGTTCCGGCAGGACTGGAGGACGGGTGTAAACCGGTCTGCGGAGGCCATGACGATTTTTGCCGTCGTCTGCGCGCTTCAGTTTCCGACCTTTCACGCCGGTCGTCCTTGGATGCTCTACTGGTCGCTACCGCTGCCGAACCAGATGGGTATGTGGCCCAACTTCCGAAGCCCGTTGCTTTGGGATGTGTTCGCGGTCTCAACCTACGGCACCGTCTCGTTGATGTTTTGGTACGTCGGACTCGTCCCCGATCTGGCGACCGTGCGCGACCGTGCAAAGTCGAAGTTGAGCAAGCTGGCCTACGGCATCTTCGCGCTCGGCTGGCGCGGGTCCAATCGGCACTGGCAACACTACGAGAAGGCATACTTGCTGCTTGCAGGTCTCGCCACTCCCTTGGTGCTCTCGGTACACACCATCGTCTCTTTCGACTTTGCGGCGTCGCAGCTTCCCGGATGGCACACCACCATTTTCCCGCCCTATTTTGTTGCCGGCGCTATCTTTTCCGGTTTTGGCATGGTGTTGACGTTGCTGATCCCGATGCGCGTCATCTTCAAGATGGAGCACTTGATCACGATCAAGCACCTCGAGAATATGGCGAAAGTCGTTTGCTTGACAGGCTCGATCGTCGGGTACGCCTACTCGATGGAGTTCTTCATCGCCTGGTATTCTGGGAACCCCTACGAGAGCTTCGCGTTCATCAATCGGGCGTTTGGCCAATACTACTGGGCCTACTGGATCATGATCAGCTGCAACGTGATCTCGCCGCAGCTCATCTGGTTCAAGGGCATACGCAGGAACCCGATCGCGCTGTTTGTGCTCTCGATCTTTGTCAACATCGGTATGTGGTTTGAGCGCTTCGTGATCACCGTGACATCGCTTGCGAATGACTTCCTGCCTTCGAGCTGGGACTATTACTCGCCGACGATTTGGGATATCGGCATGTTGGTGGGCAGTTTCGGTCTGTTTTTCACGCTGTTCCTGTTGTTTTGTCGGTTCCTCCCCATCATCGCTATTGCCGAGGCAAAAAGCGTTATGAAGATCGCGTCACCGCACTATCACGAGGAGAAGCGGCATGCCTGAGGTCAAGAAAATCTACGGCCTCCTGGCCGAGTACGACACGCCTGCTGAGGTCTTTCATGCCTGCGAAAAGGTTCGAGACGCGGGATACAGTAAATGGGACGCACATACGCCATTTGCTGTACACGGCCTCGACAGCGCTATGGGTCTTAAGCCCTCGGTGTTGCCTTGGATCGTGTTTGTCTCTGGGATGACGGGCGCTTCGGGGCTGATGTTTTTGCAGTGGTGGTCCTCTGTGTTGGCGTATCCCATCATTATTGCCGCGAAGCCGCTGTTTAGCTATCAGGCCAACGTGCCAGTGACGTTTGAAGGAGCGATTCTATTTTCTGCGTTTGCAGCGGTGTTTGGCATGCTTGGGCTGAATCGGTTGCCGCAGTACTACCACTCGCTGTTCAACAGCGAGCGCTTTGCGCGGGTCACGGACGATAAGTTCTTCATTTCGATTGAGGCCGTCGACCCAAACTATGATCTCGAGGCGACTAGGAAGTTGCTTGAGGAGACTGGCGCGGCTCACATCGAAGAGGTCGAGGACTAGTGATGACCGGTAAATCGACCATTTCGAGATTTTTCAACCATCAACGGGGGATGGGGGCGGCTTTTATCATGGCCATCGCGACCACCATCGCCGCGTGCAAGGGCAGTCACTCCGAGAAGCCACCGGTTCATCTATGGCAACAGATGGACAACAACCAGTATTATCGCGCCCAGGCCGAGAACGAGCTGTTCGATGATGGTCGGGCGATGCGAGTGCCTGTTGCGGGCACCGTGGCGCGCGGCGAATTGAAGGACAATTTTGAGTTTTATCGCGGACGCGACACCCTGGGTGCATTGATTGACGATCTTCCGGGTGGTCTCGAATTGAGCGAGGGCTTCATCCGGCGTGGTAAGGGCAGCTTCAATATCTATTGCTCTCCCTGTCACGATGAGTCGGGGCGTGGGAATGGGATGATCCAACAGCATGCGGGGGGCTTCAAAGTCGCTCCAAAGTCTCTTCATTCGGAGACGATGAGGGCGATGCCTCTGGGTCATTTCTTTGATGTGGCCACGCATGGGTCCGGAACGATGCGCCCCTATGCGGCGCAGATCCCTGAGGCAGATCGTTGGGCCATTGCGGTCTGGATTCGAGTTCTACAAGCCCACGGCGCTGAAAAAGGCTGGAACGGCTGAGGGAGATTCCCAACATGGGTAGCCATCACGACAACGTTGAAATCCGTCCGGATCAGGTGGAGCTGCGCAGCTCCACCTGGACAAAACTTCCACTCATCGGCCTCGCTATGGCGGCTGGTGGACTCGGCCTTGCTTATGCTTTGCGGGGCAACACGGACCACTCCGACCCCAAATTTTGGACATCGTATTTGGGAGGCTTCATGTTTGCCTTCGCGCTTGCGCTTGGGGGCTTCTTTTTTACGATTATTCAACATCTTGTCCGTGCGGGTTGGTCGATCGTACTTCGTCGGATCGCAGAACACATGATGATCGCCTTGCCGGTGATCGCTATCTTCGGTCTTCCGATCTTGTTTGTTGGCGCCGAGCACGTGTTTGAATGGTCGAACACCGAACTGGTGAAAAATGACCCGATGTTGAGCGCAAAGGTCTCCTATTTGAATATGGGGGCCCTGAAGTTGCGTTATGGCATCTATTTCGGTCTGTGCTCGATCTTGGCCATGGTCTTTTGGCGATGGTCGACGGCCCAGGATCGCGCGACGGATCCCACGGTGATCGAAGGCTACTCGCGCAAGGCTCGATTCCTGTCGGCGCCCGCGCTGGTGGTGTTTTCGATGAGTATGACCTTTGGCGCCTTCGACTTTATGATGTCGTTGGACCCGCACTGGTTCTCGACCATGTTCGGTGTCTACTACTTCTCAGGGATTGTGATCAGCGTGATGTCGGTGCTGTGCATCACGAGCTATTTGTTGAAACGTTCTGGGTATCTGGAGGGCATCGTCACAGAGGAGCACTTCCATGATCTCGGGAAGTTCATGTTCGGCTTCACGATTTTTTGGTCTTATATCGGCTTCAGCCAGTACTTTTTGATTTGGTACGCGAACATTCCCGAGGAGACCTATTTTTTCTCCTATCGTGGTCATGGCCAGTGGCTGCACTTGAGCATCGCGCTTGTCTTGGGGCGCTTCGCACTGCCGTTCTTCACGCTTCTTCGTCGACCGTTGAAACGGCATCCTTTAGGCCTGTCTTTGGTCGCCGTATTTATGCTTGTTATGGAGTACGTCGACATTTTTTGGATGACACAACCACCGTATGCACACCACCGCGTGCATCACTACGAACATGTTGGGGGTCCGGAGGCCATGAATTTGGCGCATTACTTCCACGAGCATATCGATTTCGGTGCGACCGATATTTTGTGTCTCATCGGCTTCATCGGAGTTTTCCTGATTCCCTTCGGTTGGTCGCTTGGGCGCAACAAGCTGGTTCCGATCAACGACCCTCGGCTTGCGGAGTCGATCAAGTTCGAGAACTTCTAGGAGACGGTCATGACTGAGAAAAATTACTCAGACGGCCATGAGGTCGAAGGCGTCAACTTTTTCAAGTTGGCAAAAGCTCTGTTGATTGGCGCAACGGTCGCGGGCGGTGCAGCTGTCTTTGTTGTGCAGCTCTCGTATCAACAGCGCAATTCACTGCGTGAAGAGGCTGCGGAATCGGGTTCTTACAGGCTTGATGCCCACAAGAAGCGCGTGCGCAAGGAACTCAAGGGGATCGACGCGGTTGCGGCATCGTTCGTCGCAAAACCAGAGATGCTCAAGGCGGCGGCGGAACCTCAAGGGTTCATGCACCCCGATAAGGTCAAGGGGGTCGGTCACTACGCCCCAGGAGCTACACCACCCCCGAAAGCGAAAGTCGCGCCATTCGGAGTCGACGATGGGGGGGACATTCGTGCGGCGGCGGAGACCGGTGACACCGCAGAGACTGAGAAAAGCGGCGAGATGTCAAAGGCCGTCGATGCCCCGGACAAGAACGCTAAACCGACTCCAGCGATCGGCCCCAAACGTGAGGGGAATGCATTAGAAAAGGGGCGCTCCGGGGAGCAAGCCGCGGCAAAGAAGCCCCAGGTGCCCCCTCACAAGTCCACCCCATCGTCCGCCGACACGTCTGGCGTTGGCGACAAGTAGTTCAGACCTCAATCCCCGTGAATTTCATGTCCAAGCACTCGACCGTCGTTGATAGCTACGTCTCGCGTCGTGGCTTCGCTGCCCGGAACTCCGGGCCCATCGCATTGGAGCCACGTCCGTGATCACCAGTCATTTTTTGATTCCCCCCGGTGACCTCGGCACCGAGTCCACTTCGGGCACGTTCGGGTTGCCGCAGGTGCTCTCGGAGTCGGCGGCCGCGTTCGATTCTCTTTACGTCGTGATCGTCGGATTTGCGCTGCTCGGTGCGGCCATTGTCGGCGGCCGCTCATTTTGGCTGGCGACGAAGTCGAAAGTTGTCGACGACGGAGATGCTCCTTACGTCTTTTGGTGGGCGGCCGCGCCGGCGGCGTTGCTCGCAGTTCTCTTTGTGTGGGGACACAACAAGCTCATCGAGAGGGCGGCTCCGCCCGGGGATGCCGTCGACGTTCGGATCGAGGGAAAATTGGGCGAATGGCGTGTCTCGTACCCCGAGTCTCCGCTTGCGAACTCTCGGATCAATGTTGAGGCTTGCCACGCGGTCGAGGGGACCGAGGACGAGCCCGTGCGCTGTGCGTCGATGTTGACCGAGACCGATTGTGCCTCGGATGCCGCGTGTGTTTGGGACGACAAGGGCGAGCTGCCGATCATTTTGGTACCGAAGGGGGTCCCCGCCCGGTTGCTGATGACCTCTTCGGACCGAAACTACTCCATGAGCATTCCCGCCCTACGCCAACAGCGGTCCGTGGGCCCCGGGAAGTATTCCGTGCTCAGCTTTGTGGCTGAAGAGGTCGGAGAGTTCCCCGTGGTCAACAGCGGCTATCTCGGTGCCAGTGATCCAGGCATGTTGGCCAAGCTGGTCGTGGTCGAACCGTCGGCGTTCCCCGGTGAACTGAAGAAGCTGACCGCACCCCGTCGTGACAACATGACGAAGGTGCAGCTGGGCGAGGCCGTTTTTGCCGAGCAGGGCTGCATGGCCTGCCATAGTATTACCGGCGGGAAACTGGTCGGTCCACCGCTCAACGGCATCTTCGGTCGCGACGAGAAAATGGCCGATGGGGCCACGGTCACGGTTGACGAGAGCTACATCAAGGAGTCGATCTTGATTCCTGCCGCAAAAATCGTCGACGGCTTCCCAGCCGCGATGACACCGTTCGAAGGCAAGATCGACGAAAATGAGCTTAACGGCCTCGTCGAGTACATAAAGTCTCTCAAGTAGGGGGGAGCTGAACCATGTCCAACGACAACAAGCAAAGCGAAACCAGCTACTTGGACGCACGCGGCGAAGAGTCTTCGTGGCTCGTCACTGGCGACCATAAACGAATCGGGGTCATGTACATGATCGCCGTGATGGCCTTCGGCGCTCTTGGAGCGGTGCTCATGGCGACATTGAGTGTCGACATGATGAAGCCTGCGGCTGTTTTTGATTCGCAGACCTTCACAAAAATCTTTGATCTTTACGGCGCTGTCATGGTGTTCTTGGTGGTGGTGCCTGCCATACCCGGCGCTCTTGGCAATTTTGTGTTGCCTTTGATGTTGGGGGCCCGCGGGGTGGCGTTTCCACGGTTGAATCTCTGGAGCTTCTACGCTTATTGCGCCGGCGCAGCGTTGATTCTCGGCGGCTTTGTTGGCGGCAGTGTCTTGACCATGGCCGGACTGTCCTTGGCGAGTATCTCGACGTTGATGCTCGGGGTGAATTTCATCGCTACGATTCATAGGATGCGAGCGCCTGGCCTTCGTTGGAGTCGTCTTCCGGTGTTTGTTTGGTCGATCTATGCGGCGTCGGTCGTGCAGATTTTGGCGACCCCAGCGCTTGTGGTGGGTATGGATCTCACTATCTTGGATCAGGTCCTTCATCTTGGATTGTTTGACGCTCGGAGTGGCGGAGCGCCGCTCTTGATTCAACAGTTGTTCTGGTTCTACGTCCATCCGGCAGTCTTCATTGCGCTCGTTCCGGCTTTTGGAGCCGTGATCGAAATTGCTGCGGTGCATAGCCGGAGCAACATTCCTGGCAGGGATGCGCTCGTAAAAGCATTTTTTGCTGCTGCGGCGCTGTCGCTGCTCGGTTGGGGCCAGCATCTGGCAAGCAGTGGCTCCGAAATTATGGTTTCGGTGTCGTCATTTTTCGCTATGGCAGCGATGGCGCCGATGTGTCTCGTTGCCATGATCGCGGTCGGCACGTTGGCACGCGGTGGTGCAAAAATGCACGCCCCCATGTTTTTCGTCCTGGTGTTTCTCGTCAACGGCACCGCAGCGATGTTGATGGGATTGGCACTTTCTGCCCCGTCGACGGGCGCGTACCTAAACGGAAGCCAGTTCGAGCTAGGCCAGCTTAGCCTTCAGCTCGTCGGTGGCGTTTTTGTCGCGTTTTTTGCCGGCGTTACGCATTGGTGGCCCAAAATTACCGGTCGCATGCCATCTGCAGACAGCGCGAAGTTTGGTGCTTTCTTGATTTTTGTCGGAGCCAACCTTGCGGCGGTGTGCCAAATGGTACTTGGTCATCAGGGGCAAGCGGCTCGGGCAAACGTATATCTTCCGGAGTTGGCGAGCATGAATATGTTTGCGTCGGCGGGCGCGTTCATTTTGGTCGCGGGCTTGTTGATGGTGATCTTTTCGCTCGCGGGTGCCGCACGGTCAGGCAAGGCCGCGACCGCGAATCCATGGGATGCACGCACGCTAGAGTGGGAAACATCAAGTCCGCCAATCACTCGAAATTTTGCCAGTATCCCCCAGTTAGAAGCAGACCCCTATGTTTACGCCCACTCGGCGAAACCAGTGGGGATGAATGCGAAGGAAGACCGAAGGACAGAACGATGACGACAAGCGCTCAAACTGAGAAACGTCCGTGGCACCTTGCCGCGCAGTTCGACACGGTGAATCAACAGATCGGCACCGCACGGATGGGGATGTGGCTGTTCCTATGTGCGGAGGTCGTCGCCTTCGCGGCGCTGCTGTTGGTCTATTTTACGATTCGGCACTTGCACCCAGAGATTCTGGCGGAGGGAACCGCATTGGTGAACCCACTGCTTGGGCTCGTGGGTACCCTTTCGATGATCACGTCGAGTTTGACGATTGCATTGGCGGTTCGCGCAATTCAATTTGGGGACAAACCTGCGATGCAGCGTTTTGTCGTACTCACGATGGGCACTGCCATGGCGCTCGCGGCTGTGATCGGCATGGAGTTGGTCGGTTTTGCGAGCCGAGGATTGTTGCCTGGAGAAAATTTCGGCGCAGGGTTTGAACTCTCCACACACGCGAACCTCTACTTTGCCGCGTTCATTGCGATCGGTGGAGTGTTTCTTTTCCATCTTGTGGTGGGGCTTCTCGTCCTTGGCTGGATCTTGGCGCGAGGGACGAAAGGCGAGTTCTCCTGTGAGAATTTCGTGGCCGTTGAAAATGTCAGCCTCTACTGGCACAGCTTGACCATCGCGTGGCTTTTCATTTTTCCACTGCTTTACCTCGTAAAGTGAGCTGTGGTCATGGAGATTTCGAACATGAATCAGACACTCGTTTTTGATCGTGAAAATGGCGCTGACAAGACCGGGGAGTGCAGCCGCTCGGTGACCCCCGCATGGTTGTACATGCTGGTCTTCATGCTGGTGACTGGGGGAACGGTGACCGGTTTCGTCGCCGCCCTGTTGCCGCTTGGGCCAGCGAGCCTCGCGGTTGCAATCCTGACCTCTGCCGGGCAGGCGGGGCTTGTCGTCGGTTTCATGATGCACCTCTACACACAGAACACATTTTTTTCCGTGTTGCTCGTGTGCGCGGTGCTTGCTGCTGGTTCATTGTGGGGACTTGGCGCCATGAACTTGTGTGAGAGCGGTGCGCTTAACGACGAGGCCGGTGTCAACTGGATGCGGACGGTCGAAAGAAATGCGAGTTCGGCGGCGGCGAAGTTGGAGTCGCAGCCCTGATCGAAGTCGTGACGTGGAGGCGGTCGCCGTTTCGGCGACATCTACGAGACGGTCGCGGGAAGACATATTCCTCTCTCTGATAACATTTTACGTTAGACCTAAATGTTATACCGCGAGAGGTTTAGCTGGCTCTGAGGAGCGATACGCCTTTCAACCACAACTTAGGAGTACGACGCTGGAGAGACCGACCAGCAGCTCTCACGAATTTTGTGCCCTTGGTGGGTAGGAAGTCGGTTTGATTATCGCGGTAGGCGTGCGAGCGGCCGTGGCTTGTGGCAGTATTCGCACAACTGCCGCCCGTTCAGGCACTCGAACCCAATGAGCCTCGTCCAAATCGGTATGCCCTCGACTCGAGGGTCGAAAATCCTAAGGTCGGGCCCAGTGCTTTCCGATCGCAGTCGTCGTGAAATTCGCTACTTGCGACTCTCGCTATCCGATCGTTGCAACCTCAGCTGCACCTACTGTCGACCGCCGCAGGGCATTGAGCATGTTCGGCGCGCTGACATCTTGACCCACGAAGAGATTGAGCTGTTGGTCCGGGAGTTTGTGCGCTGGGGCATCGATCGCTTGCGCCTTACGGGGGGGGAGCCGACAGTGCGTGGAGGTCTTGTTGAGCTGGTAGCGAGGCTGGCAGACATTGAGACGGGGCGTTTGTCCCATGGCGGTAAGCTTGAGGTCGTGATGACCACCAACGGGGAGCTCATCGCGCCAATGGCCCAGAGTCTTAACGATGCGGGGCTGGCAGGCGTCACGGTTAGTGTCGATAGCCTCGATGAGCAGCGATATCGAGCGATCACGAGAACAGGTAGGCTCGAACGGTTGATGGCAGGAATCGAGGCCCTCTGCGCCGCTGGTTTCAAGTCGATCAAACTCAATACCGTCGCACTCATGGGCTTCAACGGTGACGAGTTGGCCGAGATCGCTGCGTTCGCATGGAAGCTGGACATCATCCCGCGGTTCATCGAATTGATGCCTATGTCTGCAGGAGAACTTTTTGTTCCGGGAAAATTGATGGCAGCGGAGGTGATTCGCCAGCGGATCGCTGTCGCCCACGGCGCGGCTCTTGAGGTCGAGCGGAGGCCAGTGGGCAGGGCTCTCGGTCCGGCCGACTACAGACGGTTGCGCGGTGGCCCCTTTGATGGCCGCCGATTTGGGACCATCGCTGCGATGACCGAGAACTTTTGCGACGGTTGCAACCGAATCCGCATCACCACGACCGGACACTTGCACGCCTGTCTGGCCCGTGATGATGCGCGAGATCTTCGCGCGGCGCTCCGGACCTCTCCTAAACGACGAGGCAGGGCACTTGAGGATGCAGTTCGCGGCGCTTTGTTGAACAAGAAGGACGCTCACGGCTTCGAAAGTGATGGCGGTGGGGGTCCGATGAAGGCAATGATCAGTATCGGAGGATGAAATGGCGCTGGGGATAGAGATTAAAGTTGGACTCGGAGTTGTGCTCGCCGGAGCGTTGGGATTTTTGGTCTTGTCGGACAACGACGACAGCATGATCGAATACCTCTACGTCGATCAGGTGATGGAAGACCCCGCAAGCTACCAGGGTCGCGAGATTCAGGTGCATGGGGTTGTCGTTGAAGGAAGCGTCCAAAAAAAGAAAGAGACCTCCGGTGACTATTTGTTTGTCATCGAGCGTAACAACAAGCGTCTGCAGATTCACTACACCGACGTGGTGCCAGACACTTTCGCCGAAGGCGGTGAGGTGGTGTTGACGGGCCGACTCGATGGATCTTCGTCGCGATTTGAGGCCACTGTAATGACCGCAAAATGCCCCTCGAAATACGAGGAAGACGCAATGGCCGCGGCTGAGAAGGAAGCGGAGCGAAGCGGAGCGAAGCGGAGCTAAGCGACGCTCTCGTACGGGATTAAAACCGAGATGAACGAAGTCATGCCGATGAATGTGTCTACCTTAGGATCGATGAGTCTCGTCGTTCTCTTCGCTGTGCTGTTGGGTACGGTGTTAATGGCAATCTACGGGGCGCGGACGTCGTCGCGTCGATGGATCGAGGCATCGATCCAGGGGATTCACGCCTCCGCAGCCGTTGCGGGCTTCGCATCGATGCTGATCATTTATGCATTCGTTTCCGACGATTTTTCGATTCAATATGTTCAGCACACCAGCGACTCGTCGATGCCGCTGGCGTTCAAGGTCACAGCATTTTGGGGCGGCCTTGATGGAAGTCTTCTGTTTTGGGTGCTCTTGTTGAGTATTTTTTCGTCGATGGCGGTGCACAGCAACCGTCGCCGCCACAGCGAGATGATCGCGCATGTGGTGTGGGTGCTGGCGACGATCAGCCTGTTTTTTGTGTGTCTGCTGATCTTTTTGAAAAACCCCTTCGCGCCATTTTTGTTGGATGCACCGACCGTGGGGCGCGGCCTTAATCCGCTCTTGCAGAATTTCTACATGGTGATTCATCCGCCATGTTTGTACCTGGGCTATGTCTCGCTCTCGATTCCCTTCGCGTTTGGTATCGCGGCCCTCGTAAGCGGACAGCTCGATTCCACATGGCAGGCCAGCGTGCGTAGGTGGACGCTTGTAAGCTGGATCTTCTTGACCGTGGGTCTCGTTCTCGGGGGACTGTGGGCCTACGAAGAACTCGGATGGGGCGGCTATTGGGCATGGGACCCGGTAGAAAATGCTGGATTGATTCCTTGGTTCACGACCACCGCATTTTTGCATTCCATCATGGTGCAAGAACGACGCGGAATGCTTCGCCGTTGGAACGTCTCTCTGGTGATTCTCAGCTTTTGGCTGAGCATCATGGGAACGTTCATGACGAGGTCGGGCGTCGTGCAGAGTGTTCACGCCTTTGGTCGCGACCCCGTCATGGCGTGGACCTTTGGTGTGTTCATGATCGTGATCGCGGTTGGCGGCATCGGATTGATCGTCTGGCGTTGGCGAATGCTACGTTCCTATGCTGATCTTGAGAGTGCTTTGAGCCGTGAGTTCGCATTCTTGTTCAACAATTGGATCTTGTTGGTCATGGCATTTTTTGTATTGGGTTCGACTTTGTGGCCGACGGTCAGCGAGTGGCTCGGGACCCGTGTGACGATTCGACCAAGTCACTTTAACCACTACATGGTGCCCGCGGGGTTGGCGTTGCTCTTGTTGATGGGCGTCGGTCCGTTGTTGGCTTGGCGCCGAAGTTCGCAAGAGAGTCTTCAACGGCAGTTTTTGTTCCCAATCTTGATGGGCGCGGTCGGCGAAACCATCGTCCTCGGCTACGAAGTTTGGAGAGCTTCGCGGACCGCAGATCTTTTTGGTGTCGACCACGAGCCACTGGGGGACGCTCTTCTCGCCCACGTTTGGGGATTGGCGAGTTTTGGCCTTTGTGCCTTCTGTCTGGGGACCTTCGCTCAGGAATTCTACCGCGGCATTTCGGTTGCCAAAAAGCGGAGCGGAAGAAGCGTGTTTGACGCTATAACTCGGCTGTTTATGCGTGCTCGTCGTCGCTACGGCGGGTACATCATCCACCTCGGCGTAATCCTGATGTTTTTCGGCTGGTCAGGGAACACTTACAAGCTCGAGCAAAAAGAGATGATGGTGCCTGGCGACGTCGTTCAGTTACGCGGATATGAGATCCGACATGCGGGCCTACGTGCGACGGAGGACTGGCAAAAAGAGATGATCACGGCGGATATCGAGGTCTTGCGTGATGGAAAAGTTGTTTCCACGCTTCACCCAGCTCGCTGGTGGTTCTTTCAGGCGCCCGATCAACCGACGACCGAGGTCTCGCGCTATATGGCGGTCGGTGAGGATGTCTATATCTCGATGCAGACGGTGTCGATGGACAGCGGGAAGACGCTGCTGCGCTTGTTCATCAATCCGTTGGTCAATTGGATCTGGGCCGGGACCATCTTGATGATGTTCGGTGCCGCCCTGTGTATTGGTACCCGGCGACCCGGGAGGGCTCATGGCGGCAACGGCTGAGATTGCAATAGGCTCTTCGGTTGTCTCGAGACCGCTCGTCCTCGTCGGGGTAGCTTCGCTCGCCTTCATCGCCACGACTGGATACTTAAAGATCATCGCGGACGCCGCGCTGGATGCGCCTACGGTTGTGCTCGGCCTGGCGTCGGCGGTGTTGGTGGTCGCCCTTTTCAGCATGCTTGCGATGGTTCGCTCGCTCGCGGAGATCAACATAGCGAAGCGCGACGAGGTCAAGACCAGCGACGTGGAGCTTCGTGAGGAGAAAAAACGGGTGCTCCGTGCCATCAAGGAGCTCGATTTTGACTATGAGATGGGAAAGCTTTCGAAGACCGACTACGCCAGCGTCAACGAGACGTTTAGGCTTCGTGCCCTCGATATCATGCGTCGCCTCGACGGCGCTTCGAAGCTTCATCCGGAGTTGGCACGGGACCTTGAGACGATCGCAGGCGAACGAGTGGATCCCGACGTGGGCGCACCGCAGAGCAACCCGAACGTGACCGACCGCGACGGGACAGGGCGTTGTGACGCATGCGGGATCACGAACGACAGCGACGCACGATTTTGCAAGGGCTGCGGCCAGGAGATAGAGACGTGATGAAAGGTATCGTTGAGATCGAGCTTGGGAGACATCGTCGTTGGCGCTCGTTGATCGCTCCCCTTGGCCTGTGCATCAGCCTCTCTGGACCGGTTGAAGCCTCGCCGCCCGTTGGCAGAGGAATGCCGGATGTGAGTAAGATGTCGGGTATCGCGCTGATGGATGGCCGAACGCCGTCAGGATCCGTGGTGGTTCGTTGCTTGTACGGAAGTTTCGCCCGCCCGGCGGTGGGGGTTGAGGTCGAGCTTGAGGTGAGAGCCTCTGAGGACGCGGAGGCCCAGGTATTTCGAGCGAAGACAGTGGACCGAGGACGCGCGATTTTCGAGGGTCTCGAAGGTTTTTCCGGTGGATCCGCCATCGCGCGGGTGCAGCTGGGGGCTCATCGCCTAGTTTCGGAGACGTTGCCGATTCAGGCCCAAACGGGCACCGCGGTGATGCTCGTTGGTTCCGCTGCGGACGCTCCGGAAGGCGGCGAGGTGGGGTCGATGCCCACACATCTTCCAAATGGTACGGCGATCGTAGGTGACGGGGCCGATGCGTCGAAGGGCCAGCCCCCGATTTCCGCGCATGGTTCCACGGGAGGCGTGCCGATGCCGGGAAGGCCTTTCCCGCTGCCTGAGCGGCCGGCCGGCACGGTGATCGTCGGAGCCCTTGATATCGGTCTTGGTGTCCCGGTCCCCGGTACGCGTGTTGAGTTGCACATTGAGCGTCCTGGGCAGGGGGTGGAGATTCTCGAGCAGCGGGCGAACGAAGATGGGCGGGTCGTGTTCACGGAAATCACAGGGCCTGAGTACCCACAAGGCACGAAATTGACGGCTCATGCATTCTTGGTCGAAGACGAGGCCGCGCTTGTCTCTGAGACCTTCGACCTTCCGGTCGACCAGGGGGTCGCAGTGGTATTGACGATCGGCCACTCGAATTCGCCGGCTCCGCCAGCGAGCGACGCAGGCCACCGCCCGGCGAGAGAGCGGGTGCCGCGATTGCCAGGGCCCCGCCGGGACGCATCGGTCGCGGCGGGATACGTACGTGTGGAGGTTGTCGATGAGGCGGGACAGGCGCTCGGAAATCAACAAGTGGAGGTCGTTCGGCAGGGGATGGCAGGCGGCGGCGAGAGCGTTCGCGGCGTGACCGATGCGAAGGGCATCGTCGATATTGCCGTGGATACCACGCCCGGATCGCTTTACTTCGCCGGGGCGGTCCGCGAGGGCGCTCCCTATCGCAGCGGGCTGTTCGAGATTCCGAGCGATGTCGGCGCGCATGTAAATCTTCGTGTGTGGCTGCCGACTGCAGATCGAAGCCAGTTTCGGAGCGTCGTGCAGTTTGATCTCGAGCCGCGTGAGAACGACAAGCTTCTGGTTCGGCAAATTTATGCGGTGATGCACGATGGAGACCGGGCCTACTGGCCGCCAGGGGGTCTACGGATCGACGCGCCACCTGGTGCTGTCTCGTTGCAAATACTTCCGGGATCGACAAAATGGCTCGAAGTTTCCGAGGGGGCGAGCTTTATGGAGCTTGCTCGCCCCTTGCCGCCGGGCGAGGAAGTGCGGCTCTCTTTCGCCTACCTTATCGATCACTCTGGAGTTGCGGATATTCACTGGCAGGCCCCATTTCCGATGGTTAAGGCCATGGTGAGTCTCGATGAGGAACTCAAATTGACAGGAGGGACCCATGGACCGCCGAAACCGGCCCCAGCCGGCTATGAAGGTGTGCAAATCTACGAATTTTCCCCAGAGCCCTACCAGGCGGGGCTCTGTGCCGGCTTGGCTGACGCCGGGCACGAGTGTCCGCCAGCTCTCGCCGCTGGAGGTACGCCCTTCGATTTCGCCGTCGCCGGCTTGCCGACGACCGGCAAGAGCATGCGAAATGTGGCGGTTGGCCTCGCGGCACTCTTTTTGCTCGTCACGGTGGTTGGGCTTGCGTTGCATCGTCGGGAGGACACTCGGGTGCTACTGATGCGCGAGCGCGACGAATTGTTGCAGCAACTGCGACGGGCCGGCCTGTCCGAGACCGAGCGCAAGGAGCTTCTGGCGACCCTTGATCGCATCTACCATCAAATCGATGCCTTGGGCTCTGGGCCGGAACCCTCCGATTCCGCGCCAACCGGTGCGCAGGGCTAAGAGAGGGAGGGAAGGTGGCCGCGATGACGCAAGTGCAGTTGCTTCCTCTCGAACTCAAGGGCATCGCCTGCCATTATGGCCGAAAGGTCGTGCTGCGCGAGGCGGACCTCCGAATGGAGGCGGGAGAAATTGTTGCGCTGCTGGGAGCCAACGGGGCGGGTAAAACCACACTGTTTTCCCTCATCGTTGGCCTTATTCAGCCGGACGGCGGCGAGCGTTGTTTTGGCGGCCGCTCCGTGGAAGACGTCGATCTTTGTCTGCGCGCACGAATGGCTTATGTGGCCCACGCGCCTCAGCTCTATCCGCTGCTGTCCGCGATTGAGAACCTCGAACTGTTTGCGCAACTTCGTGGCGATGTCGTTCGAGAGTCTCCGTCGGAGGTCTTGGCCAGCGTGGGTCTCGATCCTGGGGTTCATGACCGCCCCGTCTCGACCTATTCGCGCGGGATGGCACAGCGTGTGGTACTCGCGCGTGCGCTCGCCTCATCACCGGACCTCCTCATCCTCGACGAACCGTTTACATCGCTAGACCGAGAGGGACGAGAGATGCTGGTGCGTCGTTTGCGCGATGAGCGCGACAAAGGGATGTCGATTCTCCTTTCCTCCCACGATGTTGACGCGGCAAGTGCGGTTTCAGATCGGGCAGTTTTGCTTGAGGATGGAATTATCGCTGCGGAAGCGCGTCGTGGCCGCGATTCTGCCGAGCAGTTTGGTGGTCGTATTCTCGCCCTTGGCGGCATCCTGCGATCGCCCGAAGTCATCTGATGATTCTTCGTTCCTCACAGTTCTAGTTTTTCTTGTAAGGTTCGACAGGCATCGGATGCGCTTGGCACGACAGGCATGGTTGCTCGCTCGCAATGATCTCCGCCAGGAGCTTCGGCGTTTTGAGTTGGTTTTGACCGCAGGTTTTTTTGCCTTGGTGGTCATGGTCATGTTTGCCTTGGCATTCTACGGGCTCGATAGCGATGCTCAGCTCAAGGCCGTCCCCGGCATGCTGTGGTTGGCGGTGGCCTTCGTCGGTGCGCTCACGCTGACGAGGGTCTTCGATCGCGAACGAGAGTCTTCGACCTTCGAGGCGTTGCTTGCGGCGCCGATCGAACGATTGGCGATCTACTTTGCGAAGCTCGGTGTCACGATGGTCGTGCTTGTGCTGTGTTGCCTGATGATGGTGCCGGCCTTGGTCTTCGCATTTCCAGGTGCTTCGGGGTTTCTTGATCATCCCCTCCAGACTGTCGCTCTGATCGTGGTCGGTTGCCTAGGCTACGCAGGAATCGGAACACTTTTTGCGGCCGGGCTGGCGGGGGGAGGGGGGAAAAATGCCCTGCTCTCTGTCATCTTGTATCCATTGACGACACCCTTCTTGCTCTATTCATTGGCTGCGACGCAGCGTCTGCTTCAGTCGCATCCCGATACGTGGAAAACTTTGCAGGCGATGGCGGCCATCGATTTGGCCATGCTCTCCGTCGCGGCATTCTTGTTTGAGATGGTCCTCGTGGGCTCGAGCAAGACCCCCCAGAAACAACGTGGCGCGGCTCATTTCGAGACCACTCGGAATTCCCGCCGAAAGACGTAATTTTTTGTGTCTCGAATTCTACCCCCTGTCTTTCTCTCTCTTGCTGCGCTTGGCCTTCCTTGGGCCATCCATCGGGTGTTTTTAGCCACTCCTTTCGAGTCGACGATGGGTACCGCTCAGAAAATTTTCTATTTTCATGTTCCCATGGCCTGGATCTGTCTGTTGTTCGCCGTGGTCTGCGGGGTGGCGTCTGGCATCCAAATCTCCAAACGATCGCCAGGGGCGCGTGGGACGGCGACCGCGGCCGGTGAGATGGTCGTGCTTTCAGGGATTTGTGTGTTGATATCGGGACCCCTGTGGGGAATGCGTAGCTGGGGAACTCCATGGACCGGAGATGCTCGGCAAACCGCGACGGCGCTCTTGTGGTTGGTCTTTGTGGCGTACGTGTTGATCAAACGCTTCGGACCTGCTCACGGCGATCGTCTGGCGGCGGCGCTGGCGGTCTTTGGCGCTGTCAACGTCCCGGTCATCTACTACGCGGTGCGGATTTGGAAGACGACACACCCGAGCACGGCGGTGACCGGATCTTTGCCGAACTCCATGCGTATCACCCTGTATCCCTGTTTGGTCGTGTTGCTGCTCGTGGCCATCGCAGTCGTGATGATTCGGAGCCGCCAAGAACGATTGAGCCAGCAACTCGACGAGGCATGGATCGATCTCGATGCGTGCCTCGCCCAGCGAAAACAAGTCGCCGCGGAGAAGCGATAATCATGAACACGACGAACGATTCAGCGAGCCCGGTCGCCCACGCATCCAGCATTGAAAAAGTGAATGAATATGAGGTCGCCGATGAATTTAGCCCGCGGGTTGCCGAGTGTAAAAAACTTGTGGAGCCAGGGGTGTCGCAGAAGGTCGCGCAAGACTACGCAGCCGTTGTATGGGCCTATGGGATCATCTGGGCCCTGTTCGCCGGATACGGCATCATGCTCTGGAGGCGATCAAGACGAATTGAGCGAGACTTGGAAGAGCTACGCAAGCAGCTCGCGGGCTCTCCATGACCCTCGCGCATTTTCTCTACATCCCCGGGATGGTGTTGTTGGGCGCCGTCGTCGGCTACATCTTTGGTAGCCGTGCCACCGCGGCGTCGTTTGAGGACCAACACGAGAAGACTCAGCGCCGCGCTGCCCGTGATGCTCGGCGACGAGTGCGGGAATCGTGCGAGTGATGGCCTATGGTTGAGCGCTTGCCTGAAGATCGACCGATCGGTATTTTCGATTCAGGAGTCGGGGGGTTGACCGTGTTACGAGCGCTACACGAACATCTGCCGAAGGAGGCCTTGTTGTACCTTGGGGACACGGCGCGGCTGCCCTATGGGACCAAAAGCCCCGAGACGGTGCGGCGTTATGCGCTTCAGGCCGCCGAGCGGTTGGTGGATCGAGGGGTCAAGATGTTGGTGATCGCTTGCAACACGGCTTCCGCCGTCGGTCTCGGCGACCTGCAGCGCCACTTTGCTCCCTTGCCCGTGATAGGCGTCGTCGATCCCGGCGCGAGGGCGGCGATCGAGGCTTCCCGAGGGGGTCGAATCTTGGTGATAGCGACCGAGGGGACCGTCCGTGGCGGCGCCTATTCCCGGGCCATTCGTCGGCTGTGGCCAGCGGCGGAGATCGAGAGTTGCGCCTGTCCTTTGTTTGTCGCACTGGCCGAAGAAGGTTGGACGGAGGGCCCAGTTACGGAAGGCGCGGTTCACAGATACCTCGCGTCATATTTTCCGGAGGTGGTACGAGGGGCCGTACCTTCACCGGAGGCCATCGACGTCGTTGTACTGGCTTGTACGCACTTTCCGGTGCTGAGAAATGCCATCGCAGATGTTGTGGGCGTGAAAGTCGCTCTCGTCGACTGCGCGGAGACGACTGCGCGGGCGGTCGCCTCCGCTTTGATGACCGCAAAGCTTCTACGCAGGAGATCTTCCGCAGCCGGGACGATCCGTTTCCTAGCGACGGATGCCCCGGACCGATTTTGCCGAGTGGGTGCACTTTTTCGGGGCGCCACCATTCTTCCTGATGAAGTCGAACTCGTAGACTTGTGATACCGTTTGAATCAATGCGCTGCCTGCGGAATCCGATCTTGGCCAGCTGTGTTTGTCTCCTTCTTGCTGTCCCCGGTCACGCGATGGCGGCAGGTGTCGCGCCCCACTCGACTGTTGACGAGGACACGGGACGAGAGAAGGCCAAAAGATTGTACACCGAGGGGGCGACGGCTTATCGGCTGGGCAACTTCGATCTGGCCGTCGACAAGTTCGAGCACGCCTATGATGTCTCTCCGCTCCCAAACTTGCTTTACAACATCGGATTGGCGAACAAGAGGTATTTTGAGACCTCGCTCGACCCGCTCCACCTGCGCAAAGCCGAGGCTGTGCTCAAGAACTTTCGTGTTGAGCTGCAAAAGAGCCCGGGGTTAGGGTCGCTCGCAGAGATCGATCGGTTGCTGGCCGAGATCTCTGCCGATCTGCAGGCCGTTGGGGAGGCAAAGGACAAAAAGCTCGAAGACGAGCGTCTCGCTGAGGACAAACGCCGCGACGAGGTTTTGGCGCGCCTCGGAGGCGATCCTGGCCTGAAGATGCGAACCGTTGGTGTGGTGATGATGCCGAGTGGTGGGCTCGTGGTGGTGGGCGGTGTCACTCTGGCGGTATTGATTGGCCTCAAGGGCAAGCGCTTTGAGTCCGACCTCAACAATGCCTACGCCGACTACGATGCCGCAAACTGTGGCTCAAACACCGGCACGGAGTGCGCAAATATCGACCGCCGTATCAACACTGCACGGGACAACGGCGAGGCCGCGAACTTACTCGCATGGGGTCTAGGGCTGCCGATCGCCATCATTGGTGCAGGGGCCATCACGATCGGTGCAGTTCTTGTAAAACGAGCGAGCAAAAAGACAGCGGTGTGGCGAGATGCCCGTGAGCTTAGTATCGCGCCGTTGTTTCGGGGCAGGCCCGGAAAAGGTGCGCTCTCTGGATTCCAACTGAGCGGAAAATTCTAGACGAAGTCAGTCCGTCGTTTGCGCCCTGAACGTCCGGGGGAGTCGTGTCCTCCGGCATCTAGCGATCACCTTCAACACGGGACCGAACTGTGCGGATTTTGCCGTTGGCCGCCTACTAAATTTTCGTGGTCGGTAGGCGGACATTCTTCGGCGATCGACGCTTTATCACCGGGTTCACCGCGAAGGCGGATCTTTATTTCGGGATCGCAACGTATCCGAAGAAATTTGCCATTAACGTGGAACTCTCGGCCGTAACAGGCCCGAGAGGGCATGTCACGGCAATTCTTCGTTTCATTCGCAGTCGCCGAAGTGACAAGGATCTTGATGTTCGCGTGAACAGGCGGATGCCGTTGTGATATACCCGCCAGGCTTCAGATCTGGGCTCAACGTCGTGTCCAGCAGACAGGCAACGTTTCCGGCACAATCGCCAAGGAGTCACCTCCCGTGAACCGCTCCCTGCTCAAGACTTTCCTCTCCCTTTCCCTGGCGGCTTGCCCCGCTTTCCTGATCGGTCTTGCACCTGCCACTTCGGAGGCAGCACCCGCAGACGCGCCTGCTTCGAGTACGGCCGGCTCTGGTGGCGTGATTACGGGTGTCGTTAAAAACTCGAAATCGAAGGAGTCGATCGAAAATGCAGTCGTCGTGCTCCAGTGTTCGTGTCTTTCGCAGCAACGCGAGACGTATACGAACGCGCGGGGTGTCTATCGATTCACAAATCTTCCGCAGGGGCAGTATATCGTGCAGGTGCTGGCCGGTAAGGCGAGCATCAGCAAGAGCACGACCCTGCCGCGCAATGCGAAGTTTAGGGCAAATTTTACGATCGATCCGCAATCGAAGATCGAGCGTGTTTTGGTGGTCGCCGCGCCGATCCCCGAAAATGCTGGGCACTCGCTGACCGTCTCGATGGATGAGGCGACAAATCTTCCGGTGGGAGCCGACACGAGCCGCGACTTTACGGCCGTTGTCGACTTGGCTCCGACGGCGAGCCGCGACGCGGCCGGTATTTCTCTCGCGGGTACGACCGGTGCGGAGACAAAATATACGGTCGAGGGTGCGGACGTGACCAGCCCGGCTTCCGGTACAGTCGGCGCCACAATGATCCAGGAGTTTGTGGAGTCGGTCGAGATCAAGGAGTCCGGCTACGACGCAGAGTTCGGTGGCGCATCCGGCGGACAGGTCAGCGCACGTCGTGTCTCAGGTAGCAATACCTTCCGCGGAAACGCAGGTGTTCGTTTTGCACCGCGGCTCAAGGCCGCTCGGCTCATCCAAGGGACCGATGAGGCGCTTCGGGTTACCCAAAATGCGGACTGGCAGGCTCAGGCCTATGCGATCGTCTCGGGACCGATCAAACAGGACAAGTTGTTTTTCACCTTCGGTGTCGCGCCACAGGCGACGCGGTACACCCTGGTGCAGAATTTCTATCATCGCGTCGATAAGGACAAAAGTGGAGGCTACGAGGATTGCCCTTACGAAAATGGCACCTTTGACTGTGTTGACGGCGGAAACTACATCGATACCGCAAAATTTTCAGACCAGTCGTTTGGTACCGGCGCCCTCAGTTTTGGGTATATCGCTGGCTTGGATTGGGCGATTACGCCGAATCATCGCCTGCGCCTGACAGGTCAAGGAGGACCAGGTTTTGTACGAACGACATACCGGATGCCGTTCTCCGCCGATCCGAACTCCTTTGGCACCAACCCTGGCGCAGACCCTCTTGGCGGCGGGTCGCGAATCGCAAGTGGCATCGTGAACGAGCACTTCGGATGGAACATGGCCCAGACGACGCTCGTCGCGCTTGGCTATGAGGGGCGTGTTAACGACGGTAACACAGAGATCGACGCCAACCTCTCGTATTTTGAGGCGGCGAGTGAGGACGCATGGCGCCTCGACGATCCAAACCACAAGAACGTGACGGCCACGCAGGAGCAAGAGTCGACTGGGGCCAACCTGATCGACTTCCTTCAACGCGATAACGCCGTGAATCTTGTGCCTGGGGTCGAAGACGCATGCAACGATCCGAAGCTTCCTCCCGGTGTGCCCTGTCCGATCCGTCGATGGCTCTCGGGAGGTCTCGGAGAATACGACAAAGACAGCCAGAGGCGGGTGGCTGGCAGTGTGGCCCTGACACATTTCTTCAACGCGGCCGGGTCACATCAACTTAAGTATGGCGGCCAGGTCGAATGGGAACAGCGCCACAGCATTTTTCAGTACTCAGGCACCAACGCTCCCGATTTTTACGAGGGGTGCGGCAGCGCTAAAGGTGGTGGGGAATATTGCTATGACGATGGGAAGTACACCCTGAACAACAGCGTTCGGGTGAACAACCACCGTTTTGTTGTGGTCAACACGGACACGCCCGACCGCCATTTCACACGGGGATTTGGTGGAGTTCGTAAAGAGGAGAACAGTCTGCGGGCCATCGCCGATTCGCTGGGGCGCGGCGCTCGTATGGACCGCTATGACGAGAGCCTGTCGACGATGAACTACGGCGTCTTCTTGCAGGACAAGTGGGCGATTCTGTCGAATCTCTACATTAACGCGGGAGTCCGTTGGGAGTTGCAGGATATGCGTGACATCTACGGTGACAACGCCATCCTGATCTGGGACAACGTCGCGCCGAGAGCCGGTATCGTTTACGACTGGACCGACGAAGGAAAAAGCCGTCTCTACGCGAGCTATGGGTGGTTCTATCAGCCCATGCCCTTGGCCTTGAACAGCCGCGTGTTTGGTGGCCTTGTCAATGTCCGTAGGCAATACAAGCAGTCCGATTGTTTTGGTGGCACAACAAATATTCTTGGTGCCGACGGCGTAGCGACGACAAACAGTCGAACCGATGATGCGGGGCAGCCCACCGAGTACTGTGTCGATACGGCGTCTTCGACGTCGGGTCTGTCTCCGGGAATGGTCGTTCCGCATCTCAAAGGGAACTATAATCAGCAGTTCCAGGTCGGATACGAACAAGAGGTTGTTGAGGATCTTGTGATTGGCTTTCGATGGTTGCACACCGACCTCGGTCGGGCCGTTGAAGACGTGTCGACCAACGGAGGGTTCAACTTCATTATCGCCAATCCAGGCGAAAAAGTGTCGCAGAACTCCATCGACGGAAAACGGGCGGAGTGTGACGCCTTTGCTTCCGAATACGAGCGCCTCGAGGGCATCGATCCGGACGAGAACAGCAACAACGCCGTTGCCCGCGATCTTCAACAGTGCCTGTTTCTGGTTGATGCCTACGAAAAGATCAATACGATTTTCGACAAGCCCACGCGCAACTACGATGCGTGGACGCTCGAGATCAAGAAGCGTTTCGCAAAGAACTGGCTGATGCTTGCGAGCTATACTTACAGCCGTTTGGTGGGCAACTACGACGGTTTTGTCGACCCGACGAGTGGCTCGATCAACATTGGCGCCAGCACCCAGTACGATATTCCGGAGCTGGTTCGAAACAGCTACGGGCCACTGAGTTCCGATCAGCCGCATCGCGCCAAATTTGACGCCTACTACACCTTCGACATGAAGGCTGCAGGTCGATTGACTCTCGGAACCAGCGTGCGTTTTGCTTCGGGTTATCCGATCAGCGTTCGTGCCGACAACAACGTCTACCCCGGCCAAAACCTGATCTATGTGTTGCCGCGAGGAAAGGGCGGCCGGATCGACCCGAACTACAACTGGAACCTTAGCGCGAGTTACGCCTATCCGCTGCCAAACGATCTTGAGATTGAGGTCTCGGGTCGGCTCATGAATATTACGAATGCGAAGGCGGTCTATCGTATCGACGATGTCTATTCCTTCCAGTTTGCAAAGGCGATTCCAGGCGGTGACTTGAGCGATCTCAAGCATGCGAAGGCGCAGCGTGTGGGTCAGCCACAAGCGAACTTTGGACGGGCGATTCTTGATCCACAGGGTAATTTTGGTGTTGAGACCATGTTTCAGCAGCCAATGTCGGCACAGTTCGAGTTGAAACTCCGGTTCTAATCTCGGGCTTACAGGTGGGGTGGTCCACCGCGAATGATTGAGGCGCAAGACGAAAGTTTTGCGCCTCATTTTTTGCATGTATCGGGGCGCGAGTAGGAGACATGACCGCTGTGGTCGTGCACCATGGGTCTCATGTGGAGTCCCTCGTTGACCTGTGCACGTTTCGTCTTTTTTTTACCGCTGCTGCTGACGGGCTCATTTGCGCTTGGTGGTTGTGATGATTCGGGGGGGGGGAATGAGACCGCAAATGGCGGCACCGCGCCGTCGGCCACTGGTTCTTCGACGGACACAGGTAGCGATGGCACGACAGATGGCACCGGGGGATGTGAGGGGCCGACGGAGCACCCCGCGAGCGAGAGCCTGGTCGACATCGAGGCCTTTCTCGCCACTCAGACTCATCGGGCGTGGACGGGCGATGCTGCCGTTCGAGCAGGCGTCAGCTCAGTGAATCCTCACGGAGATGCCCTTCGCGTGTTTTTCAACGCGCTTGCCCTGGAATCAATTGCGGCAGGACCCGATTCGACGATGCAAGGTTCGATGGTTGTGAAGGAGATTTACGGTGATTCTGGAGACCTCGAGGGTCATGCGCTTCGTTGGAAGACCGGAGAGGGCGATACGATGAATGATTGGACGGTCTATTGCTCGGGTCCGGACGGCAGCTTGCGGTGTTCGAATGAGGTGATCAGTCTGCCGATTACGGGCGCGGGAATGGCCACTGAGTGTGGATTTTGTCATGGCTCGAAGACATTTTTCGCTAAACCTCCTCTGTAGCCGCGGCTTGTGATGCATACGTTTCGAAGCGATGAGGTGGGTCGGCGCGACGGGGAAGGTGGACAGTCTTGAGTGCGGAGAACATTTCGACACTCGTTATTGACGACCTGGATGTGGCGAGTGATGCGGAAGCCCTGCGGGAGCTAGGAATCCGTTTGGTGAGCTCGCTACGGCGGACGGGCTTCGTCGCTCTCGATGTTCCAGGCATCTCGGCTGCATTGACGACACCAACGTACGATGCGATGCGGCGATTCTTTGCTCTGCCGATCTCCGAAAAAATGACCTGCAGTGGCGCGGATATCCATGGGCAACGGGGCTACACCGCGCTCGGCATCGAGCGGGCTAAAGATCAGCGTCTCGGAGACCTGAAGGAATTCATGCACGTTGGCCCGGAGCAACAGACGGCCGTTGGCTTGGAGAATCGTTGGCCAGAAGACGTGAAGTTTCGCAGTGCGCATCTCAGACTTTATGCAGCGCTGCTCAAACTGGGCGAGATCGTGTGCCGAGCGGTGGCGCTTGGGCTCGGATTGCCTCAAGATATGTTGTGGTCAAACTGCAGACGCGGAAACCACCTGCTGCGTTCGCTTCATTACCCCCCGCTAGGGTCCGGGGCGAAGCTCGGAGCCGTTCGCGCAGCGGCCCACGAAGACATCAATGTGGTCACACTGTTGGTGGCATCGCGGGGTTCGGGATTGCAGGTTCTCGGGAGATCTTCCGGTGAGGGGGGGACCGAGGCCTGGATCGACGCGCCTATGCGAGATGGTGTGATCCTATGCAACGTCGGGGACATGTTGCAGCGGCTTACGAACAATTGGTTGCCGTCGACGACCCATCGTGTCGTCAATCCTGTCGGGAAAGACGGGGTATGTTCGCGCTATTCGCTTCCGTTGTTCGTCCATTTTGACTCCGATTTCATGATCTCGACCTTGGCTTCGTGCATCTCAGCGGACTCGCCGAACATGTATCCAGATTCGATCCTCGCAGGCGACTACTTGCGTGAGCGGCTTGAGGCGATTGGACTTGGCTAGCTGGGGTCGCTAGAGGTTGCCGCTGGGGTGTCGCCGCGCAGCCGAAGTGCTCGCAACAGCCACTGCGCCTCGGGGTGCTTCACCACCTGTGCGTTGGACTCGGCACTCCCACAGGGTAGCTTGAGGTCTCTGGAGAGCGCGTAGAGTGCTCCCTCCAGGCAGCCCGAGAGTTGAACTGCCATCAGCGCGCAGGCACGCGAGATCGTTCGCTCAAGCCGGGCAGGTGACTGTTTCCAGTGGGCGAGCTCTTTTTGCAGCCGCACTCGAAGTTGTATGGCGAGAGAGGTGGCCGTGAACTCTCTGGCGGCGAGCACATCGGCGATGATAGCTCCCCCTTCGCGTTGGGTTTCGTGACGGGGTTGAACGACGGACAAAAGCGCATCGATGAAGTCTTCAACAGGGAAGGCATCGGTGTCGCGGATCGCGGCTACACCAACGGCCGCGGTCGAAGCGACGAGAGCTGTCCGGTAGCGGCGTTCTTCTTCAGAGAGGGAATTGAAGGCCTCGCTGATCACGAGACTCGGAGGGTGTTCGTTTCGCAGGCCAATGCCTCCGGGGACCGAGTCCTCGATGATCTCGATCGGCAGTGCCATCTTAAATACATTTCGCCACGGGCCGAGCAGGTGCTCAACCTGTTCCGCGGCTTCTCGTCCTACCACTGTAGTCTCCACGTTGTGGGCCTCAGACTGCCGCCGTATTCCGGCGAGTCGATCACCGTGATCCAACAAAAAACTCCGTAGAGCACCGCGCCATTCGAGCGGGATCCATAGGCTGTGGCGGAGAGGATCGACCGGAAGCTTCGGTTCGCCGAGGCGGGTTGTAATTTTCGACAGCGGACCTCGCGGAGCCAGAAACGATGCGAGCTGGTAACGATGGCGAGCCGGCTCCATACATCCGCGAGCCTCCAGGAGCCGCCCGATCGCTAGATTAAGACCGGCATCCGGAGGCCGTGCGGCCATCCAGTCTCCAAGCTCGTTCAGCAGGGTCATGGTTCCGCCACAGAGCCCCGCACAGGCGGTGAGCAACGGGTTAAGCCGGGGAAGGGGCCCCTCGTTGGCAAGCCTACGAAGCAAAAATTCTAGGGCAGGCCACATCACCCTCTGTCGTACTTTGAGGTCGTGGCGCGTTCCGATCTCACGCGCGAGCGCGCCACGTCCATGGGCAAAGGACTCACTCAGCGCTGCCAGGATGAGCGATTCATTTGCGGGGCCGTCGATATCGCGTAGTTGTTGTTGAAGCTCGTCGACTTCGTGCCATTCGCCTGCCGCGAAGGCGATGGGGATCCGTGCGACTCGAGATTCTGTACATGAGGGGTTGACCTGAGATGCTCGGACGAGGAGGCGCTGAGCAGAAATTCGGTGGTGAGCGCCGCTGTCGCCGTGGTCGAGATGAACTTGTGCCGCACGAGTCAGCCATTTCGACTGTTCATTGGGTGCGACACAGGTACGTGCAAGCTGCTCAAGCGAACGGGCGAGTTCAGGCCCGTTCCCGGTTTGCTCAAGAATTTTTGCGTGCAACCGAATGAGATCACCATGGGAAGGGTGATCATCGAGTGTGAGCGCGCATGTTCGTTGGGCGTCTACGGTGCGGCCGAGCCTGTGTTGAAGCTCGGCCAGGACGAAGGCGATATCTGCCGTGCGTTCGGAATGGCGGCTGCGGGCCAGCTTGAGGCACTCTTCAAGCCCAGAGAGTCGTTCGACGCTGCGGCCGGCACGGCTGTGAATACCATCCAGGAGGGTGAGTGCAGACACTCGGAGATCGACGGGCGAAGGCTGGCCCAAAAACTCGTGCAGTGTTTTCGAGGCCAGATCTTCTCGTTGGAGACGAATCGCCGCCTCCGCTAGACGAAGGGCGAGGGCTGGGGGCCGAGAGTCGACCGGAAGGAGCGAGAGTTCCTGGACGATGGTCGTGTCGATTTCCGGGTCTGCGGTGCTTCCCGCAATTTGCCCGAGCAAAGTCGTGGCGGCGGCGAGGCCATGGTGACGCTGTGATGCCCGACGAATCAGTCCTAACGCGAGTTTAGGATCTCGTAGCCCTGTCCATGCAAGACGTGCTGAATCAACAAGCATCGTTGCCGCGGCCTCTTCGTCTTTCGTGTGTACCGTCAACTTATCGTAGAGTTCGACAATACTGAGGTAGTCTCCACGTTCAGAAAACAGTTCACGCAAAGATCGAAGCGCGATGGGGGCGTCGTGTTTGTCTTGAAACAGAGTGTGTGCGAGCTCAATGAGGTCGCGGCTAGCGACTTCGACAAGGGATTCGTCGGCAAGGGCGTGGCCGATCTCTCGTAGGCGCTCGAGAATATGCAGCTTCTCGCTCGCTTGTTCTTCATCGCGAAGCAATATTTGAAGGGCCTCCTTTTGCTGATCGAGATCCGATCTGTCGCTACGCATGGCATCCAGATGTCGCGCCGCGGCCCGCGCGAGGGGGGGGGGGAGCGACCGCCGATCGAGCGCGAGGACCTTTTGGGCCGAACGCTTCGCGCCTTCGACGTCGTCTGCCTTCAAGAACAGTTCCGTAGCGATAAGGTAAAGACGCGCCTGTACACCGGGCGAGATTGCCTCGTTGGCGGTCGCGCCAAGGCCTTGCAGAGTCTTGGCGGCAACCTTGGCGGCGCTGAACTCCAGTGCCAACTGTCGTGCTCGTCTGAAGATGAGGGCATTGTCCGTGTTGTCCCCGGATTGAAGCGCGGACACGAGATTGCGAGCCGCGCTCTCTTCATCGTGCAGGTGAACGAGATACGTTCGGGCCAAATCTAGGTGCCGGAGTGCCCGAGGTGTTCCGGAAGGAAGCTCCCGAATCGCCAAAAATTGCATGTGGGCGACGACCGACCACTCCTGCCGAGCCATTGCTAGAGCGAGCAGAAGCTGCCGCGCGCGCGAATGCTTGGCATCCGCGCTGACCGCTTCGAGAAGATAGGTACGAGCGGCATCGGCATGTTCCCCATGGGGTGCATGCCGATGGTCAGCACCGTGTAGTGTCGCGCGACGGTAGGCAATCTCTGCTCGCATCATGCTCGGGGGATTCAGATGGGCGAGGGAATCCAAGACCTGGGCTTCTTTTGTCGGCTCGGCCATGGCGTGGTAGACGGCTGCAAGCTCAAAGAGCGCACCTTGGGATCGAGGCTCGCGGCGGAGTGCCGGGAGCAGAACCGATTCGGCCTCGGTGTACCGTTCTAGGGTCCTCAGCGTTCTTGCGGCAACGGTGGCATTGTTGGCCGCGCGGCCAGAGTCGATCTGGAGGCTCGCCGCGGCCTTGACGAGTGGTTCGATGGATTCTTCGCTGCGACCTTGTCGAGCCAACAACCGCCCGAGGCCTTCGAGGGCGGGGACCAGGTCGTTCGAGGCGCTGAGCGCGAGTCGATAGCGTTCTTCAGATTCAGCGGCGTCGCTCTCGTTGAGGCCAAGAATATCGGCGAGCATGGTATTGAGCGCGGGGCCCTCTCGTTTGTCACGTGTCTGGAGACGCTCGATGATTCGTTCACGAACGTTATCTAGGGAGCCGGTCGCTGCGAGCAAGTCTCGGGCGCGAAGGCCTGCCGCCGAGTGTTCCTCGGGATCGGCAAGGTAGGCGTCGAGAAAATACCATGCGGCCTCGAGAGGTCTGCACATCGGGCCTTCAAGAAGCTCGGCGATGTGGAGATCGGCCTCCGACTTTTGCTCGACGTGCTCGGATGCCGCGAGTGAGCGGGTGCGCGCGACAAGCAGTCTGAGGAGATCCTCGTGGCGGTTGTTGAATCGATACCAGCGAGCGAGAGTGGGGAGTCCTCCGTGCGGAAGATGACCGAGGTGCTCGAGCCGGGAATAGACCTCCGCGGCCCGATTGTGATTGTCGAGAAAATCGAGGTGTGTACGAGCGAGCAGCTCCATGAGCCCGATGCGTACGGACGAGACTTCGTGGGGGCCGTGAGCGTCGTCAGCGAGGGGGATGGAAAGCACCGTCTCCAGGTGGGCGGCGACCTCGGAGTATCGACCTTGATCCAGTAGGCAGTCGGCGAGCGAAGCGTGGAGCTCATCGAGCAGCGCTTTGCCGTCATCGTCGAGTTGTGGCCCATCGAGCTTCCCTTGTGCGATTTCATCCTCCTGTACGAGGTTGTCCGCCGCGAGTCGGAAAGTATGTTCAGCCTGGCGCAAATCGCACAAGTGATCGCGATAGAGCATTCCAAGACGATTGAGCATCTCGCTGCGTGCGAGACCGGTGACGCTGGAAAAACGACGTTCAAGGAGGGTAGCGAGTTCCGGCCACCGTTCGCTAGTCTCGTAGATGTCCATGAGCCGCTCTAGCGTGGCGCTGTGGTTTGGGACCTCTCGTAATATCGCCTCAAGATCTTCGATGGCCTCACCTTGGCGATCAAGAACGGTCAGCAGGAGGAGCGATCGTTGTTCGAGGGTCTCCACACGTGAATTCCCGGATTGACGCTGTGCGACCGCGGCGAGCATCTTCACCCGATGTTCTGGCTCGTCCGCGAGATCTCGAAGTTCGTCGATCCGTGCCTTGATGTGAACGTCGGTAGGGTGGTGCAGGAGCCCGCGCTGCAAGAGCCTGTTGGCGAGGGGGAGGTCGCCCCACGTCAATGCGGCGTCGGCCGCACGGTTGGCCAGAAGCATGAACTCCACATCTTGCATTGGGACATCGTCGAGCGCGCGTATGCTAAGAACGATGGCGCGATTGGCGCAATTGTGTGAAAAACATTGTTCAATGAGCGGAAGAAGCAGCTCAGGGTCGTTGGGCGCACGTGTGAGCCCGCGTTCCAAGAGTGTGATTGACGCACTCGGATCTCCCTGAACCTGGGCGCAAAGGCGGGCGAGTTGTTTGATCGTTTCGATCTCCTGGGCGAGGGGGAGACCTTGGCCAAGTTGAATCTCGAGCAACTCGCGGGCGTGGTTCCAGTGATTCGTTTCTTCGAGCGCGGCGATTAAGCAGCGAATGAGTTCGACGTCCGGTCGTTCGCCCTTGATGTCTGATCGCGCGCGAATCGTCAGGAATTCGGCGGCCTCTCGCCGCCGGAGAGCTTGTGCAAGGCTGATCCAGAGTCTTGCGCTGGCAGTACCGACAAGCTCGAGGTTTTGGGCGAGCGTGGATAGCTGAAGGTATGCCCGCTGGATGAGGGCATCGCGTGGCTCGCTCCGGTTGGCCGCAGAGCCGTCGAAGAGCAACCGATGGATCGCCGTGTCGTCGGGCCCGTCGCCAAGCGTGGCTAGAAGATCCTGCGAGGGGCTGTTGAGGTCTTTCGGGTCGGAGTGCGATTTTTTGATCTCAGCGACCTGGTGGATCAATTCGATGTTCTCTGGGTCCTGCTCAAGGGCGGATTCAAGCAGTTTGTGGGCGCGTTGGTCAGCGCCGCCACGATGGAGAGCGGCGGCGATACGAGCGAAAAAATCGCTTCGCCGACCGGTGGTTGACGTCAGCGAGAGTGCCTCATCGAGCGCCGAGAGGTCGAGAGGGGTCGAGGCCCGGTGTTTTTTTGCCGTCCAAAGGGTCGCTTGGGCCGAGGCGAATAGAATGAGCGCCTCAGTCAGCAGCGATGTCGCTTCTCGGGCTGTGAGCGAGCGGGCGAGGGTCCTTACGTCGGGTGGAGGTGTATCGGTCGGGCGAGTGAGATGGACGCGCAGTTTCACGAGCAAGGGCTCGAGCCGATCCATCACTTCTTGGGGCGGAGGCGAAGGGGCGAGTCGAGCATCCAAGGACAAGCCTGCAAGAGCAATGGCACTGCGGGGGCAGGCATCGAGGTCTTTGGCGGGGATGCGGAATTGCTCGATGAGCCCACAGAGATCTCCGATTTTGGCGAGCTGGAGGGTTAAGAGCGTGCCCACCGATGGGGATTGGGGTTCAAGCTGTCGCCATCTGCGAAGGGCTGAAATACAGCGGTATGGGTCGGTCCAACGGCTGCACTCGACCCGCCAACGCGCGACCGCGAGGCGAGCGTGGGGAAGCACATCGAGGCGGGTGTCGAGGGCATCGAGGGCATCGAGCGCAGATGCGAATGTGTGAGAGGTGAGTTGAACACGAACCTCTTGAAAAGATCGAGCGAGATTGTCGATACGATCGGAAATCTCATGAGGGGGGTCCGTGACAATCTCGGCAGTCGTAGAGTCGAGTTCCGGAACGACAGGGGATGGGATCGAGCACAACGAGAGGGTCGCGTTTTTCCGGCTCAGGGTGAGGGATTCGACGCTAAGCTGCTCTAGGCCAGGGGCCTTCCAACCTTTTGCAACAAAATGAGACGCGAGAGCCATACGCGCGCCATCCAACCTCAGGCTTCCACCCTTGGTGACGCGTCCAAGAGGGGCAAGGGCTCGGCCGATGCATGACCATAGAGACGCTTCGTCTCGCGCCGGAGAACCTACGAGCCAGTGTCGGATCGGCCGGACGACAATTTGCCGGCCGTGGGCTTCAAGATCGAAGGCGGTCGAAAACCACACATAGTTGCCGGCTCGTGTTCGGCCCTCAAGATGAAGGAGTGGACGGTGCACCTCGGATCCTGGGACGAGGGCACGAAGCTCCAGTGCGAGGGCCGTCCATTCGATGTTCTGGACACGACGGCCGAGCAGTCGTCGCTCTAGCCAAGGCCGAAGTGCTCGCTCGTTGAGCGAGAGTGAGAGCTTCAGGACTCTACAGCGGTGGTTTCGAAACCCGCTTGCGGAGAGGGGGGTCTTGAGTGGAAAGCGGACGCCGGGGAGCTCGGCTTCAAAATTACGCAGTTCAATCCCCGGAGCGAGCTGGCGGTGCGCGAGCCCCAAAAATGCTTTTTGCTCGCGAAGGTGTAACGAAAACCTAAGCTGGACCTCGTCGGTCTCAGGCTTCGTGTCGCTGGGGTCGGTTGGGGGAAGGGGAGCGGTCACTGACGCGAGCCGGCGAGGGCAGCCGACAGCTTCAGTATATTCCCTTGGCCGCCGACTCGATCACACATCGCGTAGGGTTTGGTAATCTTTTTTCCCGAATCGTCGACGGTGTCGGAGGTCTCGTAGGCAAGTTGACGCTTAATTTGGGAGTTGTTGGGCTTGATGTCGCCGCGACCCCGAGCTTCCAAGCATCTTCTCTTGCCAAATTTTGCGAGTATAGGAGCCCCACGGCGTAGACTCAGTTCCCGGTAGAGCTGTTCTCGACTCTCTGTGAACCCCTCATCCGTCCCCTCTTGCTTGTTCTCAACTCCGGCGATCAGGTAGCCGGCCGCTGTCTCGAACACCTCGTCGATCGCCTCGCGGCTTGGATCTGCCTTCCAACAGGCTTGGGTGAGATCTGCGTTCGCGCCAATCCCAGGAATGGCGCGCCCGCGAGCAAACAGCCCAGTCTCTTCGACGCGTGGCTGGCCAGCGCTGACAGCGGGACCTCGAGCAAGCTCCTGGCCGAGCGCAAATTGCTCGATTCCCGGAGCGCTCGCCCCGAGCACATCGGGACTCCTGAATAATTTGGCCATGGTAGCGCCTTCGTTAACCGCGAGCAGGGCCTCTTGAGCCGCCTGCTTGGCAAGGATTTTTCCGCGATCTTTTTTAACCGCCTCGTAGGCAAGCTCCTCGATCGCGTCGCTCTTTGCCACGTCGCCCTCGCGTTTGCCGTCAATGCGAACAAGGTAGTAGGCATCCAGGCCCTCAAGCACGGCCGATATCTCCTCGAGAGGAAGTTGCTTTGCGGTCTCGTCGATCACGCTCTCGAGGCCGCTCCCGGAACCTTCAACAGTGATCCAACCATAGTCTCCGCCGGCCCGCGCGGTTCCCGCGTCCGTCGAGAGATCGCGAGCGACCGATGCGAACGACTCGCCTCCGAGAATGCGTTTTCGAGCGTTTTCGATTGTGTCTCGGGCTTGCTGGTTGGCGGTTTCGGTGATGTCTTTGTGATTGGGATCGTTCCCCATTTCCTCGTTGGGGGGGCGGGCAACCGCAAGCAGTCGCAGACGAAGCTGAGCGGGGAGCTTCATGAAGCGTGAGCCCTGGGCTTCGAAGCGATTTGCAAGTTCTTCGATGTGTCCATCCTTGTAGTCCGCGATTTCCGCGGGGGATGGATCGACGATCTCCGAGTAGTACACCGATGGGAATTGTATGTAGCGGAGCGAGATCTGATTTTCTCGACTGTCGTATTCGTTTCTCAGCTCGACTTCGCTGAGCCCGATCGTGGAGGCAAGAAGGTCGCGCATGGTTCTGGCGAGCAGCTCTTGTCGTTGGATTTCAAGGTATTTGGGCTCGGAAACCATGAACCACTCGCGCAACATTCCAGAAAAAATCGAGTAGTTGAACTCTTGCTCGGACCCCAGGAAGGGAAAGGTCTGCCCTGTGACGATGAGTTTGCCGTCACGCGTAAGAAGCTCAGCGTCTTCGGTGTTCGCGGCCAGGCCGATGGCCTCAGCGGCTTCGGCATACACGATGCGTTCGACAATCGTCTCGAGCACCTCTTCTTTGACGCCGTACTGCTCTTGGAACCGGGGATCTTTGGGGATGCCCATGGTCCGGCTGACGGCGTTATACTGATAGACGAAGTCGTTCGGTCGAACATGGACGCCGTGGACCTTCGCCAGGCCACCGCCGCCGAGTTTGATGTCCTGGGTCGGCAGTCCAAAGCTCAGTCCAAAGGCGAGCGCGAGCACGCCGAGGATGAGCCACACGGCGATGCTGGTGCCCTTCTTGCGCAGAAAATTGATCATGAGCGAGCGGACGGTAGCCTATGCGTCGCAAGATTGTCTCGTGCGCGATATGCGTTATAGGAGTGGGTCGCGGAGGCTGCTCATGTCGCGCGCATTGCGTGTTTTTGTGCGTTTTGCGCCAAGTGCACGTCATTTTTGTCGAAGGCTGGCGTCGTGCGGCTTGCTCGAAATGAAGGGGGAGTGTATGCCAGGCACGTCGAACTGGAGAAATCTCCGGGGGGGATTATTCTCTCGCGCCTGCGCGACTAAGAGCCGGACGAAATCTCCCACATGCTGTTTGATTGGGTATACGGCCTCTTCTCGAACGATCTGGCCATCGATCTCGGAACCGCGACCACCCTCACGTATGTGAAGGGGAAGGGCATCGTTGCGCACGAGCCGAGCGTTGTGGCCGTGGAGCGGCAAGATGGCGTGGTGAAGCGCGTCCTGGCGGTGGGGAAAGAGGCGAAGGAGATGCTCGGGAGGACTCCTGGGAATATCGTTGCCATTCGGCCTGTTAAAGATGGCGTGATTGCCGATTTTGAGGTGACGGAAGCGATGATGCGCCATTTCATCAATCGCGCTCACAACCGCCAAACTCTTGTGAAACCGCGCATCATCATCTGCGTACCCTCAGGAATCACGGAAGTCGAAAAACGCGCGGTTCGCGAATCTGCTCTCGCTGCGGGGGCCCGCGAGGTTTTTCTTATCGAAGAGCCGATGGCGGCGGCCATCGGAGCGGGGCTGCCCATCACCGAACCGGGAGGCAACATGGTTGTCGATATCGGCGGTGGGACGGCGGAGGTTGCGGTGATCTCGCTGGCCGGGATCGTCGCGTGCAAGTCGGTGCGTGTCGGCGGCGACAAAATGGATCAAGCGATCGTCCAGCACATCAAACGCAAGTACAACTTGCTGATCGGGGAACGTACCGCCGAGAAAGTTAAGATCGAAATCGGCACGGCCGCGCCAACGGACGTCGTGATGACGATGGAGGTCAAAGGACGTGATCTTGTTGCGGGGATACCCAAGACGGTGGTGATCGACTCAAACGAGATCCGCGGGGCGTTGAGTGAGCCTGTGTCCGCGATCGTCGATGCGGTTCGAGTGGTGCTTGAACGCGCTCCGCCCGAGCTTTGTGCCGACATCGTCGACAAGGGAATTGTGCTGACCGGAGGGGGCTCGATGCTGCGAAATCTCGACGTTCTGTTGTCGGACGAGACCGGGCTACCCGTGTTTCTTTGTGATGAACCCGAGTTCGCGGTTGTCCTTGGATCGGGAGCCGCACTCGACGAGTTGGACATTTTGCGAGAGGTTGCTTTGGCCTAGGAGTCGCGCCCGGGCTAAAGGTGAGCACGCGATGGCACTTTCGCTTCGCAACATTCGAAGCGGTGCTTTGGTCTTGTTGTTACTTGGCATTCCGGTGGTGCTGCTGCGGTCCTCGGTTGGCGACACCCGCGGGATGAACGGGTTCGACAAGGCGGTGCATCGGATCGGTGCGCCGCTGGAGGCTGGAATCACATATACGGCGAACTGGGTCGGGTCATTCTTTGACCGCTGGGTGTTTCAAGCGCAGATGCTGGAGGAAAAGGAACGAATTGAGCAGATTGCGCGTGAGCAAAAAAATATGCTTGTCGACTTGGTTCAGCTCAAAGAGGAGAACCGCCAGCTTCGACGCTCTTTACAGATGCGTGACAAGGTCCCTGAAGACCTGCTCTCGGCAGAAGTCACCGGGGTGGAGCAGTCTCCGTTTTTTCGGGTCGTAAAGATCAACATCGATCGGGAAGGTGACTACCTTCGTCGGGGGATGGCGGTGATTTCCGCCGATGGGGTCGTCGGCCGTATCGGCCGTTCGCATGCAGGGTATTCGGAGGTCATGTTGATCACGGATCCGGCCAGCAAAATTGCCGTCGAAGTCGCCCGAACTCATTGCCCGGGGATCTTGGTCGGGGCGACCGAGGACAGTGCGCGTGTCCGTATCATTCGTTGCGATGATCCCGTGGCGGTCGGAGATCTCATTCAGACCAGCGGTGTGGATGACCTCTTTCCGAAGGGGCACGAGGTCGGACGAGTGACAGCGGTAGATCGCAAAGTCGATGGACAAATCGTCGATGTGATCCCCGCGGTTCGTTTTGACCGGCTCGATATGGTTTGGGTGGTCTTGGCCACCGCCCCCAACGAAGATCGGGAGGCTGGAGTTCTGCATGGCCGTCCGGTTGCGCAGGGAATGCAGCCGCTGAAATAGGGAGTACCCATGCTGTTCCGAACGCTCGCCTATATCCTGATCGGGTGGTTGTTGCTGGCCGCCGTGCCCGCACTTGGCTTAAAATTGGGGATCACGGTCATGCTGCCATCGACGACCGCCGTGTTGCTGGCGCATCTAGCATTTTCTCGACAGGGAAGCCTTCCATGGGCGCTCTCCGTGGCTACGACCCTTGGATACCTTGAGGACTTTCACCAAGGTGCGCCGCTCGGGACGCTGGCATTTGCGCATGGACTGGCGCTGGTTGGCCTGCGGTGGACTGCTGCACGAATTGCCGTACGAGGAATTTTTTCAAGGACGATGGCGGCCTTGGCGACCGTCGTTGTGATCGACCTCGTCACGTGGGCGATCTTGATGTTGCTCGCGGACGCTCTCGGGTTTTCGCGTGACAGCCTGTTGCAATCGTTGTGGCTGGCCCGGTGGCATATTTTGGCGACGGTGTTGGTGGCACATCCCGTTTGGGTGCTCGTGCGTTGGTCCTTCCGTATTCTTGGTGTCGATCAACCACCACCGAGCGACGTCGCTGGCCGTGGTCGTTCACTTTCGGTCATAAGAAAGTAGGAGAGAGTGGGCGGCACGCAGGCTCAATCATCCGACGTAAGGGTACTGAAACGACGACTTCAGGTGATGATCGTGCTTGTGATCCTGGGTATCGCCTCGCTCGTCGTTCGACTGTTCCAGCTCCAGGTGCTTGAAGCCGAGCACTTTGCTCGTCAGGCCGAGCTCAATTTTACAGATACCATCGATGTCGAGGCCCCACGGGGCAGAATCTTTGATGAAAAAGGTCGGCCATTGTCGACGAATCGGCCGGCATACGCCCTCTATGTCACCGCGCGTCCACGGATCGAGATGCCGGCAAATGATCCCGAGAGCAAGCCCACTCTTCGCCGTGTTCCTGTGAGCGACGAGCAGATCGGAGATCTGGCTGAACTGATCACTTTCGACGATTCGGACGACAAACTGAAATTTGTAGAGCGACTGCAAACGATGCGTGGCGACGTGAAGAACGGACGCTATTCGGTGAAAGTCCGCTCCAACCTCACGTGGGAGGACAACGCTCGCGTTCAAACTCGAGAGTCGCTGGCGAATTGGGTGGAGATCCGTGAGTCGGCTCGCCGACACTATCCAGAAAAAGAGTCGGTGGCTTTTGTCACTGGCTACATGCGAGAGATCAGCCGCGGGCAACTTGAGGCATCGACGCACGGCGACTACAGCATCGGCGATCGTGTAGGAAAGACTGGGATCGAGAGACATTGGGAGAACTACCTGCGCGGGCGTATGGGCCAGCGGTCCAGGGTCGTGAACAACCGTGGAATCGAGGTCGCGGATCCACCGGTCGCTGCTGTAAAGGCGCTTCCATCCGATCTTGAGCCGATTCCAGGACAGGATATTCACCTCAGCATCGATCTCGATCTCCAACGGGTGGCCTACGACGCCTTCGAAGAGAAGCCGGCCGGTGGGGTCTTGGCGATGGAAGTAAAAACGGGGCGAATCTTGGCGATGGCGTCGGTGCCTGCGATCGATCCAAACGTTTGGGAGCAGCCGATCTCCGCGGAGAGTTTTCATACGTGGCAGGCCGACCCCTTGACTCCTTTTGTCGACAAGACCGTGCAAGAAAATTTCTTTCCGGGGAGTACCTACAAAGTCATCTCGGCGCTCGCGGCCCTAGGGATCGACAGCTTTGACCCGGATGAGACCATCGAGTGTACGGGCAAGCTGGAATACGGTGGTCGTTTGTTCCACGACGCGCATCGTCATGGGACGGTCGACCTGGAACAAGCGATCGTCCAGTCGTGCAACGTCTACTTCTATCAACTTGCGGTCGAGCACGAGCTTGGGCTGGCGAAGATGCGCGAAGTGGCGCTAAAACTCGGTCTTGGCGAGCGTACCGGGCTGGGCATTAACTCGGAGGTTCCGGGTCTTGTGCCCACCGAAGCCTCGGAATCAAGGCATGGCCGATTTCAACGCGGTGTTCTGCTCAACAGCGTCATCGGTCAAGGGAACGTGAAGGCGACCGTTCTTCAGATCGCGGTACTCTATGCGGCGATAGCGAATGGTGGCTATGTGATGACCCCGTCCCTGGTCGATCGCATTGAAACCTATGAGGGGAAAGTTGTCTTTGAGACGAAACCTCAGCCTAAGAATATGACACCGGCGATTCCAGACATGGATCGCCGTCGGATCCATAAAGGGCTAGTCGGGGTGGTCCATGACGAACACGGGACGGCCAAGAGCCAGCGAATCGAGGGTATACGTGTTGCGGGAAAGACTGGAACTGCGCAGGTTGGACGTGTTCGACGCCGCGAGAAAGAACTCGAAATCGAGGGCTGGGACACCACTCGTGATCATGCATGGTTTGCAGCCTACGCCCCCGCTGACGACCCTGAAATCGTCGTCGTCGCGCTCGTTGCCCATGGCGGTGTGGGGGCCGACGCCGCGGCACCGATCGTGATGCGAGTGATCTCTCACTATTTGGGCGCGCGAACGACCCTGGGGCGAGCACGCGTTCGGCCGCTTGGGGTCCCGCCTGAGCTTCCTGGCGCTCAGGTTCGGGCGGGTAAAGAAGAGGTCGGCTTGTGAACTCCTTACTCGCAGGTCCACAAACGCCATGGCGGAGAATTAGCCGGAGCATCGATTGGGTGATCGTAACGCTGACCGTGGGTATCGTCGGGTTGGCGCTGCTGAACCTCAATAGCGCGGATGGGGGCGATTGGACCGGAACGCTGATTTTGGACCAGATCGGCAAGGTGGCCATCGGTCTGGTCTTGATGATGGGCGCGGCCGCGATCGACTATCGTTTGTACCACCGTCTCGCCTACATAATTTTTGGGGGAGGACTGTTCCTGGTCGTCCTCGTGAATTTGCAAGGGGTGACGACCAATCAGGCGACACGTTGGCTAGATCTAGGCGTTGTTGTTTTTCAACCGTCGGAGCTAATGAAGTTGGCTTTTGTCGTCGGGCTCTCACGCGTCTTGCACGTCCACGCGGCCAAAAAAAAGAAGAGCACCATTCGACTGTTGATGGTGCTCGCGGCCATGGTGCTGGTCCCCGCCGGATTGATTGTGGCGCAGCCCGACCTAAGTACCGGGATCGTACTCGTGCTTATCGCCGGTTCAATTCTCGCCGCGACGGAACTCGATCTAAGAACGACGCTGATCCTGTTGTTGAGCGGCGTTACCAGCGTCGTGCTCGCGTGGCGGTTTTTGTTGCGCTCGTATCAGTCCAAACGAATCGAGGTATGGCTCGATCCCGAAGCGCATCCTGATGCCGCCTATCAGGTTCTTCAGGCCCGTACCGCGGTTGGAAATGGTGGCTTCGTGGGGCGCGGGGTCTACGAGGGCACTCAGAATCGGCTCGATTTTGTGCCCTATTCAGAGTCGGACTTTTCCTTTGCGGTGTTCGCCGAAGAATGGGGATTTGTCGGCTCAGTTTTGGTCCTGTTCTTGTTTCTTAGCTTGGTGTTGTGGGCCATCAATTTGGCGTCGCAGGCCCCGAATCGATTTAGTGCGGTGTTGTGCACGGGAATCGCCGCCATGATTTTCTGGCACGTACTTCTCAATGTCGGAGTGGTGTTGGAATTCTTTCCAAATACGGGTCTTCCGTTGCCATTTTTCACCCACGGTGGGTCCAATGTGGTGACGACGATGATCGCCTTGGGCGTATTGATGTCCGTGAGCCGAGCACGGAAGTGGCGGTGACATCGCATCGAGTGGCCCCCGTCGACGCCGAATCAATCTTCGGGGCGCAGACGTCACATTCGTCGATCGGTGGCCGAGATCGAGAAGGGGGGTAAAGACCGCGCCCGGGCGGACGAAGAGTGCACTGGGCGATCGATGGGAATCCAGTCAACAGCGAAGGTGAGACCGGTGTCCGAGACGGAGCGGAAGCGCGCTCGAGGACGTAAGGAGCAGGGTCGGCGGTTACCCTCGCCGCCCCATGTACTGTCGAAGATCATTGCGGCGGCGACGGCGGACGACGTCTCCGTGGTGAAGTTGGGTAAGATTGCGGGCAGTGACCCCGTCTTTGCTGCGGAGCTTCTCCGAGTCGCAAATTCTTCGTTGTATCGCCGCGGTTCGAATGTCACGTCGGTGCTCCGCGCGGTCTCGGTGCTCGGAGCCCGCAGCTTGAGAAACCACGCCCTGTGTGCGGCCGCTCGAAGCTGTGTGCACCAAGATGAGATGGGAGCCTTCGATCTCGATCGTTTTTGGGAGGACTCCATGCGACGGGCGGTCGCCGCTCAGTCCCTCGCGGGGGCGATTGGAAGCCTCGATCCTGGGGTCGCATTTACTGTGGGCTTGCTCCTCGATTTTGGGGTCCTCCCGTTGATCATGGGGAATCCTGAACGTGCGGCGCGTTGGAATGACGTGGCGGGTGCCACTTCGGAGCAGCGCCGAGATGCAGAGCGGGAGATGTTTGGTGCAACTCACGACGAAGTCGCAAAAAATCTGTCGAAGACCTGGTCGCTTCCGGAGGAGTTGGCTCTACCCATGTGTCATCATCACGATACTGAGCGATCGGGGGGCAATCTTAGCAATGGCTATTGTGAACTCGGTCATTGGGCTGAGATCCTTGCTGGCGTGTTGATCTGCGACGACAAAACCGCAGCGCTACATCGGGCCCGTACGACGCTAAAACACGATGCCGGACTCCCAGATGCAGCCGTTGAGAAGATGATCAGTGAGCTCGGGGGACAGGTCGAAGAGACGGCACGGGTTTTGGGGATGAAAGTGGGACCCCAGGATTCTTTAGAGTCGATTCTTCGGGCCGCAAATGAGGGGCTCGTCGAGATGAATCTCGACTATGAGGAGTTGGTGACCGCCCTTGAGCGAACGACTCGAAAGCTCGAAGATGCCCTTCGAGAAAAGGACAATCTCGCACGCAAGCTCGTACAAAAAAATTCTGAACTTGAAAAATTGTCGGTCACGGATCCATTGACTTCACTTCCAAATCGGAGGGCATTTTGGTCACGTATTGTGAGCGAGATCGAAAGGATTGCCCGTAGTGGTGATTCTCTGATCCTGATGATCGGTGATATCGACCACTTTAAACAATTTAACGACACGCACGGCCACGAGTTTGGCGATCGAGTGCTTATAGCGATGGCGATGTTGATGAGTTCGACCGTGCGGACAACGGACCTCGTTGCTCGGATCGGCGGAGAAGAATTTTCGATCCTGCTTCCGGCCACAGAGCGTGTCGGTGGGATGGTCGCGGCTGAAAAATTGATGGATGCGATTCGTTCTCATCATATGACCGCGCCCGATGGGAGTTCGTCGTCGATCAGAATCTCTCTGGGCCTCGTCGAGCTCAAGGGGCCATTTACGAAAATTTATGATCCCGAAGTGGTCATGAAGAGACTATACAAGGCCGCGGATGCGAGCTTGTATGTCTCGAAACACGGCGGTCGTGACCAAGTCACGGACTACCCAAAGGAGATAAAGTGGCAGAGCCTCTAAAGACCTCAGGTGCCGCATCTGGCGGCAAAAAACCGGCAACGGCTCACCGTGCGGGGAAGATCCTGCTTGTGGACGACCATCCCGCGACGAGACGGGTGTGGTCAGCGGTAGCGAGACGTCTCGGGCACATAGCGATAGAAGCCAGTGATGGTGAGCGTGCGTGGACGATTTTACAGGACAACAGCGACGTCGAACTGGTGATGACCGACTACCAGATGCCGAATCTCGATGGCCGAGGGCTCGTCGAGCGAATGCAGGGCGATGCTCGTTTGCAAGACCTTCCGGTGATCATGGTCTCGGGAACCATTCCAATCGAGGAGGTCCGGGACCTGCTCGGGCTGGGAGTCTCAAGATTTTTGACGAAGGGAGATGCTCTCGAGCTCATGAAAAAATACATGAAGACCTTGCTCGACTCGTCACGCGGCCTGTTCGCCGGGTAGGCCTCAGGCGATTGTGTAGAAAGTTGCCGGGTGCCCTGTGCACATCGCAGACGATTGGGTAGGCGACAACATGAAGATTTTTTTACTGCATGGCGCGTTCGTGCGATCGTCTGGTGATGCACGCGCAGAGACTCTTCGCTCTGGGGGCGTTGTACGCCATGGGCTGCGGTACGCCACTGGCTGCAATTCCTCTTCAGGCTGCCAGCCGTGGCCCCCAGGTCCTGGCAGCGCCGATGGAAGATGGCTCTGTCTACGTGCTGGCTGAGGGGGGTCCCATGACTTCCGCGGTCACGTTGCGGCAGCTGTGGCGTAAGAAGGCGGCCCACGCCTGTGAGGGGGACTATATCTTGCTCTCGTCGAATGGCGCCCAGAGCCAAGGAGGAGGCGTGGTACGAATGCGAAGCCACGAAGGTTTTGTCCGCTGTGTATCCCCAGAGGGACTTCGCGTTGATGCTGGAGTTCCGCCCTAACATGGCGGTGTTGTGGGTTCCTCCTCGATCTCCCAGCGATCAAAAACGGGCGGGCTCGTGTCGATTTCACTTAAAAACCGGCTAGGCCGTAGCAATCTGTTGGGGCCGTCTTTTCCTTCTTCGATCGTCGGGTAGCACAGATAGAGTTCGTCGGCGGCCCGGGTAGAAGCGACGTAAAAAAGGCGACGTTCTTCCTCTAAGTCGTGGACTCTCCGCAGCGATTGGCCCATGGGGAAGCGCCCTTCGGCGAGCCAGAGCGTGAAAACGATCGGCCATTCGAGACCTTTGGCTTGGTGAATCGTGCTGAGTACGAGCTTGTCATCAGGTTCGTCTGAAGACACAATATTTTCTGCGGACATGCCTTGAATCAGGGCGAGGTCGCTAAGAAATTCGCTTGCACCTGGATAGCTTTCGGCGAACTTCGCCAAGTTTTGGAGATCTTCTTTTCGAGCCTCCGCATTGGCGAAACTGCGATCGAGGTAGGTTTCGTAGTGCTCTGTGACGATGAGACGAATGCTCGCGCCGGGGCTGAGATTTCCGGGGTTGGCCAGTGTCTCCCATAGCGTGGCCAGGCGCTCGAGGGCCGCTTTCCCACGGCCGCGTCCGTCCTTCGCCTGCGCTCGTAAAATGTCGCTGGTCTCGTGGATACCCAGTGGAGGCTGCCCATCGCTTGCATTTTCGCCCGAAAGGATGGCGGCCACACGTTCGGCGGTTTGGCTTCCGATACCGGGCCAAAGCCGTAGCAATCGCACCCACGCGAGGGCATCTCGGGGGTTCTCGCGCGCGCGGAGGTACGCGACGACATCTTTGATGTGGGCTTGCTCGAAGAATCGGGTGCCACTGCGCACGAAATAGGGGATTTGGCGTCTTGTGAGTTCGACTTGAAGCTCGAGGCTGTGCGCGTGATTTCGATAGAGCACCGCCATCCTTCGCAAAGGGAGGCTCTGCTCATGGTGCAGCTCCAAGATTCGTTGCGCAATAAACTCAGCCTGTTGATAGACGTCGCGCAAGGGGATGACAGCCGGTTTTGGACCACACTCACGTACCGCGCTGAGCTCCTTGGGATGCTGTTCGTGGTTGAATGCGATGCTGCGGTTGGTCAACTCCAAAATTTCTGGGGTCGATCGATAGTTGATGGTCAGAGGAAGAATTTCAGCGTTGCTATGACGAATTTTAAAGTCGTGGATCTGACTGAAATCAGCACCCCGAAAGCTGTAGATCGACTGAGCGTCGTCGCCCACACAGGTGAGGCTGCCGTGCCTGGCGGCCATCGAGTCGACGAGCATGCCTTGGAGCGCGTTGATGTCCTGATATTCGTCGACGAGCAGGTGGTCGTAGGCGTCACGTAGCTCGTCGGCGATGGTTTGCGTCGAGGGGTCGCGCAGGATACGGAGCCACAAAAGTAATAGATCGTCAAAATCGCAGACATTGAGCTTTCGCTTGCGCTGCTGATAGCGGGTCCCAATACGTTCGATCTGCGGGGCCTGCTGACTGAAACGAGGATAGCGACGTTCGAGCACGTCGGAGATCGAAACTTGCATGCCGGCGGCCATGCTGATCACCGACGACAGGACCTTGGCGTTGGGAAAGCGGCGGGCCGTGAGCACGGGTAAGCCGAGTTCGGAAATTACGCCGTTGATCACATCGCGCGCGTCTTCAGGATCGAGGATCCCAAAATCGGCGCCGAGACCGATGGCCGGGCCATGTTGGCGCAGGATACGATTTCCGACGTGATGAAAGGTGCCGGCGGCGCTCTTTCGCATGTCCATACCGAGCAGACCCTCCACCCGTTCGACCATCTCGCGTGCCGCTCGATTTGTGAAGGTTACGAGCATGATCCGCTCTGGCGGACATCCCCGCGCGACAAGTTGCGCCACGCGATAGGTGAGGGTTCGAGTCTTGCCCGTGCCCGCACCTGCGAGCACCAGAAGGCGGCCAGGTTTAGCCTCGACGACCGTTCGCTGCTGCGTGTTCAGGTCTTTGTCGAGGTCGAAGAGCGCCTTGTTGGGCGCCCGGGTCTGCAGGGTATATTTCACGACTGAGCAGTGGAGCGGCGGGGACGGGAGCCCCTAGGGAGTGACGGCGTGGGTCTCGGGAAGCTTGAGGGTCTCTTGGAGATTGCGCTCGAGGAAGGCGAAGATCTGTTGTTCCATGAACACCCGGTCTTCGGGGCGGCGTGGGCTGTGACGCTCGTTTGGAAACAGTGCCAGGGCGTAGTCCTTTCGTGCCCGGATCATGGCATCGATGAGCCTCGCGGTATGGCGAAAGTGCACGTTCTCATCGATGAGACCGTGAACGAGCAGCAAGTTGCCTTGAATACCATCGACGTGATGCATCACGCTTGAGCGTTCGTAGCCCTCCGGATTGCCTTGAGGTGTTCCCATGTAGCGCTCGGTATAGTGGGTGTCGTAGCCGTCCCAAGAGGTAACCGGCGCACCGGCGATGGCGACTTGAAAGGTTTCTGGAGCCCGAGCTAGCGCCATGGCAGACATATAGCCGCCATAGCTCCATCCGTAGATCGCCACTCGATCCGGGTCGCATAGACCCTGTTTGGCGAGCCAGTGGACGCCGTCAACCTGGTCCTGCACTTCAAGCCTTCCCATGTCGTGCTTGATCGCGCCTTCAAAGGCGAGTCCACGGCGTCCGCTTCCACGATTGTCCAAGCGGAACACCAGATAGCCCCGCTCCCGGAGGTATTGTGCGCGCATGTCGACGGTGAGGCTCCAGCTGTCGGTCACCCGCTGTGCATGAGGGCCTCCGTAGACACTGATCACGGTTGGATAGGGCCCCTGCCCATGCATCTTGGGGTCGGGACGATAGATGGCGCCGTAGAGTTTCGTGCCATCTCGGCTTTCGAGTTCCACAATCTCGGGCGATGGTAGTTCGAAGCGCGATAGGCGAGGATCTTTGCGGCTGGGAATCGCGCGAATGAGGGCGCCATCCGCTAGAGAGCGCAGGGTCACCGAAGGGGCGGTATCACGAGCGTTGTGAACGTCAAGAAAGCGTTTGTGGGCATGATCGATCGTCACAGTATGCATGCCCGGCGCTTGTGTGACCTTTCGCGGGGGGCTGCCCGTGAAATCAGCCTCATAGAGGTGCATCTGGGTTGGAGACTCACGTGTGGCGGTGAACCAAAATTTCTCCGTGAGTTCGTCGACTGCGATCAACTCATCGACCATCCAGGGGCCGGAGGTTAGGGCGCGCAGTCGCGTTCCCGTCGTATCGTGCAGATAGAGGTGGCGGAAGCCGGTGTTCTCCGAGGCCCAGATGAACGCTCCGGCGAGCTTGGCGTCTTCTTTGTGTGTGCCCTTTAGCGGGTGAAAAATGTCGTGGAGGTTGATCCATACATCACTGCTCTCTTCGAGCAAAACGGTCGCCTCGCCATTTTTTGGATTGAAGCGCAGCAGACGAAGGTGGCTCTGCTCGCGGTCTTCGATTTGGGCGGTGAGCGTGCCATCGGGAAGCCATCGAACTCTCGCGAGGTAGGCGTCGCTCCCGAGACCTGAGATGTCCATCCAGGTCACCGGCCCACCATCGGCCGCGACCACGCCCAGGCGAATCCGCGCGTTGGCTTGACCCGCGAAGGGGTAGTGATGGTCTTCTTGGCTCGCATTCCCGACGGTCGACTCGCCCTGGTGGACGATTCGGTAGATCGGAATATGGGTCTCATCCACCTCGGTGAATGCCAACTTTGAGGAGTCCTTGGACCACCAAAAACCGTGAAAGCGGGCCATCTCCTCCATCGCTATGTATTCAGCGAGACCTTGGGTTTTGCCGGTTCCACGGGCACCGTAGGTCACCTGATGTGGGGGGCCGCCTGCGGACGAGACGACGTGAAGCTCTGCGTCGCGGACATAGGCGACGCGGGCGCCGTCGGGCGAGAATTGTGGATCGAGGGCTGGAGCGCCTTCTGTGTCGATGATTCTCGTCAGCGGTCCTTCGAGACCGTCTTTGACGTAAATGTCGCCTGTTAAGGGTATGAGTATCTTCTCGCCCGCCTTTGACCACGTGTAGCGTGTGATGCCGAGGCCGCGTACTCGCTGACGCTCCCGCCGCAGTTTTTCTTCTTTGGATAGATTGGCCTCGGTGACCCCGCCGCCCGGGGCCTCAACAGCCAGCTTGGGCGCAGCCGAAGCGTCACCCAGCGCGAGTGAGAATAGCTGACGGCTGAGGCTTCGATCGGGGCTTTCGAGATAGGTGAGGTGGCGGTCGTCGGGCGAAAAAGCCAGGGAGCCAGGGACGACGGTTCCCGGGTATGGGAGATCCGCAATATCTTCGAGGGAAACGGTGGTTTGGACCGGGCTCAATTTCGAGGTCATGGTGGACGGCGTGGGGTCATGGGGGCGCGCGGAGTCGCCAATACGCCCCTTATCGGCGGGCGATGGGGTGCAGGCAACTGCGAGTAGGAGAGAGAAGCTCCATATCCGGCGCGGCATGGCGTACGGTAGCCTGTTTTTTGTGGTGGAGGTGGCTGAGTTCATACCGAGCGGAGGTGGAGTCTGGGGCGTATTGGCGGGCTGTCTCTATGCGGGTGCTTCTGGTAACACCTCGTCCCGATGGAGACACTCGTAGAAATCCTAACCGCCCCCGCGAACAAGGAGCGTGCGGTCGCAGATTGCGTGGCGCTGGTGGAGAGCGAAGTCGCCTCTAAACGCGGACTGAGCGGCGCTGCGGTGAAGACGGCTTTCTCCATCGTCAAGAAGGTCAAGCCCGGTTTTGTTGCTGATGTTATAGAAAAGCTGCTCCCTGCGTTTGCGTGCGCCCTTCAACCGATTTTCGAGGAAAGCCAGGGACAAGCTGGCGATGGTGAGCTGCGCGCTACGTTTGAGGAGGTGTTGAGGCGTGACCCCGAAAGGACCGCGGAGGCGCTCTTGCAAGTGACGGACTCGCGGATCGATGGGGCCCGTCCGGCCATCCAAAAGACCTACGGGCGCCTGCGCAAGGGTGCTCGCGGCCATGTTGAAGCGGCCGTTCCGGCGTTGTCTCGGGCGCTCGCACGTTACGTGTGAGCGGAAGCTGCTGAGTGACCGCTCCGCGGTGTGAGACCGAAGGTTCGCGTCATGGGCGCACCGCCCGTCGACTGGACGCGATACGGGCGAGGGGGATCAGATTGCGCCGCGGCGGCATACGAGTCGCTCTCGGCGGTCCCAGGCCTCGTGGGAGCGATCTTGACGATGAGCTGGACTCGCATTGTTCGAACCTTTAGTATCCGCTGGCGCTATGGTCACCGCGGCAGAGAAGTCTTCCCCCGCCGAGATTGAGCAAGAACTCAAGCTCCTCATCATCGATGCTCTTAAACTCGAAGATGTGTCCCCCGAAGAAATCGATGTCGAGGCACCCCTCGTGGGAGAGGGTCTCGGGCTCGATTCGATCGATATTCTCGAGCTGGCCATGGCCGTGCATCGAAAATTCGGCATCAAGACAGAATCCGACGACTCGGAGAGTCATCGAATTTATTCCAACGTGAAGAGCCTGGCGGCGCACATCTTCGCCCAGCGTTCCGAGAACTAGCGTTCCGTGGCCTTGGCGGAAGAACGGCACCCCCTGTTGGCGCACGAGAGGAGACCCGGTGACGCCTGAGCAAGTGGAGTCTCGAATTCGCGAGGAGATGGCGGAGATGTTTGAGCTTGATCCCGAGGGAATTCGCCTCGACTCGCGTGTCTTCGAGGATCTCGACCTCGACAGCATCGATGCCATCGATCTACTAGCGAGGTTGCAGGCGGTGACAGGCAAGCGGGTCGACCCGGAGGCCCTACGAAAGGTCCACAGGGTCTCAGATATTGTCCATTTGATCGTCGCACTGGATGACTCGATCGCGCAGGTGAATCCCATTGAGGGGTGACGCCTGGGGTCCAGAGCTGAAGAAGCGATGCCACGGGGATAGAACGGCAGGCGCATGATCGAGCTTCTTGCAGGTCACGAGGATTGCGCAATGGTCGCGGTCGGAGAGGCGGGCAACCGAACCAAGACCGAGTTTAAGGTCGACGTGGCTCGGGTGCGAGCCGGTCTTCCAGAACCTGAGCGAGACAAGGCGCTGCTGCTTGTCTGCCGTGACCGCTACGATTTTGCGGTTTGCCTCGTCGCCGCGTGGAGCCTGGGGCATCGCGTCGCCCTGCCTCCAAATGGGCAGCCCGAGACACTTCGTCACATGGCCGCTGACGATGGCGTACAGCTGATGCTCCACGATAGTGAGGCGGGAATTGGGCTCGACCTCCGTGAGCTCCTCGGCTCCGGTCAAGAAGACGATGCTCGGCGCTCGAAGGTCGGCGATGTAGCGATGCTCAGCGTCGACCCGGGGCAGCACCTTGTGACGGTGTGGACTTCAGGCAGCACCGGGGAGCATCAGCGGCACGAAAAGACGGCGAGGCAACTGTGTGGCGAGGCGAGGGTGCTGGCCAGGGAGTTCGCCATGGGTCCCGGCGCAAGGGTGCTGGCGACGGTGCCGCCTCATCATATTTATGGTCTCCTTTTTAGTGTTCTCGTTCCGCTTGTTGGAGGCGCTGCCTTCGTGCGAGGACACTACCTGCATGCTGGCACTGTGGCTGCAGCGGTTCAGCGCTGGCGGGCGACGATCTTGGTCACTGTGCCGGCTCATCTACGCGCCTTGAAGATCCTTGAGCGCCCCGCGCTAGATGGCTTGCTCCACGTCGTTTCGTCCGGTGCTCCGCTGCCGGCGAGCAGCGCCGCGATGTTGCGGGAACGTCTTGGACTGGTGGCAACCGAGGTGCTTGGGTCCACGGAGACCGGTGGGATCGCTGTGCGTACCGGGGCGGGTCCGTGGAAGCCTCTCCCGGGGGTCAAGATCGAGATTGAGGGAGAAAAAGATGAGGGGAGACTGTTGGTGGACTCTCCCTTCTTGCCCGAGCATGCGTCTCGCCCATTTCGGACGCAGGATGTCGTTCGGCGAAGTGCTGGGGGATTTGAGCACCTAGGTCGAATAGACGGCGTAGTCAAGGTTGGCGGAAAGCGGGTTTCTCTCGCCGAGGTTCAAGATCGATTTTTGGCGGTCGAGGGTGTCGACGATGTTGCGGTGACCTCGGTTGAGGTCGGCGGAGCGAGAGGTACCGAGCTTGTCGCGCTTGTCGTGGCACCGGGGTGGGCCGCGGAGGCTCTTCGTAGTCATCTCCGGCCATGGCTTGATCCCGTCGTCATTCCGCGTCGGCTGCGTCTCGTCGACGCGATCCCACGCGGTGAAAATGGAAAGGTCATGCGTACACGGCTGCTTCAGACTTTCGAGTCCACCCCAAGCCAGGGCCCACAGCAGATGGAGTGCGGCCCCTTCGACGAGACGGTTGCCGGAGAAGTCACAGTGAAACTGCGGGTGCCTCGAAATCTGCGGTCCCTGCGTGGCCATTTTAGAGGTTTCGCGGTGGTACCGGGAGCGATCCAACTCGAGCAAGCGCGTTCGAGCGCTCAGATGCGGTGGCCGCAGCTCGGTGAGGTGGCGCGGGTTCTACGGCTCAAATTTAAGCGAACGATGCGCCCTGGGGCCGAGCTTCGTCTCGTGCTTCGCTATCGTCGTGCGGGTCCGTTGCCGCAGGTTCAGTTCATCTTTCTCGACGGAAACGGCGAGTACAGCGCAGGTTCTCTGGAGTTTCGTCTCGATCAGAAGTAAATCGGCTCGAGGTCGTCTAACGACCGGCGGCGTGGAACTCGTTGCCGCCAAGGATGCGCGATAATGCCCTTCGAAGTATGCGCGGTGATTCCCACCTACGACAATCCAGCCACGATCAGGTCCGTGATTGAGGCCGTGTCTGTGCATCTTCCGATCGTTGTCATCGACGATGGTAGCGGTCATGAGGGGCGGGCGGCCGTGCTCGCTGCGGGCAAGTTTCCTGGTGTGACCGTGAAAATTCGCGAAAAAAATGGTGGCAAAGGTGCCGCGGTGACGACCGGGCTCGATCTTGCGAGGCAGCTTGGCTACACGCATGCGCTTCAGATCGATGCAGATGGGCAGCATGCGATCTCCGACATCCCCGGATTTCTCGCGCAGGCGCGGGCCCGACCACAGGCGCTGATTCTAGGGTCTCCGCGTTACGACGACAGCGCGCCCCTCGCTCGGTTGATCGGTCGTCGGATCACCCGATTTTGGACAAATGTTGAGACGATGGGTCGGGTGATCGATGATCCGATGTGTGGATTCCGAGTGTACCCGCTCGATGCCACGTGCCCAGTTGCGCCGAGGTGCGGACGGCGAATGGAGTTTGACATCGAGGTTGCCGTTCGTTTGGTCTGGCAGGGGTGCTCAGTGGTGAATCAGCCGACATTGGTGCAGTATCCTAGCGACGGAATTTCACACTTCTCATTGTTCGCGGACAACATGAGGATTTCGGGAATGCACGCGCGACTGAGTGTTGAGGGGGTCCTTCGTGCCGCAGAGCGACGGCTTACGTCTGTGCGTAGGGGCGAAAGACTTCCAGCTGTGCCTGGACAACTAGAAAACGGGGGATACGACAGATGATCGACGATGTGGTGCAGTTTGGCCGTGGCGCGATCTCGGTCGAGGAGATTGTGACCCTGGCGTACGGGACCGCGAAGGCGCAGGTCTCCAATGATCCCGAGTTTCGTCGTCGGCTTGGAGCGGGTGCCGAAATTCTCGCCAACCGAATCGCCGCCGGCGACCGCGTTTATGGTGTGACGACTGGGTTTGGAGAGTCCTGCTTGCAGGATATCGATGCTACCAACGTGTCGGACCTTTCTCTGAACTTGGTACGTTTTCACGGCTGCGGTACCGGGGTGTATCTTTCAGCACCTGAGTCTGCTTCAGTCTTGGCCGTGCGCCTTGCGTCGCTGGTCGCGGGCTGGTCAGGCGTCCGCCCGGTGGTCCTCGATCGGCTTTGCAGTCTCATTAATCATCGCGTGCTTCCCCGCATCCCCAGCGAGGGGTCGGTGGGGGCGAGTGGGGATTTGACGCCGCTCTCGTATGTCGCCTCGGTATTGATGGGTGAGCGCGAGGTCCTCGGTGAGACTGGGACTGGGCACCGCGAAGCCGACGGAAAACTGGCGAGTGAGGCTCTGCGGATCGCGGGCATTTCCCCCATTGTCTTGGGACCCAAGGAGAGCCTGGCGATCATGAACGGGACCTCGGTCATGACTGGGCTGTGTTGCTTGGCCTTCGACAGGGCTCGACGGCTGGCGCGTACGGTCGCAGCCATCACCGCGACCGCGAGCCAGGTCATGCAGGGGAATCCCGCTCATTTCGATGAGCGGATTTATCGGGCAAAACCCCATCCCGGGCAGGCGAGGTTTGCTCGCTGGGTTCGCGAGGATCTTGAGTTTTCTCCGTCAGCGCGATTTGAGGGACGTATTCAAGATCGATACTCAATTCGCTGCGCTCCACATGTCGTCGGTGTTTTGCTCGATTCGTTGCTGTGGATGCGGCCATGGCTTGAGACCGAGTTGAACAGCGCCAACGACAATCCGTTGATCGACCCTGTTACGGGGGAAGCGCTGCATGGAGGGAACTTCTACGGCGGTCATGTCTGTTTTGTCGCCGACGGTCTGAAGAACGGCGTGGCGAACGTCGCAGACCTATTGGATCGGCAACTGGCGTTGCTTTGCAGCCCCAGTACGAGCAATTCGCTGCCGGAAAACCTTGTTGGGTACCAGGGGCCCGCCGGATCGGTCCATCACGGGTTTAAGGCAATGCAGATCGGTTCTTCGGCACTTTGTGCGGAGGCGTTGAAGTTATGCATGCCGGCTAGCGTCTTTAGCCGAAGCACGGAATGTCACAATCAAGACAAAGTCAGTATGGGGACAATCGCGGCGCGCGAAGCTTTGCGCGCCGTAGAGCTTACGGAACGTGTGGCGGCGATCTGCATCTTGGCGGTTTGCCAGGCGGTGGACATTCGGGAACGGGAGGGGGGGACGGTCCTCGGGCTTCGGGCGAAATCTCTGCGGGATGCCGTACGCGAACATGTTCCTTTCAACGATCGAGATCGACGGCAGGACGGCGATATTCGGACTGTCGTCTCGTTGATGCATCAAGATCGACTGTCTGTGGGCGAGGACGACTCGTGAGCGGTCGACGGATGACCAAGGTGGGCGCGTGAACAGCGGGGGACTCCGAGGCACGCTGCGATTTCACGGGTCTTGTTCCGTGGTCAGCGTGTTGCGGTCGCTCTTGGTTGCGGGGACGATCTTGTCACCGGCGGCGATCGCAGTCACGAGCGCACCCGCGTCCGCCCACAATGGAGCGGCGCTGGTTGGTTCGTCGCAGCGACAGATTTCCAACCTGGAAGTTCTACTCTCAGCAATGGCAGCGATGCCGGGATTGCGGGCTGATTTTCGGGAGGAAAAAATCATGGCACTGCTCGTCGCGCCGTTGGTGAGCGAAGGCAGCCTTCATTTTAGCCGGGGAATGCTCGCCCGCCATACCACGCAGCCCATGCGCTCAAGTCTAGTGGTTCGGAAGGGGACGATGGTGTTTGGAGACGAAACCGGAGCGGATACCGTAGATCTTATCGCCAACCCCGTGATTCGGCTATTCGTCGATAGCTTTGTTAAGCTGTTTGCGGGCGACCGTACGGCGCTCGAGTCCCTCTACAAGGTTCGTTTCGCGGTCCAAGGTGCTCAGGGATGGGCACTCGTATTGACGCCAAAAGTGTCGCCCATGAAGGGTGTCATCAAACGTGTCGAACTTCGGGGGGAGCGGCTGAAGATGACGTCTTTGCATGTGGTCGAGGTTGGGGGCGATAGGAGCACGACAACATTTACGAACGTGGATGTGGCCCATCACTATTCGGCGATCGAAGCCGATCGGATCTTTTCAGTCGGGCCCGTGGTTTCTCAAAAAGATTGAGCAACGCAAAGCGCTGACGCCTGGCGGCGATTCCGACGCGATGGTTTCGAGACACGTGGGTTCACCGTCAGGTGTCTCGGGAATCAGGATCTGACGTTCGGGCGCTATTCCGTGCGCGTGATCAAGTGATAGCCAAAATCTGTTTCTACAACACCGCTGGTCGCCCCAACCTCCATGGCATAGGTCGTGTCCTCGAAGGCAGGAACCATTTGGCCACGCCCAAATTTTCCCAAATCGCCTCCCTTTGCGCCTGAAGGACAGTCCGAGTGCTCACGTGCGAGCTCTGCGAAGTCAGCGCCATCGTTGATTTTCTGCTTCAATGCCGAGATTGATACCTTGGCCTCGTCTTGGCTGCGATCGTTTGAGGATCTCGCAGATCCTGCGTACATGAGAAGAATGTGAGAGGCGCGAACTTGGTCCGACATGTGGCGAGAGTAGTCTCGCTTTTGTCGACTCGGAACCCCTGTTGAGGGAGGGGAGGTGAATTGTGATGTGAGGGACCGCGCGCTCGTCAGACGAGACTGCGGCTCGCTCCGAAATTGTCGGTCGCCCTTGGTCGTCCGGTGCTCGAAGACGGGCGTCTTCGGAGGTAGAGTGGCCCAGCCGTGAGTCCCAAACGACAGCTGAGTCTGGGGATTGTAGTGTGGATTGCTATGGCGATATTCTGTGGTTGTCGATTTGAGATGACCCACTCGATCGCCGAGTTTGTCGACGCTCAAGGAGACAGTACGGTCGCGGGGCTTTCTCGGGGACTGGCGGATTCTGAGCTGACCCGGAGTGTGGTGTTGGTGGTCTCGGCCGGTGGCGATTCCAAACGTGCCGTCGCTGGCGGCCTGCGGCTTGAGCGATACTTGCGGGAAGCGGATGATGCGAGCGAAGCTCCTGAGATCGCATGGATGCGTGGAGGATGGGATTCGGGCAAAGAGCGATCTCTTTATGATCTCTATTTCCCTCATCGATTGCATTTTTTGTCGGGCGACCCCGAGAGAGAGCTTCGGGGTGAAATTTCGACCCAGGCGCTTCGCCGGGCGGCCAGGGAACTACACAGACAACTCTCCCTGCCAACCGCTCCCCTTGTAAAGCGGGTCGCGGGGGCCGACCCCTTGCTTGCCTACAAGCGGCAGTTGACTCGCTTACAAGCCGCGCAGCAGGGGAAGATGCACATCGAAGCGGGACGCTTTGTAACCGCGCAGGGCGATGCTGTGGTCTTTCTTGCGAGTCGCCACAGCGCGTTCGATACCGTCCTTCAAGTTCCGCTACAACACCGGATCGAGGCTGCGTTCGCCTTGGTCCGTACCGAGTTGGGCGCGGATATCCAGCTTCGTCAGAGTTCGGTGGGACGGTTTGCCATCGATGCAGAGTCAAGGATCCGCGGAGACATCACTCGAATCTCGGTCGTCTCGACGCTCGGCATTGTGCTGCTCTTCGTCGTGGTCTTGCGTTCGGTGCGACTCATGTTCTTGTCGATGCTTCCGCTGCTTTGCGGAGTATTGACCGCGACGACGGTATTGTTGCTCGTCTTTGGTAGGATACATGGCCTCACGCTCGCCTTCGGCTCGTCGCTGATCGGTGTCTGCATCGACTATCCAATTCATCTGTTCAACCATCGCTTGTTAACGCCGGGTTCGTCGGTGGAGGAGACTCTTCGACGTGTGCGGCCGGGATTGTTGCTGGGTGCGGGGACGACGGTTGCCGGGTTCGCGGGGCTGGCTTGGACGTCGTTTCCAGGGATTCGGGAGATCGCGTTGTTTGCGTCGACGGGGGTCGCAGGGGCTCTTTTGAGCACCTTGCTCTTGTTGCCGGCACTGATGCCAGAGCACTCACGCCCTGGGGCGGTGCATCGGTGGCTGGCGGAACGGGTTCACGCGGCGCTCCAAAGCCTCGAGCGACGACGCCGATGGCTGATCGTGATCCCGATGGTCTCGTCGATCGTTTGTCTCGCGGGTCTCTCGCAGCTGCAATTTGTCGATGATATTTCCGCGTTGGCGGCGCGGGATCCCACGTTGCTGGCCGAAGAAGATGAGGTTCGAGCTTTGGTTTCCCGCATGGATTCTGGAAGAATGATTCTTGCGATCGCCGACGATGAAGAGCAGGCGCTGCGGCTCAATGACGAGGTCGCTCGGCGGCTCTCTCGGCTTGTCGAAGATAAATCCCTGATCGCCTTTCGCTCGGTGCACGATTTTTTGTGGTCCGAAGAGCTGCAGTCGAAGAACCGCGGCGTGATCGTTGCGGATCCGACCTTTTTCGGACGTTTTGTCACGGCCTTCGAAGAGGAGGGCTTTCGAGCCCAGGCTTTTGGCGAGTTTGAGCAGGAAATTCAACGCGGCGCTGCCGATCCGTTGCGGTTCAAGGACCTCGAAGGCGCGGGGCTTGGCCCTCTCGTCAGCTCCTTTCGGACGACAATCGGCGAGAAGGTGGCCCTGGTGACCACGCTCCAGGGGGTGGCCGATTCTGCCACATTGGGGTCCTCGTTCGAGGACCTTCCGGGTGTGGTCTATTTTGACCAGAAGGCGCTTATGATGGGCATCTATGCGCGGAGTCGGCAGCAATCTCTGGAGCTTATGGGATTGGGCCTGCTGTGCGTCTTTGCCATGCTCATGATTCGCTATCGGCGCCTGCGTGTCGCGGTCGCGGCTTTTGTACCCGCGCTGCTCGCTGCCGGTACAACGGCCGCGATCTTGGCGTTGCTCGGGACGCCGATCAATCTGATGCATCTCGTGTCTCTGCTGCTCGTGCTCAGTATGGGGGTAGACTACGGGGTTTTTCTTGCGGAGAGCCATGAGCGACCGGGGCGATTGGGGCGCGTGCACAGCGTTCACCCCGACTCCGTTTCGGCCACGGTCTTGAGCCTAGTGCTCGCTTGCACCTCGACGGTGTTGGCCTTTGGCTTGTTGGCGATGTCGAGCAATCCTGCTCTGCGTGCGATTGGGCTGACGACAGGCATCGGCGTCTTGATCAGTCTGTGCATTGCGCCAACGGCGCTCATCTTGTTCGACGGGCTTGGGGGGACTGCCGAAGATGCATAAAAATCCAAAAATTCGTTTGTTGTCGCTCCTTGGGCTGGGTCTAGCGGGGGGCGCGGGTGGCTGCATTGCCGCAAGTGAATCCCATGAAACTGAGCAGACGAAGGCCCCTTCGGCTGCCTTGAGTACAGAGGGAGCGTCGATGTTCGTGCCGCTCTCCGCAGTGCGACGCGATTTTTTCATGCGTCAGCGCCTTGTGGGCGAGTTTGACGGTCACAAAATTCGTTTAGATGCGGTGATCCAGAAGCAGGGGGCTAGCCTCTCGGTCGTTGGACTTACGCCCTTCGGGACCAAGGCATTTGTGCTGAAGCAGGAGGGAAATTCGATTTTCTTCGAGTCGTTTATGGCGAGCGAGATGCCATTCCCTGCGCGTTATATCCTGGAGGATATCCATCGCAGTTTCCTGTGGGATGTTCTCTTGCCATGGGGGCAGCATGGGGAGAATGGTGCCCAAACCTTTCGCGGCGAGGGGACGGTTGTGATTGAGCGATGGGAGGACGATAAGTTGCTCTCCCGCACCTTCGAGAGCCCGGACCGTGCATCGAGGATCAGCATTGACTACGGAACCGGAATGCACGAGGGGCATCCGCCACGAACGTTGAAGCTCGTCAATGATCGTCAGGGCTATATCTTGTCGATCGAGACGGCGCAGTTCCAAATATTGAACCCAAACTGAGTGAGCGGTTGTCACGCGGCACGGCGGGTGGCTATTCAAGGCCTAGCCGCGTTGCTATGGTCTGCTTGCCGAGAGTTGTATGCCACGCTCGTTACCTAGATCACGCCCGATTGCGGTGACCGCCTATGCGGCCAGTAATGGTCTCGGCCGCGAGACAAAGACGGTCATGGACAACCTTTTTTCCGGTCGACGGGGTTTGTCGATCTGTCCAGCCCGCTATGGCGTGGAGACTTGGGTGGGCCAAGTGGCGGACGAAACGGATGAGCTCCCGGCTCTGGAAGATGAAGTGGCCGAATTTGAGAGCCGGCAGGCCCGAGTGTGCCAACTGGTGACTTTGCAGATTCGGGAGGCGGTCCATGGCGCGAAGCGTCGATGGGGGGCGGCACGGGTGGGGTTGATCGTAGGGACCAGCACTGCGGGAATCGCTGCGAGCGAGCGTGCATGGTCTCATCACGCGGTCTCGGGTCGCTTGCCACGCGGTTTTCGTTTCGATCGGCAACATGGACTTGGGGCCACAACGGCTGTCATTCGAGGTTTGACGGGTATCGCGGGTCCGGGATATGTCGTTTCCACGGCATGTTCATCCAGCGGACGTGTTTTTGCCTGCGCTCAGCGGCTGCTTGCCCTGAATTTGTGTGATGCGGTGTTGGTGGGAGGTGTTGACACCTTGTGCCGGCTCACGGTCCAGGGATTTAATAGCTTGCGGCTCATTTCTCCGGAGCCTTGTTTGCCCTTTTCGAGTCTTCGTCGCGGGATCAACATAGGAGAGGGGGGAGCGTTGCTGTTGTTGGAGCGCGAATGCTCGCGGCCGACGCCTATGCTACTCGGTGTTGGGGAGAGTTCGGATGCACACCATATGACTTCCCCGCATCCGGAGGGTCTGGGCGCTCGGTCGGCGATGGAAAGAGCGCTGCGCCAAGGGGCGATTGCGCCTAGCCGCGTCGACCAGATCAACGTTCATGGGACGGGGACGCCGCAAAATGACGCAACTGAAGGCCGAGCGGTTCTTGATCTTGTCGGGCGGTCCTCGATGTCTCGTGTCGCGGTCGTAGCGACCAAGGGCTACACCGGCCATATGCTCGGAGCCGCGGGGGCGACCGAGGCGATTTTTGCTATCGAGTCCATGGTGCGGGGGATCATCCCCGGCAGCGTCGGCAGCGAGTCGCTCGATACGACTATCGGCGTGGAACTCTCGGCCCGAGCTCAGGAAAGGGCGACCCACTACGCTTTGAGCAACTCGCTCGCATTTGGCGGTTCCAACGTGAGTGTGCTGTTCGGCAGCGCGGCTGGAGATCAAGGGCAACGATGAGTGCTGTTGCTCCCTTGCGTTTTGAGATCGTTGGCACGGGCCTGTGGATGCCGGAGTACGGGAGTCTCAATGCCTGGCGAAATGGAGCGCCGGATCCGGGTCTCGTTCGTCCAAATGCCGAGATTCTCCCGCCGAGATTGCGTCGCCGGACGAGTTTTTTGACCCGAATTGTGAGTTGTGCCGTCACGGATGCCAATCGACAGGCGGTCGGAAACGGTGGCGGATCACTTTCAGTGGTTCGTTACGTCATCGGTTCAGCTTGGGGCGAACTCGATACCACCGTGAGTCTGCTGGCAAGCATGTTTAGCGACGATGGAGGGGTCTCGCCGACCTCATTCACCAACAGCGTGCACAACACTGCAACAGGGTACCTCTCAATTGTCAGCGACAATCACACGGGGTCGAATGCCGTCGCGGCGGGTGAGCAGACCGTCGCTATGGCGTTCTTGGACGCGGTAGCGACGGCGCTCGTGGACCGCCAAGAGGCGATGCTGGTGCTCGCCGATGAGGTGATTCCTGCTCCCTTTGCCGCCTCTGAGGGCGACAGTTTGGCGAGCGGCGAGCGGACACATGCGATGGCCGTCGCATTTCAGATACGCTCTCCCGAGGGCATTGCTTCCGTTGCAAATAACGAACGTCGTGCGCTCGTGGAGCTGGTTCAGATTCGGGAAGATCGGGCCCCTCGCTTGAAGGTCGATGATCCTGAGGCGCTCGATTTTGTCCACGACGGGCTCGTGCCGCTTTTGCGCGCGCTGTGTTGCGGAGAAGAAGCGTTGGTTCCTTTGGAGCCGATCCGGGGACAGCATGAGCACGTGTGGTGCTTACGTGTACTAGGATCCGATTCTCAATGACTGGTTTTGACCTCGGTACTGTGGGATTTCCTTCGCCTGAGCGACTGCTTCCGCACAAGGCGCCCATGGTTTTGATTGACGAAATTTCTGCGTGGGATGGGAGCTGCGTGGTCGTTCGTGCCCGCGTCCGCGCGCGACAGCTCATCGTTGTTGACGGCCTCACGTCGACCTTGATGTGCATCGAATATATGGCGCAGGCCGTGGGTTGTGCTGAGGGTCTTCTGAGGAGAGCCGAAGGGACTCCCGCGGTGCATCGTGGGCTGCTGCTAGGTACGCGGGAAGCCGTGTTTGATGTGGGGATGATCGCGGTGGGCGAAGAACTGACGATTTCGGCGACCTCGCGGTTTTCAGGAGCGCGAATGGCGAGTTACGCTTGCAACGTGGTTTGCGGCACCAAGAGGGTGGCTCACGCGGAGCTCAACGTCTACGTTGGCGACGATGCCGAAAAGAACACCGGTGAGTGAACAATGTCGGCCCCGTGCGCTTGTGACCGGCGCGAGCCGTGGGATCGGAGCCGCGGTCGCAGTCGAGCTGGCGCTGGCCGGGTATCCGGTGATCCTGAACTATCGTCAGGACCTCGACGGTGCTGAGGCGGTCAAGGCCCGTATCGAGATGCGGGGTGGGCAGGCCGAGCTCGCGGGCTTCGATGTCACGGATGCGGACACAACCGGGGCCGCGATCGTGCGCTTGCTCGAGGACTCTCGACCGATCGGCGTGCTCGTGAACAACGCCGGAATCACCCGTGACGCCGCTTTTCCGGCCATGGAGCCCGATGCTTGGGGCGCAGTTCTGGACGCTACACTTTCCGGATTTTACAATGTGACGCGACCCCTCGTGATGCCGATGGTGCGCCAGCGCTGGGGCCGAATTATTAGCATGAGCTCTGTCTCGGCATTGGTCGGAAATCGTGGCCAGGTCAACTACGCTGCAGCAAAGGCGGGCATCATTGGCGCATCCAAGTCTCTCGCGCTTGAGTTGGCAAAGCGCAAGATCACCGTCAATGTGGTGGCTCCGGGCTTGATCGAAACAGACATGACCTCGGGAATCTCCGACGAAAAAATTAAGACGATGGTTCCGATGCGACGCCTCGGAAGACCTGAAGAGGTGGCAAAACTCGTCGGATTTCTGGCGGGCGATGACGCGGCCTACGTGACGGGTCAGGTGATCGCAATTAGCGGGGGGATGGCGTGAATTTCGGAGAAAAACGAGCGAGTGTCGTGATCACTGGATTGGGGGTTCGGACGCCGATCGGAAATGATTTTGACACGGTGTCGTCCGCTCTCCAGGAACAGCGGTCTGGGGTAATCGCGGTCGATTGGCCCGGCGTCTACGGCATGCGAAACCGTGTGGGGGGGCGCGTACACGGGGTCGAGCGACGTGATTTTGCGCGAAAAAAAGTTCGGAGTGTGGGGCGCCTAGGGTTGCTCGCCTCGGCCGCGAGCCGCGACGCCGTAGACGACTCCGGTCTTGCACAAGAGGAGTTGTCTTCTGGCCGAGTTGGATTGACCTACGGGTCGACGCATGGGAGTTCGTCCGAGCTGGAGAGCTACTGTCGGATGCTCTTTGTCGACGATACCCTGCAGGGGATTCCTGGTAGCCAGTACCTCAAGTTCATGAGCCACACGGTTGCGGCGAATCTCGCCGAGTTTTTCTCGCTACGGGGTCGAGTACAACCGACCTGTTCCGCCTGCACCAGCGGGAGCCAGGCGATCGGCTTGGCCTACGAATATCTTCTCGCGGGAGTGCAGGATGTCATGATCTGCGGGGGCGCTGAGGAGCTTCATTTTGTTGCGGCCGCGGTCTTTGAGGTCATGTACGCCGCCTCTAGCAAATACAACGATGAACCGAACGCGACGCCGCGGCCTTTCGACCGTAGGCGCGATGGGGTCGTCATTGGCGAAGGGGCGGCGACTTTGGTGCTTGAGCGGCGCGAACGTGCTGAGGCCCGGGGCGCTAAAATCTACGGTGAGATTCTTGGGTATGCGACGACCTGTGACGGCGTTCATCTTACGAGTCCGTCCCCGGGCGGGATGGCAGCGTGTATGCGAGAGGGGCTTGTATCCGCGGGGCTCGATCGCGCTCAGGTCGATTTTGTGAATGCGCACGGAACCGGCACGGAGTTGGGCGATATCGCTGAATCCCAGGCGACCTACGAGGTGATGGGATCCGATGTCCCCTTTGCCACTCAAAAAAGTTACACCGGGCACACGCTGGGAGCCTGTGGAGCCATCGAGACCGTCTTTTCGCTTGCGATGATGCGCGATCAATTTCTCGCAGTGAACAGAAACCTCGATGAGGTCGATCCGCGCTGTGCCTCCCTAAATTACCTGCGCGGAGCGACGCTGGCGGCAGATCCGCGGATCGTGATGAACAATAATTTCGCGTTTGGTGGCATCAACACCACATTGTTGCTCGGGCGCGAATAGCGGCATACGCCACGCATCACTTACGAGGTTCTCAAAGGGGCGGCTGTGGCTCCGTGGGCATGTTTCACGTCGACGGCCATCGTCCGTGAGGAAACGCATGTGTTTTGAAGTGCTGCTTTGGGCAAGCTTCGTTGTGGGCAAATAAAATGTGTAAACACACGGACATCTGGGCCCGAAAGACGCGCTTAACGCCATGCAATTTGTGCGCGGTGCCTGGAGCGTAACTTGTTGCAGTTTACGGCAATCGAGGTCATGCCTTTGTAGTGGGGCTTGTCGTATGCTCCGGTTAGGCTAAAAGTCATGAAACGAACAAGCGCTACACTTTTCACCGTTCTGCTTACTCTCCCCTTTGCTGCCTGTGGCGACGAGGACGAAAATAGTGGAACAGGGAATACCGGGATCGGAGACGGCGACGGCGATGGCGATGGAGACGGAGACGGAGACGGAGACGGAGACGGCGACGGAGACGGCGACGGCGACGGAGACGGAGACGGCGACGGCGACGGAGACGGAGACGGAGACGGAGACGGCGCCAGCGGTTCGATTCCGCTGCTTGGCGGCGGTACGCACGGCATGGACA
>CAYTFJ010000003.1:0-20659 GCA_964437075.1 uncultured Nannocystaceae bacterium
AGACGGAGACGGAGACGGAGACGGAGACGGAGACGGAGACGGAGACGGAGACGAGCCACCTGCGGGCTGCCAGCCCGGAGAGCCTGTTGCATGTGCCATAGCGAAGCCGAGTCATCCCTATGGGGTGACTCGCTGCGGGCCGGACGGAATGGGCTACCCGGACGCGGACCAGGATTGTGTGCCTCCTTCATGCGCCGAGATGGAGAAAAATGAATGTGACGGCGATGATTGCTGCGCAAGTCTTGCGGTTCCCGGGGGGGGATTTTCCATGGGACAAAGCGAAGGCGACACCGACTACTACATCAACAATATTTCACGATACAAGTCGGCGAACAACAGCGAACGCCCCGCGCGAGACGTCTACGTGAGCGGATTTTCGCTCGACAAATATGAAGTCACGTTTTCGAGATTTAGAAAGTACGTCGAAGCCTACGAGGGCGCTGGGCCTGAAAGCGGCGCCGGAGCCCATCCGAGCCTACCCGGAAGCGGTTGGAATTCTGAGTGGGATGAGTTCCTTCCGGATTCTAGCGAGGCCTTCAAGGAGAGTCTCAGTTCCTGCAATTCGAGAGTGCAATGGAGAGATCCCGCAGAAAATTTCGAGAATCACCCCGTGGGTTGTGTGAGTTGGTACGAGGCCGCAGCCTTTTGTATCTGGGATGGTGGGCGGCTGCCGACGGAGGCAGAGTGGGAATACGCGGCTGCGGGTGGGGCCGAGAACCGCTACTACCCGTGGGGCGAGCCTGTCGAAAACGACGGAAAACGACAGATGCTTTCCTGGGCTGACCGACAGGTGAACTCGGCGACGGTACGACCTGGATCGGCCCCGATCGCGGTCGCGTCGGTGACCGAATTCGAGGCGGGCGACGCTCGTTGGGGGCATCGGCAGATGGCCGGAAATGTCTATGAGTGGGTCCTGGATTGGTATGCAGAAGATTTTTACGCAGCGGAGCTCGACGTCGACAGCGAGATAGCGAATCTCGAGCCCGGTCAATATCGGGTGATGCGTGGCGGATCGACCGACGACGCGGGCCCAAGCTACCGTTCGACCTATCGCCAAAAAGCCCGGCCGGACGGTCATTCAACGGCCTACGGAATTCGCTGTCTTCGCGGCGAGGCCACCGTGGTCCAGCCCGGGAGCCCTGGGGAGAGTGGTCTCTCCAACGATTCGTGTGATCCGGAAGTTGCTACCGAGATTTTCGAACAAAAAATCAGGGCGATCGAAGTGGCCACATGCGGCCGCTGCCATCGACCCAACGGTTCGGGGGGGGAGAGCCCGTTGGTTTCGAAGCCGGTGACGGAGGAAAACCATCGCGATTACTCGAAGAGGAACCGTCGACTCAAGCTCATCGAGCCCGGAGACCCGCAGATGAGCTACTTCTATCAGAAAATTATGAACACCTATCGACCGAACGTGGAGTCGAGTTGGGGGCATAGGATGCCCGATGGGGGTCCTGCGCTCACGGCCGACGAGAAACAGAGCTATTCGGACTACATCACCGCCGTTTGCGACTAGGGGCGATGCCGCGTCCTTCGATCAGAATCTAAAGGCGCTCTGGATCAAAAAACCACCGTCGGGCGTCGGGGCGCCCCCGAGTTGAAAATCGCGACCGGCGAGACCCGATTCGGACTGTTTGTGTCTATGCAGCAAGAGCAATGTGCCAAAGATGAGGCTCGACGTCGCAAAGACTGCGGTGCCCACCCATGCGGTGTTGCGAAGGGTCGTATAGGTGTCTGTCTTGTTGCAGATCACGGTCATCGCTCCATTGGTGACCTCGTCGGGCCGAATCTCCACGCGCGCGAGCTGACACAGATTCGCGTTTGCGTCCGGGTTGATGTCATTGGCAGGATTGGCGTCGTTGGGGCTGTCTCGGGCCGCGTTCACCAAGTCGGTGTGCAGCCTACCGTCGGGACGGAGCGCCAAGCTGGTGGCGACCGCGGTGCCAAGAGAGACAAGCATGAGAGCACCGCTTGCGCCCATCCCCACCCATTTCCACGTGGGGGTGTTATCCTCAAGCCCAAAATAGAGACCCACAGATGGGGCCGGGTCGATCGCGGGATCGCTCTCTAGAGGGCGGGGAGCCTGTGGAACAAAGAGAGCGTCGGCGAGGCTCTTGGCGGCCGCAGCATCGAGGGTAGTGAAGGAGCGAGACACAGTTGTGTCGAGGGCTCTCGTAGCGACGTCAACGCGTTTGATCTCGATGGTGTAGCCTTTCGCGTCTTGAGCGATCGTTCCGAAGAGTAGCGAGGCGACGCCGAGAGTCTCTCCACCTTCGGCGAGACAGTTGACATCATGGTCCTCGCATCCCATCGCCAGCCGAAGATCGGTCAGGCTCATTTCAGCATCACTTCCGCGTCTACGCCGGTTGAGTTCAGCTCGAAGAAGTGCCGTGAACTCGTTCGCGAGACGATCGTCACCGTCAAAGCCAAGCACGGCGTTTCCAGCCTCGGGGGGGCCGTCCTGCACGCTGGCGTGTCCGATGACGGGTGAGGTGAAACAAGAAGCAAAGGACGCGGCAGTCACCGCTGAAACCAGCCATCGGGAATTGTTGACCATCATTAGCAACTCTAGACCCGCAGTTTGCCATGATTGGGCTCTGTCTGAAAAGAGGGAGGATGGTCGTAAACGAGCATCTGAATGGAGTTGTGTGAACCATCGTTTGCCGTTCAGGGGTCGTGTTGGCCATGTACGGCGGCATCGCCTCGTGACCAGAACCTTGGCATTTTTGGTGTTCGGTTCCCCGTGAGGTCGGATTTCACTGGAGGAGGGGGCTTGTCGTAGACTGGCGAGCGAATGTGGGAGAATGAAGACGGGCGGGCGATGGCCCCAGATCTCCCACCGCTGCGTTTCCGAGGAGGCTTAGCGGCGCGGATCGTCGCCCTTGTGTTGATCGTTGTGGTCGGGAATGGGGCTTCCGCGTTCGCAATTTTGGATCAATTTCGGAGCCAAGGGGCGAGTTTTGATTTGCTTACGGCCGTCTACATTCCCTTCCGTGAGAATCTTTCCAGGGCTCAGGCTCAGTCGGCACGCATTGGTGGATTTGTAAGAAACTCCGGTGACCCCGAGGCGGCGAACTTGGGACGAGCGGACCTTCTTAATATTCGTGAGGCTTTGGACCGACGGGTTAGCGGACTGCGGGAGGTTCGTCTGCCCCTCGATCAGGCGTTGGCCTACCCGGAACGTATCGGTGGCGTCGACCAGCTAGAGACCGTGCATCAATTGGTCGCCCAGATCTCCGACTTGGAGGCGTTGGTCGAGATGGATGTCGAGGCAGACACGGCGACTGTGTTGGGGGATGCCTCTCATCAAAATGAGATCGATCATCTGTTTTTCGAGCTGGATCGAGCCGGCGCTCGCGCTTTGAACACCCAGCGAGGCGCCGCGACGCGAGCGCGCCGAAGCGCGGAGCAGTTTACCTTGGTCGTTGCGATCGCTTCGGCTCTGGTGTCGCTCTTAGCGACCTTGGCCGTGCTTTTGACTCTCCGACCGCTGCATCGATTAACCCAGAGCGTGCGCCGCTTAGGGAGCGGCGATTGGAGTCAGAGGATCTCCGTCGGGGCCAATGCTCGACGGGACGATGAGGTGAGTCGACTCGCGCGCGAGGTTAACTTGATGGCCGCGACCCTTGAGGAGCGTGAGCGTAAGCTCATCAATCAAGAGCGCCTTGCTGCAGTGGGGAGGATGGCTTCACAGATTACCCATGAGATCCGAAATCCGCTGTCGAGCGTCGCGCTCAACGTCGAGCTTCTTGAAGATGAGATGGAAAAGGCCGGTCCGGAGGCTGCGCAGCTACTGTCCAGCATCACGGGCGAGGTCGACCGGTTGACGGCGATCACCGAGGACTATTTGGGCTTCACGCGGCGACCCAAGCCCAAGCTTCGGGTGATGGACTTAACCCAAGAACTGCGAAGCTTGCTTGAGTTTATGGCCTCTGAGCATCAGCAAGCAGGAGTCGAGGTTGAGGTGCGGCTTCCCCCTGAGCCGATTTTTGTGCGGGGAGACGCGAACCAACTGCGGCAAGCCCTCATCAACTTGTTACGAAATGCGCGAGAAGCAGCGCTTGAGATGCCGGAGAGAGAACTCGACGATGCCGCCTTGGCGAGGGCCGGTGCACCGCGTCCACCGCTGCGGGGGCAGGGCGCCGCCCCAATGCAAGTCGACAAACAGGCGCAAACTGCACATGTTTTCAACATGCGGCCGCGAATTTGTGTGGAGCTGCGTTCGACAAAGGGCGTCGCCGAGCTGCTGATCGGCGATAGCGGGCCTGGGATTCAGCTGCCACTTGACCAACACGAGCGCATATTCGAGGCATTTTTCACCAGCAAGGCCCACGGTACCGGTCTCGGCTTGCCGATGGTTCAACAGATAGCGATGGATCATCAAGGGCGTGTGCAGCTGCTTGAGACGGGACCCCAGGGTACTGAATTTCTCTTCAGTCTGCCCGCTTGCGATCCACCGGCGGCCTCCGTATCCTCCGAGGCCCTCTGAACCGGCCAGAATCTTCATGTCCTTGACCTCGCGCAGCATTTTTTCGGCATTCCTTGTCTCCACTGTCACCTTGATGACGGCGTGCACGGCGATCCTCGACAAGGATGTCGAAGACGATGGGGTCGCGCGTTGCGACAACGCTGATGATTGCGAGAGTCTGAGCGACAATCGCTTTGTGAGCGAGTGTGACTACGGAGCAAGCCAAGATCAGGAGTCGCAAGGTGTATGTTACACCGCCTACGCCGATGTCCCCTGCCAACCGAGCATCTACGGCGATGGGCCGATGCCGACCGTTTATGCACAGGCCGAGAAGAGCACGGGGTACCTGGGATGCGGGGCAAGCCCAGGGGCGCAGGGTTGCGAGCCGGGTACCGTAGGGTGCCAGGACGGGCTCACCGAGAACATCTACGGCGTTTGCGACGTGGCAGATCCAAAGATTCCCGCGGTCCAGCTCACCTTTGAGAACCGCGGCCAAGATGTGCTCGACCAGTTTTGTCGAAACCGCTTCTGCGACGACCGTTTCGTGTGTGACACGAACGGGGCCACATGGCGCTGTAAGCCCTGCGATGGCAGTGAATACGGCATGGGTGGTTGTGGTGAACTCTACTCTTCCGGGGACACCCTATCGACGATTTATGTCGCTCAGGACGAGAATGACTCCACCTGTGGTGAGCGTAGCGCCCTCGACGAAAACCAGTTTGGTACCGTTCCCGCGGATATCGATCCCTAGGCCGACGGCGACTCTCAGCGAGCCAGGGCCCGCATTCGCTCTTCGACGGTTTTAGGCAAAGTGTCGGACTCTAGGGCCCGACGGGCGAAGGTCTTCATCCGTTGCCGGTCGCCCAAGGCTTCGGCGGCCATCGCCGCCACGACGGATGTTGCGGCTGGGCCTGGGTGGGTGGTGAGCGTCCTTGCGCTCTTGGCGAGCAGAGCCTGGCCTCGATCCTGTTCGTCTCGATCTGGGCTGCTCGCGAGTTTTGCGGCGCGGCCAGCGAGTGTGATCGGGTGCAGTGGCGCGAGGGCTTGGAGGCGCCACAGCGCCTTGGTTTGGCGATTGTCGTCGCCAATTACCATCGCCAACATCAGTAGCCGCGCTGCCGGCTCGAGGTTCATTGCGTCGATCTTCAAGGCAGTTTCGAGGACCGCCATCTCCTGGCCAATATCCCCCTCGGCCGCGTGAAGCTCAGCGAGCAGAACAAGGGCCTCCGTCGTCTCTTGGTTGAAGACGGTCGCTGCTCGCAGGTGTTTTACGGCGGCGCTTCGTCCAGGGCCTGCCATCAGCACCCGTGCCAGGAGCATGCGTGCCGGGTAGCCGTCGCCACCGGTGGCGATCAGTTCTTCGAGCGCCCGCGAGGCCGACTGAAGGTCGTTGTGGGCCATCGCGTCGTTGGCGCGACCCCAGAGCCGCTCTCGCTTGTTGTGGCTGCCGGTAGGACGATCAGTTTGGTGTCCGTGAGAAGATGAACTCGGCCACCAACCCGTGAGACGTTGCCCTAATTCGTGGGCGAACCACGTCTCGAACTCAGCTTCCATGGTTTGCATGTTACGCCCGTAGACCTCGACGAAGAGCTGTTCCGTCGTCTTCCCTTGGCGGTAGCCCTTGAGCATCTGGATGATTTTTTCGCGACCGTAGCGTTGACCGAGGTAACGCATGGCATAGGCGGCTGTAGCGTAAGCGGTCTCCATCATCTTGGGACTCTGCGCTCGGAGAAAGGCGAGCTCAAGATCATGCAATGCACGGATCTTTTGATCGAGGCGCGCGCGGCGGAGCAAGTCAGCGCTCTCTCTGGCCCATGAGGGGTCGGCGACTTCCGACTCCCATTCGCTCAGCCCTTCCGTGAACCATCGGGGTACTCGCCCCCCGCTGAGTTCGATCGCATAGGCGTGAGCGAGCTCGTGCCAGATGACCTGATTGAAATTAATTTTTCCCCCGTACGGTCCTAGGATCGTGATCACGTTGCCAAAACAGACACCGAGCGCACCGAAGTTGGGCACTCCTACCGTCCGAATCGAGAAATCCTTTTGGTGGTCAAAAATCTCCACTCGGATTGGCGAAGGGTGGATGCCGTAGGCGCGATCGAGGCCCGTGCGTGCCTCGAGAATGGCGCGAAGGAGGATCGGCTGGACCCATTTTCGGTCTTTTGTCGGGAGTCGAAGGGTCAGATCTTCAAACGTCTCCACGCTGTAGTGGGGATCGATGCGTTCGCTGTATAGCCGTCTGGTGTTGAGAGTGCGTTCGTTTGAGCGGTCTGCCATCCAGGCCTGATCGATCGCGGTGCGGCCGGCCTGTTCATCGCCGAGGCGCAGGGCATTGAGTCCGAAGGCGCTTTGTAGAAAAGGGTCGCCATTGTCGACACGTCCGAGTCCTTCTTTCAAGACGGTGTCGGCCTCGGAATAGAGATGCAAGAATCCGAGGGCGTCGGACAGGCGTACGTAAAAATCTGCATCTTTGGGGTTGAGGGCCAAAGCGGCGTCACGCGCCGCAGCATAGGCGTTTGAGTTGTCTTCGAAGAGAGCGATGGCAGCGAGGACGACCAAACCGCCGCGGTGATGAGGGTTCACCGGGAGTACTCGTTGGCGAATCGTTGCTGTTGCCTCGTCGCGTCGGCCCTCAATCATGGCGATGTACGCGAGGAGGGCGTGGGCATTGGGGTGGGTGGGGTTTGTCAACAAGACCTCGAGCGCCGCATTGCTGGCATCGGCGAGCTGGGTACGATCGAGCCGTGTGCGAGCGAGCAGGCAGAGCGCGTCCGGTTGAAAAGCATCGCGGGCAAGGATGAGGTCGAGAGTGGCCTGGGCTTCATCGGTCGCATATTTCTTGCGAAAAAGCTCGGCATGTACCAGCAGTAGGGTGTCTCCGATCGGTCGGCCTTCGCTTGCTGGCGCGAGCACCTCAGCTTCGCTCAGGACGATGTTGGCGTCTTTAAAACCACCGTGGGTTCCGGTCGCCAAGGTGGCTTGAGCCACCGCGAGCATGTCGTTTTCGGTCGTGACGGTGCCAGACGCATAGGCGTCGTAAAGGCCATCGATCAGGTGTTTGGCCTCAGGAGAGTCGGCTCGACCGGTGGCGTGCAGGAGAGCGACCCGGGCTCCGTGGTTGGCGAGTTCGTTTGGTTGAAGCGCCATGGCCCGCGTCAGAAAGGAGTCGGCGTTGGGTGCATCGCCTCGAATCCAAGCGATCCGAGCCAACGCGCGGAGGACCGCGGTCTCCTCGAGGGGGTCGTGGAGCCTTGCTTGGAGGCCGTGCAAGATGTTGACAGCGGAGGTCAACTGGCCGGTCATCTGAAGCGAGTGCACAAGCTCCATGGCCGCGGGGTAGTCGTCGGGAGTCTGCGCTAGATGGAGGCCAAGGAAGGCGATGGCCGCCTCGGGCTGTCCCGCAGCCGCGGCGGCCATCGCCTCGTCGCGGCTGTGGACCGGAACTCTTGGCGGGCGCGACCGGGGTCCAGTCGGGAGGTCGGCGCTCTTAGGGCGGCTGCGCGCGGCGAGGGTCGGGGCCGACACGCTCACGGGGGGAGTGGGGTCCGCCGCGAGCGTGTCGAGGGCCGCGGGTGAAGGGCAGCCGAGGCCTGCGAGCGCGACGAGCGTTCGCAGGCCCGATGGCCGTGGACGACGAGCGCTTGCTGGCATCACCTGAAATTCTGAAAGCTCCACCTAAAACTGTCAACGGGCGTCGCAGGTGCGCGATTGTCGCCGTTTGAGCCTGATGATTTCTCGGGGGGGGTCGCAAAAGTCTTCTCGAGGCTGGATTCGCTGCGATCGTGCGTTACTCTCAGGTCCATGGCCGATTCCAAGCTCGCCTACGATGCCGAGGTCTACGAGAACTTTGATTCCTTTATGCAGCAGGTGATCAAAGACACCTACGAGCGAGGGGCCAAACGGCCGGAGTTTGTGGCTCTCATCCTCGCCTCGGGGGAGCTGATCCCGATGGCTTGGGGGCGGATCCGCAAGAGCGATGCGCGAGACCTGGCGGTGGGTGCCGCGGGGGTTGCCGGGGTCGTGGCGCTGCGGGTGGGCCTAAAATATCTTCTCGGAGGACCTCTTGGAGTGCTGTTAACCGGTTTCACAGTGGCGACATTGATCTCATTTTTCTGGGCGAATCAAAAAGAGGTGCTGCGGCGTCGTGGGCCATGCAAGAAATTGATCTCCGATACGCTAGAGAAATACGAGGATATCCAAGCCCGATATCGCGACAATCGCTATGACGAAGGCGAACGCGCCTTGCTGGTAGAAGGACTCTTGCGCCGCATGCTTACCGAGATCGAGGCGCCCATCGAAGATGAGGCCGCATCCCCGACCGGAGCGTGATCACTAGAAGTTACCGCCCTCAGGCCGTGTCTGGGGCGATCTTTGGATGTTCACGGATCCAGCGGTGCGTGAACTCTGTGGTTGACGCATAGCTGTTACGAATTTCATCGATGAGGTAGCTCTCGATCTTCTTCCCGATGAAGGGCACCCGGCACTCACAGATTGCATCCCAGATTCGAACGACCTTGTTCTCGCCACGGTCCTCGATGAAGTAGTCCCCACGGATCGAGAGCTTATCCGCCATGAAACTTGGGGTTGTCACGACCTTGATCCGATTTTCGGATCGTCGAAAATGATTGCGTTCCTCGTAGGAGATCGCGGTCTTCGCTATTCGTTTTAGGGCAGAGGGGAGTTCACGTCGGGGGGTGAGCTGTTGCACCCTGAGAATTTCTTCGTCGTCCCCCTCGCCTTCGCGCCTGAGCTCGATGGGGTCGCAGTCGATGTCCAAGTGTTCGAAGAGCGCCGCATTGTAGTCGGGGTCGAAGAACATTTCCCAGTAGCGCGTGCGGGAAATTTGAAACTCATCTTCGATTCGATAGTGGCTCATGGGGACTGCTTGTCTGCGGCCGTTGCGGTGGGTGGGTCTTGAAAGGCAGCTTCAGATTCGCTGCGCTCCATGGGCAGCACGAGGCAAATGGCACCCACAAGTTCACCGTACCAGAGCGTACACAGCCGGATCACCAAGGTCGATGCCAACATGATTGGCTCGCTGATGCCGACGGCAAATTCACGGACCATGGTCCCGAGAGATGCTTCGGTGGCTCCGACGCCGCCCGGAAGAAAGGAGAGCGCACCGATCACGGTCGTCGTCGCCCACAAAAAAGTACACAGTTGGAGGCTCGCCTCCGCGCCGGGGAAACCGTGGAGGATTGCCCAGTATCCGAGACATTCCAAGCCCCAACCCATGACGCTGATCGCGGTGAGAATGGCGAGCGGCCGCAGACGCAGCAAGGTCGCGGAGCTGTCGACAAGTCCTCTCGCTTTTGCTGAGAAACGACCGATCCACGGTAGACGGGCGAGGATGTCGAGCAGTGCCGAAAAGAGGGAAGGGGTACCCAGGACAACCACACCAACACTAACGAGGCCCAAGGTGATCGCGGCGTAGACCAAAAACTCGGGAAACTCTGCGAGTCCCACCAGCATCAAGATGACCAACGCGATGAGATCGGTGAGCCGGTCGGCGACGACGATGGGGGCGGTTCGAGCGAAGGGGACGCCCGCGCTCGAATGGAGCAGCGAGCTGCGTAACACCTCACCCAGCTTTCCAGGGCTCACGGACATGCTCAGGCCGGCAAGATAGATCTGCAGCGAGCGTGTGAGGCTGAGTGAGGGGGCATCGCCCTCACGTTGCTTTTGGCCCTTGTATCCGCGGACTCCAAGCCAGCCTAGACACAGCTCCCATTTCAAAAATCGCAATAGGTAGTTGAGACTGGAGAGCCCGAGCGCGACAACGAGCATCGACCAGCGATAGTTCCGGAGGCCAGCCGTCAGTGTGTCGAGGCCGAAATAGATCAGGGCCGCGCCGTAGATGACGATGCAAGCGGCCACGGCGATCAGCGTTCTGCGAAGGAGGCGACTCATGGTCTTTTGGCGCTCGCGGGCTGCATCGCTTGGTGCCATAGGGCGGCGAAGGGACCAGGGACGGGGGCGGGGAGAGCGGTCATGGATCGACCGCGAGTCGCGGGGCGGGTTGAGTTTCGTGTCCGCCACAGGGCTTCGATCGCCCGGCCTGCCAATCCGTGCGAGGTGGAGGATGAACCTGGGCTCGGTAGCCGCGTGTGTGGCCATGGGTACCGCTTGCCAAGAATTCGGAGGGGCTCCACACCCCGGTTGTCGAGGGTGCCCTCTTGCAAACCGAGCTGGATGGAGATCCAGGCATCGATAGCCATGGACTCGTCATGATCGCGGATTGCTTGGGTCGCGAGGCAATGTTCGGGGGCAACTCGCGCCCCGAGTTGGAGCGCCTCGTTGGGGCGTGCGTGGAGGGAGCCGCGGGGGAGATGACGCGGCGCAGCAGGGAGCACAGGGGATGCGGCCGCCCACCAGGTCGCATCGAGGACAGCGACAGACCCCGCAAAGACGCTCGTGATGATATTTGCGCCCGCTCGCGCCTGCGGCTCGACTCGCCCTTGCACCCCGCAGTGTTGGGCCAGGCTAGCGAGGGCGGACTGCATGGGTCCGGCCCAGCCGAGACCTTGGCCTCGGTGGCGGTGCATGAGCGGCATCACCAGGTGCAAGGTGGTGCCTGGCCAATGCCCAGGTATCCGGGCGGCCCTGCGAAACCCAGGAATTTTGAGGAACAGAGGGGGGAGAGCGGGCACGGAGTCGGCCTGAATCTGGTTTGCGTCGTCGACACGGCTGGCGATGCCCTCGTTTGCGGCGCTGGCTCCAAGGAACTCTGGCTGCGTGCGGGATTGCTGACGTCGATCGATGGCTGCCATGGTGCCGCGTAAGGTCCATGGTGCGATACACATTCCGGGTTGTGCGCTCCACCCGAGGAGCAAAACGGTGGCCGCACGACGTCGAGGGAGCCCTTTGCTCGCCAGCAGACAGCATTGGCGCGCGGCCTCATGCGCTTGTGTGAGATCGACCGGGAGCAGGTGCACCATGGCTCGCACGTGGGCAAAGCATAGCGCCTAGTGAGGCTGGCTCCAAGGCGCGCTCTTTCGTCGAGGCGAGGGGAGGCGAGGGGAGGCGAGGCGATCGGTGAGGGAAGCGCGGGATTTGGCCGTTCCCGCTTGCTTGATTTCTCGATCGCGGCGAGCGTGGTCGGATCATGGGTGCGGATATGGCGAAACAAGCGACGGTGAAGGCGGATGGCAAGCGACGATGGATCGGTCGATTTGTGATGCCCGATGGGGGCGAGGCGACGCTTCGTTGCGTGACGGGAGGTCTGAGTCCTGGACCTGATGACCGCGCAGAGGCGATCGATGACCCCTTTGTTGCGGCTCGCCGCGACCATGCGGATCCTGTGGCGTTGGCCCGGACGAGCGATGCCATTGGCGGGAGATCGTTTGCGCTCCAGAGTTTGCTGGGCACCCACACGATGGCCATCCCGGTTGTGCCCACAAAGATCGTCGGCGTCGGTCGAAATTATCGAGCGCATGCCGAAGAGCTGGGTAACACCGTGCCGGACTCTCCGCTGTTGTTTTTTAAGCCGCCATCGTGTCTCTTGGCCTCTGGCCAGCCGGTCGTGCTTCCTCGGGGATTCGATCGTATCGACATGGAGGCTGAGCTGGTTGTGGTCATGGGCACGCGTGCGAAGAAGGTTTCGGCGGGGTCGGCCTGGTCGCACGTGGCAGGGCTAACACTCGGCAATGACGTCTCGTGCCGCGACCTGCAGCGACACGACAAACAGTGGACTCGGGCGAAGGGCTTCGACGGGTTCGGTCCGCTTGGCCCTTGGATCCGTATGCAGGAGCCCGGCGAATGTATGCCTGTGGGACTGCGGATCGAGGGCTATTTGGGCGATACTCGGGTGCAACAGGGGGGGACCGAGGCGATGGTGTTCTCCGTCGAGCGATTGATCGAGCACATCAGCGCTTGCATGAGCCTCGAAGCAGGTGACCTGATCTACACAGGAACTCCCGCTGGAGTCTCCGCGCTCGTTCCCGGCGCCATTACCCGTGTGCAGGCCGTAGGGGTCGATCTTGGCCGGCTCACAAACCCAGTTGTATGAGCCGGTTTTAGGCTTGGTGATCAGGTCTTGGTGATCAGGTCTTGCAGGGTAGAATCTTGCAAGGTGACGACCGGCAAGGAGCGATAGAGGCTGCCGATGTCGCGTTGGGGCCGGCCGTGGGCATGCGACTCGTGTGGAATCGCCTCGTGGGTCGGAGGGGGTCGGACAAAATCAGCGTCCAACGCGATCATGAGACGGCCGGAACAGGTGCATGGATTTTGACGATCGACGTGTACGCAGCGGGGGGCGAGGTAGTCTTCGACCCGTTTGCGGGCCCGAGTGAGTCGAACTCGATAGGCGCTCTCTTTGATGCCGAGCAGCTCCGAAGCCTCCGCGGGCGAGAGCCCTTCGAGGTCGGTGAGCACAAACGAGAGTCGAACGCCTGGAGGCAAGCAGCTGAGGACCGAGACCAGGCAGGTGCGTTTGAGCTCCCACTGCATCACGTGAATCTGTCCCGGATCGTGCCGTAGGCTAGGGCTGTTGAGATCGATCGGTCGCGTGATGTCCGACCGCAACACCGCATCGAGGGATTCGAAGCTCTGATCGGAATGGCGACCGAGATTTTCCTCCATGCTGCGGGCCAACATGCCGAGAAGGGCACGCGTGGGATCTTTTTCGCCGAGTAGACTCGCCTCGCCTCGCTCGGCCGTGGCCGTGCACAAGCTTTCGAGAAAACGCAGGGCATCGGGTCTAGACCCACACATTTGAAAGGCGAACCGGTAGAGGCCCGGAAGGTCCTGGCTCAGCAGCTCACGAAGGGTTGCGGGTTCATTGGCCATGGGCGGGTGGCACCATAGCATCCCTGGCGATCAAGGGCGGATTCGTCGGTTTCGCGCACTTCGTTTCAAGAGCGTCCCAAAATTGAGCCTGCATGGTTCGATCTTCATGGAGGTCACGAAGCCGATTGATTTCTTGCATCCCTGTAGGGCTGGTGACGTTGATTTCTGTCAAGTGGCCGCCGATGACGTCGATACCGGCAAAAAATTGTCCGTGGTCACGGAGGTAGGGACCAACTTGGGCGCAGATTTCTAGATCACGAGCGCTGAGTTCTGTGAGTCGAGCCGAGCCTCCTGCATGAAAATTGTTTCTTAGCTCCCCAGTGGCGGGCACTCGTAAGACGCCCCCTATGGCCTCGCCATCGACAAGCAAGATGCGTTTGTCGCCTTCGGTCGCTTCCTTGAGGTAGGCCTGTGCGAGGGTCCAGCGGCTCTCGTTGTGGGTCGCAACCTCGAAGATCGTGCTCAGATTGGGATCGTTCTTGTCCGCCCTAAAAATCTCGCTGCCACCGAAGCCGAACACAGGCTTGACGATCATGTGCCCACCGAAGTCGTCGAGGGCCTGGCGTAGGTCCTCGCTTCGACGCAGCAGCCTGGTTTCTGGGATCAAATCAGGAAATGCGAGGATGCTAAGCTTTTCGTTGAGATCGCGGAGGCCTCGTGGGTCGTTAACTAAGAGGGTCTGTCCGCGCGCACGATCCATGCACCATGTGGCGACAAGGTAGTTGTCGTCGAGCGGAGGGTCCTTGCGCATCAGGACCGCGGCGAAACTGTTAAGTTCGCGAGGTTCGGAGGGAGTGAGAGATCGCGTTGTGAGCGGGCTCTGGGCGGCACCCATGAGCGCGATGGGCATCGCATGGGCAATGGCACGCTCCCCCAGCAGCGCGAGGCCCTCGAGCTCGACGGCGTAGGGCCGGTGCCCGCGACGCAAGGCCTCAGTGACCATAACGTAGCTGCTGTCGGTCGCCGGCTGGATGGCGGCGATCGGGTCGAGGATAAAAAGAACATCGAGCTTTGCCATTGCTCTGTGTCCTACCCCAAGTGTGTTGGCCTTTGACGCGAGGAACGCGACAATTTGTTGTGTTCCGCGCGGTCGTAGGGCCTCGGACCCAGATCCTTCGCTTTGTTGATCTTGAGGGTAGGAGCTTGGCATACTAGTCGGACAGGTGCCTACACTTACGCACATTGTTAACGAGCTGCGTGATCCTCGCTGGTCTCGGGTTCATAAAATTCAGCTTATTCGCCGTGAAGTGCGCGAATTCCTGTCGGTCTCAGCCATAGGAGCGTTGTTTTCGCGTGCCGAACATAGACTTGAGGACGGCCTTTACGCTGAGGACGGTCTTCATGCCTCCGTCACGGTAGCCCTTGATCTTGGTGCGTTTTCGGACGTGTTTCGAGAACGAGCAGACCCCGCCACCGCGTTGCGGGTGGCGGCGTTGATGGAAGGCGACCGCGCGGTTCACAGGCAGATCCTCTCGATGATCCGTACAGAGCTCGCAGCGCTCGCGTGTCTTGATGCGCGTAGCGCTCAAATCGAACTTGAGTTCCAGGTTCGAGCGGAGGGGCGAACGGTGTTTGTCGATGGCGATGCCGTGGTATCGCTGGCGAAGATTGCGGGGGCTCACCAATGACCCGCGAGATTCGGATGGCTCCGACAGGGGCCATGAATATGGTTCGAAGTGGCGAGACCGTGACAGGAGAGAGCGTTGATAGTGACCACGGCAAGGACTCGTTGTACAGCGCGGGGGACGTTGCCCGGCTGTTCAACATCCCGGAGAGTCGTCTGCGCTATTGGTCACACACTGGATTCATCATGCCCAGTGTGCGGCGAGACTCGCGGCGCTTCTACTGCTTTCAGGATCTGATCTCCGTAAAAGTAGCGAAGGAACTGCTCGACGAGGGGCAGCCTCTTCAACGCGTACGCAGGAGTCTCGATGCCTTGCGCTCGAAGCTTCCCCAGGTGGAGGCCCCGCTCGCGCGTCTGCGCATTCGCAGTGAACAGGGCAAGATTGTTGTGGATGAGGGCGGAACGACCTTTGAAGCCACGACCGGACAGATGTTTCTTGACTTCGACATCGACGCTTTGCGTGATCAGGTCGCAGAGGTCCTTCATCTACCCTGGGTCGAGGATGAGCCGAGCTCGGTCTGTGCTTATGATTTGTTTTTGGAGGCACAAGAGCTTGAATCGCGGTGGGATGGGGCGCGATTTGACGATCCGCTGATCGTCGAAGCCCGTCAGGTGTACCGGAGAGCTGTCGAGTTGGATCCTAGCTTCGCTGCCGCGTGGAACAATTTGGGTAGCCTCGCGGCGCAGGCTGGCGAGTTGGACTCGGCCCGCGACTATTTTGACGAAGCGCTCCAGAGCGATCCTGAACAACCAGAAGCCCAGTGCAACCTCGCAGAGCTGGCCCTGCGGGAGGGCGACACCGAGCTCGCGATCACGGGCTTTCGCCAGGTGCTGATCGCCGACCCCGACTATGCAGAGGCGCACTACGGCCTGGCACGGTCACTCTTGGCCGTGGGTGGTCGTGGGCAGGCGCTCGTCCATCTCGAGCGCTTCTGTGTGGCGCTCGATCGCTTGGCTGGGGAGGGTCTCGATGATGAGGTCGCAGAGCGGCGCGCCAAGGCTCAGGAAGTGGTCCGGGCTCTGCGTCGGGAGCTTCAGGGCTAGAGGTCTGGCGAGCGTACGGAATTACATGATGCCATCGCGCATGGAAGCAGAGGGTCCTCTTGGCGTGTTGATCGACGCGCTCGCAGACACCGAGGTTGGGCGCGGCTTTGGTTTGCGGAGTGTCCGTTCGTTTGCAGACTTTCAAGCGAGCGTTCCGTTGATGCGTTGGCGAACTCACGACGAGCAGGTTCGAGGCCGGCTTGGATTTGGGCGCGGCTCAGATCCTTCCGGCAACGTCGTTCCTGAGATGGTCGCTCGTGAGCGCGGGCGCCTGCTGGATCGTTGGCGAGGACGCCTCGCTCGTCTCGACGTGCAGCGTGCGCTTCCGCGGGACGTGGGCCTGTTGTGGGCGAGCCCTGAAGACTCCAATTTGTATCGAACTCGGGTCGACGATCTCGAGGCCCTCGTGTGTGGAATTCGGCCTGAGCCGCTGCATCACTGCTTATCCGCGGTCGATGGCGGGGCCGATCCAAGAGTTGTATTGGATGCGATCATCGACCGTCTCGGACGATGGCGAGGGGATACATTGGTGGTGCCCTGCCTGTCGACCTGCGCTTGGATAGAGAGTCATATTCGCGCGCCGCTCGAACGCCATATACCCAGTCTTCGTTGGATCTTCGCTGAGCATGAGCTTGGTCGCCGTCTGCGAAGCCGCGCGCCGGTCGTCAACGTCGGCTGGATCCATCCTGCGGGGCGAATCGCGGTCCCTGGTCAGCGTGGACGAAAGAGCACGCTGTGTCTCGCTGTGGACAGCATGCACATCGAGCTCCTGCCCGAAGGAGATCCGCTCGAAGATCCGCGGCGTAAGATCGCTCCCGGCACGATCCCCCCAGCGGAGGCGATCCTTGGAGAACGCTACGAGCTTGTGCTCAGCTCCGCCCGTGGATTTTTGCGGCTTCGGAGTGGTGAACATGTGAGGGTCGTCGGATTCTCGGGCCCCGATACCCTCGTGCCAGGCGCCGCGCCGCGTCCGAGGCCGCGTGTCGTGCGTATTTCACCACCGCCACCGGATCTGGCACTCGAGGGGGTGACTTTGGCTGGGGCCTGGTTGACGGCCTCTGTACGACAGGCCTTCACGCCTGAAGACCCGGCATTGGTCGCGGCCGAAATCGGGCCGGACCTCATGCTCTCGGGCCAAGGTTCACCTGGGGCGGCTCGGTCTGCGCAAGACGATCTCGTTGGCGAAATCGAGCACGCCTCACCATTTTTGCAGAGTGAGCGCAGAAATGTACACGCGCGAGGCCTGTTTGTCCGGGCGGAGGTGCAGGGAGAGTCCGATCCCGGTATCGCCGGACGCCTAGCGAGCCGCATCGATGGAGCGATTCAGCGACGAAGCAGCGCCTATAGCTATCTGCGAGGTCGAGGCGAGCTGGTCGGCGTGAGGGTTGAGATCGCGCCCCGAGGAACCGATCGCAAGGAGCGTGCCGAGCGACTGGCAACCCTGGCTCGGGCGGTGCAGCGGCCTTCGGTTCGGGTGGCAGCGCGCGGAACACTGCCATGAAGTGGGGGGTTTAAGTCTTCGTTTGTTTTTGGCCTCAATGCGCGTTGCGTTGCGCCGATGTCCCGGAGGTGCAGGACTTGAGGAGAGGCAGGCCGATTCCGCCGCCAAAAACCTATGAGATCGGCGTCGGGACCGATCGGCGCCAGCAACTCAAGGAGGTCGGTAGCCATGTGCTGCGTCAGATCCGTTCGGCGGCCTCCCATAAGATACCTATGCTTCCCGGAATTGCCGGGCGAGCTCTAGAGTTGGTTCAGAACCCCGAGGTGACGGTCAAAGATCTCGAGTCGATCATCAAACCAGATCCGATGGTGACCGCTCGAGTCTTGAATATCGCCAACTCGGCGATCTACACACATGGCGCACCCACAACCGTTCTACGTGTGGCGATCATGCGACTCGGCGTGGTCTTGATGCGTGATATTCTGGCGCAGACCGTCGCCGAGGCGCATATTTTTCGAGGTGCGGCGGAGTCCGCCTTGCGTTGGCATCGCCTGCACGCTGTGTCTGTTGCATATCTGAGCCGTGAAACATCGAAAGCGCTCGGACAGCCCGCCGACGCCGCATTCTTGTCCGGACTTTTTCACGACGTCGGGCGAACTTTGTTGCTTCAGGTCTTTGTGGATGAGCCGCCAGAAGGTATCGACCCCGCGGAATTCTCGACGATCGAAGAGATGATCCACGCCCACGTCGGCAAGGCTGTGTGTGAACGATGGGGGCTTCCGGAGATGTGCCGGGATGCCGCTCGTTATCACCATCGCTACCGCGGATTCGGGAAGAAGAAGGACGGTTACTCACAAATCGCCCACTTGGTGGCTGCCGCCGAGCGTCTCGCCCAACACGTCGGATTGTGCAGCAACGGAGATTTTCCGGCGCCGATCGACCTCGAGAGAGAGGTCATGTTTTCCGAGCTGGGCTTGGATACAGAGCAGACAGAGAAGCTGATCGAGGTCGCGGTGCAGCTGCGGCAACAGGCGCTGCCGTCAGCGAAGGTGGCCTGACCGAAGGCTGGCTGACAGTGTGCCAACACCCGGTCGCGCAGGGTACTCAGGGGCGTTGACGATGAGCTCGGACACCATGCCCCGCTCCGCGTGTTGCAAAAAGTGGCAGTAAAACAACCACCGGCCGACCGCGAGGAAACCGCCCACGGGATCGTCCAAACGGATTTTTGAGATCAGTGAGGTGTGGGGCGGGATGCTGACCGTGTCGACAAATTCTGCGTCCCCGTAGTCCCAGCGCACCATTGTTCCGCCATGGTGGTCCATTTGGGCGAACTTGACGGGCTGAAAGGAAAATCCATGCAGATGGAAGGGGTGATGCATCGCGGTGTCGTTGTGCACCTCGAAGAGGATCGTGTCACCGAGTATGGCGGTGCGGGCTGAGGGGGCAGCTCGGTGGTGCCGAACCTCGGCCTCCAGGCGATCCCATCGATTGAAAAATGCGTGCCGGTCTCGTCCATCGCACCCTCAAAATTGACTCGGCCCATCGTGCCCGTAAAGTCTACGTTGGCCTCGCCGAGGACCTCAACCTCGCTGCCGAGCGACCGAAGAAGCGGGGTGCCGGCGTCGATCGAGTTCCAGTGTTTACGTTTCTTAGCCTTCTTAAGGCGCAAACGAACGATACGCTTGCTCGGTCGCATGCCGTCATCGTCGGCATCATCCATGGCGCCGACATGGCCATGTTGCTCATGCCCATGTCGCCACCCATGTCCGGCTCTTTCATCAACATGCATGTCGGGAAATCGGGGTTTGTGCACTCCGAGGCATCCTCACATGTGTGCATACCTGGCTCCATCGTCATGCCATGTCGACCTCGAGCGAAGTCCTTCCACTCCAAGAAGATCTCTTTTCCGGCATTTTTTCGTGGAATGAGTACGACGTCCGCACGGTCGCCCGGGCCGAGCACGATCTCTCCGGGGTCATAGCCCTGATCGATCATCGTCATTTCACCACACATCTTCATCATCTCGCCGGGCATCGACATGCAGGTCGAGTAGGCCGAGTCGTTGTCCGCGCCACAGTCGGCATCGGACATACACATTTTCATGCGGCATATCCATGGCCATTCCATGGCCATGGATATGCCGCATGCCACCTTCGACCCGTGCGGCATCGAGTAGACCGCCTTCGCCACCAAAACGTACAAGGTCGTGTCCGGGGACCGAGAGACGGTAATAGCGAGCCACCGAGGTGTTGATCAGGCGCAGCCGAATTCCCGTCTCTTTTTGAACCTTTAGCGTGGGAAGCTCGCGGCCGTTGACAAGCAGCACTTCGCCTTCGGTCCCGTTTATGGTCTCGAGGCTGGTGAGGGGTTGCTCGAGATCACGAACTTGTCCATCGACGACGCCGATGTCGCTCAGGACCAAGGTGGCCTGGGGGCGCGGAAGAACGTGATTACGAACAAGATCCCGTTCTTCTCGCGAGGTCACGACGAGGGCTCCATAGAGCCCCGAAAACACCTCTTGGGTGCCGCGAACGTGGGGGGGGTACCAGAAGCTTCCGGCACGCGGAACGATGAAATCGTAGGTGAAGGTATCTCCGGGTGCGACGCCGAGCTGGGTCACTGGGTCACTGGGTCACTGGGTCACTGGGTCACTGGGTCACTGGGTCACTGGGGTACCGTCGGCGGCATTGTTGCCCTCGATTCCGTGCCAATGGATCGTGGTGTCCCAGCCCTCGGGGAGCTTGTTTTTGAGATGGACAATCACCCGGTCGCCTTCCTTGACCGAGATGAGTGGCCCCGGAACACGGCCGTTGTAAGCAAATACGCTGACTCGCTCCCCGCGGACCTTCATCTGGCGCTCCGACGTCACGAAGGTGGTCTCGAAGATGCGAGGGTGTGGATTGGTGTCGATCGCCGGCTTGAGTCGGGCCCCTGCCATCATGGCCTGAGGTTCATCGGGGACCCAAGGGGAGTCGTCGTTTGAGGAGTCGTCGTCGTCGTCGTCGTCGTCGTCGTCCGCGGTTCCCAACAGCAGCGTATCGTCCGAATCGAGATCCTCCTGACATGCGGACAGTGCGAGAGGGAGGGCGAGTGAAAAAAGGAGGCGGCGAGGCCGACGAGCTATCATGCCATCGTGTGTAGGCGGCTGCGTACAACCCCTCAATCGATATTCTTGCGCAGGGATGGTTTTGGCAAACAGACCCGATGTGCTCATCATGTCCGCATCGTGGCAGAGGTTTTGGACACTACGAGTGCTCATCGTACATTGCGGCAGGCGCGGCAGGCGCGGCAGGCGCGG
>CAYTFJ010000003.1:20759-110595 GCA_964437075.1 uncultured Nannocystaceae bacterium
CGCGCTGATAGGAGAAGCCGTCAGCCGTTCAGTTTTCGCTTGAGCTCTTCAAGCTGGGCATCGACCTCGGCGGATTGTGCGGCTTGCTCGCCCCCGTCCCCCCCTTGGCCTCCGGGACTGTCTCCGGTGATGGCTCTTTGGCCCTCTTGTGAGCCCGTGCCCAGGGCCATTTTGCGCTTGAGCGCCTCCAGATCGTCGCTGACATGGGTGCCGGTCTCGAGCTCTTTGAACTTGGATTCCAGGCTAGCATCAGGGAGCGCGGAAAGTTCGGCCGAGGATTCGGCCTCAGCTTCAAGTTGTAAGATACGATCCTCAAAGCGCTCGAATCCCTCAAAAGACCCGGTAGAGTTGATTCGACCAAGGGTGTCGTTGATCGTTTGCTGGGCTTCGGCCCGTTTTTTTCGAGCCACGAGGACGTTGCGTTTCCCCTTGGCCTCTTCGATTTTTGCATCGAGTCCGCGCAGCGCCTCTTTGAGCTGCTCAACGGCGGCTTTTTGTGTGGCCCACTGGCCCTCATAGGCAACCGTTTGAGCGTCGTGGTCAGATTTTCGCTGAAGAGCGGCCCGCGCCAGCGTGTCGTCCCCGGCGCGCACAGCCAGCATCGCCTTGCGTTCCCAGTCGGCGGCGTGGGCGGCCTCTTGCTGGTGTTGCTTCTTGACCCGCTTCTCGTCGGCGATTGCCACCGCGACCTGCTTTTTTGCCTCAACAAGCTGATTGCGCATGTCCACGAGGACCTGATTGAGCATCTTTTCGGGATCCTCAGCCTTGTTGATCAGCTCGTTGATGTTGGACCGGATGAGGGTTCCTAGTCTGCCAAAGAGTCCCATGGATCAGGCGTCTCCTTTTTGAGCGGCCTCCGCGGCCTTCGGTGTTGTCACGTGCCAATCGGCCAATCGTGCGTGGTGGGTATCCATGGCGAGAGCCATGTCGTCGACGACAATCTGAAACTCAGCGAGATTGAAATTCGCGAGCAATTGGGCTCCCGAGAGCACGATGCGATCGTTTTGCAGGGCGTACGCGCCGTGCAGGAGATCGTTGTTGAGTTCGAGCAGCGTCTGGAACAGTCGCTCGCGATCCATGGTGTCTGCCGAGATGTTCAACACCGGAGTACTGAACAACACGATTGGATCATCGATGCGCAGAGCCAGGCGGCTTCGACGCTGATTGGGCAGCAAGATGACCCAGGTCTCGGGATCGAGCTGCTCGTAGGGAAGGTCGCTACGGTGCAAATAGGATTCTACAGTTTCGGCGTTGCTCATCCGTCCTCAGATTCTGCTGTCCACGCGTGGGAGCGGAGTCTAAGGCCGGGAACCCGGCCCGGCAAGGGCGCCGATCCCAGGGTGCGGGTTCTTCTTTGTGCTTTGCGCGCCGGCAGCAAGCGGATCGGCCGGGGGCACTGGGTTCATGCGTGGACGGTGGTCGGCGACCCGTGGTATCCCGCGGGCGATGGCGAAGCCTGCCGCCAAGAGTCACGAAACCATGCTCGAGATCCCGGCAGATCGGCTTCCCCGCCATGTGGGGGTGATCATGGACGGCAACGGCCGCTGGGCCAACGAGCGTGGGATGGTGCGAACCGTCGGCCACAGCGAGGGGGCCAACGCCGTTCGTGACGTGGTCCGTGCCGGGCGAAGTGCTGGCTTGGAGGCGCTGACCTTGTTCGCCTTTTCGAGTCAAAATTGGGATCGGCCTCCCCAAGAGGTTTTTCATCTCATGGAATTGTTGCGCAGGTACCTCATCGAGGAACGCGCGGAAATCCTCGACAACGGGATTCGCTTGGTGACGGTTGGCGACACCGATCGTCTGCCTTTGATTGTGCGCGCGCCCTTGCAGGAGTTGATGGAGGTGTCGGCCAAAAACGAAGGGATGATCCTTTGCCTCGCCCTGAGCTACGGGGGCCGAGAGACCATCGCTCGTGCGGTTCAGGAGCTGTGCCGGGATGCGGTGGCGGGCCGCATCGATCCGGAGAAGGTCGACGTCTCGCTCGTGGAGTCCTACCTTCCTTCGAGCAAGTGTTTGCCCGCTCTCGATCTGTTGATCCGGACGAGTGGCGAGCGGCGTGTCTCAAACTTTTTCCTGTGGGAAGTGGCGTACGCTGAGCTCTATTTTACGGAGACGATGTGGCCGGAGTTTGGCAAGGAAGATCTAATGAAGGCACTTCGGGACTACGCGAGTCGAGAGCGTCGCTTCGGGCTGACCGGCCGCCCGCCGAGCGATTCGGGCCCCGTCGATTCCTCGGTTCCCAGCACCAGCCCCAAAAATAGTGCCGTTGAGGCGGCATGCTCGGTTCAGGCAGTACCCTCACAGGGAAGCGAAGGCTGAACTCCATGAGCAATCTGGCAAAACGTATCGCCACCGCTGCGGTGCTCGTGCCGATGGTGGTCGCGGCCATTTTTCTTGATCCTACCCACTACGCGATATTGTTGCTCTCGATCGCCGCCGTGGGAATCGCGGGCGATGAGTACCTGCGAATGGCGCTACCCGTGAGTGCTCAAGACAGGGCAGTGGGCATCCGGCTCGTGTTTGCGGGGTCGTGTACGGCCGTCACTGCGCTCAGTTTCGTGTACACGCCCGCCCGCAGTCTGCCTCCAGTGTTGACGGTATCCGCGATCACCCTGTGTGTGGCGGTCCTGCTGCGTAAGCGGCATCTTCCACAGGCTGGGCGGCATATGGCGATCGCGCTCGGAGGCCTGCTCTATGTGCCGATGATGGCCTGTGTATGGCCACTGCTGGTGCAGCTTGAGTCCGGCGGGGCCTGGCTGCTGTTGGCGCTTGGCACCGCATTTTTGTCGGACACCACCGCTTACTTTGTTGGGCGAGCCTTGGGTCGTCATAAGCTCTACGAGGCCGTCAGCCCCAACAAAACCCGGGAAGGTGCCCTCGGGGGCCTGCTTGGAGGTGTCCTGGCACAGCTCGGTCTGGGAACGTTTTGGTTGCTGCCGGAGCTCCCTGTGGCCCACGCGGTTGCGCTGGGGCTGGTGGGGAGTGTGCTGGGGCAAATTGGTGACCTGGTCCAGTCCATGACCAAACGCACCTTTGGGGTGAAAGACTCCGGGAACATACTTCCGGGCCACGGCGGCATGCTGGATCGTGTGGATGGTCTGATCTTTGTTGCGCCGATGGTCTATTACTACGCGACTTTGGGTCTGTAGCCGTTCACGAGAGTCTCGGGTCCGTCACAATTGGCCCGGCGGGAGGGCCTTTTGTTCTTTTTTGCGCAGATAGTAGATCACGCCTGCGCCAATCCCGGCAGGCACGATCAGCCAGCTTATTAGATACGGGAAGACCGCGGCAGAGAGAATTCCGGTGGCGATCCCGGCGATCGCGGGGACATTATTCTTTTTTTTGACGCGTTTTTTTGCGGCCTGAAAGGTCATGGACCCGACGGTCGCACCGACAACGAAGGCGGCGATGGTTAAAATGAGCATAATAGGGGTCTTTCGGTGGATTCGGCGGAGGTCGCTTCGACGAAATCGAACTTGCTGGGGTGGGAGCATCGGCACTGGACGGCCGAGCGCAAGGGCATGATACTCCCTCGGTGGCTCAGGAGCCGAAGACCGAGCATTCTCCTTCAGGTGAGACCCCTGGCGTCGATGCGCAGTTGGCGGGTGCCGACGCGGACCGGCCTCGTCGTCGCGGACGACGGAACCGACGCGACGGGCCAGGCCGATCGACCGAGGCTGGCGCGGACGAGACGAAAGCAGAGCCGAGAAGCCCAGGAGGGTCTTCGAGTGCGCGCACGTCCGATGGCGACCGGGCTTCGGCTCCGTCTCGAGCGAGTCGTGGGCAACGGCCACGCGACGAAAAAGAGGGGAGAGGCCGTTCTCAACGTGGTCCGCGTTCAGGCGGTGGGCGCAGCGATGATTCACCCCTCACCGCAGGTCTATTTTCTGCCGTGCAAGATCGTGACGTGCCGTGTCGCGTGAATGGCTGCAAGAACTCGTGGACGTGGTTTGGGAGCCAGCAAATTCGCAGCATGGGGAAGCCACCTCCACAGCGGATGTGCGACGAACATCTTGCTCAGTTTAACGATCTCGCTGACCGGGCGATCGGTTGTCGAAACGCGTGGTGCGAGGCGACATGGGAGTGGAAACGGGGCGCCCAACTGCACCAGATGCAGCGCCATGGGCGAGTGAAGACTCCGCATCGTCTCTGCGATCGCTGCTTCGATGAGGAGAAATCGGTTGTTGATACGGAGCTGGCATGCAAACTGGCAAGTTGCGGCCGGACGTGGACGTGGACCCGGGATGCCCAGCTGCGGCATCGCGTCTGGGCGAAGCGGCAGCAATCGCGCGATGATGTTGCCGGCAAAAAAAATGGAGGGGCCGGAGGCGTCGACCCGGGGGCATCTGTGACCGCGGCCACAGATTCTTCCGAGCCGACTTTGCTCACCACGGAGATTTCGACCGTTGGCCCAGAAGGCGATGATGGCCCAAAAAACGTTGTGGGTAGAGACCCCGGCGCGGTCGCCACTGAGTCTGACTCGCAGACTAAAAAACGCAGGCGTCGACGTAAACGCAAGGTGTCTGAGGGGCCGCCGCAAAAAATGTGTTCGGTTTGTGCCGCGAAGTTCTCCTCGTTCAAAGACAGCGAACATCCCTGCAAAGTGCACGGGTGCGCGCGCACGTGGATCTGGGACCAAGGGACGCAGATGCGAGCTTGGCTGGCGCTCGGAAGCGGCGATCGTTCGGCGGCACTGACTCTTCCAAAGCGGATGTGTGAGACCTGTCGCGATTTTTGCCACATCAACAAAGATCGCGACATGGCTTGCGGTCGACCGGATTGCGAAAAGAAGTGGAAGTATAAAACCGGCGCACAGCTTCAGGGATTTCTCGCGGGTCGATCTGATCCGATTCGTCTGTGTATAGATTGCACGCGCAGTCAGTTCGCTGCGCCCGGCGTGGCCTCGGGCAGCTTGCCGGAGGGATCCGAGACCATGCCCTGCGCACAACAGGGTTGCGAGGGGACGTGGATCTACAGCCCTGGAATGCACTTGGGTCCGTTGACCGAGGGCGAGCCGCCCGTAGATCGACTGTGCGACGCCTGCCGGGGCAAACGGTCCTTGCCTGGTCGTGATCCGAAGGAACCGACCGTAGGCGCGGAGACGGAGGAGGGGCTCTCCGCCCCGTTGAAGCCGTCCGGGCCGTCGAGTGACAGTGAGACGGATGGGGTGCTGGTGCCTGAGGTCGAGCCCGCCGCAGGGGCGGACTCCGAGAATGAGGGATAGGTGTGTTTGGCCTGGGGTTCGTTCTTGGTCAAAGCGCATATTTGACCCTGCATTCGAAAGATGTGAGCATCCCCTCGCGCACGCTGCTTCGCTCCTTTTCACGCTCCTACGACTCGATTCAATCTCCGATTCACGCTCACGCGTGCGCACCATGAGAGCCGCTATCAACGTGATATCGGCTCTCGCCAATTCGCGGGTGGGGGTCGTCTAGCGGGCGTCGCTGGGATTGTTTGGGCGAGCGGTCCGCCAGCCGAGCAGCAGGGCAGCTGCCATCAAGACGTCGACCGCCACTCCAAATTGAACCCCGTCGATTCGTTGAAGCCGTAGCCACGCGGAAATTGTTACGATCAGCATGGCACCCCAGCGGGCTATCCACGAGTGCGGAGGTGTGCCCTCAGAGCTTTTTCTGCGCGCTCTGCACAAAGCGCCGTAGTAGGCGAGATGGATCCCGCTGACGATGCCCACCCCCAGGAGGGCGTGGGGAACCAATCCGATTCCGCCCCTTACCAAGACGATGCCGGTCAGGATGAGCTGCACATGCACCATGCAGAGCGCAGCATAGCTCCACGAGCGAAGAATTTCGTGCCCACGGACTCCCATGGGCACGAGGCCGGCGAGGCACAGGCTCAATCCCAAAAGGAAGGGCGAGCCGTGGCCAGCAATTATGACCAGCCCCTCGATGATCTCGCGCTCGAAAGCCCCGCCCAACAGCTCTAGGAAGCTGCTGCCATCGGGCAGAAGCGGTAGACCGGCCGCACCGACCACCGGGAGGCTGAAAATGCCGACCGCCCTAGGGAGACCGAGATTCCTTGCAGGTGCATCGTCGCGGTCCTCTGACTCCGTGGCCATCGTTTCACCATAGCCTTCGCTCCTGGTCGATCAAGGTCGGAGGGGGCTCAGGGGCGATTGAGGACTTATCCTACGCGACCGTCCGTGGTCCGAGAGACGAGGGCGAATTGCGCAGCGGGATTTTTCGAGGTGCGCAATGTTCGCTATCCCGTCGTGACACCTTTTTGGTTTGCGGGTGCGTGCAAAGCAGGCATCTTTGTCTCAATGAGTGAACTCAGTTCAGATTCACTGTTTAATCCCACCGATGAACATCGGATGCTGAGAACGATGGTCGCCGAGTTTGCTCGACGAGAGGTTGAGCCACGGGCCGCGGCCAGCGACGAGAAAGGGGTCTTGGACGTGCCACTTTTTCGCAAGGCAGGAGAGCTGGGCCTGCTGGGCATTACGGTCCCACTCGAACACGGTGGAGCGGGTCTCGACGCGACTGCTGCGGTGATCGTTCATCACGAACTTGGCAAGTTCGACCCCGGGTTTACGCTCGCTTACTTGGCGCATGCGGTGTTGTTCGTGAACAATTTCTTCCATTGTTCGAACGAGGAACAGCGTGGTCGCTACCTCGAAAAGGTGATCACCGGCGAATGGATCGGCGGAATGGCGATGACGGAGCCTGGAGCCGGGACGGATGTCCTGGGGATGAACACCACAGCCGTTGTCGCGGGCGATGAGTACGTGCTGAACGGAGTGAAGACCTACATTACCAACGGCAGCGAGGGCCACTGTTTCTTGGTCTACGCGAAACTTGATGGTGAGCTGACCACTTTCATCGTCGATCGAGGATGCCCAGGTTTTTCGACTTCAAAGCACATCGACAAGCTTGGTATGCGCGGGTCAACCATGTCTGAGTTGATCTTTGAAGACTGCCGAATACCCCGAGCGAATCTGTGCGGGGAGCCGGGGGGGGGCATGACTCATATGATGCGAAACCTGGAGATCGAGCGCCTCACCTTGGCCGCGATCAGTGTTGGTATCGCGGATCGATGTGTGGAAATTATGGTGAAGTTCGCCAACGAGCGCCGAGCCTTTGGTGAATCGATCAACCGCTTCGGCCAAATTCAGCGCTACATCGGCGAGGGCTACGCCAAGACGGAGGCTGCAAAGGCCCTTGTGTACAATGTCGCCCGCGACATTGGTGCGGACCGGCGAGCCCGTTTGGGCTCTGATGCTGCCAAGTTGTTCGCCGCGCCGGTGGGCAAGGAAGTCGCCGATTTCGCCATGCAGGTGATGGGGGGCGCGGGCTATTGTCGAGAGTTCCCGGTGGAGCGGCTCTGGCGTGATGCGAAATTGCTCGAGATCGGCGGTGGTACCCTGGAGGCCCACCAGAAGAACCTTACGAAGGACCTCACGCGAATGATGGGCGGGTAGTGGCGAGCCGGGATTCGACCTGGTCAAAGAGCTCGCTCGCCCGTTCCCAGAGCTGGGGTTTCGTCGCGAGTGTCCAGGCATGAACAGCGTTGAGATTCTCCTCCCGCAGCGCGAGACGTGGCCTATGCGCGAGCATTCTCTGGAGCCGTTCGGTGATGAATTTAGGCTCGACGTAGCGCTCAGGAATGGGGGCATCACGGAGGCGCGTACATATTTTTTGCCACTGTTCTTGGCCACGGGTACGCGTCCATCGGACCGTGGCACCGTGCTTGTGGGCATGGAGCATGGCCCGGCGGTAGGCTCCAGCACCCTCTCGCGTCACCAACCAACCGTCGAGCAGAAGCTCAAGTCCCACGTGACTGACAGCCATGGCAGGACCCATATCGAGGCCGGATGTTTCGAGGGTGTCGCGGGCATCTCCCATCATCTCGAGGAAAAGCGGTGCACCATGAAAGGCGTCGTCGCCCGCGTGATGAAAATCGACGCCTTTTGAGACTTGCGGGTCTTCCACCGAGGCGATCCTCAAACCAGCCATGCTCGCAAAGTCTGGGAGCATGGACCCGAGAACATAGGCAGGATCGTTGCTGCGCTTCTCCGCCAAGACCGCATGGGAAAGAAAGTTCACGGGTAGACCCTATCTCAGTCCTGGCGAACCTTCATCGCGCGCGATGAAGTGTGTTGGTTTGGCTTTCGCTATCCGACAAAATATCGACAGAGCCGCGCGATTGTTTCATCAGGCAGACCGGAGGATTTCACGGTCTCCAGATGATCATGGATATTGTAGTCAAGCCGATGAACCCTCGCGGTGGAGGGCCCCGCATCGTCGCGCCTGAGATCGATCTCAAGCCAGGTTGAGCCATTCCCGCGTGGTTGGCCTATGGAGCCCGTGTTGAAGATCCATGTTTGCTCCTGGCGGATTGCGACCGGAATTTCGAGGGGCATTCGTCGGGCCTGGTTCGCCTCGACCCTTGTCAGCCGTGGGCGGTGGGTATGGCCGACGACCAGCCAGCGCGCTCCGCGAGCCTCGATTTCCGTCGCGGCTTCCAGTTCGTCATCCTCGAGATCGACGTAGTGCCAGCTGCCTTGCCTGTACGGGTTCGCGTGTCGAACGATCATGGGCCCGATCGTGGCGGTGTCGTGCCACGGAAACGATTGCGCGAGATCAAGGCCCTCAATCTGTGTCCGAGTCCAGCGGATTGAGTCCGCGATCATAGAGCTATGGGGCCCGAAGAGAACTTCGGTGTCTTGAGCGTCGACGAAATAGAAGGCCTCGTGGTTGCCCGCGAGCAACACACAGTCAAAATCGTCAAGGAATCGCTGGAGGGTAGCGAGACACTCGTTGGGGGTGCAGCCGTAACTCAGAAGGTCGCCGTGGATGGCCACTCGGGTGAGGCCCGCGCGTTTAATCGCCTCGTAGGCCGCCAAAAATGCGTGGTTGTTGCCGTGTATGTCGCCGAGCAGCGCGAGCCGCCCATGGCTCCAGTCTGGGCGATGGGCCACGCGGCCGAGGCGTGTGGTGTCGATCTCGGGCGGGGCCCGACTCACATTGACCTCCGGCCGGGGGCCCGCCCTGTCGGAGGAAGTTTTAGGGAGTTGGCGACCTCGTCCCGCGGGGTGCCATGACGGGGCCACAGCGAAAGAGGCGAGACTACCCAAGGGCGGGTAAGACCGAGCCGCGGCCGCAGAGGGGGGACATGACAAGGGGCTTGAGCCATCGGGTAGCGGGATTGTGCAATTTGCGCGGCTCAGACGCAACGAAACCGCTCCAGATATCCGGATGGTCACGCCGGGGCTTGAAATTACGGTGCTTGGCGAGCTATCTGGCCCAGATGCTGGCCGTCTACCACCGTGGTCTTGGTGATCCACGGAAAGTTTGGGTGCTGGATGCCATGGCCGAGGCGCCGGAGCCCGGTGAAGGGGAGGCGCGGCTCCAGATGTTGGCCAGCCCGATCGACCCCATGGATCTTTTGATTGCTCGCGGATTGTATCCAGTTGGCGGTGCCCCGCCAGCGATCGCAGGCTCCGAGGGGGTGGCGCGTGTGGAGTCTGTGGGGGCGGCTGTCGAGGGGATCAAACCGGGAGATCAGGTCGCCGTCCCCCTGCGGGCGGGATGTTGGCGGGAGCAGCTGACGGTGACGACAAAGGACCTCGTGGTGTTGCCGGCCGATTCTGACCCTGTTCAGGCTTCCATGTTGCGCGTGAATGGGCTCTCGGCACACGCCCTTTTGGATATGGCGGGCCTAAGTCCGGGGCAGGCGATCATTCAGAGCCCCGGTGGCGGTGGGGTGGGTCAATATGTGATTCAACTGGCTGCACAGCGTGGCATTCGGACCTACAATCTTGTCGGCGAGGACGAAGACAGCGAGTACTTGCTCGGCCTCGGCGCGACGGCCATTTTTCCACGGCGTTCTCTCGACCGCAAGGTGTTCCCCGAGCGAGCGGCGATCGCATTCGACGGGAGCGGTGGCGCCATAAGTGCGCAGCTGGCTGAACGCTTGGAGGATGGGGGGTGTGTGATTTGCTACGGAGCGATGACGCGAAAAGCGGGGCAGCTAGGGGTGACCGAGACGGTATTTCGAGACATCTCGATGCGAGGATTTTGGTTGCGCCGCTGGTCCAGTGCGCGAGGTCGAGATCGAGTCCATACGGATTTACAGCGGCTGGCGAAGGCCGGCCTCCACAATCGAGTGGCCGCTAGCTATCCGCTGAATGAGTTCCCCTTGGCGCTCGCTCACGCCCTGAGTGAGCGTGGGGAGGGGAGGCGTGGTCGCGTGATCTTGAGGATGGACCGTTGAGCGCAAAAAAAAAACGGCCCGCGAGTATGCCACCCCGGGACCGTCTTGAAGGCGTAGTTTGGGGCTACAGATAGCTCTCGATGATCGAGAGGGTCTGGTAGCCGCTTCCCGTGGGAGGCCAGTACTCCACGGCCATGGCTGGATCTACGATGAAAAAGAAGGGAATTCCTTTCGATCCATATTGGATCGCCATTTGGCGCTCCTGATCGACGAGCACGGGGATGGCTTGATCCGGATGGGCCACGGACCAGGCCACGGCGTCTGAGCTCTGGGCGGGCTCGTGGGCGGCATCCTCGTAGAGGACCGTGATCCAGAAGATCTCGCGGTTGTGTACTTTGTCGCGCATGGTCGGGTACGAGGTCTCAAGACCCTCTGCAGATGGACCGGTGTTGGTGCCGATCCAATCGGCGATGTCGTTGCAGGGCCCACACCAGACGGTGGAGATATCGATGACGATGAAGACCTCATCTCCAGCGTCGTTGACGACATGGGCGAAGTCGTAGATGTCGACAGATTCACCGTGTTGATCTTCGTATTGAAACCGCGCGAATGGGCTGCCGGCGGTGTGACTCGCGGCCGCCCAGGTTCCCTGCTCAAGTTCTTCTTTGTCGGGGTAGTAAGGCCAGTACCCAGTGTAGATTCGACTTTCTTTGTCGAGAGGGTCGGTGCCTTCGGCGACCTCCCAGCTGTCCCAGTAGGTGTCGTCGTCGGTGTCTTTTCGATTGGGGTCGGTGCCGAGCTCCGCCTCTTCGGCATCGCTGAGACCATCGCCATCGGCGTCGGCGTCGGCGTCGGCGCTGTTTTCGCCGACGCCGCCGGTGTCGCTGTTGTCACCGGTGTCGCCCGTGTCGCCCGTGTCTTGGCTGTTGGAAGTTCCGCTGGCACTCCCGCCGGAGTTCTTGTTTTCATGCTCATCCGTACCGTCGCCCTGCTCCGAGCCATCGCAGGCGCTTAGGGAGAGGGTGCCAAGACCAAGCACGGCGGCGAGGCTGACGAGCGTCATGGGGAGTGAACATTTCCTGGCATTTCTCATGATAGACCTTCACCCCGAACGCTCAACAGCACAGATAGGGTCTGTACATCCTACCCTCATTTTAAGAAATCCTGGGATGTTGAGCGCAGAAAAATACCGACACGCGCACGCTGCGGAAGTGGCGCTGCTTCTGAGAAGAGCGGGCGCATTGGACAAATTGATCAACACTTTCGAGCGAATCGAAGACAGTGTTGAGGGGTCGTAGTTGCGAAACTTAGGAAGCCGATCATGCCAAAAAACAAAGACAACAGCGTTTCAACAGCCCCCTCCCATTCGGCCAGCGGAGACATCCGTCGAGTGGGCATCCTATTTTCGGGGGGGCCGGCTCCCGCTGCAAACGCTGTGATCGCCGCGGCGGTCACAGCCTATCTTGAGGACGGACGCGAGGTCCTCGGCTTCTTTCATGGCTATTCGTTTCTCCAACAATATGACCCGGTGACCCATCCCCTGGTGGAGGGCGAGCACTATCGCACCTTCAAGGAGAAAGATTTGCGCGGACTGCGCAATCGGCGAGGCGTGGAGATAGGCACGGCGCGGGCCAACCCAGGCAGAGGGATTGAGCAAGCGTCAGACCTCAAGAACGAGGAAAAAAATGGCGGTTTGCGCCGGGTCTATGGGGCGTTGCGGGCATTGAACATCGATGCATTGATCTCGATCGGTGGCGACGACACCTTGAAGACGGCGAACTATATTTATGAGTTCCAGAAGCATCTTCCACCCAACATGCCGCGCGTGCGAGTGATTCACGTGCCAAAGACGATCGACAACGATTATCCCGGGATCGATTTCACCTTCGGATTTTTCACAGCGGTTGACGTCATGGCGAAGGAGCTCTTGAATCTGCGTGCCGATGCGTTAGCGACCAACTGCTATTACATTGTCGAAGCCATGGGAAGAAAGGCCGGGTGGCTGTCTTATGGAGTCGCCATCGCGGGTGAGGCCCATATGGTGGTTGGGGTTGAGGACCTCGATGAGGCGCTGTGCACCGAGACGGGGCTCGAGGGATCGGCGGAGCGAGTCGGTGGAAAATTGTCGCTCGATGCTCTGGCAGATCGAATCGTCGATCTGATTTTGACCCGTGAGAGAAGAAAGAAATACTACGGGACCGTCGTGCTGGCTGAAGGTCTCGGGGAGGCTTTGTCGGAGCGATTCTTGACCCATGTTCCACGGGACGAGCACGGTCATATCTCTCTTGGCCAGATCAATTTGGCCAAGCTTGTCGCTGAGACCGTTGGGCGACGCTTCGAGGCCCAGACCGGGCGCAGCAAGAAAGTGACGGCCGTCCAAGTCGGCTACGAAGCTCGGTGTTCTCCGCCGCATGCTTTTGATGTCATGCTTGGAAGTCAGCTGGGAATTGGCGCCTACCGGGGTCTCGTTGAAGAGGGCCTTGATGGCCACATGGTGAGCGCGAGTGGGCAGTTCGAGCTACGCTATGTCCCATTTTCAGAGCTGATCGACGAGAAGACGATGCTGACATCCACTAGTTTTGTTGAACCAGGAAGCGACTTCCACCATCTCGCTCGTTCTTTGGAGACTGCGATTGAGCCGCGTGAGACCCCTTCCGGGGAAAGTGAGACAAACGGCTAGATCCCTCGGCTAAACCCTTCCACATCGCGGCGGTGGTGAGACTGTCCGCGATGCGAGAGGCTTTTGCGCGGCTATTTGCGCTTCTTGTTTTGCACGTGGACGGCCTCGCCGATGGCGTGCTTGGCCGCTTCCATGAGGGCCTCGCCCAAGGTGGGGTGGGGATGAATCGTGAGGCTGATGTCCTCGGCGAAGGCGCCCATTTCGATGGCGAGCGCCGCCTCGCTGATGAGGTCGCTGGCTTCGGGTCCGACGATGTGTACTCCAAGCACGCGATTGTCTTTGCTGTCGACGATCACCTTGACGAAACCGTGAGCTTCATCGATGGCCATCGCTCGTCCGCTGGCGCCAAAAGGAAATTTTCCAACCTCGATGGCGTACCCGTTGTCTTTGGCCTCTTGTTCGCCGAGGCCCGCGCTGGCGATCTCGGGATCGGTAAAGACAATGTTGGGTATGCAGCGGGCATCGTTAACCGCGTTCTTTCCGGCGATGACTTCGGCGAGAACTTCGCCCTCGTGCGATGCCTTGTGCGCGAGCATGGGCTGCCCGACCACATCTCCAACCGCGTAGAGGCCGGCGATGTTGGTCTTGAGCTGGTCATTGACCTCGATGAAGCCTCCCTTGCCGATGTGGATGCCGGTCTTTTCGATGTTCATGCCCCGAGTGACCGGTCGGCGGCCGACGGCGAGCAGCACCACGTCGGCAGAGAAGGAGCGGGTTTCGCCTTTGACCTCGACATTGACGAAGGCCTTTCCGTCGCGCTCTTCCCAGCCCTTGGCCATGGCCTGGGTAACGATTTCGCCTCCGGCTTTTTTGATGGCGCGCGCGACCAGTTGGGCAGCGTCTTTCTCGCAGGGCATCAAGATGCGCTCGAGACCCTCGATCACGGTGATCTTTGTGCCGAGGCGTTGAAAAGTCTGGCCGAGTTCGAGGCCGATGATGCCGCCGCCGATGATCACCATTTCATCGGGGATTGTGTCGAGGGCGAGCGCACCGGTGCTGTCGACGACTCGTTTTTGGTCGATCTCAAACCCAGGGATAGCGATCGGCAACGAACCGGTCGCTACCACGATATGTTCGGCCTCGACGATGTCTGATGGTTTTCCATCCGAGTAGTGAAGCTTGACCCTTTTGGGTCCAAGGAACTCCGCGCGAGCGTTGACGTAGTCGCAGCCGTTGGCGATGACGAGTCCCTTTACGCCTGAGGTCAGCTTGTTGATGATCCCGCGTTTCCACTGCTGCATCTTGGCCATGTCAACGCTGGCTTGGCCGAAGGTCACGCCCATATTCTCGGCATGTTGAGCCTTTTCGTAGAGACGGCTAGCGCTGATCAGCGCCTTCGAGGGAATGCAGCCGACGTTGAGACAGACGCCTCCGGGCTGATCTTTTTCGACGAGCATTGCGTTGACGCCGAGTTGGCCGAGACGGATGGCGCAGGGGTAGCCGCCGGTGCCGGCGCCGATGATGAGGGCCTTCTTTTTGATGGTTGCCATGGGTGCGTCCTAGATGCTTGAGAGCAGCAAGAGGGTTGGATCTTCGAGATAGCGCTTCACTTCTTGCAAGAACGAGGCGCCCTCGAAGCCATCGACGATTCGATGGTCGAAGGAAACAGAGAGATTCATGAGGTGACCGATGACGATCTTGTCGTTGGCATCGACGATCGGAGTCTTTCGGATGGCATGGACACCGAGAATTCCGACCTCAGGGGCATTTAGGATGGGTGTAGCAAGTAGCCCCCCGATGGTGCCCAAGCTGGTGACGCTGAAGCTACTCCCGCTGAGCTCTTCGCGTGCGAGCTGACCGGTCTTTGCGCCCTCCGCCAGACGTGAAATCTCGCGAGCCAGGTCCAGCAGGCTGAGGGCGTCTGCATCGCGGATGACTGGGACCATGAGGCCCTGGTCGGTCGCGGCTGCAACACCGATATGGTAACGCTTGCGCAAGACGATCTCCGAACTCTCCACATCGAGATAGGAGTTTACGATCGGGTATTTTTTTAGGCCGTGCACCACCGCCTTGATGATGAAGGGCAGGTAGCTGAGATTGACCCCCGACTCGGCGGCAGCGACCTTGGCTTGTTTGCGTAGCGCTACGAGTCGTGTGACATCGATCGTTTCGACATAGGTGTAGTGCGCGGCGGTGGCATAGGACTTGTGAATGAGTTCCGCGCTTCTTCGGCGAAGGCCTCGGAAGGGGATTCGCTCGTCGTCGCGGTCTGCGAAGGCGCAGCGCGTGACCGGCGTCATGGTTGAAGCGGGCCTTCCCGGCGTTGTTCTTGTCGCGGTGACTGCCGTTGTCGAGGACGTGGTCTGAATAGGAGGCCCTGCCGGTACGCTTTCGACCACAGGACGCTCCGCGTGAGCGAGCACATCCGATTTTGTAATGCGTCCACGTTCGTCGATAGCAACCGTGGCGAGGTCGATGCCCGCGCTGCGGGCCAAGTGTCGTGCGGCGGGTGTAGCGAGGACCTTGGCCACCGCTGCGTGCTCTTGGCCTGTGGAGTCGACGGGTCTAGTCGCGATGGCCGGAGCGGCCCCGCCCTCTTCGAGGATAGCGATCACCGCGCCAACCGCACAGATGTCACCCTCCGCGGCTCGGTGTTCGACCATCGTTCCGGCGAGTGAGGCGGGAACCTCGATGGTGGCCTTGTCGGTCATGACTTCGACCAGGCCTTGGTTCGCTTGGATGGGCTCGCCAGGTTGGACCAACCAACGGACGATCTCACCTTCGATGACGCCCTCACCAATTTCGGGAAGCTTGAACTCGGACATACGTAGTGCTTTCGTGGCCCCTTCGGGCGGGGGACGGGGCCACATCAGCGCGGCCCCGGAGATTCCAAGATGATGTCGGATTTTCCGGCAACAAGAGATCAGTACGCGACGACGCTGTCGATCGCGTCGGCGATGGCGGTTGCGGTCGGCAGGGCCGACCATTCGCCGTGTCGGTCCTGTGGACCGTCGTGGCCACAGACCCGGACAACGGGAGCGTCGAGGTGGAGAATGGCTTGGTCGGCAAAAATCGCGGCAAGTTCGGCGCCGACGCCGTGGCTGCGTGGCCCCGCATGGGCGATGACAAGTTTTCCGGTGGCTCGCGCCGCTTTGAGCAGGCCGGTGGTGTCGAGCGGAGCGAGGGCGCCGACATCGATCACCGCGACCGGGAACGGGCTGGCATCCGCCGCCAGACGCGCGAGTTCCAGCGTGGCTCCCCAAGCGAAGACGGTCGCTCGGTCGGTATCTCGCATGGGCGACAAGGAGTGGGCGGAGCCGAGCGGGTGGTTGAGCGTCGGCGCTTGATGTGTTGATTCCGCGACTGCCAGCGTTCGTGGAATCAGCAGGACGATCGGTCCACCGGACTGGCCAAAGGTTGCTTCTTGATCCGAGGAGGCGGCCGACTGAAGGGTCGCGCAGGCTTCGTGGGCCGAGCCAAGGCAGACGATCCTAAGCCCAGGTACCTGGGCGAGGGCGCCTTCGGGAGATTCAGCGCCGTCGCCTCCGAGGCCGAATCCGGGTCCGGAAGGAGCGACGTAGACGACGGGGGCCCGGCGTCTATCTCCGCTGCGCCAGTGAAGTCTTGCGACCTCACGCAACGCTGCGAAACCCTCGAGCAGCGCCGAGGCAGAGGGCAACAGGACGATCGGTCTTAAGCCTGCCATGGCCAGGCCTCCTGCATAGGCGATGGTGGCGTGGCTACCGAGAGGGGTCGATACCAGTCGATCGCGCAGGGCGTCGTCTTCGGCCGCGGCCCGTGAGAGTCCGAGCATGCCCCCGTCGCGGACATCCTCCCCGAGCAGGAGATGGTGTGGATCGTCGCGCAAGAGCTGCGCCACACATTGGGAGAGCTGTTCCAGTACCGTCACGGTTGCGCTCCTAGGTTGAGGGTTTGAAGAGCGTGGTCAAAGCGTCCGTTGATCTCCGCTTCGATCACATCTTGAAAGGTCTGTGTCCACTCGCGGCGGAGATCGAGCAGACGGCGTAGACGTTCGATGGGGTCACGATGGGGCGGTGGGGCCTCGGTCGGATCTTGTTGACCACCGATGGACTGAGGGGTCACCACGACCTCGATCAGCGCGGGGCCCTCGCCCTTCCGGGCACGCGATAGCGCTGTTTGCACCGCGAGGTAGGTGCCGACAGGATCGGCACCATCGATGCGCCGAGTCCGCAGTCCGCAGGCCGCAAAACGTTCTGCGGTGCTGTCGCCCAAGAGACCGGCCTCGGCGGGGGCCGCGGTGGGCCAAAGACGGCTCTTGCAGACGAGCACAAGAGGGAGGTCCTGGTAAATAGCGAGCGCGATGGCCTCTTGCAGCCCGCCGCAGGTCGAGAGGCCTTCGCCGAAGATGGCGACTGTGACGGTGTCCTCTTTGAGTTGGACGTGGGCGCGGGCTTGGCCAGCGGCGATCGCCACGCCGATGCCGAGCGATTCGGTCATCGGTGCGAGCCGATGCTCGAGGCTTGAAACGAGGCCTGGTTGCAGGCGTCCCCGGCTCTCGCTCGTACTCATCCCGTGAGCCTGGCCGAGGATCTCCTCGACTGGAACCCCTCGTATAAGGCCTACGGTGGTGTCGCGAGGGCCGACGTAGGCCCAGTCGGGCAGGCCTGTCAGCAGACTCCCGATGGCGACGAGTGGCGCTTCTTCGCCCGCGGAACTGGTCCACATCGGCAAGGACTGCCGACTGAGTCTGAGATCGAAGCAGCGCGCCGCGACGAGATTTTTGTAGAGCGCGCGCAGATCGATATCGTCTACGCAGACTCCATCCGCCAATTTGCCGGATGGATCCAGTGCCGTGTCGACGCCTTCGGGATCCCAGGGATTTTGTTGCATGGCGTTGAGACGCCGCCTACGGCCACTCAACCCGGCAATCCGAGGTCTCCGGGCTTGGCGTCCTGCGCCTTGTATCGGCCCTGGAGACCCACCGTCAAGCGCGCAGACGGCAACTCTTCAGGGGGCCCAAAAAAGGCTCTTGGCGCCTATGTGCTGGTCACTTCCTCCAGCGGTATATTCTCGGCGGCGGGTGTGAGCACGGCTCTTCGCACCTGCGCACTGCGCGATCATGTTGGAAATTTCATCACTTTTGGCGGCCATGACCATCGCGGGTGCATTTTGGGTCGGCGTGCTCGCAGCGCGGCGGCTTCGAGATTGGGGCGACGGGAACCGAGCGATCGAGGAGCGCGAGTCTCCGGAAGTCCTTGGGGGACGGGCAAAGATTCCCTCGCAAGATCGAGGAAGCGCACGGGTTCGTGCCCTGGTCTCTCAGCGTATCGATGCCGAGTTCGGCGATACGGAGAAGGAAGAGCAGGACAAGCAGGGCAAGCAGGGCAAGCAGGGCAAGCAGGGCAAGGGGACCGCGACGAGGGAGGCCGAAAGCTTGAAGATCGATGCGCTGCGTTGCGGGGACGTGGTGTTGGTGGAAGCCGCCGATGCGAACTTTGATGGAGATTTCTTGGTCGAAGGTGTGTTGCGGCTCCGAGAGGGGTCAACGACGACGATGGTCGTTGTGATGGCCGACGGAGATCGTCGGCGCTGCCTCGTGGGTGGTGCACAAGAGGGCGTCGGACAGCCATGGGCCGAAAAGTGGTTGCTTCTCGAAGCGATTGAGGACCATGCAATGCGGGGCGAGCCGCCGCGAAATATTCGGCCGCGGCAAGGGTTGGGCCGAGAGCGGAGTTACGCGCTGGACCGCCGCGGCCAGGCCAGTGTTGCGGCGGTTGGCGAGCATGGGCGACCGAGCGCCGCTCGGGTGAGCACCTACGTATACCGTTCTTCTCTTCGTGACGTGCTGTGGGTCGAACGTTATGGAGATGAACTGTTTTTGGCAGCGGGAGTGGCGGTGCCGCGGTTTGAAGTGAGCTTCTTGCCGGGCAGTTAGACTCAAAGTCGGCGGAGCAAATCGCGGGCGGACTAGGGCCTCTCGACCCGTTGGGGTCGTGCGCTGAACGTGCGCTTCGGAGATCCGAGTTGTCCTTGTTTGTTGCTTCCCCAGCAAGCGACCTCCCCGGAGAGCAAGAGCGCGCAGGAGTGATTGTCACCCGCGGCGATGGCTTTCACGCGTAGGCTTGGCCCCGGTCGAGCGAGGGGGGCATTGCGGGTCGAGCCCCGCCCAAGTTGTCCCTCCTCGCCATCTCCCCAGCACGAGACCTCTCCGCCGAGTCCTACGCAGACGTGCCGGGCACCGGATGCGATCGTTCTTGCTCCAACGACGTTCTTGGCAGGCACGCGAGTCGTCCACACGTTGCTTCGGGTTCCACTCCCGAGCTGTTGGTGGTCGTTGCGGCCCCAGCAGACCACCGACCCTGTCGCCATGCGGGCACAGGTGAACTCGCTGCCGCTAGCGACCTCTGCGGCGCCGCTCACCTTCAGTGCGTTCACGGGCGCATGAATAAGAGTCTTGAGTTGCGCCGCGCCAGCGCCATTTCCGAGCTGTCCCCAACGATTTTCCCCCCAGCAGACGATTGTTCCGGTTCTCCGGCGGGCACAGCTGTGGCGCGCTCCGAGGGAGAGCTCGACGGCGTCGAAGATCGTTGTAACGCGGCCGCGGGCGGCCCCGCTCTTGTCGCCAGGACCATCGCCAAGCTGACCGTGCTCGTCGCTTCCCCAGCAACGGATCTTTCCGGAATCGACGATGGCACAGCTGTGAGAATCACCCGCGGCAACTGCCCGCGCGCCTGTGAGCCCGGGGACTGGCACCGGACTCAAGATCCCCTTGCGCTCGCGAGCCCCTGAGACCTGGCCACTCTTGTTGTCGCCCCAGCAAAACACGTCTCCAGTGCGTTTGGCGGCACAGCTGTGGCCCTTGCCCGCGGCCAGGGCGATGACCTCGTCAAGACCCGCAACCTTGATCGGGTCCTGATGGCCGCGGGTGCTCCTGTCGCCGAGCTGGCCATGTCGATTGTCACCCCAGCAGACAGCGGTGCTGTCGTCGGCCAGGGCGCAGCTGTGTTGTCCGCCGGCGACGATTTCGATCGCGGACTCAATGCCGCGGGGCCACACCAAAGTGTTGTCACCGGAGTTTGGAGCGGGCGGATTGTTCCGGCCCCCGAGTAGACCCTCGCGGTTGTCGCCCCAACAGTAGAGCTTGCCCTCTTGTGTGACCGCGCAGCTGTGCATGCTACCCACCGCGACGCTTTTTGCCGGCTCGAGCTCAACGCGAGCTCCAGGTTTGATTCGTCGCCGGGTGCTGCCATCGCCGAGTCGACCGTCGCTGTTGTTGCCCCAGCACCGGAGGGTTCCCCTTTGATCACGTGCGCAGGCGTGAGTCGGGCCCAGCGCGAGTTCTGCGACCGTCCGCAGCCCCGCGAGCATCTGGGGGTGCGGGTTTCCTGCGCCCCAGCATGATACGCGGTCGTCGACGTGCACCGCACAGCTTCGGGTTCCTGAGGCGGTGATCTTGGAGACTAGCGAGAGTCCACGGACCGGGCTCGGGCGTTCATGGTCACGGGTGCTGCCATCGCCGAGTTGCCCCTGTCGATTTGAGCCCCAACAGATCGTCGAACGGTTCGAACGTAGTGCGCAGCTGTGACTTGCTCCGGCCGCGACGGAACGCGCGTCGGCGAGGCCCGCGATGGCGACCGGCGTAGACCATGAGGGGCGTGTCCGGTTGGCGAGCTGGCCGTGGCGATTGTCCCCCCAGCAGACGACCGCTCCGGTTCTTCGTCGCGCACATAGGTGTGCATCGCCAGACACCAGCTCGACCGCATCGTTGAGCCCTGTGACCAGGACGGGACGGGGGCTCTTTCGATCGGCCCCCGCGCGTCCGTCGCCAAGTTGCCCCTGTGCGTTGTCACCCCAGCACCACACCTTGCCGGATCCGAGCCTCGCGCAGCTATGGGCCCGGCCGAGGGCCAACTCGGCCACCGAGTCGAGCTCAGCGATCTCCACCGGGAGTTCACGGCCTCGGTAGTCGCCGTTGCCAAGCTGTCCGTGTTTGTTGCGGCCCCAGCACGCCACCTTGCCAGAGACGCTTAATACACAGCTGTGTTGCGATCCGAGAAAAACGGCATCTGCGGGGTCCGGGGCGCGCGGGATCTGTATCGGCGGTGCCGCCGATACAGATCCGTCCAGCGTCGAGGTGGGCGTCCTGGTTCCTGTGTGTACCGTGCAGGCGGGGAAGCTTAAAAAGACGATTGCTGCGGCGTACAGCGGAGCAAGGAACCATCGTGGGAGCGCGGTGGCCATTGGCGTGGAGCCTAGCATTTTCGCGCCCACGATGATTGCGAAGCGCGTCGACGGTCTTGAGTCATTCGCTTCAGTTCTCGGTGTGGAGGTCGAAGACTCTGATCGTGATTGCATGCTCCCAACGCGATCAGAGAACTCGGTTCGACAAGAGGGGGACTCGTATTCCTGTGCTTGTTGCCGAGCGCGATGCCGAATCGCGCGAGACCCTTTGTGAATGGCTCGAATCTTGGGGTTACAAGCCCATAGAGGTGAGTGACGGGGAGGCTGCCCTTCAGGTGTTGTCGGGGGATGGTGCACCTCAGCTGGCGCTATTGGACTGGGCGATGCCAGGATGCGACGGACAGGACATTTGTGCCTGGATGCGTGCCAAGGGCGAGGCCGAGATCTATATTCTGTGGTTGGTCGACGAAACGGAGCGGAGCGGTGTTGTCGAGGGCCTAAAGACCGGCGCCGACGACTATGCACTTCGGCCCCTTCACGGACACCAGCTCAAGCAGCAGCTGCGCATGGGGAGGAGCCTGGTCGATCTTTGGCGTGAGCTGGCGGAGGCGCGGGAGGCCTTGTGTCTCCAGGCCGATCGCGACTTGCTGACGGGGATCTGGAACCGCCGCCGGATCATGCGTTTTCTTGATAAGGGATTTCTATCAATGCGCTCGAATGGGACGGAGGTGGCGACGATCATGCTGGACCTCGATCACTTCCGTCGGCTTAACGATACACAGGGGCACGCCGCTGGGGACGCAGTGCTGCGCACTGTTGCGAGGCGCATCTCCGAGATCCTGCGGCCTTACGATGGTATCGGCCGCTATGGCGGTGAACAATTTGTTGTTGTGCTTCCGGACTGCGATGCGCATAGTGCGTCTTTTGTGGCGGAGCGGCTTCGAAGGGCGATCGGGGAGGCTCCAGTACGAATTCCCGGGGGCCGCGTGAGCATCACCGCCAGCATTGGTCTGATGACCACCGGCGCGGAGATGGGCATCGATGCGGAAAGGGCGCTGGCGATCGCCGATGATTGTTTGTCGCTCGCCAAAGAGCGCGGTCGCAACCGGGTCGTGACCTACGGGGATCCCGCCCCAGAGTTGGACCGTGGTCGGGCCGCCTGAATCGCTGAGGACAGGTGGGCAGGATTGTGGGAGTGCCCGGGATAAAAGACGTAGGGTCGATAGCCATTGCGGTGGTGACACAATCGTCGCGCGAGATGCTGTGGCATGGGCAGACGGCGGCGCTCCAGAGGCGTATGCTCGGAGCTCATGCTCCGGCCCAACAAGATCTTCAAAGCAGCGAGCCGGTACATCCGTCGCCATCCACAGGAGCTAGGGAGAGCGGTGCGCAGCGCGGTGGGCCTGCGCGTAGGTGTACCGGTGGAGGCCTTTGTGTGGCTGGCCAGCGAGTTGCTTGGAGACGGCTCTGCGCGGGATCTGAAGATCGAAGCTGCAGAGCCCGGGCTGACCCTCGCGGCGTCTTTTGAGCTGATGGAGAGCCGAGTGCGCGCCGGGGCGACAATTTTTATCGATAAGCTCGAAATTAATGGTGACACGATGCGCATTGAGCTTCGGCTTGAGCAGGTGTCGATGGTTCCATTGGATGATACACGCACCTCGATCTCCGCGCTTTTACACGCCAACGCGCTGGATCTGTCGCGACCTGGCGACTTGATCGCCTACCTTCCGGACATGCCAAAGATGATCGTTGGGGCCAACGGAAATCGCATTGTTCTGGACCTGATGAAGATCCCTCGGATCAGCGGAGATCCAAAAATCCGCCATGCCGTTGGGATTCTCTCGTCGCTCGTTACCGTCCATCGTATCGAGACTCACGATCGGCACCTCGACGTCAATTTTCGGCCGCTCCCCGCAGGTCTTGGGGCGGCTGCCGATGCCATGAATCGCCATCTTGTTGCCCCTGGATGGCGCCGCGCTCGTCGTTATCTTCCCGAGGGCATCCGCGGCGAACTGGAATCAAAAATGCGGCATCTTGTGGAGCGAGTCGCCGACTACAGTTGAGTTGAATGGGCCGACGGATCATGACGAAGAAGAACCCCGGTTTCCTATTTTGACCGATCTGGCAGGGCATGGCAGGCTAGGCCGGTGAAACAGGCATTCTCGTATTTGCTCGTCTTGCTGTGCGTGGGGGTGAGCTATCAGGCGTGGGCCAACTCCCGGCTCCAACCCGAGACGGAGACGATGTCACGTACAGAAGTCTGCCTCGGCGGTTGTACGGTCCTGCGCGAAAGTCCAAATTTTCAGCGTGCAGATCCGCTGCGTCGCCGCTATGAATGGCGGACCAGCGAGGGCCAAAAAACCGCGACCTGCGAGCGGGAGTTTATTCTTGTGGGCGAGTGGGAGTGCGTGGCGGAGCTTGGAACGATGGGCCGCTTCTAGCGCGTGGCAAGCAGAACGATGCATGGCGCGATTCGCAAGCGAAGGCCGTTTACGGCCTTCGAGGTGATGCGCAAATGCGCGGGCCCATGATGGCCCCGGATCGAAGACGGAGGCATGAAGTCACGGTATCCCGTGGTTGCGCATTGGTCGCTGATCGTGGAGATTTTTCGGGATGATGAGCGGGCGGTCGATCTCGAAGCCTGTGGGATCTATCCTCCGCGGCAAGGGCCGATGTTAGGTGACGACCACAGATCCAAATCCGAGGGCGATAGCGACGGGACGACTGGAGGCCGGGGAGAGCCGCTCCAAAGCGAGGAGATTTCGTCCGTGGAGCTTGAGATCGAGCTGGTCCCGGTGCCGGGATCCAAGTTCGAGTTCGAGCTGGCACCGGGTATCAACCCGGCACCAGCCCTAGAGCTAGAGCTAGAGCTAGAGGCAAGCGACGACTCACAAATCGAGACGCCGCTTGAACTCGCTTCGTTCTACGACGTAGAGACTTCGGTTGAGGCGGAGAGTCGACCGATCTCTGAGTCGGTGTCTTCCGCCGCCCCAAGCCCCCCCCCGAACCGCGGTCCTGGGGATGAAAAAAAAGAGATTGCGCCGTCGCCACCGAACGCGTCCGCACCGAGGGTGGGTCGAGGGGCGGGCCTCGCGGTCGCGCTCTTTGTGCTCGCAGGGGTGTCATGGGCTGTGGCTGGCTACGCTCGCACGCGTCGTGGTCTCCCGGGCTCCGAGGGGGAGATCGACGCGGGGTCGACCGATGGCAGCCTTTCTCCATACGCAGACCGAGTGCGGGACGAAACGTCAGCCGCGGCAACGGACGCCGAAGAAATGGTGACCGAAGAGGCGAGAGTGGGCACGGACTCGGAACTCGTGGAGGACGAGAATGGCCCTCCATTGGACACCAGCCAAACGACCTTCGACAGCACCTGGCGAGAGACGATCGACTCACCAATCGTGGTGACCTATACGGTACGGCATGGTGGGTCGATCAAGAACGTAGCGAACCTCTTCAAGATCTTTCACCACGAGATACGCTCACTCAATGGCAGTTATGCGCTGGAGCAGAACCTATCTTCGAAGACTAAGGTTGTGGTCTGGAGGGCAAAAGATGGCCATAAGAGCGCCTCGATCGGCTTCCCCGCAGCGGGCTCTCTCGAAGGTGCCGTGCCGATGATGGAAGGCCCAGGTCGCATTCTTAAGGCAACTCCATGGAAATGCTGGGGAACCATCGAGACGGTATCGACCTTGGATGCGATCTTGCGGGAATGGGAACACCGTAAACCTGGAGGACAACCGGTGTTGGTTGGGAACATGTCGGCCCCCATGGGCGGAAAGCTTTCGCCCCATCGCTCGCATCAGTCGGGACGGGATGTGGATTTGAGCTACATACAGATCGAAAATCCCAAGGAGGAACTCAACTGGCGTGAGATGTCCAAGTCAAATCTCGATGCCGGACGAACCTGGGACCTTCTTAAGCTCTTGGTTGAGAGCCGACGAGTGCAGGCAATTTTCATCGACAGCAAGATTCAAAAGTTGCTCTACAGGGACGCCGTCGCCAATCGACGGATCGCCAAAACTCGTCTGTCACGTTGGATCGAGTACCCGCGACAGCCCGGCACGACCTCTGCGATCATCCGTCATGTTCCGGGGCACCGTGATCACATCCATGTACGGTTCAAGTGCTCGGACGGCGATCGCGGTTGCAAGTCGCGTTAACGGCCTTCTTGTTTTGTCCCAAGAAGGCCGTTCGGTGAGCCCTTTTAAAGCCCGACTAGTGGATCTTCGAGTCCTCGTCAGAACCTTCGGAGTCGGTCACGAGACGGATGGCGGGGGCATCTTCAGTGACCGTCGGTTTGTCGATCTCGGCGAAGGCACCAACGAGGGTATCGCGCAATTCTCGGGCGACATCCGCCGAGATCCGCAAGCTCGTGGAGCCGACATGAAGATGCACCGCTCCACAGGAACAGCGGTCGATCTTCGTGTTTCGTCCACGCGTGATTGTCTTTGTCTTGTGGTTCACGCGAGGCTTTCTTGTTCTTGGCTAATTTGCGACCGCCGAGATGATCGCAGGCTCGACCGCATATTTGGTCAAGAAGCTGTGGCGGCCTTCTTTCATGGTCCGTACCCAGCTTGAGTAGGTCTCTTCACGGCCGTGTGCCATGAACCATCGCCGCGGCTGGAGGATCTCTGCCGGAACGCAGTCGAGCAGCGCCGCATTTTCGGGCGCATCGACGTCGACGATCTCGTAGCCAAAGTCAGGGTCGATGGTCCATTTGATCGCGCCACCAAGCAAGGCCTCAAGCATGGCTGAGGAGTGGCGGATCTTGACCTTGAGGGCATTTCCGGCCTTCACGTCGGCTTGGTCACCACCGATATAGCCGGTGTTCATCAGCCACATCGTCGTCGTACCGAAGGTTGCGGCGAGCTGTGAGAAGCGCTCGGCTTGCAGGCTGTGGGCCAAGGGGAAGAAAGGCTGGGTGAAGGGGGAGCGGGTCTTTCCACGCTCTTTTCCGGAGGCGGATGTCTTGCTCGTCTCGCCGAGCATCATGTAGCCCGCAGCCTGGGCGGGAGAGCTGAAACGAACCAAGCCGGGCATGGCCGCATCCCGACCTTCGTCGCGATTGAGAATGCCAAGCGAGTGAATCGGTGGGAGGTTGTGCAGGTCGGCTGCATCCTCGACCGAGGACATCGGGATGATCGAGCGGCCGTTCTCGGACCAGACAACAAAGTCCCAGCCATCGAGGGGTACACCGTCAATTATGACCTGCTCCGAGGTCTTTTCGCCTGCGATGTAGGCGTCGACGTTTGCCTGAGGGGCGCCGGTACCGATTAAAGTATTGCGGAGGCGCTCGACATCGGCCGCGGAGAGGATGCTGTGGCTGAACTGGGGACGGCCGTCAGCATCCACATAAACGTTTTCGATCCAGGCATCGCCACTGCACGTCCCACGAAAAATCACGGGCTCGGCGTCTTCTGTGAGCCCATAGGTCTTGGCGAAACAGCCGTTTTCTGTGACCGAAACCTCCGCATTCGGCCAGATACAGACCATATCGTCCTGCACGGGCTCGGTGGACTTGCCTTGTTTGGAGAAGGTGGTCGTGGTTTTTCCCGTGCCACTCAGACCCAGAATTCCCATGGTCAGCGAGCCTTCGGCCGTGCTGATTTTTTTGGCGCCGGCGTGCATGAGCAGGGCCCCTTGGCGGTAGTAGAGTGCCGCGAGCATACGCAAGGCACCCTTTTTGCTCTCGCCGAAATAGTCGGGCCCCATGATGTAAGTGATGTAGTTGTCGAGGTCGACGATGATGCGCTGACCACCTTCGACATCGGGGCGAAACTCCGGCGTGTAAAACAGCCGAAAGGAAGGCGCGAAGGGTTCTGCAAGCTGTGCTTCGCTCTCCACGGCCTTGCGTGGAAACGCGAGAATCTGCTGCATTCCGGCGATGTTGGCTCCCTCGTAGGTGTAGTTCCACTGCACTGGAACCGCGCGAGGACCGACACCGACGTAGCCGTCGATAGCGATCATCTTTCCCTTGCCACGAATATACGCGGATTGCGCGTCAATCAGAGCCTGAGCCTCGCTCGGCGAGATTGTCTGATGCGAAAAAGCGTCAGGCTGGTCGTTGCGGTCAATGACGAAGGTGTATTTCGCCATGCGCGCCTTATTTCGGGCGATCTTGTTGATCGATCCGAACGCGGTTAGTCCGCAGTGCGGGGTGTGCTCAAGCGCAAGCTTCCGCAGCTCTTCCTGGCTTGGGTTGGCCAGGAAATCGACGTTGAAAGGATTGGGCGGCTGTTTCGGGAGCTCCTGTAGAGTGCTCATGCGATGATCCGTTGAGCCGAGCGATATCATGGGCCCCAGGCGGAATCCACCTTGCGCGCGAAACGAGCGTAAGGAAGAAAGGGTGCGCGAATGGCGATAATGGTCGTGGAGGGCTCACCGGGCATGCATATGGGGTATTCATTTGATTGAAAATGAACTCTCGAGGCGTCGTTTGGGCCACAGATTGAGCTAAATCCCGGGCGGCGCGCGGCTCGGTTCCAGAGGGATCGAGGGGTATGGGTCCCGTTTTTACGCTTGTTTGAACCGTGCGCGAGACGATGTCGCTCGGAGTGGACCAGGAGCCAACGCCGCGAGGCGCGAAAATGACATCGAGGGGTCTCGTACGGATCTCGCGGGCCCGAGGCCCGGCTACCGGCGTCCTAGGCGTGATTGCATTCATGCTTGGCGCGTTCGGTTGCAACCCAGAACGGGTCGCAACGGTCGAGCGCTGTGGCAACGGCCTGGACGACGATTTGGATGGTCGCATCGATTGCCGGGACGATGATTGCGTGGACTCGCTCGTTTGCCTCGGTGCGGTCGGTTTTGTGCCGGCACTTCCCCCCTGGGTGGGAAGTGTCGACGAAGGCGAAGTCCCTGACCAGCCTCAGGAATTTCCGACAGACTGCGACGAGATGGCGAGTGATGACACCCGTATCTATTCGCTGGGATGTCGCTTGGCCGAGGGGGACTGTGGTGACGGTCTTCGCTGCATCGTTTTGACCCAAGAGGGCAGCGGAGTCGAGACCGGCTGTGTGCGTCAGGGGTGCAGCGACCCTGACGAACAATGCAGTCCCCATGCCCAAGGTGTCGGGGACTCATGCTCGCGGTCGACTCTCTGTTTCGATCTCGATGGGGTTCCGCGCTGTCGTTCATTGTGTTCTTTGATCGATCCGGATTGCAACGACTGCCTGCCCCTGAACTTTGTGCACGGCGACGGACTTGAGGCCCTCGAAGGATGGGGGGTCTGCTTCGAACGCAACGGTCTCTAAGGGGGGATAGGGCCGTGAAATGTCCTGGTTTATCGTTTCAAAGCGGCCTACTGTGTCGTTTATGGCCGCTGCCCGCGATCGTTTTCTTGGTGAGTTGCGTCCCGAGTCCGAAGATTCGCCGACCGGTGAGCTGCGGCGCACCTTGACGATGACTAAGCTCGAGACCTTGGAGCAGGTTAAAGGCCTCGACGCTGCCGCGTTGCGGTTGGTGATGCCGGGTCTGTACGAGCAAATTATTGCCACGACGGTGCAGCTCGCGGCGCACGTCGGGTTGGTGGTCGGGTTGGCGCTAGAGGCGACTGACGAACTGACGTCGGGGGTGTCGATCTCAAGCTTTTCGAGGTTGGTCCGCGACCAGATCACCGAGACTGGTGTGGCGATGAAACGACGCCAGGGCAGCCGCATCGCCAAATTTGTAGCTGAGCTCGAAGCGCAGCGGCTTGCTTGGCGGCACAACCATGAGTTCTTGTCGTGGTTAGGATTTCGCCGCAGCGATGAACGATATCCACCGGCGGACCGCGGTGCACGTCTCGACGCTTTTAAGGTGCGATCACGCCTCTTGCAAAGCCGTGAAACGGTTGCCGAGCTGGTGGGCGCTCCACTGGGCATTGCGCTCGAAGGGCACGATCGCTTCATGCTGGCAAATCGCTGGCGGCTAGAGGCGAGCGAGGAGAACGCGGTCGAGCGTCATGTTTGGCCGATCTTGAGCTATCAGCCCGGCAATGTCGTCATTCTCGAGTCCGCGCGATATGATTTTGATGCTCTCGAGTCGGTAAAGGCCCCTCAAAAAGAACTCGATCTCTTGCATGACGCGATCGAGCGTGGCTTTTGCGAACAGCTGGCGACGGCGCTCGATTCGGTGCCGGAGGGAGAGCTCACCAGCTACGTGATGTAGCGTTGGCCTCGGCGAGGCGGTCGAGAAAGAGACGGGGGTCTACTGGGGCCTTTATGGGGCTCTCCGAAAATTCGACTTCTGCCATCGCTGCGTGCCCTTGAGCCGCTGCGTAGTCCCCGAGACGGGCGTCGAGGGTCGCCGCATAGAAGTAGCGCAGGCCTCGGCGAATTGGGTCGGTCTCTCGCTCGATCTCCAAGACGAGCGCCTCGCGAGCCAGTTCCGCGAGAAACAGCTCTTCATTGAGGTTGATGACAAAAAACTCGAGCTCCTCGCTGATCTGAAGCGCATTGTCGTCCGCCAAGGTCTGTGAGCCCAGAAGCGTCTTAATATTTTGTTGTAGAAGCTCGAGCGCGTCGATCCGGTTGTGGTCATGTTTGAGACGTAGGAGCCCTATCATCGCCACGACGTGGTTTGGGACCAGCGCGAGGGCGCTCTCGTAGTGAGTGGTGGCGGTGGCGGGGTCGTCAGACTGGCGTGATGCTTCACCGCGCACAAAGAGCGACTGCGCCTGTTGATTCTTGTCCCCGAGTTCCGCGTATCGACGACTGGCTTGTTCGGCGAGAGTGTCGGCAGTGCCAAACTCCCGAGCCTCAAGGGCGATGAGGGCGAGCATGTAGACGACAGAAGGGTCGTCGAAACCGCCCGCTTGCGCCTGAAGCAAGAAGGGACGGGCAGCGGTGCCCGAATAGGCGTTCATCTGCACGCCGGCCCAGATGTAAGCGAGGTCCGGCGTCAGATGAGCCCGAGACGCGAGCGAGGCCAGGTCGCTGTTGAGGATGCCGCGGGCCCGAGACGCGACGTCTTCGTTGGGTGCGCAGCTGGCCACAAAGGCGGTCGCTCGGGCACGCGCGATGCGAGCTTGAACCACGAGTGGCGATTCCTTTGCGGAGCTGGCGATGGCCGTATCGAGATTGGTCAGCATGGACTCTACGGAGATGTCGCCTGGTTCAATACGTGTTGTGGCCTCGAAGTCGACCGACCGTACTGGCGCTTCTTCTTCTCCGTTTGGGAGCCGCCACGCGACACCTCGGATGCAGGTCGTGAAACTGAGTGCCGCCAGATTCGCGCGTGCGACGGAGATCCAGTGACGGCCTGGGCCCTCGCTGGATTTTGCCAAGATCTGATCGGCATCGCGAGCGTGGCCCTTCGCCATTTGTTTGGCCGCGTCCTTGAGTGCGCCGAGCGTGGCCCGGTCGACGTGGCCTTCGGCAACTTCGATGAGAGGATTGAGACGCAGCCATTCAGGCCAACTCCCCATGGCAGTCCCCGACGAGTTCCCCAAATCCGGCGCTGTGACGCATGCGATCGGAGCCGAGAGGACGAGAGTGGCCACCATGGCCAAGGGGGCCGCGTGGAGAACACGAAGCAGCGGACCCTCAATAGCGCGGTGGGTGCGAAATGCCACGGCCCGAGCCTACACGCCTCGGGGCCCGGGCGTTAGCGGCGATCTGCGGACTCATCATGCGGCGCTTTCAAGAGAGCCGCTGGATCCAACGTTTCGTGTAGAGCTTCACTCGGGCAGAGCGCGCATGCTGGGAAAGATCGAGCAAGGTCTGCGTTCCGAGCAGGGCCAGACCCTCGGTGGGCAGGCGTTCGGCCAACGCGTCGCACAGCGGTCCCTCGGTACGCAGCCACTCGTGAAGAAGCCGTGGGTTGACCTCGTACGCCACAGTCGGAAGCGCCAGCCAGCGCTCGCCTATCATGCGCAGTCGTGGATCGCTATGCGTGAGCAAGAAAGGAAGCAAGGCGCCCAACTGTGTGGGATCGACCTGAGCGACATGGTTCGCCTGGGGATCGTCGAGTTCGCCGACCTCCAAACCAAGCACGTTGGCGATGCCTTCAACGAGCTCTGTATAGCGAAGCCCAAGCGGTGAGAGAATCTCGGTCAACATCTGACCCGGCCGATCCGGTGAGGCTTGGGGCGCAGTGTCGGGCCTCAGCGTTTCGGAGGAGGGCAGCTGACGGGCAACCAACTCAGCGAGCCAGTCCCAAGGGCCGCGAGCCGCTTCGTCGCTCTCAAGGACTCCATAGCCCAGGGATTGGAGGGTCCGCAGCCGCGAATCGAGCAGGACCTCCGCCTCCTCTTGACTGCGCCAGCGCCATACGAGCAGACGACCAAGACCGAGGTCGGTAGGATATTTCTCGGGGTCATGCACCTCTGCCCGCGCTTCACGGACGTTGAAGCTCGTTCCGAAAAGCCCGGTGCGCGTGCAGAGCGCAATTCGGACGAAGCGGCGCGTGCCCGCGGTTGTCTGCAGACGAAGGGTCGTGCCGCGAGCCTCGGACCAAGGAGCCATACGCCTTTCTGACACGGCGAGGCGTCGGGAGTCCAGGCGTGAGCGCGTTCAGGGATTTTCAGCCGGGGAGACCGGAGCCTGGTCGAGCAACATGCGAACCGCCGCGGCGCTGCATGCGAGACCAAAGGCGCCCGTCACAAAGCCGGCGGTTCCATAGATGACGCTGCGTCGCTCACAGCTGTGTTGGCTGTTTGCGCCTTGGGGGCAGACACACTGGTGTCCACCGCCATTGTCGTACTCGAGCTCAAGAGGTTTTGCGGCGGGCTCCAGGGAGTGAATCGTTGCGATGCCCCAGGGGCCAAGATCTGCCGCGGGAAAGTTAAAAGTCTTCCGGAGAATTTTACGGGTCTGGGCAAGAAAAGGATCGCCGGAGATCTCGGTCATGTCGGCTTCTCGTATCTTCGTCGGATCCATACGACCAGAGGCGCCTCCACAGACCACGAGAGGGATATCCTGAATCCGGCAGGTTGAGATCAGATGGGTCTTGGCCGTGAGGTTGTCGATCGCATCCACAAGCACGTCGGGTTTGTGGGCGAGCAAGGCCTCGCTTGTCGCTTCTTCGTAGAATTTTTGAATGGCGATGATTTCGCACGAGGGGTTGATCTGTTTGAGCCGCGTCGCCATCACCTCAACCTTCGGTTTTCCGGTGGCACCCTTGACGGCGTGCAACTGACGGTTTCCGTTGGTCACGCAGACAAGGTCGAAGTCGACCAAGGTTATTTTTCCGACACCTGCACGACACAAGGCCTCGGCGGCCCAGCTGCCGACGCCTCCCATGCCCAGGACCATCGCGTGGGAATTGCGTAAATGATGAATTCCGGCGTTGCCGACCAGTCGGGCCATTCGGTCGAATCGACGATGCAGTCGCGCACGTTCCAGTCCTGGATCGTCCGCGGGTGGCGTCGAGGCCCCTATAGGAGAGTCGATGACCGTCAGCGGCAGCTTGTTCATGACGTTGGGTCCGGACATGGCCGCCCTGAGTATACTCGCCACGAGCGGACGTGGGGAAGTGATGCGGTTGGGTCGAGGACGGAGAGGGGCTTGCCTAGTCGCCACCACCGTCGATGACGCGGAAGGCCGCCCGGCGCTTTTGGACCTTATCTTCGTCAGTGGCCGATCGTGAGCTGCGTGGGCTCGCATCGCGGCTCGCCGTGGCCGCATTTACGCGGCGGGGTGAGGTCGCGGTTTCCTTCGCGTGGGCCGGCGTGAGCGCACCCGTGGCGTCGCCAAAACCAGGGACGGCCGCAGGGCCCTGGGATCCGGCAGGTCCGGGTTTGTTGCCCGGCTTGTCGAGCAATTGATGAAGTTCTTCGGTCGTGGGGAGAGGCCCGGTTGTCGGTGCTTGTCGGCTGAGCCGCACCGATTCAGGCATATTCTGATCGAGAACGATGCCGCGCCCGGTCGCTCGATCGGCCACGACATAGATGGCTGTCCATGGGAAGTTGCAGCGCGTTACATAGCCGCCAAACGATAGATCTGCCGCTACACCTTCTTCGGAAAAGGTCAGATCGAGCGGATAGGTTGAGTCCAGGTCAATGATCAGACGCTCTTGCCATTGCTCCCGGATGAAATCGGGGCATACGACGCCTTTCTCGAGAGCGTTCACGTGTAGACGAGGGCAGCGACCCGCTCCGTACAGCGATTCAACAACACTTTGGACCGGATGGACCATTCTGCAGCGAATGTAGCTGATTTCATGGTGCCCTGCGAGCCGCTGTGCATCACTTTGATGTCCTTCATTGGGGGTATCTCGCGGCGAGAACGCAATCGGGACAGGTGGACCTGAGTGAACGGCCCCTGGGTAGGGGTCGATTCCCGGCCCCCTGGCCCTGTCGCGCGCACTCGCCCCGAAAGTCGGGGCCGGCTTCACCGAGAGGTTCAGGTGAAGGCGTTGAGTCCCGTGAGCGCGCGGCCAATGGCGAGGGTATGGACCTCGTGGGTTCCCTCGTAGGTAGATACAGTTTCGAGATTCGCCGAGTGCCTCATGATTTTATATTCACCCATGATGCCGTTTCCGCCGAGCATGCCTCGCGCGAGGCGAGCCGCCTCCAGGCCCAAACGCACGTTGTCGCGTTTCAAGAAACACACCTGGATCGCCGTAAGGTTGCCGTTTTCCTTCAAACGACCGCAGTGGTGGGCAAGCAGCAGGCCTTTGCAGATGTCGTTGTGCAGCTCCACTAGTTTTTGCTGGGTGAGCTGAAATCCGGCGATGGGTCGGCCAAATTGTCGGCGTTGAACAGTGTAGCCCAGGGCTGTTTCGTAGCAATCCATCCCGGCGCCCACCCCACCCCACCCGATTCCGTAGCGGGCCTGTGTCAGGCATCCCAGGGGTCCCTTGAGACCCTGCACCCCCGGCAGCATATTTTCCTTGGGCACACGGACGTCGTCGAGCACGATCTCTCCGGTGATGGATGCACGAAGGCTGAGTTTCCCATGGATCTCGGGCGTTGTGAGGCCAGGAGTCCCCCGTTCGACGAGAAAACCGCGAATCACGGGGGCGTCGCTGCCGTGATCCAGGGTCTTGGCCCAGACGATACACACGTCGGAGATCGGGCTGTTGGTGATCCACATCTTTTGACCATTGAGGATGTAGTCACCGTTCGGACCGTCCTGTTTGGCGTGAGTGCTCATGGAGCTGGGATCGCTTCCAGAATTTGGCTCGGTGAGGCCGAAACAACCGATCCGCTCACCCGTGGCCATATCTGGCAGCCAACGGTTCTTCTGGGCTTCAGAGCCGTAGGTGAAGATGGGCCACATGACGAGCGCGCTTTGCACTGAACAAAATGAACGAATGCCGCTGTCCTGGCGTTCGAGTTCGAGCATCGTCAGGCCGTAGGCGACGGGGCCCATCCCGGCGCAGCCATAGCCATCGAGGGGCGAGCCCAAGAAACCCATTCGCCCGAATTCGAGGATGAGGTCCCTTGGGAAGGTGGCCGATTCGTAGTGGTCGGCGATGACAGGGGCGATCCGGGTCTCCCCAAATTCGCGCGCAGCCTGCCACGTGAGGCGTTCCTCGTCGGTGAGCAGATGATCGATGCTCAGGATGTATGGCGTCGGATCCATTGCCGAAGCTGATAACACAGCCCGAGCTCAGGCTTGGGGGAGCGGAATCAGAAGATCCACCAGCCTGCGCATGTTACGCGCTTCTTGGGGTCAAGGACGTCAGAATCTGGCGCTGTCCTCCAAGGGGTGTAGAAGGGACGCAGGCCACCCTTATGGCGCAAATATCGCTTTTGTCTCTGATTCCTTGCATCTTCGGTGCAGCCCTCATGACTCTTTCCTCGGGGGCCGACGCCGCCGACGCCACAACTGTTGGCACAGATCAGGAGGCGACCGCACGCTCGAGTGGAAAGCTCTCGTCGTCCTCGTCGTCCTCGTCGTCCTCGTCGTCCTCAAAGAAAGGGTTCAAGTTTCCAGATTTTGTGTATGGCGGGAATGCGGTTTCAACCCAAATGCCGCTGCAAGTAGGACTGGTCGGCTACATGCCGAGGGTGCGGCTTGGTGTCCAGATCGAGCGTCAGCTGCACAAAGCCCATTGGGTTCACTTGGGTGTGGCGGCGCTTCTTGATCGCGGAGATTGGTCGACCTTCCGCATGGACGCGTGTGGCCTCGACGGCGGCGTCACAGGGACCTGTAATGCGGGGACGGTCGCTGGCTTCGACCTTTGGATGGGTTATACCCACAAGTGGTACCTAAAAAAGCACCCCTACATCGTCCCCTACGCTCGAATGAGCTTTGGCGGCGGGATGTGGCGCTACCCAGGATTGCGGGGGGACCGGGAACAGACGAGAATCTCCACCTGGAACTTGAGCGCCCGGGGGGGCGGCGGCGTACGGTTGTTTTTGCTTCGGGATCTCGCCGTCGGTCTGGATATGAACCTCCATCTTGGTCTCGCTGTGCACAAAGATCGGGCCCTTGCCGCGACGGAGTCGCAGCATCGTGCGGCGCCTCTGCTCGGCCTCGAGATTCTGCCACTCGTCGTCGAATATCGCTTTTGATCGGTCTATATTTCGGGGGGGGGGGGCAGCTCTGTGTAGATGGGGCGTCATGGGGAGGACCACCCTCGCTCCATCGGCATCCTGATCCATCGCACCTCCAAGAACGACCGCGAGAAGTTCGGGGAGGCCAAGTCCCTCGCTGCGGACCGGGGGAGCGATTGCGAGGGGGCGCTCACTCGAAATTCTACGTTTTGGACGTTGCCGAAAGACCCTGCATCAAGAATCGCCAGGGAGACACCACTTTCTCCGGAGCGCAGGCAGACATCACGGATCATCGCCGCCAACACCCGGTGAATTCGCGGTGCATCACCCACAAAGTGGGCGGGGAGCTCTAGGTTGAACCGTAGACATAGATCGATCGCTTCTTCACCGAGAATTCGTTGAAGATCATCACCGAGATCGACGAGGCTGAAGACTTCTTCCGCGAGAAGACTGGCGCCAGTGACGATGCACATGTAGTCGTGAAGATCCTCGAGTTGAGCCGTCAGTTCGAAACGAAGATTCATTGGGGAGCTGGACTCCCTTGCTTCATCGACAGCAGCGAGACGAGAACGAATGCCTTGAGCGGCGATCCGTAGGCGACCGACGATCTGAGAAATTCTGTGGTCGCGTGAGCAATGTTCTTGGTTGCGCTGTGCCATCCGCTCTAGCAAGGAGGTCGACTCACACTGTTGGTCCCACTTGCGCAGCAACGACGATGCCATCTGTTGAACTTCGATGGTGTCGAAGGGTTTTTTGAGGACCAATAGATTGTCGCGCTGGCCTACACGTTCGCAGATCTCCGGCCAGGAGTGATCGGAGTAGGCGGTGCAGATGACGATCTGGAGCCGTGGATCGATGTCCCAGATCTGCTCGATGGTGTCGAGCCCATCGATGCCAGGTGGCATTCGCATGTCGACAAAGGCAACCTTATACGGGCTGCTTGTGGACAAGGCATCGCGAACCATGGCGACTCCGTCGGTGCCCTGCAGGGCCGAGTCGACTCGAATTTCTGAGAGGAGGTTGCCCGCGGGGGGGGATATCGGGATGGACCGCCGTCGAGAAGAGTTCAGCATCGGCATTGAGACGACTCTCTAGCGCCGACTCCCCATTTCCCATGCGGAAAATTTTATTGAAGTCGTCATGGATGCTCGGCATGTCGTCGATGATGAGGATTGCCTGGGCCTTTGTGCCTGATGGTTCAGCTTGCGTCATGAGTTGAGTCCTGGCGTAACGGGTCGATGTCTGGGTCGCGCCCCGGTTTAAGTATGGTGGCTCGATATCGCGGAAGGGCGAGGATGAAGGTGGCGCCGGAGTTGCGCCCCTCGCTATGGCAGCGAAGATTTCCGTTGTTTTCGGTCGCCGCGATCGCACTGATATGGAGGCCGATCCCTCGACCCGTCCCCTTCGTTGTGTACCCATAGGAGAAGATCGATCGTAGATCGTCCTTGGTGATTCCGACTCCCCGATCGATGACTCGGAGGCTGGCCATCGCTTCGTCCGCATCCACACGGATCACAACGGGAGCATCTCGCTTGGGACCCGAGAGGGTGGCGTCCCGAGCGTTGATGAGCAAATTGACAAGGATTTGGGAGATCTTGCTACGATCGACCACGACCTCAATGTCGGTGAAGCGCTCGACTTCAAAGAGCGGGAGGCCGCGAGTTCCGTCGCCTCGTACAATTGTCACAGATTCGTCGATGAGTTCGCCGACGGGGATCCGTTCAAAACATCCTCGGGTTGTGGAGAGTCGCTGGTAGCTGCCAATTACTCGTTTGACGTGGTCAACCCGATCGAGAATCGCATCCAACTCAAGATCGAGTTGAGCGCGGATCTGCATGGAATGTTCCCCGAGGCTGGAAAGAAATTCGGGAAGTCGAGACCCACGTTGGTCCAACTCCAGGAAATGCGCCATGTCGTCTTGGTGGGTGGCCAAGAGCCGTCCCGCTCCCCTCAGCCCCTCAAGCTTCAATCGGCTGAGAATCATCTTCGCCATGGAGTCCGCGACACTCGCGCCATTGATGACATTGCCGATGTTGTGGAGGATCCCTGCAGCCACCTCGGAACGACCGGCGTCTCGTGACACCAGAACTTTTGTGCGATTTAGGGCATCGGAGTGAGACTCCCGTCGGCGTCGATCGGTGATGTCCGTGAGGACCAGGAGCGCACCGCGCACGCGTTCTTGACGGATGATTGGGCGTGCCCACAACTCGACGGCGATGACCTCTCGATCGCGGGTGATCAGCAGTCGGTCTGTGTTGTTGGCGCGCCCGCTGAGGGCAAGAGCGATCGGAGAGACCTTCCAGGGGACGAGGTTCTGGCTCTCCGCTTCGCGGAGATTAATTAAGGGTCGCCATGACTCGTGAACCCTGCTGACCGTTGACGACATTCGGACCAAGAATCTCGTTGCCTCGATGATTGATATAAACCGCCTGTGTATCTGGCGTGAAGAGGACAATGCCAACCGGGAGGTCGTCGAAGGCGCTGACTTCGACGTCGAGATCTTGGCGACCGCTCTCTCCCCGCATTCTCGCCTCAAAGAGGTGTTGAAGATGAGAGAGGCGCTGATGGCTCTGGTTCTTGATCTGGAGACGACCCACGAATTCGCTGCCGTCGCATCGCGCAATCGTTGCATCAAGCGTGAGTGAGGGCTCAGGATCCATGGCATCGATACGTCCGAGGTCGTCGTCTATGATGTGAAATTTGAGGCAGAAGTGGGCATGAAAGTCCTGTTTGGAGGCGTACCCCAGCAATCGGACTGCCGAGGGGCGGTGATGACTTCGTCCGCCCCTCTACCGATAGCAAACACGGCCGGTTGGGTGTCGATGACCATGGACTCCAAGAGGCGGGCGTTGTCCAGGGCATCGAAGGCCTGGGTCGTATCGAAAAGATTGAGTTTTCTCGACGGTGTCATGCGGAGCTCCGCCTGAGCTCCGCCTGCCCTCCGCCCTCATGTTTTTCGCCGATGGTCGCGACCGAATCCAGCGCCGAAGCATGACTTCGACCTGGCCGGTCGAAAATGGCTTCGCCAAATAGTCGTTCATGCCGGCCTCGAGACAGCGGGCTCGGGCTCCCTCTTCGGCATGCGCGGTGAGGGCGATGACCGGTGTTCTCGCGTTGGGTCCAGAGGATTTTCGAAGTTGGGACGTCGCCTCGTAGCCATCACATCGTGGAAGCTGGCAGTCCATAAATATGAGGTCATAGCGATGCAGCGATAGTTTGTGCAGTCCGTCGTGGCCGTCGATCGCGCATGAAACTCGGCAGCCTAGATGCCGCAACATCTGAAAGGCGACCCGGCGATTTACGGCATTGTCCTCGACGAGCAGAATGGATGGTGTCTGAGTCGGGAGTGTTTAATCCTTCGGAACAACCGTGAGTTGAGGATGCCTGAGAATCTCAACCATTTTTTCGAGAATATGTTGGGGGCTGGCTGGCTTTTGAATCCAGTGATGAGCGGGCGAACTTTGGGCCCATGTGCAGCGATCTCTGGAAAGAGAGAGCCGTGCCCCAGTGAAGGGAGCGAGTGAGACCTCAAGCTCGTCGTCTCTCGTGTCTGAAGGTCCCCGATCGTCGATCACCAGGTCGGGTACGACCTCCCCGCACGCAATCGTGGCGTTGGCAGCCTGTTGACGGGTCATGACGCGCGCTTGCACTCCCAAGCGGGCCACCGTGTCTGCAAGTACCCGGGCCCAGGGGCCATAGTCGCAGGCGATGAGGACCACCGTCGCCGCGCGGATTGGGTCATCGTGGCCTGGATGACTTGGATGTTCGTAGGATGGGTGCGGGCGTGGCTCCTCGATGGGAACGCACAGCTCCAAAGTGGCGCGTGTACCCCCAGTCGCGCGTGCATGAATACCCCTTGTCGCGCCCATAAGCCGCGCCAAGGGGAAGCACCGTTCAAGGCGCATTCCCGTGCCGCCGTGGTCGGCGCTGGGTCTATTTCGGTCCAGTGATTTTGTTGGATGTGGAGTGGTCGCTGGCCATTCGCTCGCCTCTTCGGGATCGATGCCGATCCCGGTGTCTTCAATGGTGATCGTAAGGTTCTCTATGGATGGGACCGAGCTCGGAGTGGCCTCGACGCGCAGCTCGATATGGCCTTCTGAGGTCGCCTTGATTGCGTTTCGGGTCAGCGTCGTGACGATCTGTCGGATACGTAGGCCGTCGACCACGTGGCGGGTCGAGATCGGGCCATCGAAAGTTACAAAAAGTTCGACGCCTCGAGAGAAGGCGCGCGGCGCCAAAAGCATGGCGATTTCCTGGATCAAAGCACCCATATCGATGGCAGCCGGTGAGGTCACAGCTTGCCCCGTGTCGATACGAGAGAAATCCAGGACCTCGTCGGGGAGCGAGAGCAGGCCGTAACCGGACTCATGGATCATTCGAGCGTGGTCACGCTGCTTATCGTCGAGAGACCCGCACAGCATCAGTTCCGCGACACCGATGATCGTCGTGAGAGGCGTTCGGATCTCATGCCTCATCTGCGCCATAAATGAATCTCGGGTTCGAGCGGCTGAGACCATGACCTCGTGAGAGTTTTTTAGGTCCGCCAAGACCTTTCGTTTGTTCGATTCACGGCTCTCTCGTCCCGCGCAGAGGCTGAGTTGCGTTGCACACTGGGCCAAGATGATCTCCGCTGCGGCATCCGGTCTCGTGGCAGCACCGACGAGCAATAGGACTCGCGTCTTGTCGTCGGGCGTGGAGATCGGTAGGGCGTAGATGGACATCTTGGACTCCTCCATCTCGCCTCCAGCCAAGGCCGAAAACCAGAGTCCTGGAGAGGAGTTCGCAAGCCATGGACCCGGGCTGAATCTTTTGATTCGAGCGGGGAGAGGCGCCAAGGTATCGCCGGGGCCGGGGCCGGGGCCGGGGCCGGGGCCAGGGGCTGACGGGTGTTGGGCGATTATCGCGCACGGTCGTTTGTCATTTTTGGTGTCCTCAAGGACGTAGGCACCGATGGATCCCGCGATCTGACAGAGGAGGGGCAGGGCGGTCTCCGCTGCGTCGCGGAGGGAGTCTGCGGAGTTTGCCATCATGGCGATCTCTCCAAGCAGGGTGGGGAGGCGGGTACGTCGCGCGATGATCTTTTCTTGCCAATCATGACGTAGGAGTCGCTGCCGGCCGAGACTCCACTTCCAACTCGCGCTGAGCGCGAGTTGGCGCACCTCCACCAGATCGAAAGGCTTCTTGAGAAAAAGAAGGCGATCGTTGACCCCGACGGCTCGCACGGTTGTTGACCATGAGAGATCGATCCCGGTCGCGCACAGGACAATCTCTGTCTCGGCTTCGATTGCCCAGATCGCGTTGCTGATTTCTAGGGTCTCGGGCCCTCGTGCGGAGGGCATATCGAGAAAGACGATCGCATAGGGGCGCGATGCGTTCGAAGCGCGGCGCACTGCCGCGAGCCCGGATTCACCACCGAAATTGAAGTCGAGTTTATAGGCTCGTTCATGGGAATCTTCTTCCGGAAGCCGAGCGGGGGGGTCTCACTGGCAAAGAGGCCATCGAGTGTATCGAGATCGGGATGGGCCGGTGACGATTGAGAGAAGATCTTGCGAAAATCGTCGTGAATCGACGAATCTCGGTCCACGACCAAGATTCGGTAAAGATCGTCGATGAGACGGTCTCCTTCTTCGATGCATCGATCCCGTACCAAGATTCTGGGCTCCCGGGAGTCTTCTTTATAGGAAAAGTTCTTGCTCGCGGCAGCCTAGGCACCGTCCATATCTGGTCCGTTGTTGAAATTTTCGCTAGTTCACAGAAGCTATCTGAGAATCGTCGCGGCCAAGATTTGGAAACCACGAGAAAAAGAGCGGGAGCTGCTCCTTTTCGCGCGGACCGAGGTAGTCAAATTTCCCCCCGCGGTCATTGACCTCCCAAAACTCGCTCCCTTGGAGACTCTCTAGCTCCCATCGAAGACTGATGAGGCGGGAGTGAGGTTCTTCGGCCATGTCTCGCTGGATATCGAGTGCTGAAGCGCGCGAGCCCAGGACTAGATAGGCCACTGCGAGTTTTATCTGTGCCCTTCGGACCCCCCGGAGGGCGGTCTCGTCCTTTCCGGATTCCACGCTATCGTCGACCTTCAAGAAGGTAGCGAGCAGCTTATCATGGCAATCAGATGAGCTGCGGAAGGCCTTTTCACACAGGGCCCCAATGTCGTGGGCGACAACCTCCGTGATGAACGTAAGCCCCCTTTGGAAGGCGACGCCGCCGTAATAGCGCATGTGTTTGGCGATGTTGAGACCGCGCGAGGAAAGCGGATCTCCGCTGGCCAGAGATGGATCTGGCATGGGCTCTTCTCCGTCACGGATGGTCACGGTGAACTCGGCGAGTTTCCGGTATTGGTGGAGGATATTGTAGGCCGTTCGCACATCAGAGGCATTGATGACCGCGCGGAGATAGGTGTTAAAAAATTTGATCGTGAGATCAAGGGTATACAAATCCCCACGTTCTCCCGCGGCTTCTCCCATTCGACGTGTATTGATGGCGATGAGACAACAGAGGTCTTTCATAGCCACGAGTCCGTCATTAAAGAGCATCTGGTATTGGCGGAGAATCTTCCACTCGACCCAGGTGCGGCCATGGAACAACTTGGAGATCGCGTCATCGGAGAGGCTGACGAAGTCCGGACTTTTTCGATTCCAATCCGGAATCTCGTGCTACGCAGGCCCCATACGATTTTTGTCGCGGCCATAGAGTACGGAGTAGGTGCATAGGGCGTTGACGGTGCTTGAGGCGATGTCCTTGTCACGCTGTTGCACGGCATTGAGACCCATGTTTGCAAGATGTTCGATCGCCCGACCAGAACGATGTTGATGGGATCGAATGAGTCCGTATCGTGACGCGTGGGAGGGAGAGGGGGCTCCATAGACCGTCTCGAGTGATCCGATGAATGATCGAGTCAGGCTCCAAAAAATGAAGGAGGTAGGCGAAATAGGGAAAAAGTAGGAGCAGACTTGTGGTCAGCAACAGCAGTGAGAACAGCAAGCCCCACTGTGGAAGGTAGTGTTCGCTGATGGAAAAGTTCATCCACAGCACAAAAACATTCGCGATTACAAAGTACGCGAGTACAGCGATGTTGGTGCGCGCGGTGAGGAACAACGACGTGACATGGGGCGTGAACCGGGTGGCAGCGAGTTGAACGATGATGCTCGAGACCGTGAGCGCCAAACCGAGAATCGCGGCCATGACTTCGGCAAGGCCGTCGAGGGAGTTTCGGGCCTGGGCGAGGTCTTGGTCGAAGAGTGACAGGGAGAGTCTGTGGCCGAAACCTTGTGGGTTGCCGAGGGGCCAAAGAGAGTCGAGCACGTGCGTGAGGGCAAAAAGCAGGCCCGTGACCGTCAAAAGCACAAAGAAGAGCGCGCTGAACCGAGACCTCGAGGGCTGCGGCTCGTTGCCACGTGGGCACCGCCATTGGAGTAATGCGCCAATGGCGCCATTTCGCTGCTTGCGCATGTTGTGTCACCGTAGCAGGTGGACCGCAGCTAAGGGTACATTGGTGGCGCATGCTGCTTGCGATCGACGTCGGCAACTCGAATTGCACACTCGGAGTTTTTCGCGGCGAAGTTCTCGTCGCCGAATTTCGACGAGTGACGGACCGGAGCTGGACTGGGGATGAACTCACCTCCTTCCTGAGGCGAGAGCTTCGGCTTCGGTCGATCGAGATTCGTCAAATTAGCGCGGCGGTGCTGGTCTCGGTGGTGCCATCGGCATCGCTCTCGATGCTCGATGCGTTGCGTTCGCTAGGTGTCATCAATACGTTGGTCGTCGGTCACGAGGTGCGCACCGGTCTTATTTTGAGCTATGAGCCCCCCAGTGAGCTGGGGCCGGACCGAATTGTGGTCGGTGTCGCAGCGCAGCATCTATATGGCCAGGATCCGCAGGGCTTGGCTAGAGCGGTGATCGTTGTGGACCTCGGGACCGCGACGACCTTCGATTTGATCTCGGCGAGGGCCGAGCATCTTGGTGGCGCGATTGCGCCCGGGATCGGAATCTCGTCCGACGCGCTGCATCGCCGTGCCGAGCGGCTGCCCTGCGCCGAACTGAGGGTTCCTCTCCGCGCTGTCGGAAGGAACACTGTCGAGGCCCTCCAGTCGGGGATCGTACTTGGTCACGCCAGCCTCGTAGAAGGCATGGTCGCTCGTATTCGCGCAGAGATCGAGGGTCCCATTGCGGTGGTCATGACAGGTGGTTTCGCTCAGCTTCTTGCGTCCTCGATCGAGCGGGTTGATGCTGTGCATGACTCGCTGATGCTCGAAGGCTTGCGTCTGATTTTCATGCGGAACCTACCGAGCTGAATCGAGTCGAAACCGATAGGAGACCCCCTGCGATGGCCTATGTACATACACCTTTGACGGATGCTGAACTGGGCCCCGCGGTTCTCAAGATGGCGGGAGACTCGGCGCCCCAGCCGATGCGGACCATGGTCGCGCGTGGAGTGGCGCCCCTTCCTCCCCGGGACCTCTTGGTGGCTCTCTATCACTTTTGGGTGAACAACGACCCCGATCTATCAGGCATTGCCGCCAAAACGATCGAAGGATTGCCTCTCGCGGCGATCGAGGGCGCGTTGGCCGACAGAAATCTTCATTCGGGGGTACTGGACCTGCTCGGGCGTAAGATGCTTCGCAACGAGGAAGTGCTGGACAAGATTGTGAGGCATCCGAACGCCGACGACCAGACACTCGTGGGAATCGGACGGATCTGCCCCGAGTCCGTCTGCGAGACGTTGGCCGACAACCAAGAACGGTGGTTGAAGTGCGCGGCGATCGTCGGTGGCCTTTACCAAAATCGAAATTGTCGGATGAGCGTGATTCATCGCATGATCGAGCTGGCTGAGCGCGAAGGTCTCGATCTGAAACTTCCGGCGATGGATGAGATCCGCACGGCCATGAAGGGCGAGAAAGTCGATGAGAGTCGGGACGATGTTTTTTCGTCGGTTGTCCATGGCAGCGAGGAGGCCAAGAACGACGACCGGGCCCAGCTCGATCGCCTGTTTTCAGCGACGGTGGATGACGATCTGGAACTTCCTGCACAGCGTGGGAACGCACGGATTCCGCAGGGATCATCGAGCCGTTTGGACGAGGAGGCCGTGGATAGCGAGAGCACTGTAGAGGCAACCGAACCCGAACAAAGTGCGACCCGTGAACGGCGACTTCAGACTCTCATGAAGATGAATCCAATGGAAAAAATTCGTGCGGCGCTGCTCGGCGACAAATACGATCGGTCGGTGTTGGTTCGGGACAGCAATAAGGTGGTGGCGATGGCGACGATCAAATCTCCGAAGATCCGAGACAGCGAAGCGATCGGTTTTTCGGCGAACCGCTCAATTTCCCACGATGTGATCCGTTACATCGCCAATCGTCGCGAATGGATCAAACTGTACGCTGTAAAATTGAGTCTGGTGATGAACCCGAAGACGCCCATGGCACGCTCGATGGGCTTGCTCGCACATCTGAACCGTATGGATGTGCAAAAAGTGGCCCGTTCGAAAAATATTCCATCGGCGCTGGCGAAGGCGGCCAAGCGCAAGAGCAGCACCCGCGGATGACCGGCGAACACCCAAGCCCTCGCTTTCGTGCGAGACTGATCTCGCGGGCCCAGAGGATTGGTGCCGGGTTGGTGGCGCCCGGATCATTGTTGGGAGACATGAATCCCAAAGAGGCCGAGTCTGACGGCGCATGGATGGGTCTTCTTTTTGTGCTCGGTAGTCGCAGCACAAACCTGGCCGAGGGGATCGCAGCCTTGAATGCCATGCGAAATTTTAGTGGTATTTTGTCCATGGTTTCAGAGTTGGCGTGGGCGATGATTCCTCTGATCGCGCTGGGTATCGCCATGGAGACCGTGTTGGGCAAGACGCTTCGCCATCTTCGTGGAACGATGATGGGGCCCTTTGTCTTGCTCGCCACATTGGTGCATGGTTCGATGCACCTCGGTTGGCATTGGCCGAAGACGCTCGCACCGGGCATTGTGCCAACGCACGCCGTGCCCGAATTTCTTGCCGCGTGTATCTGCCTTGCTCGCGCGTTGTGGCTGCGCAGGCGTGTGGCAGCCGAGATCAATCCTCGGCGGAAGTTGGGTAGAGTTGTGACTTCGTTGGCCGCGGTCGGGTTGATCGTACTGGTGGTTCTGGGTCTGATGGTGGACATCCGTGTTACGGCACAGCGTTGGGACCGCATGGGCCCTCTTGGACCGGCACAGCGACTGCCCGACTTCGATGTCCAGGAGCTGGGGGGGGCGGGGCTTCGTTCAGATGAACTCACCGGAGGGGTGACTGTGCTGGCATTTTGGGCGACCTGGTGTGGCGTCTGCCATACGCAGCTGCCTATTTTGGAGTCGGTCGCGGGGCACTATTCCACGGAGAAGGTTCGGATATATGGAGTGAACACCGATGACGGATCCGGGCAAGAATCTCGTGTGGTGCGCTATTTGAGGGAAAAATCCGTGAACTTGGCCATGCTTCTGGATTCTGGGTCGATGGCCCGGGACTTTCGAGTCTCAAAAATTCCTCACATCGTAATCGTCGACCATCATGGCGAAATTCGCCATGTGCACCAGGGCCGTGTCCGCGAGTCCGTATTGGTCGCGGAGATCGATGCCCTTCGTGAAGCGATGCCCTAAGAGGGAGTGGGTGGGCTGAAGACAAAGCTCAGCGAATTCTTGTCTTTGTCGACATCCACGGTGACCTTTCCGCCATTTTCGAGGGCACCAAAGAGCAGCTCATCCACCATCGCGCCCTTGATCTTTTCGTCGATGATGCGTGCCATCGGCCGAGCGCCGTACTTCTTGTCGTAGCCAGCGCGGGCGACCCATTCGCGTGCTGCGTCGCTGTACTCAAAACGTACGTCGCGATCGAGGAGCTGAATCTCAAGCTCGCGCAACATCTTATCCGCCACGCGCTCGATCACGGGCTGAGGAAGCTGTCCGAAGGTAATAATTCGATCCAGTCGATTACGAAATTCGGGGGTGAATGCACGTTCAACCGCCTTGTTTGCATCGGAGCTTGTGTCGTCGTCGTCGTCGAATCCGACCTTACGAGAGGTCATGTCATGTGCCCCCGCATTTGTTGTCATGATCAAAATCGTGTTGCGGAAGTCGGTCTTCTTTCCGGTCGTATCCGTCAGCGTAGCGTTGTCCATGACCTGCAACAATATCGAGAAAATGTCGGGGTGCGCCTTTTCGATTTCGTCGAGGAGAACGACTGCGTGCGGATTTTTTGTGACGGCATCGGTGAGTTGACCTCCTTGATCAAACCCCACGTATCCCGGTGGAGCGCCGATCAGGCGACTGACGCTGTGCTTTTCCATGTATTCGCTCATGTCAAAGCGCTGAAAGGGCATGCCTAAAATTCGCGCCAATTGGCGCGCAAGCTCTGTCTTTCCGACACCGGTCGGTCCCGCGAACAGGAAACAGCCGATCGGCTTGTTGTCGCGGGCGAGCCCGGCACGGGCTCGCTTGATGCTTGCTGTTGCGGCGGCGACGGCCTCATTTTGGCCAAAGATTACGTTCTGGAGGCCTTCTTCAAGATTCCGCAGGACTTGGCGGTCATCGGTTGAGACCGATTTTGCTGGGATTCGAGCCATGCGGGAAATTACGGCCTCGATTTGAGCGACGTCGACAATGTCGACGATGTCCACGCCCTCGTCCGGTGGACCACTCTCATCGCTCGTGAGCGGCGCTGGTGGACGAATCTGGAGCGAGGTGTTCTCGGAAGGTTCGGAGGGTGCTCCTTGGGGTGTGGAGGCGGGGTCAAGCTCATCGCCAGGGCTGGCGCTTGTTTGGGAATGGGGGGCGGGGTCGGGCTCCGAATCGGGCGCGATTTCAGAGCGCTCAAGACGTGTCGCGGCGCCTGTCTCATCCATGACGTCGATCGCGCTGTCGGGGAGTTGTCGATCGCGCAGATGTTTGTGGGCCAAGCGAACAGCCTGTTCGATGGCCTCGGGCGTGTATCGCACCTTGTGGTGGTGCTCATAGGCCTCCTTGAGACCCTGAAGGATCATGATGCTTTCCTCGACGGTCGGCTCGATCACCTCAATCTTCTGGAACCGTCGCGCGAGCGCGGGGTCGCGCTCGAAATTCTTGAATTCTTTGTAGGTTGTTGCGCCAATGCAGCGGACTTTTCCGCTGTTGAGAGCGGGCTTGAGCATGTTGCTGGCATCCATCGAGCCCCCGGAGGTCGCACCTGCTCCGATGACGGTGTGCACCTCATCGATAAAAAGTATGGCGCCTTCTTGGGCCTCAATTGCGCCCAGTACCGCCTTGAGACGCTCTTCGAACTGACCCCGAAATTTGGTGCCCGCGAGCAAGGAGCCCATGTCGAGCGCGTATATTCGGGCCTCAAGGAGCGGCGCAGGGACGGAGCGCGCGTGGATCTGAGCGGCCAAGCCCTCGACGACGGCGGTCTTGCCGACGCCCGGCTCACCCACCAAAATTGGGTTGTTCTTGCGTCTTCGGCACAGAACCTGAATGAGGCGTGTGACCTCTTTGTCGCGTCCGATCAGAGGATCGATGTCCCCATGCCGGGCGCGCTCGTTGAGGTCCACCGTGTAGGCTGCGAGTGGGTCGTCGGAGACGTCTTCGTCTTCGTCGTCCTCGGGACGAGTGTTGTCGCCACCATCGCTAGGCCGAATGCGAGGCGTCGGGTTCTTGGTGTTGCGACCAATCCCGTGCGAGATGAACAGAGTCACGTTGCGCCGCCGTACGTCCTGTTTTTCGAGCAGATAGACAGCGTAGGATTCTGGTTCTGCGTAGAGGGCGACGAGCAAGTTGGCGCCTTCCACCTCCGCCTTTTCTGCGCCCTGCACGTGAAGAACGGCGCGTTGAAGGACTCTGCCAACGCTCACAGTCTGTTGAACTTCCCCCTCCTCTTCAAGGGTAGGTACGTTGTCTTGCAGAAAAGCCTCAAGTTCAACGCGCAGTGTCTCGATATTCGCGCCGCAGCCGATGAGGACTTCTTTTGTGCTGGGGTCGTCGAGCAACGCCAGCAGAAGATGCTCAAGGGTGATGAATTCGTGGCGGCGCTGGCGAGTATCAGCGATCGCAGAATCGAGTGACTTTCGTAGCTCAGGACTCAGCATCGGGGTCATCCTCCGGTTCCATTGAAGCCATCAAGGGGCATTCGTTCTGACGGGCGAGCATGTGGACCTGCGCGACCTTTGTTTCGGCGATCTCGTGGGTGTAGACACCCGCGAGCCCTACGCCGTGATTGTGGATCTGGAGCATCACGGCTGTTGCTTCCTCTTCGGTGCGTCGAAAGACGGTCTGGAGCAGGCGCACCACGAAGTCCATCGGCGTGAAATCATCGTTGTGCAGCAGCACGCGGAACTGCCGCGGTCGAGCGACTTTTCGTTTCTCGCGTGTCTTGAGCGCAACTCCACGCTCTGGCTTGTCTTCGCGCTTGTTTGGCATGGCGTCGATCGTTTCCTGGGGATCATTGTAGCGGCTTTCAAGTTTGTAGCCGGGCTCATGCAGGGTAATGCTCTCGGGAGTGGATCTGACCATCTCAAAGCAGGAGTCTCTCGAATGCGTAAATGCCGCGGAGTGGGATGCACTCGATCATGGACCGTCACCATTCTTGGAACACGGATTTTTGCGCGCGCTCGAGGTCTCGGGATCGATTGGTGGAGAGTCAGGCTGGGAACCCTGTCACCTTCTTGTTCGGCGCAATGTCGACGGGCCACAGGGGTCGGGACCGCTGGTCGGCGCTGTTTCTGCCTTCGTCAAGTGTCACAGCTATGGAGAGTATATCTTTGACTTTCAATGGGCGCGAGCGAGCGAGGGCGCTGGGATTCCCTATTACCCGAAGTTGGTGGTTGCGGCACCGGTCACCCCCGCAACAGGCGCACGGATCTTGCTGTCGCGCGAGCTCAGCCCCGCAGAGCGCCGGCATGTGGCGCGTGTCTTGATCGACGCGGTACGCGAGCTCGCGCAGGATCGGGGGTGCCGGTCGGTTCACTGGCTGTTTGTTTTGGAGGAGGAGCAGGAGTGGCTACGCGACGCAGGATTCATCCCGCGTTTGAGCATGCAGTACCATTTTCAAAATCGTGACTACACGGACTTCTCAGATTTTTTGGGACGCCTGAGTTCCCGTCGTCGCAAACAGATTCGCAAAGAGAGACGCCGGGTGGCGGACGAGGTCGAGAGCACGCAATTTATCCCGGGTGACCAGATCGATCCCACACAGATTGCAGCCATGAATCGACACTATCGAAGCACCACGGCTGCCCACGGCGCTCATGGCTATCTTCAGCCTGGGTTTTTTAGCGAGATCGTTTCTAGGATGCCGGAGAGAGTCCGATTCTTGGAGGTAAAGCGTGGCGGCGTGGCGATGGCAGGGGCTCTCTATTTCGAGACACCAGATGCCCTCTATGGTCGCTATTGGGGTTGTGATGAACACGTCGAATTCCTGCATTTCGAGGTCGCGTGTTATCGCGGTATCGAGCGCTGCATCGAAGGTGGGCTGTCGCGATTTGAAGCGGGTGCTCAAGGCGAACACAAGCTGCTGCGTGGATTCGAACCCTGTGTCACCCGCAGTGCCCACTGGATCGAGAATCCGGATCTGCATCGCGCCGTCGAAGCGTTTGTGGGCGAAGAGCGTTCTGCCATCGGTAAACAGATCGCAGAGGTTGCGGGCTACGGTCCGTACAAAAAGAAATAGTAGACGGATCGTTGTCAGCCACCCTCCGAAGCTTTGGAAGCCGCCGTCTCGATCAAACTCATGGCACGCTCTGCAAGCGCCGTGATCGTCAGCGAGGGATTGACTCCGGGATTTGCTGAAATACTCGATCCATCGATCACGTAAAGTCCTTGATAACCAAAGACCTGATGCCGATGATCGATGACCCCCGTCGAGCTGTTTGTTCCCATGCTGCAGCCGCCGAGCAGATGGGCTGTGCTTGGAATATTTAGAACGGTTTCAGTGATCAGTGAGGTGACGACACCGCCCGTCTTTTCGGCGAACTCCTGCGCGATCTGGGTCGCTTGAGAAATCGATGCGGTCGGGGCCTCGCCCTGTTCAATTTCGCTTCCCATCCGACGTGAAAAAAGTCCGTTGTTGAGGCGGAAGCGAAGTGTGCCATCGAGGCTTCGCATGTAGAGCAAGACAATGGTTTGTTTGGCCCAATCACGTACGAGGTAGGCACGAAGGCTGGCGATGGGATGCCGTACTAGAATCGATGCTGCGGTCAAGAGCCGAAGAAGCCCAGAAGAGGAGCCTCCGACGTGAGGGGCCATTCCGAGCCGAAAGAACCCGGACCCTGCACCGTAGCGGACAACCTCGACGTGAGAGTGTTCGTCGGTGTTTAGGATGGACCCAATGGCGATACCTCTTGAGAGGTCTTCTTCTGGTTTTGGAATGGTGATGCCGATCAGCGACTCGGCATTGGTCCGAATACGGCGACCGAGCTGTTCGGAAATCCGTGGAAGCCCAGAGGGATTTTGTTTGAGTCGCAAGAGCAGTTCAACGGTGCCAAGGGCACCTGCGCTCATGACGACGTGACGTGTTCGTACTGTTTTACGCTGGCGTCGACTTCGGCGGGCCTGTCTCCCCATGAGGTATGTGACCTCGTAGCCGGCGCTGCCATCGGCGAGACCCTGTGGATTTTCGAGGGCTCGAATGTGGACGACGACGCAGTCGGCTTGGAGCCTGAGACCTTGTTTCCGGGCAAGATAGAGGTAGTTTTTGTCGAGGGTATTTTTTCCGTCGTGGGGGCAACCGGTCATGCAGGCGCCGCAGCGTACGCAGCCCCGTCGTGGTGGTCCCGCGCCAGAAAAATAGGGATCTGGAGTCTCTTTGTCCGGGTCTCCGAAATAGACCGCGACCTGAGTGCTATGGAAGGCATCAGGCGTACCACGCTGCTCAGCGACGACGCGCAGAAGACGGTCTGGTTCGGTGAGGAAGGGCGTCGGGGTGACCCCCAGCATGCGCTTTGCAGTGTTGTAGTGTTCGTGGAGCTCCAGTTTCCAATCGTCCACGAGTCCGGACCAGCTTGGATTTTCGAAGAAAGGGTCGCTCGGAACGGGGAGAGTGTTGGCGTAGACCAAGGAACCACCGCCGACTCCAGCCCCGGCCAAGACGGTCACATTTCGGAAAAAGCGCATTTGAAACAGCCCTCGACAACCGAGCGCCGGTGCCCAAAGCCACCGTCGAAGATCCCAGTTGGTACGTGGGAAATCATCGGCGTGCAGCTCAGAGCCTTGCTCCAGCATGAGCACACGATAGCCTTTCTCGACGAGCCGAAGGCCCGAGACGCTGCCGCCGAATCCAGATCCGACAACAACAAAATCTTGATCGAAATTTGAATCGATCATTCGCCCCGCAGTTGAGGGAATTGGTGAGGGGACATCAGGTGCTCAAATTTACTTCGATGCCGAAGGTCTCTCCAATTGCGTGGATAAATGCGACCTCCTGGCGATCAACGTGGCCGTCAACCTCCGCAAGAATAATGAGCTGGGTGATGACGGACTCGCGCTCGGTTTCACTCAAGGCCTCCGCGAGTCGCTGGGCGCTCGACTCGACCTCCTTCAGGAGTTGAGCGGGCGAAGGGCAGTTGCGATAGCGGGATGCCGCATCGGCGACCATTTTTTGTGCATCTGTAATGTCCCCAGCCGTCTGTTTCTGAAGCTGGGAAAGAATCAACTCGAGTTCCTCGGCCCCGAGGTTTTCATCGGTTGCTTTCGCGCAAGCCAAGATCACGAAGGCAAAATCTGCGAGTTTTTGTTGTTCGTGGAGCCGAGGTACGATGGATCCAAGGAGCGAAGGGTCACCCATATCTGGAGGATACCCGATACGGGGGTCCGATGTCGTCCAGCAACTCTGGTGGGAGTACCCTCGGGACCCCCTCTGGGTTCTACAGGGTGGCAAGGCGGAGTCGGAGGCTAGACCGAATGATCTCGAACCGAGCGGGAAGGCGCCCAACCTGTTCGCCGTCGAGTTCGAGCAGCACCTCGTTTTGTCGCCAGACGGGCTCCATGTGGAGGGTCTGTGCACGGGATGTGTCGACGCCCCGTGAGTGCAGATGTTTGCCACGGAAGACCTTTGCCAGCGTCGGAATTAGGTGGCGACGTGCCAGCCCGGCGACGACCAGGACGTCGAACTGTCCGTCATCGAGTTTGCTGTGTGGACAGATCCACATCCCACCACCAAAATACTGACCGTTGGCGACACAGGCGAGGGTGAGATCGACACGCTCGTCTTCGCCACCGTCGTAGCGCACCAGAACCTGTTTGTTTCGGTAGCGAGCGATTCCCTTCAATGAAGGAATAAGATAACCGAGGGGGCCAGGAAGCTTGATCGAGCGGTTGGCCTCTTTGGCAACCTCGGGGCTGAGGCCCACGCTTGCAAGATTGAGGAAGGCGCGTGCGCTAGGCTTTCCGTCGTTGTCGGTGAAGCGAACGAAGCCATAGTCGATCGTTTTGATGGGGGAGCGCACAAGTCGTTCGACCTGGCGGTGGGCCCGAATTGGCCCAAACATGCGCTGAAAATCTCCGCCGGTGCCGGCATGGACGATACCGAGACATGCGTTGGGAAAGCGATTTCTTCCGTTTTCGTCGATGAAGCCTTGCAGAACTTCATTGACGGTTCCGTCGCCACCGACGGCGACGATCAGCTCTGCACCAGATTCGAGGGCCCGGCGAGCGAGGATGGTGGCGTGTCCAGGTGCTTCGGTATGCAGGCGCTCCAGGCGGGAAAAATTGTGGCGCAGGCGGGCGTTGGTTTGCGGCCATGTCGCGGCGGCTGCGCCCCCAGAGGCCATGGGGTTGATAATCACAGCACCAGGTACCGGCTCGCGTCTGTGCGTGACCACGGGGGCCTGTCGTTGTGGGCGGTCGTCCGCCTGTGGGTCCCGATTCACGTTGATGTGCCCATCATCACCAAGCCCCTCGTGCGTAGGTCCGCGACGGTGTCTGCGAGAGTGAGCATGGGGTCGCGTGCGCTCCAACCGAGCTCGCGTTCGGCTCGGCTCGCATCAACGTACCAATAGTGTTGCGCCATATCGACGGAGTAGGGGTCGGGCAGGGCGTCATCCTCGCCGAGCCAGCGATTGGCCGCCCGAGTGAGCCAGACGGTGCCCCTCCGGATCGCATCGGAGTGGGGGAGCGCGAAGATCGGTGGCGCGGTGCCGGCGACACGAGCGATACGGTCGAGAAAGGTTCGTATCGTACAGTTGCAGGCGGCCAACAAGTAGCGATGACCGGGCCGGCCTTTTTGCATGGCAAGCATCATGCCCAAAGCTGCATCTCGGGCGTCGACAAAAGAGACGCCTCCGGCCGTTGCCAAAGGGACCCGCTCTTCGAGTGCCCGCCGGACGTCTTCGGTTGAGCTGCCGTGGTAGTCGCCCGGCCCCAACAACAGGGCGGGATTGACGACAACGACTTCGAGGTCGTCGCCGTTGTATTCGAGAGCCAGGCGCTCGGCGTAGAGTTTTGTTCGGTAGTAGGGCCAGCGATTGATGAGCTCGATCGGCGGCTCTTGCTCTTCCGTTGCGATCGTGTCGGGTTCGGCGCTGATCCCAATGACACCGCTTGTGCTCGCGTGAATCAGCCGGCGGACCCCAGCTGCCGTGCAGGCTTGAAGAACGTTGCGAGTTCCGAGAACATTGACCTCGTGCATGCGGGTGGCATCGTTCGGGTCGCGGGAGACCATTCCGGCGCAATGCATCACGATGGTGCATCCCTGGGCAGCGGCGGAGATCGAAGGGGGATCGAGTATGTCGCCGCGGACGCGCCGAATACGAGAGGCAACCGCCGAGTCAAAACTCTGGGCGATTTCGGAGTCGGGGTCGCGGCAAAGCGCCACCACGGAGTGCCCCTCGGTGGCGAGGAGATCGACGAGATGATGGCCCAAGAAACCAGTTGCGCCGGTGACGAGGATCTTGAGGGGAGTGTTGGCGGTGCTCACAGCGCGAAGGCCTTTTGGAAGCTCTGCAAGAGCTGAATGTCATTGGATTTGACCTTGCCGCTCATGAACTCAGCGACGGATGGCGTGTAGCTTTCGTTGACGATCTTCATAAAGATCTGTGTGCTGGTTTTCAGCACACAGTCCGCCCGACCCTTTGCCGGACGACCCGGTTGAAAGCGACAGCGTCCGGAATCCAGTTGCAGGCTCCATTTTGACTCTGGGCCTTCGCCGAGAGAAAAATAGAAGCTTAGTGGTTTCTTCACCGCCCCGGATACGAATCGCTTCTCGAGGCGACCAAAGACCGCAGCGAGAGGGTTGGAGTCGGCTCCAACGGTGACTTTTGTGGTCGAGAGCAGCGGATCTGCGGCGCCGATCTCGAGACGGTCGAGGTCGAGCATGCCCCCATCGCGGAGGGCCTCGACGGCCCGTTGTGCGAGTCCGGCGACGGCCCGGTAGGATGCCGATCGTTTTTTGTCCGCGACGTGTTGCTTGAGCCGCTCGACGCGTAGCGGAGTGCCAATTCGCACGGACACGTCGCGGTGCCGCGGTACGGGTATCTTCGATCCCTTGGGGAATGCCCGAGCCGTTCCATGGAGGTAAAGGGGCAAGATGTCGACGTCGTGGTTGAGGCAGAGATTGCCGATCAGAGGCATGAAGTCGCGCATGAGCCCATCGTCGGAACGTGTTCCTTCGGGAAAAATCAGGATTGTACGGCCTCGTTCGAGGTGTTCGCCTGCTTGCCGAAGCGCGCGGCGAAGCCCAGATTTTCGGTCGATGGCGGCCATGTTCGTGAAATTTCGAACGTAGGTGCGAGCCCACTTCCCTCGAAAAAAATAGTCTTCGGCCGCGAGTGCGACAAGTTGGTCGCCGTAGTTGCCGAGCGCATATTTGCAAAGACCCATGTCGATGTGGCTGGCGTGGTTGGCGACGACGATGGTATTGCGGTTCTGCGGAATATTCGCGTGGCCCTTTACATCGACGCGCATAATCCTTTCGTAGAAGCCTTGCTGGCCGACAGAGAGTGCCTTCTTGACCGGTTCAACGAGGGCTTGTGGGACGACAATGTCGTTGTCTTCATCGGACTCGATACTTTGAGTCCGGGATGAGCCTTTGCTTGCGCTGAAGCGAGTGGACCGCTGCACAAGCTTCTCGATGTCGCCTACGGTATGAGACTCGGAGAGGGTCTCAGTTTGGGTGGAGGGGAGAGCGGCTTCGATCGTCGTCACTAGCTCTGCCATCATGGTCGCGCTAAAACCGAGGTCGTTGATCATCTTGAGATCGGCGCTGATTTCATCCGGCTCCTTGCCGATGACGGAGGCGATGGCGACGCGAACGACCTCGGGTGCCGAACTTGCGCCAGAGTCCCGAAGCGCCTGGGCATTTTTTTGCAGATGGGAGGTCAGTTCCTGTACATCTTTGCGAAGAATCCGTTTTGTTGAAGTGCGCGGGAGCTTCGCCGTCGAAAGATGGACGACCGAGGGGCGTTGTTCCCTCGGTAGCTTGTCTTCGAAACGTCGGCGCAGGGTGGTGAGCGCCCGCTGATGCAGCTCGCCTCGGGGCAAAATCTCGCCTTCTTCCTGCTTGGGCACCGCGAGGCACGCGACACGGTCATTGCCGTTTTTATTTGGGAGTCCGACGATCGAGAACTCGCTGATGTAGCGCGTCGGCCCGATCCGTCGTTCAAGATCATCCGGATAGAGGCGTTCTCCGTCGGCCAAGACGATGACTTCTGTCGAACGACCGAGGACCCGAAGTCGGTCTTTGTCGTCAAGTCGGCCCATGTCACCGGTTTGGAGCCAGCCATCCTTGATCGATCCACCGGTGGTGAACGATGGATCGACAGGGTCCGTAGAATCCGAGGAATCTGCGTAGCCCTGCATGATGTTGGGGCCGCGGGCGACAATTTGGCCGATTCCATCGGCATTCGCGCCGTCGATCTTGATCTCGATACCGGGCAGTGGCCGGCCCACGTGCCCAGAGCGCGTTTGGGCAGAACCCTTGGCGACGGTCAGCAGCGGGGCGGCCTCGGTGAGGCCGTAGCCCTCACTCACGTGAAGGCCGAGACCTTGAAAGGTCTCTTGAAGGTCGGGAGGCAGCGCCGCGGATCCGGAGATCATTAATCGAAGATTTCCGCCGAGTCGCTCATGGATCGGAGAGAAGAGTATCCGGCCAATGTCGATGCCGATGTTTCGCCCGAGGTTGCGGTTGAATTCGAGGAGTGAGTCAAAAATTCGCTCTGCGACCGTGCCTCGATCGCTTACGGATGAGCGAATCCTTTCTTCAAGAAGTTCCCAGACCGCGGGGACGCCGACCATGGAGGTGATCTGCCCCTTGCCGAGTCCTGCCATCATACGGTCCCCGTTAACTTCGTCCAAGTAAATGATCCGAGCGCCGCGGCTAAGGGGCAGTAGAAGACCGCAGGTGAATTCAAAGGTCTCGTGCAGCGGGAGAACCGACAAGAGCCGATCGCGATGGTTGAGCGGAAAAACGGGCGCCAAGGCAGCGATCATGGCGGTGAAGTTCTCATGCGAGAGCATCACTCCCTTGGGATCGGTCGTTGAACCGCTGGTGTAGATGATCGAGGCGATCTGTGGACCCGCGATGTCGGGGCGCGGAAAATCGAGAAGGCCCGACTCCAGCTCTTTGTCGCTTGCTGAGGCCGCTGTCTCGTGAAGATTCCAGTGTGCCCACTGCGGTTTGTCGTGATTTTCGACCGCTTCGATGCTGTTATCGAGGACTGCGAGTTTTGCTCCAGAGGCCCGAAGCACACGCAGATGGTTCGTCGCATCATGGTCGCGATCCAAGGGGACCGCAGTCGCTCCGATCCGGAGGATACCAAAATAGACGATCGCCCAGTCGGGATGATTCTTGCCGCCGAGCGCAATACGGTCACCTGTCCTGAAGCCTGCGGCATGCAATCGACCGGCCACTGCGGCCGAACGGGTCTCCATGTCCGAGTAGCGGATACGGGTGAGTTGCTCGCCGCCTTTGGGACCTTCGAGGCGCTGCATGGCAACGGTGTTGCCATGGCGCTCGCAGAGGTCTTCGAGCATTGACACAAGGTTGTCGTGTTTTCGCTGCGGTTTTTTCTCTTTGCGGAGCTTCTCCTCAAGCAGGGGAATGCTCCATTTTTCGACACCGGGTTGATGAACGTCGAGCCAGTAAGAGCGCCAGTCGATCGTTTCAGGTGACCAGGGGAGCCGCTTTTGATCTGCCTCGCAGAGCTGTGCCATGAGTTTGCGGGTGTTGGCCGCAGAAAATCGATACTCGTTGGCGGTAATAAACGGAATGAACTCCGAGAACACCATATTCACGTTGCCAGCCTGCCTTGAGTAGCTGTCGAGCTGCTTGGTCGCGGACCGTGCAAGATTTCCGATCGGTGAGTCGTGGAGGTACGAGAGCAGCCTGGACGCGGTTTTTGCCCGTTGGATGGCGACCGGTGTCGACCGTTTTTTCCAGGTCGACAAGGGGACGATGTCAGGCTCGGTATAGCTTTGGAGCAGATTGACGAGCTGGTTTCCGTCGGTTTTTGCGCGATAGTATCGGCGTTTGGCGATGCCGATCAGCTCGCCAGCACGGCGGGTCTTCAGCGGATTCTTGTCCGCAGAGGAATATTGGTAGACATCATCGTGACGGTTGTCGATGAGCGCAGCGAGGGAGGCGATCATTCCGGCAGCACACATGTCGACGGGAATTGCATCGTAGCAGCAGTGCTCACCCACCGGTATGTGTTGCTGGCCTGCATAGGCGAGATACATGATCGGCGAGGACGTGCTGATGCCTTCACACCAGCCCGGCTCAGGGAAGTTCATCGCGGACTCGACGATGGCGGGTCGGACAATGGTGACTCGTAGCCCGGAGCGCAAGATGACCTGCTCGCCGATGCTCTTTGTGTAGGTGTAGATGTTGGGCCACCCCCAAAATTGTGCGCGCTCTTTACCGGCTTCGATCAGCTTCTTGCGCACGAATTTTCGTTTGACCGACTCCAACTCTGAGGTTAGCGCCACGCCGCGTATGGGCTCGTGCCGCGCCGTGAGATTGTTCTTGGCTTCATCGAGCAGATGGCTTTGGCGGGGCGCATCCTCAACGCGCCGGCGCGCCTGCTCGACGACGTCAATACACTCTTCGATCTCGCGTTCGGCATTCCAGTGCGAAACGTCAAGCTCGTCTGCGCGCGGAAAGGGGAACTCGAGGGTGTTTCGTTCAAGAGTAATCCCGTCGCGGCGGCCGACCACGAAACACGTGCTGGTGTGCAGCACGGGTACGTCGCCTAGAGTTCTGGCGAGCTCCACGAGGTTTTGCGCGCCAAAAGCATTCACCTTGAGCGCCTCGTCGAGCGGCGGGTTGAAATCAACGACACCGGCGACGTTTACGATTGCGGAGATTGAGCCTCTGAGGCTAGTCACGCGGTCCGGGTCGATGCCGAGGTGTATCCGAGAGACGTCTCCGTCAATCGGGACGATTTTTTCGCGGAGAAAATCTTCGTAGGCTTGCCCCTGGTAGCTTCTGCGCAGGGGATTGAAAGCTTCGGAGGGTGCGACCTCGGTCCAAAAACGCTCGGTGGGCGACAGCGTCCCTTTGGCACGGACGACCGTATAGATGGTCCCGATGCCGGGGTATCGATCCAGCAACATCGAGATCCATACCTTGCCAAGAAATCCGGTCGCGCCGATGACGATGAGGTTCTTGCCGGCAAAAGTAGCCTCGACATCGAGGGGGGGGAGCTGTGTGGCCGCGGCAGAGGGCGGGTGAATTGGTGTTTCGTTGTTCACTTCAGCTCACGTCCGTGATCATGATGGGCGTGTAGTTGATGCAGGTGATGTCGGGATCTGGCGGTGCGGTTTCTTTGGCCATCCGAATGGCCTCTGTCATGTTGGGTGCGGTTTCGTAGCCGAGGATCTTGGGCACATACTCGTTGTCGGCGCCCACGACGATGCAGCGTCCTTGATGTCGTCGACCCGCCTCGCCCCAGTACCACATGTAGAAGGCATGATTCGGGTGGTAGGCGTGGCCATCGCGGTACATTCGAACGTACGCCGGATTGGCCGAGAACTCGCGCTCGAATCGCTTGTGGAGTTGATATCCATCGCGTGTCTCGGTGAGGAACTTGTGGAAGAACTCCACGTAGGGGGCGTGTTGTTCGTGATCAAAGCGGTCGCTGCAAGGATGGGTGATGATCAGAGTTCCCCCAGCCTTGAGGAGCGGCTTGCCGACACTGAGGTTGTGAAAATAGCCTTGCGCCAAGACCTGAACCAAGAGTGGATTGAGAAAGGCGTTGACGTTGTAGGGACTGATATAGGGGATGCCGGTGACCTGAATGTCGGCTTGGCCTTCGACAGGCACCAAGTACTGTTCAAAACACCTCTTGGTGGTGTGTTCATGAGCCGGTTCGGTCGCGCCCGCGAAGATTCCTGTGACGCCGTAGGGCGCAGGGACCTTGCGGAATATCTGTTCTCGGGCGCCGTTCGGGAGTTTGTCGAGGGCAAACAATATCCCGCGTAACGAGAGCTTTTCCCGCGCGTTGTAGTCGTCGGGATTTTTCGCAAGAAAGTCGAGGTTGCGATCAAACATCCGATTGTTGACCGTCGATTCGATGTGAAAGATATTGAGCTTTTCGGTGACTACGCGTCCAATGCGATCGACGCTGCGATGCATGGTCGAGCTCTCTGGGTCCATGTAGCTCTTGGTCTTGTTCATCGTTGCGGGGTTATGATGGGCCTTTAGTGTCTTGCCCCCGCAAAGTCCGACACCCACGGATTTATGCCCGCCATCCATCGGTACCAGGTTAAGGTTCACGTAGACAATGAGATCGGACTCGGCCGCCGCGCGATTGATCTCGACCTCCTCGCCCTTCTCTGTGGTGCCGAGGAACTTCATGTTGGCATGGTCCTCGGCATCATGGTTGGTCAGACGATCTGGCCAGTATCGCTTCATGACCTTGTCTCCGACAATATGTCGGATCTCAGCCTCCTTGAGCCGACGGTGGTAGGCGAGCGCGATAATGATCTCGACGTCGTCGACGCCATGGTCGTCGAGCATGGCAATGACGACGTTTAAGATGCGCTCACGGACGTCGGGCCGCCGCATTGGCGGGAGTGGAACGGAGATGTCGTCGATGGCAATGACGACCTTCATGCCTGGACGAAGCTTCGCGTAGAGCGGCTCGCAGCCGTAGGGGTGGTTGATCGCGTAGCGAATGGCCGCATCGACGTCGCGGACGGGGTCGAGTGCGGGCTTGGGGTAGATGCAGCGGGTGCCGACGGGAAGATCAACCTCGATAAGGCGGTCTCCGCTAAACAGGACACGAGGGGCGCTGTGACGGTCCAGATAGACAATATTTGGGCTGGTCATGGTCTAGGCGGATTCTTTTTCGAGTTTGATCACCGGCCATTGATAGGTCAGGGCGAGACGCTCGAGTTTTGGCTCTGGATTGATGACGGCCGGCTTGCCGACAACAGAGAGCATCGGGAGGTCGGAGTAACTGTCGGAGTAGCCAAAACACTCGGCGAGGTCGTGGCCATTGTCGCGGGCGTGGTCCTGAATCAGGCGTGATTTTGTCGGCCCTGCGACCACCGGACGCAGGAGTTTTCCGGTGGCGTATCCGTCTTTCATCTCGAGGCGATTGCCGACGAAGTGATCCGCGCCGAGCTCCTTGGAGAGTCGTTCGAGCATGAAGTCCAACGCCCCAGAGACAAGAACCACCTCATGTCCCAGGTCCTTGGCACGGGCGATGATGTCGCGGGCGCCCGGGTAGACGTGTCGCTTCATGCACCAGCCCACGGCATCGTCCGCGAGGGCGATTAGGCGGTCTTCGGAAGTACCCTTGAAGGCCTCGAAGAGCAGCTCGTTAAACATGCGACGGTCACGCAACTCAGCCCACAGAAGCTTCGGTGTGCGAGCCACAAGGCCCAGGATGTTTCGGGCCGAATGCATCGGGTTGATGTCGTTGCCCATGTAGTAGATGGCGGTGTGAACCAGGTTGGAACTCACCAAGGTCCCGTCTACGTCGAAATAGCTAGCGGTCATTTTGGACCCTCTTTCGCACTCCCAAGGTTGGTCTCGCCACAAGGTATGCTCGTGTGGACGGAATTGGGAAGCCAAGCCCCTTGAGCGGCATTGGAGCCGACTTGTCCAACCTGGGCCGGTGGCTGTCAAGCTGCGAAAACGCCGTGCTCCTGTGAACCTCTGGAGAATTTTTTGCGCACACGTGTATGCTCAACCTGGACTGGGATCCATACATCCGCCGTTGGGCCGTCATGTTTGATTGAGGGCACTTCGAACCGGTGTGAACTACGTTCAGCCGGTCTTGGGTGGCCCCGGCATCGTTGGGTGGGCGGGCAACGCGGTCGATGGAGGGGGGGCCGTATTGCGCGTATTGCACAGGCATGGTGTTGGGGATACGCTGGAGCATCCGGTCGGATGTCGGGCCTCAGTCTGGCTGAGGCCCTCTGCTTTGGCTAGCCTGGCGCCCGATTTATGGTTGCAACATCTTCCCAGGCGGAACGAGTCCTGCTTCTCGACGGCTTTGGTGGCCTGGCGGGCGACATGTTGTTGGGGGCGCTGCTCGACCTTGGTGTCGAGCGGGACTCTCTCGTGGCGAGCCTAGACTCGCTCGGTCTCGAGGGCTGGAGCCTGGAGGTTGAAGCGGTGAACCGTCGGCAACTTGGTTGTACGAAGGCGACCTTTGTCGTGAGCGCGCCAGCGGGAGGACACTCCCACCGTCATCTTCCGGAGATCTTGAGAATGATTGCCGAGAGTCGGTTGTCGGCACGCGCAAAGGATATGGCGGAGCGAAGCTTTAGGGCGCTCGCACGCGCCGAGGCGAAGGTCCATCGAATTGACGAGACCCAGGTGCACTTTCACGAGGTCGGTGCGGATGACGCAATCCTGGACATCTGTGGGGTGTGCGTGGGGTTGGACCAGTTGGCGATTAGGACCATCTTGAGCGGACCTCTTCCCGGGGGGACAGGGACGGTGCGGTGTGACCACGGGGAACTTCCCTGTCCGGTGCCCGCGGTTGTCGAGCTGCTCGCCGGGTCGTTTGACCTGATCCCCGGAGAAGGTACTGGAGAAATGGTGACGCCGACGGGGGCCGCCTTGCTGCGAGCTTGGGGTCGGAGGCTAGAGAAGGGCCAACGCGTTCGACCTCTGAGGGCTGGCTATGGCGCAGGGACGCGAGCTGCGAGCGTCTTGAGGCTGACGCTATGTGAGGAGAGCGATCTCGATGCCACAGGCAACGACGATGTGGAGACCGACGAGATCATCGTGCTCGAGACCCATATTGACGATGGCACGGCCGAGCAACTCGCATTTTTGATGGAGCGCTGCATGCAGGCTGGGGCCCTCGATGTCAGCAGCTCATCGGTTTTGATGAAAAAAGGTCGACTGGGACATTGCTTGAAGGTCATGGTCGAGCCGCGGTTGCACGAGTCGATCGTTGCCCTCATTTTCGCTCACAGCAGCACCTTGGGGATTCGAGAGCAGCGAGTTCGACGACGACTCTTGGCACGCAAGTCCATTGTGGTTGAGACGGAGTGGGGAGCCGTCAGGGTGAAAATTTCCGGGGGTCGGGCTCGGCCAGAGTACGAAGATTGTGCTCGTATCGCCCGTGAGCACGGGGTCGCGCTTGCGCATGTCGAGCGGACCGTCGCAGAGCTGGGATCGCGGGTGAACGCGTGAGTGCGGGGGCGGGCCTTGATCGCTGTTGGCAGCAGATCGACTCGGCCTCGGACGAGCGACTGGGACGTCTCGAGTTGAGGATTTTCGACTATGGGCCATGCGTGACGGCATTCTCTGGCGGTGTGGATTCGACCTTGGTCGCGGTGGTCGCGGCTCGGGTGCATGGTGACCGAGCGCTTGCGGTCACTGGGGTTTCTCCCTCGTTGGCGGCGGACGAAAGAGCGTCCGCCCAAGCGCTCGCAGAGGGGCTTGGCTTGGCGCATCGCCAGATCGACACGGATGAGCTCGCACGAGCGGAGTACCGGGCGAACCTTGGAGATCGTTGCTATCACTGCAAGACCGAGCTTTTTGAACGGCTCCGGCGTCTTGCGCGAGCCGAAGGGTTCGCAGCGGTGCTCTCGGGAGATAACCTTGATGATCTTTCAGGTCACCGGCCAGGCATGAAGGCGGCAGAGGAACAAGGGGTACGCAAGCCGTTGGTCGAGTCGGGGCTCGGCAAAGATGATATTCGGGCGCTGGCTGCTTTGCTGAAGCTTCCGAATCACAAGAAACCAGCATCACCTTGCCTCGCCAGCCGAATCCCTCAGGGGACCGTGGTCGATTCCAAGATCCTCGCTCGTATCGACCGGGCAGAGACTGGGGTTCGTAGGCTGGGATTCTCTGTCTTTCGTGTCCGGCATCACGGCGATTTGGCTCGTCTTGAGCTTTCGGCGGAGGAGTTTGGGCGGGCCACAACGCTTCGTACCCAGTTGATCGCGGCGATTAGAGGCGCCGGGTATCAATGGGCGACACTCGATCTGTCCGGATTTCGCTCGGGCTCCCTTCACGTAATCTCCGGAGAGAGAAAATGATGTCTGAGATTCCTAGAAAAGGTTCGCGCGAAGGTATCGAGGCCGTGCTTGAACGGCTATTGGCAGAGGGGGCGGATGCGGATGTTGTCCGTGAGTTGCGGGGATATCTTCGTCGTGACGTCGGTGCGGGGTACGAGGCTGGGCTTGGAGAGGGCATCGAAGATCTTGGCTACGCGCGTCTCGACCACGATCGCCAGCGGCGGAGAGGCTTCCCTGAGGTGGTCTATGGACCCGGAAAGACCACCGAGCAGCTGGTGGAGATCTTCGAACGGCTTGGCGACCGCAACCCGAATGTGTTGGCCACGCGTGTTGCCGCGGAGGCGGGCGAGCGGGTGTGTGCCTCGGACCGAGATGTGCACTATGATCGGGGCTCGGGTCTGTTGTACTTATGGCGCGAACGAGAGCCGCGAGGTCAGGGGACGATCGCCGTGGTCTCTGCCGGCACCTCGGATCAGCACGTGGCCTATGAAGCCGCGACCTGTGCCGAGGTCATGGGCAACAAGGTGCTTCGTCTTCGCGATGTGGGGGTCGCGGGCCTCCAGCGGTTGCTCAACGAGGTCGACAGGCTTCGGGCCGCCCGAGTGATTATTTGTGTCGCGGGCATGGAGGCCGCGCTGTCGACGGTCGTCGCAGGTCTCGTGGATCGCCCGGTGATCGCCGTGCCGACCAGTGTCGGGTACGGCGCGACCTTTGGTGGAATTGCCGCGTTGTTGTCTTCGCTTACGGCATGCGCGAGCGGGGTGATGACCGTGAACATCGACAACGGATTTGGTGCGGCTTATGGGGCGAGCCTCATCAATCGTCCGTGATCGGCGATGCCAGCGGAGCGGGCGACATGCGAAAAGTTTAGGTACTTGGATTCAAAAGGTCACAACCGCGCGAATTGACTCGCCGCTGTGCATCAAGTCAAAAGCCGTGTTGATCGCGCTAAGGGGCATGGTGTGAGTGATCAGCCGATCAATGTCGATCTTGCCGTCCATGTACCAGTCGACGATTTTCGGTACATCCGTGCGTCCTCGTGCCCCGCCAAAGGCGGTGCCTTGCCAACGGCGTCCGGTGACCAACTGAAAGGGTCGCGTTGAGATCTCTTGGCCGGCTCCTGCGACCCCTATAATTGTCGAGACTCCCCAGCCCTTGTGACAGCATTCAAGCGCCTGACGCATGCAATCGATGTTGCCGACACATTCGAAAGAGTGATCGGCCCCACCGTGGGTGAGATTTACAATGTAAGGTACGAGATCGCCCTCGACTTCACGGGGATTTACGAAATGAGTCATGCCGAACTCGCGTGCGATCTCTATTTTGTTCGGGTTGATGTCGACCCCGACGATCATGTCAGCACCCACCATTCGCGCGCCTTGAATCACGTTAAGACCGATGCCACCGAGCCCGAACACCACGACCTTGTCGCCGACTTGGACTTTCGCGGTGTTGATCACTGCACCAATTCCCGTCGTGACCCCACACCCGATGTAGCAGGCCTTATCAAAGGGAGCATCCTCGCGGATTTTCGCCACGGCGATTTCTGGTACTACCGTGTGGCTGGCGAAGGTTGAGGTGCCCATGGAGTGAAAGATCCGCTGGCCGCCAATGGAAAAACGACTGGTTCCATCTGGCATGACTCCCGCGCCTTGCGTCTCGCGGATGGCTTGGCAGAGATTTGTCTTTCCGGAGATGCAGTAGCTGCATTGTCGGCATTCAGGAACGTACAGGGGAATTACATGATCCCCTTTGCGCAGAGTGTGCACATCCGGCCCAATGTCGACGACGATGCCAGCCCCTTCGTGGCCGAGGATCGTCGGAAAAAGCCCCTCGGGATCGGCTCCAGATAAGGTGTAGGCATCGGTATGGCAGATGCCGGTGGCTTTGATCTCAATCAATACTTCTCCGGCTTTGGGGCCCTCTAGATCGACTTCTTCCAGGGTTAGGGGGGCACCCGCCTTGTATGCGACAGCCGCTTGAATCTTCACATTGGTAATCTACTGCAAGTTCCGGGCGTGGCCCAGAACTTCTTCCGCATGGAGCGCCGGATCGACCCCCGGATAGACGTGGGCGACCTTGCCATCGCGGTCGATGAGGAAGGAGACTCGATGGGTGATGCCGAATGTCGTAGCGACCCCGAATGCCTGACTCCAGATTCCCTTCGGGTCGGCAATTAGACTGAAGGGCAGGGCATGTTTCTCCGCAAAGGTACGGTGTGAGCGCTCGTTGTTGGATGACACTCCTACAACATCGACACCCGCGTCCGTGAATTGATCCCAAACGTCCCGGAAGGCGCAGGCCTCGGCTGTGCAGCCGGGGGTGCCGTCTTTGGGATAAAAATAGATCACCCGTACTGGACCAGGAACTCCGAGAGTGACGGTCTTTCCGTTCTGGTCGGTGGCCACGAGTGCCGGTGTTTGAGCGCCGACGTCGAGGCGGGACGAACGCGCATCTTTGCCGCCACCGGCCACGGCACAAGCGGAGAGTACGGACGCCGCGGCGGCGAAAAACACGGAGAGAGCGGGCTTGAGATTGAGCACGGGGATTTAGAGTAGCAAGACCTGGAGCCGCTTTCGTCGAAGATTGATCGATGTGGTGGGAGAGGGCCGCGGCCGTGTGGTAGCCTGGCATTATGGCCAAAGTCGCTGTCATTCTCTCCGGCTGTGGGTATCTCGATGGATCCGAGGTCCAAGAGGCCGTGTTGACACTCTATTTTCTCGACCGCGCAGGAGTTGAAGTCTCGTGTTTTGCGCCAGATCGCGATCAGATGCATGTTGTCGACCATCGCAGTGGTGAGGCGACCACCGAGCGTCGAAACGCGCTGGTGGAGTCTGCCAGGATCACTCGAGGAGAGATCAAGTCACTGGCGATGGCATCGATGAAAGATCTCGATGCTCTGGTGATTCCGGGGGGCTATGGTGCGGCCAAGAACCTCTCGAATTTAGCGACCCGAGGGGTTGACGCCCGCGTCGACTCGGACCTGCAGCGCTTGATCACCGAAGCGACGGAACAAGGGAAACCGATTGTGGCGATTTGTATCGCGCCCGCGGTGCTCACAGCGGCTCTTGCGAAGCGTGGGGAGCGCGCGACCGTGACGGTAGGGAACGACTTGGAGATCTCGAAGGCGATCGAGAGTTTCGGTTCCACACACCGAGACTGTCCGGTCACGCAGATCGTCGTCGATGACCGTCGTCGGATCATCAGCACCCCTGCGTACATGCTTGGGTCAGGACCGAAGGGGGTTGGAGCGGGTATCGAAGCCGCTGTTTCGGCTCTCATGGCTTGGATCTCTTGAGGCACCGCGGGCAGTCGTGGGGCTCAATTATCGCGCGTGTTAGGCTTTGGGCGTGAACGATCGTGTCCCCGCGGTTCGTGCGAGTCTTCTGCGCAGCATGCTCGCCGGTCTGGAGAGCCTCGGTGGCGACGGCATCAAGATCCGCAGGGCGCTGGCCGACACGAGTTTGACAGCCATCGAATGCGCAGGGGCTTTGGTTTGGCTACCTGTGGAGCTGCATCTTGAGCTTTCTCATTGTATGTCCAAGGAGCTTGGTCGTGATCAATTTCGTCGTCTCGTCCAGGACGCGATGCGCAGGGCCTACCTTGAGTCCTCTGGCCATCGGCTAGTGCATATGGCGATGCGCATGTTCGGTTTAGATCCGGGGAGCCTCGCTCGATTCCTACCCAGCATCTACGGTGCGCTGTTTCGCGCGTGCGGGGAGTGGACAGTTGAGCGCCTAGGACGATCTGCAGAAGGCGATGAGGCGATCGCAACCTTGGTGCTCGATGGATTGCCCGCCGTGTGTGTTGGCGACGAGATCTGGCGGGATGGGTTGGCAAGCTGCGTATTTTCGTTGCTTGTTCTCGCGGACGCGGATGGAGAGGTCGAGGTCGACGCCGTTGGTTTGGAGCAGGGGTGGGTACGTTTTCGCATGTCTTGGAGATCCGAGGACCGCGTCGCAAGCGGGGAACCGCGCTGATGGCGGTCTATGACCCGGCCGAATTTTCCGGGGAGAGAGAGAGACCGTCGGAACCGAGGATCCATCGACCCGGGGCCGATGACGCAGTAGACTACCGGCTGTGGCGGTTCGCCTTATTCGTGCCGACGAAGCGCTTCCACCCCCGGATGAAGCGGACAGCAGTGGCCTCGTCGCGGTTGGTGGGGATCTGTCGACGGCACGTCTGCTTGACGGCTATCAGCGAGGGATCTTTCCTTGGTACGAGGAAGGCTTGCCGATTCTTTGGCACTCTCCAGATCCGCGCTACGTACTGCGGCCATCAAAACTCCACGTCAACCGAAGCCTTCGAAAGGCACTTCGTCGCGGGACGTATCAAATCCGGCTTGATGGCGCTTTTCGAGAGGTCATAAGCGCCTGCGCCCAAAGCCCCCGGCCGGGCCAGGATGGCACATGGATCACTGGAGAGATGGTGGATGCCTACTGCCAGTTGTTTGAACAAGGACACGCGCACTGTGTCGAAGCCCGCCATGAGGGAGAACTTGTCGGTGGCCTCTATGGAGTTCAGGTTGGCGCTGTGTTCTGTGGCGAGTCGATGTTTTCTTGCAGGCCCGACGCCTCGAAAATTGCATTTGTCCACATGGTGCGACAGCTCGAACGATGGGGAGTCCAGTTAATCGATTGCCAGGTTCACACCGAGCATCTCGAGCGTTTTGGCGCCGAAAATTGGACGCGCAAGATTTTTTTGGAGCGTATCAAGATCTGGACACAGAGTTCGCTACCTGCGTTGGTACCCGGTCGGTGGAACTTCGATCCAGATTTTGATCCCGTCGACGGTGACGATGGAAGCAAGCATTGATGTCGTTATCTTCAGCCCTGCTCGCTGCAGGGCGCCGGGATGCATTCAAGCCATGTCTAGGTGAGTCGGCTAGGAACAAAGACTTTCTCTCGGTAGTTTCGAAGCTCGGCGATGGACTCACGAATGTCATCGAGGGCGCGATGGCTGGTGGCCTTCGGTAGCGGAGAAAATTCAGGGTACCAGCGACGAACAAGCTCCTTGATCGTCGATACGTCGACGCTTCGATAGTGAAGCCAGTTTTCGACCCTAGGCATATATGCCACCAAAAAACGTCGGTCTTGACCGATGGAGTTTCCGCAGAGGGGTGAAGCTCCGTCGAGGCAGTGCTCGGCGATGAAATTCAGAGTTTTTTCTTGTGCCTCGGCCAAAGAGACCTTTGATGCACGGACGGCAGCGGTCAGTCCGCTGTCACCGTGATGTTGAGTGCACCACTCATCCATGGCATCCAACACCGGATCTGGCTGATGGATAATGAGCTCGGGGCCTTCGGCGATGATCTCGAGGTTCGCATCGGTAATAAGGGTAGCGATCTCAAGGATGTGACAATGCTCGGGGTCGAGCCCAGACATTTCGAGATCCATCCACACAAGTGGGGCAGCCGTGGCATCAGTCATGGCGCGCAAGCTATCATGGTCGGCTCTGATTTGGGGGTGGATCTCGGGCCAGGCGGCCGCCTGTCTGCTTCAGATCGCGTTCAGATCGAGTTCGGCCAGGACTGTCGACATCTCGATAAGATCGACGTCCTGCGGTTGCAGCAGGAGCGCCGACTCGACCTTGTTTTGGGCTGAGAACAGTGTGAGAGGCTCGGCGCGGCCATTTTTTTGGACCGTCGAGAGCGCTGTGGCGTAGGCGACGACGGCGGCACCTTTGTGCGTGACGAAAGGGCGGCTGTCGCTAAGGTTGTCGGGGATGAGATCGAAGGGAAAATCCTCGAACTTTGTCTCGGAGGTCGCGGGGTCGGTCCACCGAAGTCGAACGGCGAGGGAGTCCGTGCTGTTGAAATCTGCGCACTGTTCGAGATCGATGTGAAATATCAGGGTATCGTTGGGTCCGAGTTGGATGTCTTGAGGTGTGCTCGCATACTGTGGGTCGCTGTTGTCAGCATCATGGATGTCGATAGGCTGAAGACCCTCCGGCAAGATCAGCTCGGCCTTGATACGTGTGGCAGCGGCGACAAAATGGCGGACAAATTGTTCTCCAAGTTGTTGCACAAGGTCGTCGGTGCGGGTCGCGTACAAAGAACTACCGCGGCCTGCATCGCTGAGTTTGTCTACAAGGTTGTCGCCGCTGCTGTCGATTGTGCCCAGGCCCACGCCCACCAAACGAATCGACTCACCCTCGGCGCCCACGGTATGGGTGGCGGCGAGTTCTAAGGTCTCAGACGAGATTTCGCCATGACCGCTCGTGAGCAGGAGAATCCGGTGAGTGGCCGCGGTTGTGAGACCGGCTTCAGCGCGCGAGTAGGCAAGGGCGATTGTGGCATCGAGCGGCGTTTCTTCGAGGTCGATCGGGTTGGCATTGAAAAAATCCTGCGCTGAATCGACGAGCCTCGGGTCATTGGAGCCCGAGACTGCGTGGTCGCCCAGGATTTCATAGGGCATGTCGCCGGACGCGATCAGAGAGACTCGGTCACCGCTGTGTAGCGAACTTGAGACCGCCAGCAGTCCGGCGTCGACCAGCGCCGTCCGCTCGCTCATGGGCGTTCGTCGGTCGAGGACGATCGTGAGGTGGAGCGGAGGTCGGTTTGCGTTGAGCATGGCCTCGCTCGCGATACCGATCTGGAGCTGATACTTGTCGTCAGGCCCTTGCTCATCGATCCAGAGGTCAGCGTGGACCGTGAGCTCGGCTCGGTCGGACGCCGGGGGGTAGTCAAAATTGTAGTAGTTGAGAAAGGACCGGGGGCCCAGCGACAGGTTGGCTGGCATCTCTTGTCCAAGAAGAATGGCCGTGCGTGCGATCACTGGGACAGCCAGGGCATCGGCATCGGCGGCGACCATAGCGATGGGTGTCTGTCCATCGCCACAATGATCGTCGAAAGGTGGATCGTCGCGTTCTCCTGCGCTCTCGGGAGTGTCATCGCCATCGCCATCGCCGCTCTCGTCGGATCCTAGGCCACCCGATGCGCCAGTCTGCCCATCGCTTGTTTCATTTCCGCCAGCGGGCGCTCCCCCATCGTTGTCTACCGACATCACGGAATCTGAAGCATCGATGCTTGAACATGCGCCGGAGCCCGTCATCAGCCCCAGGACCAGGGGTGAAACGAAGGCCTTGTACCTACGTATTCGATAAGACATCACAAGCGAAGATCGTGAGAAGACGACAATTTAGTGTACACAGCCTCTGGGGGATGACAAACGTCAATTCCAAGGCAACTTTGAGCGTGACACCTCTGTCGCGGAGCGTCTCTGCCGCGAGCGACAGCGTGCGGCAGAGAGTCCGATAGGCGAGGTCTCGGTTGTCCGTAAGCCGAGTACGACAAATATGTCGGTATCTTCTCCAGGTCGATTAGGGCTCTGTTGCGCTCGTTCCTGGAGATTCACCACCGAAGGTTTGCGCGAGGGCGCGGCTCACCCATGCGGGGTGATCATAGTCCGCTTTGTCGCTTGTCGAGCGTGGTGCGACGACTCGGGCCACGACATGATCGGCTGGATCCTGTGGTTGGGCGGGCCGCTCCACCAGGTGTACCAGCGAACGCGCAGGACAGTGCGAGCATCGTGTGAGCGACTGGCTTCTGGCGCCATAGGCCTGTTGGGCGTCCGTGAAACTCACTGGGATAACAGCGTCCACCTGTACGGCGAATCCGCTTCTATCAACTTCCCCGTTCTTGATCATGACAAGAGCCAATCCGTAGAGAAAATCAGTGGCGCGCTGGAGCGCGTGGGGTTCGCGGGCTAGGCCATCGAGCTCAATGTCTACCGCACCAAAGCGTCGCATTCCCCGTGAGGATAGACGAATGCGATCGCCGCCGTTGCGAGTGTCTGGGAAGGGGACGATGGCAATTTGGTCCGCGACATTTCCCAGGCGGGTCTGAAGTCGGCGGGCGGTGAAGGCCTGTTCGTTGAGGGTTTCAAGCGTGTCAGGATCAAAGATCATCGCCTTCCGATCTTTCGCGACGATTCGAACCAGGGTCTGCAGAAGCCGTAGGCCCCGAACGGCATGTTGGTTGCGGTAATCGGCGCGAAGTAGGATCGCCCACCGTCTTGAACGCAGAGAGACCTTCTGCTCTGCGGTCAGCTCTCGGACGAGCACGGGGTCATCGAAAGCGGCGTCGGAAATCAACGCGGACTCGCCTGCACCGACACCCATGACCTCGATATGCAGTCCCAAGAGATCTGAACGTCTTGCCCGCTCACGGGCCGTGATGACGTCATCTTCGGCCGGCGTAGGGCCCGCGGCGCTGAGGCCCGTGGTTTGTGGGAGGTAGTCTGTTCGGTGGGGTTCTGTTTGGATCAGGCCGATCAGGAGCTGAACCTCTTCATCGTCGAGCTTGCCGATGAAGCTAGCTTTCACGAGGTTGACGAGCTGTTTCCGAGTGGGCGTGGTCGGGGGTTCCTTGCCCTTCACCAACAAGAGATAGCCTTGGCTGGTTCGGTCGGCGAACACAACCTGGTGCGCACTCTCTTGCTGTTGTTGTTCCGCGGAGGTCGGCGGGACAACTTTTGTAGCGAGGCCCGCTGGGGGGCTGCCGGCATGGGCATTTGTCGTTTTAGGATTCTCCTCGTTGGACATGCCCCCCCCGCAAGCCCCGAGGATGGTCGCCGTGAGCACGAGAAATCGTGCGTCGCGCCGACGCCCTGAGAGGGACTTGTGGGGGGCATACGTCGCGCCATGTGCGCCATTCCCCGCGCTCTTTGGGAAGTGGCCAAAGAAAAAAATCTTCGGCGAGTGTCGTCGGGGCTCCGGGCACGTGGGCGCGGACTCGCTGAGGTGCGATAGGATGGGTTTCCGGGGCATGTTGGGTCTTTCGGGGCGCGCGCAGCATACGACGGACTGAGCGCGCTTGCCTTCGTTTGGTGGTGCCGGGCTGGTGAGGCTATCCTTTCGCGCCTTGTCCCAGGTAAGCAAGGTTTTCGAGCGGATATCTCCCCGGCAATGGATCGTAGCGACGGCCGTTGCGGTCGTGGTTATCTATATATGGAGCATGGGCCAATGCGGGCTTTGGGACCCTTGGGAGACTCACTACGGCGAGGTCGCGCGCAATATCGTTCGCCGGGGCGACCCCCTAGACCTGTGGTGGCGTCCTGGAGTTGGCCCTGATGGGAGGAAGGAGCTCAGCTTCGCCTCGAAACACGCGCTTCCGTTTTGGTGCGAGGCACTCAGCCTCAAGGTTTTCGGTATCGGACGCGGCCCCGCCGATGAGATGATGCAATCTCCGGTCATCGAAATTGCGCTCCGATTGCCAGCGCTGTTGGCGGGTCTATCGACGATAGGATTTCTTGGTTGGGCAGTTGGCAAACTTACAAATTGGCGAACAGGGCTGTTGAGTGCGGTCGTATTGGCGACCCTCCCTCAGTTTGCGCTTGTCTCTCGTCAGGCGATTACAGATATCTTTTTTATAGGTCCGATGTGTCTGGCGATGGGGGCTTGGATGCTCGCTTGGATGCAGCCAGATCGACCGCTAGAGAGACGATTTTCGGGCTGGAAAAGCCTGCCTTCAGATCCCCTCTATCGGGTTTTCCTGGCGCTGCTCATCCTCGCCGCGCTCGTCCCGTTGGCGGTTCTTCACCAGCACGTGCTCGATGGCGTGACCCTCGCCAGAATCGCAAAATGGCAACACAAGAGGGGCCAGCCCCAGGTCGACGACTTGGCGACGATTGCCCGCCATTTGTGTATCTACTGGGGGATCGCAGCGATCGTGATCGCTCGCAGCCTACGCTGGACCCGACGAAGCCAGGTTTGGATGGGCGTTGTCTACATCGCGGGGGGCCTCAGCTTGATGGGCAAGGGAATGATCGGCCCTGGGATTATCGGAGCCCTGATTCTTGCGGATATGTTGGTGAGCGGGCGGTGGCGGATGTTGTGGCGTTGCGAGCTTCCCATCGGGCTCTTGCTCTTCGTACTCACCTGTTTTCCGTGGCACCACTCCATGTCGATCTACCGTGGGGAGCGGTGGGTCAACGAGCTCCTGATCACCAACAACATTGCGCGCTTTGCCACGGGCGAACAAAAACAAGCGATTGGCGATTTTACCTTCTATCTGCGAACTCTCGGGTTGGCGGCATTCCCCTGGGTAGCGATCGCCCCAGTTGCGCTCTGGGAGGCGATGAAGTTCTCAAGGACGCGTGGCGCGGAGCCTGCCCTGGGTCTGCATGGCCTCGAAGCTGTTCGTTTGTTTGCATTGCTGTGGTTTGTCGTCAGTTTCTCGCTCGTGACTTATAGTGTCACCAAGTACTATCACTATCTCGCGCCCTGTCTCCCACCGCTAGCGATCGTCGTTGGTTGCTGGCTGTCGGCTCGGGTTGGCAGCCCTGGAGAAGAATCCAAGCGGCATGGTGGCCGCAGCGAGTATGGAGCAAGAGGTATGAGTCTGCAGGGAGCGCTGGTTGTGCTCATGCTCGCTGTCGCTATTTTGGCGATGATCTCACGTAGCGCGATCCAAGAGCCCGCGTGGCTCGCCCACTTGACCACGTACTTGTATACGGGGATGTGGCACAAGGGGGCTCCAGAGACGCACCGCCTGGCTTACTGTGCGGTTCCCTTCGTTCTTGGAATGTTGGCTTGGCTCGCTCGTAGGGGACGTATTGCCGCCCTTGGACTGATATTTTCCGGGTTTTTGACGACGACGTATGTCGTCGACGACTATCTTCCCGCGGCATCGGAGAGCTGGTCCCAGCGCTCGGCAATGCGCCACTATTTCGAGCATCGCGGTGAGAACGATAAGATACTCAGTTGGTGGTTTTACTATCGTGGGGAGACCTTTTTTACCAAGGCCACGGTGTGGGTGCAGATGGACCCTGACAAGGAGAAGTTACACGCCTACATCGATGAGAATCGTGGAAAGGATGTTGTGCTGTGGGCGATCACCACAGTCGCGCATGCCAAAAAAGCGCCCCGACATTTTCCCGCGGACGTGCGCTCAGAGATAGCGACCGTCTACGAAAATTTTCATTACGCGCTCCTTCGTATCCCTGTGCCGTGACGGGTACGGGGCGAGGATGGGTTACGCTGCCCTTAGAGGGCCTCGATTTCGGCTTGGGTCGGCGCGCTCACAGTCGTAGGGTTCGAGATTGGAGGCGCGAGCGCTTTTGCGTCCAAGCGGCCTAGATGTTTCCAACTGGTCTTGAACGCAGATTTTTGAGTTGGGCTGAGGTGTTTCGTCACCGCCCTGCGTCCGACGCCTTTTCGCTGTCCATCGAGCGCGGTGGCGAAGCAGGCTTCGGGCATGGATAGACCCGTTCGAAGTCCGCGGAGATCGACTCCGCAGCCGCCTCCACAGCAGGAATTTTCGAATAGGTAAGAGCCGTTTGCTACCCAGACACCAAGGCCAAGGATGATCGCCGCGAGTTCGGAGTCCGCCTCCATGTCCTTTGTCTCAATACCCTGGTGCCCATCGTGCTGATGAATCGCCATGCGACCGAGCTCGCGGGCCACACTCGCGGCAAGCAACTCCTTCTTCTTGAAGAGTGTCGGGGTGTAAAGGAGCACGTATTCACCACGACCGAAGGCGGTGTGCAGGAGCTGCCCACTTGGATCACCTAGGGTCGAAAAATCCTTCGGAAGTTGAGGGGCCTGTTCGCTGGCCTCGAGTAGAGTGAATTCCAGATCGGCTTGCCCAAGTTCTTCTTGCATTGCGCACAGCAGATCGAAGAGGCCGTCGAGATCTACGGGCATGCGGGACGATGGCATTATCAACTGAGGTGCCTGTGTAGCCTCAACGTCGTGCAGTTGGGCGGCCAATGTTCGAAGACGGGTAGCGATCCATTCTCGTGCGGCGAGATCCGGAAGAAACTCGGGAGCCGATGTAGATCTGAATTGGAACACAGACGGATCGTAGCATGGCGAGCCGTGAATCCTATTTCGCGGGTGCGCTTGCGCCGAGGTGTGGTGGTCATACGCTCGTGTCCCAGCTCTTTGCTTGCGAAACATCGGGTTCGCGCCACACTTAATCAACGGGTTTAGATTGAGTAGAGGATTGCAGTGCAGGGTCGCAAAAAACGGGAGACATCCTTCTTGGGTTCGGTCTTCCTTGCTTGTGATTTTGTGCGTGCTCTTCGTCGGAATTGGACTCGGCGACACTGACGCCGAGGCCGGCGAGCGGGAGATGATTCAAGTCCCTTTGACGCTCCATCTTGCCAGTCACCGGGGCAAACCAGTGATTTCGAAACGTCGGGCGCTCGCCTCGGTCGTTCGCGCCAACGAGGCGCTTCGCGGCTATGGGATTCGACTGTCTGTTCGGGGTGTTGAGCTGCTTCCGCAGGGCTATACCGAGATCAAGGGTGGCCGTTCCAGAATCCGATTGGCAAAACTCGCTCGGCACGACGGTACCGTTCACGTGTTCTTCGTCTCCCACGTTGCGCTATTTAGTCCGCGTTCTGGAGATCGGCCGGTGAGTGGAATGCACTGGCGCTACCATGGGGTTCGAAAGCGTATCCGTCAGCGAGAGTATCTAGTCATCGCTCGGGACGCTCCGTCGACGACGCTTGTTCACGAGGTCGGTCATGCCTTTGGTCTCAATCACCATCGGGCGCTCGACAATCTGATGTGTTCGTGCCGCAGGGGGGATCGGCCCGGTTTTACGCGCCGTCAGGGTCTGCGTATGCGGGGGGGAGCGCGCCGTTTCATGAGCCGGGCCGTGGATTGATTGAGAGACAACAAAAAGGCCAGAGCCCACAATTGCTTGGCAATTGAAGACCTTGGCCCTTCGGCTCAGGAAAATCTTCGAGAAAAAATCCTAGAGATGCTCGTTTTTGTTGGCCTTGAGGAAGGCCTCCGCATCGAGCACGTCCTGGCTTTTCTCTTCTTCCTTGCGCATGGCGTTCATGTCCACTTCGATATTTTCGAAACGTGCGAGCATCTGAAAGAAGGCGAGGCGGCTCCCTGGAGCGGGACCCTCTACGTCAGTGACATCGTTCTTGTCGGGGTTGCGAATCTCCGGTGAGCATTCGGCGACGATGCAGGTCACGGAGCGCGCCATGATCTTTTCGCTGTTGTCGAGCGAGGCTCGGAGCCCCTGGGCGAGCGGGTATTTCGATCGGTAATTGTTGATGAAGGTGTCGATTGCCGCCTGGGACCCACATTTTGCATAGGAAGGGTCGTATTTGTCAGGGACTTGTTTCTCTTTGAAGTCGCCGCCAGCGGTGGAGAGCATCATGAAGTCCGTGAACAGATGACGATAGATTTGTGATTGCAAATAGGCGCGCTTGAGCTTCGCACCCTTCAATCGTTTCGAGAACACCAAGGTGAGCTCTTGGAAGCCACCACCGAGATCTTCGCGGTGGACACCAAACCCGAGCGCCGAGTCGATCTTGACGCCCTTGGCCTTGCTCGGAACCATGGACGAGCCCTCGACGACCCACAGCGTATGGGTGTCGTTGCGAAATTCCTCTTGATCTGCGAGCTCCTTGAGATTCGACATCATGGCGAAGAGCTCTTTGTCGCCGTTGATCTGGGTTGCCCAGGGCTTGAAAACCGCGTCATGGGCAGCTTCCCAGGTGATCGGCTCAGGTTCCTTGTGGCCAAGATCTTTACGGATCGCCCGCAGCACCGGTTTGAAGGGCTCGTCGCGCGAAACCTCTCGTCGTGCGTACATCTTGACTGCCATCCACTCGGCCCACACGGCTTCCTTGCTACCCACGTACTTGCTTTGTAGAGCCTTGGCGGCGCCTTGGACATCCGCGGGGAGCGCTGCGATTGCGGTTGCGCCCTCTTCGCCGTTGAAGAAGTTCAGAAGCTTGAGTGATCCGTAGGCCTGCAGGACTGCGACTTTTTGATCGTCACCAAAGCTGCGCATCACCTTGTGAATATGGTCGGCATAGGGCTTGCGGGCCTTCGCGCGATGAACCCAGGCGTCGGCTTCTGCGGTCGCCGTGATGATCGCTTTTGCCTTCTCGGCGTCGGAGAGCCCCAACTTGAGGCGGATCACGGACAGCACACCTGCGGAGAGCTCGTAGGGGCGAGTTGGATCGGCGACGGCGATCTCGGCCTCGAGCACATCGGGGAGGCGGTTGCCGCTGTAAAGTTTGGTGAGCAGGGGCTCAAGCTTTGTCCGGAGCGGATGCGGCGGCACCTTAGCGATATCGTCGGCTGAACGCTCCTGTTTGCGTCCCGCGTTTTCGTACGAGAGCTCGCGCGCGAGCCGTTCTGCGCGGCTTTCGCCGCATGCGCTCACGGCCAGGGAAAGAGCGAGGAGGCCTGCGACGTTGGAAAGTGTGCGGAAGCGAAGGGTCATGAAGAGTTCTCCTGGTGCGCTGCCCTCGCTACGTCGCTTGTCACGCCCTGGAGCCGAGGCCCCGAAAGGTCGGAGGTGGCGGTCGCGGCGTGTCCTCGCGGGTAAAAAGGGCGAATTGGCATGAAAGTAGGAAAAGCCCCCAGGACTGTCAAACAACAGATTTCTCATGAGGACGGTTTGAGTCGCTCGGAACCGCCACCGTTTTTCGGATCCACGGCCTTCATCGCATATGCGTAAATAGCGCCTTTGCGATGAAGACCGTGCGAACTCAGGGTTGAAAGGCCCGTCCAAAATCTCACCTAATAGCCATCTATAGGTGGGGAGGGGGGTATTGGCGAAGATCGGCGGTTGACCGAAGCGGTCGGTGGCCCCATTCTCTGCTCGCCCCCACGGCCACCAACAGCCATGAGTGAATTATCCACCGACCCACAGAATTCCCCGTCCGCGTCGTCCGCACCTGATGCCAACATGATGGGTGGAGCGCTCACATTGAGCGAGATCGCGGCCGAAAAGGTTCGTGAAATTCGCAGCGAAGAGAAGATAGAGCAGCACTACGCGCTTAGGGTCAAGGTGATCGGCGGCGGCTGCTCAGGTTTTCAATACGATCTATTCTTTGACGAGATTGGGGGAGAAGACAACGTCTACGAGTCCCAGGGGGTTAAGATGATCGTCGATCAGATGAGTTTCATGTACCTGATGGGCACATCGATCGACTATGTCGAAGGTCTGTCCGGTGCAGGATTTAAATTTGAGAATCCCAGTTCGACAGGCAGTTGCGGCTGCGGAAGTTCGTTTTCCGTCTAGTTGACGATGGCGACTGCTTATCGGGCGCCCGACCCCTCCGCCATACGAAGGGGTCGCTGGAACGGCCGTCGGAGAACTCATGCGTATTCCTGACGATTTTGGTCAGCGCCTTCTCCCGACACACGGAGTTCTTGAGGACCCAGGATCGCTGATGCATGCGGCCGTCCTTTGTGGATTGCAAGGGAGGGAATCGGATGAGAACGATGATCCTTACCTACTCTTGACGCAGCGGGCAGCCGGCCTGCGCACGCATCCGGGCCAGTTCGCCTTTCCCGGGGGAAAGCCCGAGACGCTCGATCGCGATCTCCTCGACACGGCGCTTCGAGAGGCCCAGGAGGAGGTTGGACTCCCTCGCGAAGGGGTGCGTGTGCTCGGCCGACTTGCCTCGGTTCCGACGCCGAGCGGGTTCATGATCGTTCCTTTTGTGGTGACGCTCGATCCCTCGTGGGAGCCGGTTGCCACGCTCGGCGAGGTCGCGCGGGTTCTACGTCCCAGGCTCTCTGAGCTCACCGCACCTGGGATGCATCGTATCCGCGGCGAACGGATATGGGCTGGACACAACCAACGTCTACATGAGTTCAGGATCACCGACCCGCCGGTCTGGGGCGCGACGGCGAGGATTGTGTGGGACCTGTTACGGCGCCTCGGAGTCGGTAGCGCGGATCGGCCTGCCGTGTCGTGACGATTCTGGATGAAAAACTCTTCGTTGAGCTCGCGGACTTCGCTACCGAATTGGGTCTCTTGCGCCTAGGCGTTGTTGGCCTTGATCACCCCGGTTTTGCCCTCGCTCGGAGTCGGCTTGACCGTTTTCTGGCGCAGGGGAAGGACGGGACGATGGGCTACTTGGGACGTGGACGGGCCACGCGAGAGAACCCGGCTCTGATGCTTGAAGGGGCGCGAAGTCTGTTGGTGGTCGCTGTGCCCTACCGGGGCGAAGAGACCGGGATCGCTCGATACGCGCAGTCCGCAGATTACCATACGGAGATGCATCGGCGCCTTCGTTCGCTGTGCGAGTGGCTGGACGGGCGAATCCCGGGAAATCGATCTTTGGTCTGCGTGGATAGCAAGCCGATCTTGGAGCGAGCGGCCGCAGTGTTGGCCGGTCTTGGGTTCATCGGAAAGCACGGTGGCGTCATTGTTCCTGAACTGGGCGGCCAGGTGTTGCTCGGTGAGATTCTCACGACGGCGCAGTGGAGAGGGCCCGAACGGCAACACGGTAAGGTCGACGCGGTTCTTCGTGGCGAGGCTGAGCTGTGGGACGCATGCGGTCGCTGTAACGCGTGTATCGATGCCTGCCCGACGGATGCCTTTGAGGCGCCCGGAGATCTGGATCCCAGGCGCTGCATCTCGTATCTAACCTTGGAGTATCGAGGGAAGATCGAGGAGGAACTTGCGGGCCAGATGGGCGCTTGGATCGCCGGATGCGATGTTTGCCAAGATGTGTGTCCCTACAACCAAAGCAAGCACCGTGAGGCGAAGGTCCCGGCCGCAGCCTGGTTGCCGAAACCGCCAGGACGGCCGCGAAATGTCGATCTTGCTCGTTTTGCGAATATTGGAAACAACCAACATCGAGCCTTTGTTCGCCATACCGCGCTCAACCGGATTCCGCGTCAGACGCTTCGGCGCAATGCCTTGATAGCGTTGGCCAATGGCGTAGGGGCTTTGGAGGATGACGAGCGCGAAGCGTTGCTGCGCGCACAGGATGACGAGCGGAGCGAGATCCGTGAGGTCGCACGTTGGGCCGCGAACCGGCGGGGCCTGGCCGATGCCCGATCGGAGGCGCTCCGGCATGATGAAGGCTCAGGGGAGTGCTAGAATCGGGCCTCTAGGGTAGGATCGACGACATTAAAGTCTTCGCCTGGACCTGTGAACGTCGCCAACCAACCATCGGCGATGTGAAGGTGAATCCAGCCGCCATGACGCGTGGCGTCGGCCGAAAAATGGCTGTGAAGCTGGACATAGCGCGTTGTGCTTTGACCGGCTGCGATCGTGTTCACAGCCCCTTCGGGAGTGGAGACCGCGGCCCCAGACCCATCGATGATGGTCGCCTTCCAGCTGCAGCGTGCGCTTTTGAGGCCGACGTTGCTGACGAGCATCTCGATGCCTCCTTCCCATTCGACGGCGTGACTCAAATGGGCTTGTGTGAGCAAAAACTGACAGTTCCCGGCGGTTTGCGAGTCTCGGAGTTCCCACGCGAACACGTGATCCTCGCTGTAGCCGGTATCTGGCTGGCATGTCGGTCCCGCACAGATCAATGCGACAGCGACAGTTCCTGCCATCCAAAAAGGTCTTGTTGTCCTATTCATGAGAGATTTGATGACGTCGGCGTTGCTCGAGCACGGGTTCAAAGTGAATCGAAGAAGACTATCGCTGACTTAGCGCATAAAGAAGCACGGCGGTGGCTGCAGCGACGTTGATCGAGTCCGCCTTGGACTCCATTGGGATTGTTAGTTCCTGATCCGCCAACGCGAGGATCGTCTTCGTGAGACCGCTTCCCTCGTTGCCCACCAAGAGCGCGACCGATTGGCCCCTGTGGTTTTGGCTTGAGTACTTAGCCAGGCTTTGTGCTCGATCTCCCACGGTGGCCGCCAAAATGTTGAAAGGCGCGGTGGCGTGAAAGTTGTGTGTCAAGGAACGTAGAGTTGCGGGAAGATCGGGGCTAAGGACCAGATCAAGATGGAAGACATTGCCCATAGATGCGCGAATTGACCGGCGTGACCAGGGGTCGGCGCCGTGGCTATCGACGACCACCAGATCGACTCCGAAGGCGCGCGCGTTCCGAAACAGTGCTCCAAGATTCGCGGGGTCCGCTAATTGTTCAGCGAAGAGCACTGTGAGAGCCCGGCCGCCGTTGGAATGGCGTTGCTTCCAGACATGTTGGAGGGTGGCCAGAGTGGAGGGAGAGAGCGACACGCTCGGCAGGGGACGCGGTCCTAAGGCGATGCACCCACGATGAAAATCGAAGCCGACGAGGGATTTCAAGCCGCGATGCTCCGTGACAAAACAGCGTGTGCCGTGATGGCGCTGTGCATCCATGACGTCGCGGAGTCGCTCATAGTGCGAAGGCGTGCAGACGATTGCCGCGACAGGATATGGGCTTTGGAGCAGGCGACGGACTGTGTTCTCGCCCTCGGCGACAAATGAGTGATGATTGCGTTCTTTTCGAATCTGGTGGAGAGGACGAAGGAGATCCAAGTTGGGATCAACGAGCGGCTCGGGGCGGGGGAGCATGAAGATAGAAACCTGGGTTACGCTAGCTCGATTGATCGCCGATTCGAAGTGGTGCATCCCAGAGCTTGCGCGCGCCCGCAGGAATTTTTTGTGTGGTGAAGAGGCTGAGTAAAACTGGGTAGAGCCAAGCCTCGTCGAGGGCCACAGCATTCACGCACGCGCGAATTTCGAGATTGTCTCGGGGCAGCCAAATGCGCTGGCCACGATGGCGAAGGGCTCCGCTACCCGCACAAAAAGATAGGCCTTGGTGGCCGCCATGGAGCTGGATCAATCGTAGAAAGTTGTTCTCGGGTTGGGTTAACTCCTGTTGTGGGATCGGCTTTGGCGCCGGCCCAAAAAATTCGAACAGGGTCGAGAGGTGGCTTCTTGCGGAGGTGAGGCGTAGAGAATGGAGAGAGCGAAATGCGCGACGAATACAAGGGATGATCTGAAAGGTCGATCTCCGAGTGGGGGGCGTCCTAAAAAGAAGATTGAGACTTTTGCTTAGGAGCGAGCGAGTGTGTTCATCAAGAATGACGAGCGCGCTAGCGATGAGGTAGTCGTTGGGCCTTTGACTCGGAAACAGTGACAGGATTGAGCGGTCCTCGGGCGTCTTGTAGGCCATCGTTTGTAGGCCCACTTGGCTGGCGAGGCCGTAGAGGCCTTGGGCGTCGATGGTCAAAAAGAGTGGGAGCGGTGCAATTCGAGTACCGAGCAGGCCTATCATGGCATCGTGTAAGAGGAGATGGGTGAGGCGGATCCGGCGCTCATCATCCTGCGGACGTGGCGTTGGCGGAAGCCCCTCCGCGAGTGCGAGGAGTTGGCGTCCGAGGTACCCGAGAATGCTAGTTTTGAGCTTCGGGGCGAGTGCACGAAGGTCTGCCGGGCTGTCTCCACGACGATGCTGTGTGCGGGCCTCGATGACGGCCTCAAAACAGGGGACATCGACGAGGGTCGTCTGTGCGCTCACAATTCCGTCGAGCGTGATCCAGATCGTCGCCACGTGCCCTTGTTTGGGAATGGAGAGAGTCCCCACGAGTGGAGAAGGCAGTGGGAAACGGGCGAGTACCGGAGCATATCCGGGTGCGATAGGTCGTCCATTAACACTGATTTTCGCCGGTGAAAATCGGCCGACCTCCGCCAACCAACGCCGCGCTCGGCTGCGGTCGAGCTTGAGGTTTTGGAGGCTGAAACGGGTGATCTCCGGACAGCATCCAGGGGTCTTATGAAGTTGAGATCCTCGCAGTAGAATCCCCGTCTGAGCTCGATCGCCACGGGACGTCTGAATTTCTAGTCCAGAGTGCTCGACACCCAAAATGGCGATCAAGGGGCCTGCGTCTGCCGCCTCGAGAGCCGTGAGCGCCGTATGGCGGATCTGTGGTGCCTGCGTAGGGTCGAGCAGCATACGTAGCGCGTCGAGGTGGCCATAGGAGATGCCGTCGCCGTCATCTTCAATGACGACCGACCTGCGCTTGATGTGAACCGAGACCTTCGTTGCATGGCGGTGAAGTGCCCAGCGGACGAGCTCGGCAGGAAGTTGCCACGACCCTTGCAGCTGGGCCTGGGCGAGTTTTCGCAGCTCGGAGGTGATGTCGATCGTTAACAACCCTGAGATCTCGATCTCCGTCGCTTCTTCTCCGAAGCCTCGGGTCACGCGGGTTCCCCTTGTTGCCGTGCTTGGGCTGTGATCGCCAGGATCGCGAATCGCGCAAGTGGAGCCAGAAGCTCGCGCCGCAACACCTCAGAGATCTCGACATTCTCAAGGATATGATCGAGCAGGGAAAAAAGTTCGATTTCCGGATGGGCCGGCCCCACGCCGAGTTTTTCCCGTAGGGAAAGGCTCGCGCGATCGATGAGCACGATACGTTCGCAGGCGTTGGGTGCATTGGGGCTCGAAGGCCATGGCAGGCGGCCGAGCTCAAGGGAGGCGATGTCTTTTCCGAGCTTGTCGACGCTGCGGACTGCAAGGGAGCGCGGTGCTCGCGCAGGTACTCGTTGAGGGCCTTGAGTCGAGGTGTTTGTCCGCTCGCGGCGAGTCGCTCTCCCCAGCGGTCAAGATCGGTCGCGCCCAGATTGTCCGCGACCACCAGGGCTTCGCTGCGATCGGCATCGAGAATCTCAATTCCTCTTTCGACTGCGCGACGAGAGAATTCTGTGCGTTCGGTTCCCACGTAAAGTCGACCTGAATCGGCGAGGGCTCGGGCTCTGTTCAGCGAGGTATGGGACCCGGTACGCAGTGGCACGAGCTTTCGGTGGAAGAGCGCGGGGAGGTGATGGAAAGCCAAGGGACGCTCCAGCGCACCCCTGAGTAGGGCAGCGATGTCGATGGATTCGTCTGCGGTCACAGCGCGGCGAGTTCTGCCGCGGATGTGCGCATAGCCAAGGAGGACGATGTGAGCTCCGAATCCACCGATACCTATGATCATTCCGAGATTCCTCGACTCACGGGACGCCGGGCTCTTGGCGTTTGATGTCCCGGTAGAGGTTGTCGCCACGTTCAGCGGGGTGGTCGCCTTGGTACCGAGATCGGGGGGCGCCGAGGTCGTGGCGTCGGCGATTTTCCAGCGTCCCTCGAGACCCAGAAACACGACCCAAGCATGCATCCACGGGGTCGCTCTACCATCATGACCGACATAGCCAATCGCCAAATAGGCGGGAACATCTGCGGCGTGCAAAATAGCGAGGAGAATGCCGTTTTGCACATCGCAGTCGCCCCGGCCAATCGCTAAGGCCCGGACGATGAACGGTTCTTTGTTGTCGATCGCGAGTCGGTGCGCGGCCGAACACTCCATGCCGGTGTCGTAGGCCACATGACTTCGAGTCAGGTCGAGGGCCCTCTGCACACGGGAGGGCAAGTCCAACTTCTGCAGCGCCAGGGCCTGTTTTTGGAGCTTCTCCGGAAGTTCCGCGTTCGCAGAGAGATTGGCCTGCATCCACGGAGGAAGCGTGGCTGAATCACTCGAAGCTCCGGTGCGATAGCGCAGCGTTCCTTGGGTGGTGCTGTTGAGGAGAAGCAGCGGCTCGCCGAGTGTGCTCATGGCGACTCGTGGCCTCGCACCACCAAAAGTCAGACTCGCGCTGTCGAGGCGTTGTCCGGTGGGCACTGGGATGACGAGTGGGCCGGCTTCTGCGGCCACCAGGAGCTCGATCGCTAGGCAGTTTTTTCGACACGGTGTGGAAATGTAGGGCCGAGTATCGACCTCGATCTCCGTTCGAGATTCTCCTGGTTTGGCGATCCGGAGGGCGACGAATTTTGGATTTTGTGCCTCTGGGGAGTAGCGTAAGGGGATCAGTGCGACATCGCTCAGTTCTAATTTACTGACTTCCGGGCCCTGATACACACCCGCGAGGCTGCGGTCGTGGCGGGGAGCCTGTTTCGGTGCCAAATGCGGAATGACTTGCACGGAGTTAAATGTTTGTGCCGGGACGGCGCTGCCGCGACGAAGGGGACCTCGGGAAGTGGTCGCCAGCCAGACGGATCCACTGAGGACAAGTCCGAGCAGCCCACCGAAGGCGGTGGCGACCACCGCCCGAGCACCGGTCGAACGTGGCTGGAGACGCCGCAAGCCCGTGACCACTCGTTCAAGGGCTCCAGGAGGATGAGCCCGGTCGATCTGGGCTTCGATGAGCAGACGAAGTTCTCGATGGGCGAGTGCGACCAGGCGACGAAGGGCTTTGGTGTCGCGGGCATCGCCTAGCGAGAGCATGGGTTCGAGGTGGTTGCTTCTGAGGAGAACCTGGGGGGCGAGCGAGCCAGGAAGATCGACAAAACGGACTCGTGAGTGGCCTGTGTGGCCGCGGTCGCAGAGTAGATCGTCGAGGCAGGCGGCGGATCGCACGCGTAGACCCTTGGAGAACAGTTCAACACGGGCTCCTGGTCCGAGGCCGACGATGCCCTCGTCGGCACCACGATGGAATCGACTGCTGGGCGGGGGAAGATCGAAGGGCTGATTGATCGCCTGATTGTTGACGAGGACTGCCAACGCTTCGTCCGGGCGATCTCTCTGGCACAAAAAACGACCATTTTGGGTGGCGGCATCAAGAACTCTGCGTTGTTCAGAATCTCCTGGGTCTCGATCACGGTCTTGAGCGTTTGACTGGCGCTCCAGAATGATCTCCGTGCCGCGGGGCATCTTGCAAGGCGATCGTCGCGCGTGGCGAAGAGAGCCGTCGAGGGAAACCTGCCAGGGCTCCTCGTCGCTCGAAGATGATCGAATGATTATACGTGTTGGATCGAAGCGAAGGATGGACCAAAAACCGACGCCAAATCGTCCGGCCTGTTGGTCGTCGTCTTTTTTGCTCGATGAATATAGTGAGAATAGATAACGTTGAGCGTGGGCGAAGCTCATTCCTTCACCGTCATCGCGGCAGGACAGCCGGATCCATCCCGGCCTTTGCGCCACATGAAACTCGATCTGAGAAGCGCCTGCATCTCGGCCGTTTTGAAGTAGCTCGCGGATAAATATCCAAGGGTCGGCGCCATAACGGTCGGCCTCTTGACGAGCGCGGTCACCAAAATTTAGTTGGCGTCCGGTGCTCACCGCTCGAGTGTAGCGTTTGGGCATCTGGCCGTGGAAAACTTTACCGGCCGTGGGACTGGTGCGAGTGATCGGAGGGGCACTGTGCTCGCCCGATGCCAGCCGATATGACGGCTATAGATCTTGAACCCAAGCGCAGATTGCCTCGACAGCGGTGACGACCGAGGCACAGTGCTGGCGAAGAAATCCTTCGTCAGGGCTTTCTCGAGCATCGAGCCGGCCCGCAGCCTCGAGTGCGGGGGCCCCACGAAAATCGACGTAGGCCATGCGAAAGGTCAATTCCTCAGGAGGGCGACCGAACTCATAGCCAGGGAGAACGGCGGCCCCAGTCTCGCGCAGGAGTGTGTCGCTAAGATCTTGGCTGCAGGAGATCCCGCGCTTCACCAGGCGACCACGCAGAACTTCGAAGTCGGGAAATAAATAGAAGCCGCCCTCCGGTGACGCACATTCTACGCCAGCGGCGAGCAGCTTGCTTGCACACCAGTTTCCGAGAGATCGCAATATGCGCCGCGAGTCTCGGAGGTAAATCTCGATCTCGGGACCGCCCGTGAATGCGCGAACGGCGGCATGTTGAATCGGCGCGCTGGTTGACGTGAAAGTCTCGCTCGCCGCCGAGGCCATGGCGTTGAGCAGCCAGTGCATTCGCGGGGGGAACAAGAAGGTGCCGAGCCGCCATCCGCCGGCGCCACACCACTTGCTCAGTTCAGAGGAGATAATCGTCCCCTCGGGATAGAATCTGGCAATCGACAGGTGTTGGCCTTGATGGTCTAGCTCACCATAGATTTCGTCGCTGAGGATGACGACCTTGTTGCGTCGAGCGACGTCGGCGAGTTCTTTGAGCGCGACCAGTCCGTAGCTTCCGCCCGTGGGATTGCCCGGATAGTTGAGGATCAATACTCGCGGTCGACCAGGGTCAAGCGCACAGAGATCTTCGAGTTGGCTGGGGATCAGTCTCCATCCTGTTTGAGCGCATGTCGGGAGCATGCGAATTCGGCGGCCGATGATTCGAGCTTGGGGGGCGTAGGAAACCCAGGCTGGTGATGGAATGACCAGGTCGCCGTAGAAGACCATCTGGAGCAGAAATATTAGCTCCTTTGAGCCTGGCCCAATAAGGACGTCATCGCCGCTTCGCTCAACATCGTCCCGTCGGCGGTGATAATCAGCAACCGCCGTACGCAAGGCGGGCAGCCCGCGAACGGGCAGGTAGTCCTTTTGGTGGGCATTGTCTCGCAGGGCCTGGACCACCACTTCGGGCACCGGGAAAGGCGATTGGCCGAGTCCGAGCTTGTAGATCTTGAGGCCCTGCGCATGCAGGGCCTCCGATTGGGCCTCGATAGCGACCGTCGCAGAGTTTCGCATGCCACGGACGTTGAGGTTGAGGTGGACTTCGGGGGAGTCGGCCACAAAACTACTATGGTGCCCGATGGGGGCACGCGCCAATTTGAGATGCTGGCGTGTTAGCCGGGCGTTACGCCCGCCTCCGCGGCTTGAACGGACCATTGAAAATCATCGATGATCACGAGCGAATCAAGGGCATGATCTCCGGTGTCCCAGATAGCGAACCGGAGGGTCATGTCTTCGCCGGGGGTTACGTTTCCGCTGAGGGTGAGCCAGCCTGTGCCCCCGCCGATCTCGCAGTTGGCACCGATGTCGGTATCGATGCTGTCGAAGCCAGAACCAAGAAAATCGGTGGTTGAACTGCAACTCGTATAGTTGCCCTGAGACCCGCAGATGCTGAAGTCGTAGTTGCTGCACTCTTTGAAGAGGGCGCCGTTGGCCACGCTGACGATGTTTACGCTGACCGGCCAGTCGTCGGTCCCGTCGTTGTATACGGCAAGGTTCTTGTCGCTGGGATTGTCCGTGTCGGTGCTGTCGATCAAGGCGACGATAAAGTCGTTGAATTCTGTGCACACCCACTCAGGGTATTCTGCAGAATAGAAAAAGAACTTCGTGCTGAATGAATTCGCGTTTGTCGGGACCCGGATGTCCAGCGTGAGCATGACGGGGTCATAGGCCTCGGTGTCCGAAGAGATTTGACAGCCCGGAGCGTTAGGGGGGACCCCGCCATTGCTAGCAAGCCAGTCGCTTGGCATGGGGCTGTTTGTGGCGAAGCTCGTACCAGGCTGAAATGCGCGAAAGCTCGGATTTGATTGGCCGGGCGACGCCGCATGACCGCTGGAGAGCACGGCAAAGCGCGCTCCGGAGATGGGCGTGAGGTTGTTACCCATGCGGGCCCGTACAGCTTTCGACTGTGTCTGAGGGGTACCGGTGCCGTCGGTTAGGCTTAGCCTTGCATCCAGGACTCCCCAGATCCGATCTTTCATGGGCGGATTGAGCTCCGTGAACTGACAAAGATCGACTGCTTTGGCAAAATGCTCAATGTTGGCCGTTCCGGTGGCGATGTTGGCATCGCAGGTGGAGAGTGGATTGTCGATGACGCCGTCGCAATCGTCATCGACACTGTTGCCACCGACTTCAAACGCTCCTGGATTCACGAGTGCCGGGGTCGAACAGGCGCCCCCAATTTGATCGCAGCAATCGCCGTCGCATACGCCCCAGCCGTCACCATCGAGGTCGTTGTTCTCATCGGGGACACCATCGCAATTGTCGTCGAGGCCGTTCGCGCAAATCTCGTTTACCGGATACTGGTAGCCGGTACATATTCCCCAGGAGGTTCCGGTCTGGTTGCAGGTGCTGGTTCCGGCGTGGCAGATGCCGACGTCTTCGGTTGCCTGGTCGGGCCAGGTGTAGCAGCTCTTCATTTCTCCTGGTTGGCAGTCGCAGCTCGCCTGGGTCTCGCAGCCATCAGGAGTCTCTAAGTTGCAGTCATTCCAGTTGCCATCGCAAGGTCCCATGGCGCAAGAACCCTCGGTGCAAAGTGCCTCAGCATGGGGGTAGTCGGGACATTCGTTGTCACAGCCACCGCAATGCAGAAGGTCGCTGAGTGGGTCGATGCAGGCGTCGTTGCAACAGGTGGATCCTGCCAGGCATGGTTGATCATCGGTGCAGCCATCGACGCAGGTGCCCTCTTCGCAAACCGTACCTAAGGGACATTCGCTGTCCAATGTGCAGCCGGTGCAGTCGTGGGTGGCGACGTCACACAAGAGATCTCCTGGACAGTCATCGTCATCGGCGCACCCCTCGTCGCATTCAAAATCTGGCGTGCAGTACTGACCCACAGGGCAAACATCTTGGGACGGCGTGCATTCGACGCAGGTTTCGTCTTCACAAATTTCGCCGGCGGGGTCGGCTACACAGTCTTCGTTGGTGACACAGGGGACATCGCCATCGCCGTCGCCGTCGCC
>CAYTFJ010000004.1:0-30315 GCA_964437075.1 uncultured Nannocystaceae bacterium
TGATGAGGGTCAAGAAGCGTTGATCGCTCGGGGCGGTGAAACAGTTTTCAAATACAAAGCGCCCGTCTATATTTTATTTTGTCCCTTGCGCACGTTTCCGCAACATCGATCAACTCGGCTTGAATCGGTCGTCGCCGCGCTGTGCAACCCGGCGACGACCGGGTCGAGCCGGGCTAGAATTCCGCCAAAGTCGAGTCTAGGGGGGGCAGATGTCATTCTCGGTGAACAGGAGCGGATCCGAGGTGTAGCTCGACAAAAAGTCCAGCAGGTCATCCGCCTCTGGACAGGTGTAGCCACAATCGCTTCCGACTCCGTTTGGGTCCCACATGATTTCGACGACACCGTTTTGCGTGAGAGATTTCATATTCTCCTGGTTTGTCGGCCAGCCTCCGAGGTAGTGCGCGGAGTCGCCGGCGAAAGTCTGCCACACCACCAAGGGCAGAGCCGTCGTATCGCTCACATGTCTCAGCCATGCCAAATTGTCCTCGTTGTCCTTTTGCATCTTGTCCCAGGGCTCGGAGCCGTTGTTCACCATGTTCGGAGGTTCGGTGACGATGACGTCCCACGGGCCCATGCTCGCGTAGAATTCGGTGACGACCTCTGGTTTTGTTCCGACCCTGAAGTTGGACGCATGCCAGCCCATGCGGACCTTCGGAGCCAAATCGTTTCGCAGGTAGAGCATCGCTTGTCCGAGCCCACCGGCATCGTCCGCGAAGACCTTTCCTTGCAGCGCAGGGTGATTGGCCTGTGAAAGGTTCACCTCGATCGTGGAGGCATCGGGATTGCCCGCTTGGCCATCAAAACCTGGAAAGGACCACATCATGAAGCCCCACGAGTCGGGTTCAACATGGAGCAAAATCGGTTGGTCGCGTTCGTCAAGGATCTTGAGGACCGCAACAAAGTCTTCGATGTAGTCGTAGATAGCTTCTGAGCTCTTGAGCATGCCCTGGACGACCTCGCTCTCGCCCCCATCGATGCCGCGCTCTCGGCCCAGGTGAAGCATGCGGTAGAAGGTCACCGTGGGCAGCTCGGCGCCCGACTGCAACGCCGTATCGAGCCGAAAATTCATCAGCCAGGCGAAGCCTTCGAGATCTTCGTGGGGATCCGCCGAGGAGTACATGTAGCCGGAGCTCCAGTCGATGTTGTGTGGGGATTCGGCGGCCGACGAAACCCAGTTCGTACCCGTATCTCCAAAGATCGAGGCGCCCATCGCAAGAGAGACTCCCACGTCATCGCAAAAGTCGTGGAGTGGTTCCGATTCTCCGTCCGGTGGATCCCCCGATTCGCTGGCATCGTCCTCGCCGGTGTCCTCGCCGGTGTCCCCGTCGCCCCCGGACTCGCTCTCTCCGGGCGTGTTATCCTCGCTGCTGGCATCTTGTGCATCGCTATTGCTCTGCTCGCCCGGGGAGTTTGCGGTGCCATGGGCGCCTTCGGGGCTGCTGTAACATGCGAGTGCCCCGCTCGAAGCCGATAGCGTTACGAAGAGGAGGCCGGGCAAGAGAGATTGTGTGTGTCTCACTGCATCGAGCATAGGTCATAGAGACCCCGTTCGGCGCGAAAGAACCCATAAGTTCCCGAATCCGACCGGCCTGTATCGAGCCGTCTGGAGAGCCGCCCCCTCCCCCCGATGGCTGGGTGTCTCATGGACTAAGTTTTTAGCTCGAACTCGTGGAGGCCAAGCGTCGATCTGTGTCTCGATGTACCGAATTTTTTATCGGAGCCGCAACCTACAGGTCCGAAATGAGGCTTCACCCGAAAGGTCAGGGGCGCACGGGATCGATGGAGGTCGTCTTCCCATAGGGGTCATTTCTCCAGTCTGTGATCGGTATGGCACGACCTGTCACACCCGCGAGTCGTGCGTCGTTCATGATCGTCTCACAAATCGCACCGAGCTCGAGATTCTCGGTGAACACTTGAAATCGGTACAACTGTCGGTAAACAGACCTGCTCTCGAAGCTGTCCGGATCTCGGTGCATACGTTGCGTGATCACCCCACAAGATGCATCGGCGAAGAGTTGATCGGGCTTCATTTGGCCGATGGCAATTTTCATGATCGAAATTTCGAATCGGTCTCGATGAAACTCATATTCACTGCACCATTGTTGCTCACGAGCGAGTCGTACCTGCCGCTCCAAATCATCGAGCTGACCGTTTTTGCAGGGTGGATCGCCCTCCATGAGCCGGCAGGCCGTCGCCTGGACTTGGGCCCAGCTTTGGGTGCCGTCGGCGGAAAACGCATGATCGTATGCGCTCGCGGCTCGGCGCAAAATGCGGCGAAAATGAAGCGACGCTGCGGCCTCGCCATGAGGCCTGTGCTCCGAGTCGTCGTGGGTCGCTCGATAGTGGAGCGTTTCGGCGTATCGCTTCTCGAGAGCACCCTCGTACCCGTAGACGCGTGCACGGTCGATTCCGAGAGAATCTTCGTCCAGCGAGTCGCGAAGACGTCTGAGATTGTTCTCGAGCCGGGCTCGGATTTCTCCGAGGTCTTCGACGGGCGGCGGAGTTTCGTCGGCGGGATGATTCAAGAATGGATAGATCTTGGCTAGCTCGGCATCGATCGCACGCTGGGCCATTCGCCGCTGGCTCCTGCGCAGATGAACCCTGAGATTTCCGGGAAGCGAGCCGTAGGCGGTGAGGCTGGCCCAGTCCGAGGCCCCCACCCGCCGGTCGCCGAGCGCCATAAACAGGCGCCGCCTCGTTCGTTCCAAGACCCGGCGTGGGTCCGTTCCCCATAGTATATCCTTATAGAACGACTCCACCATAATTGCCGAGCCTGGGTAGGACAGCGGGAACTGGGAGGCCACGACAAAGGGGATGCCCTCCTCATGCAGCTCGTGGGCGAGTGAACCTCCCGGCGTTAGAATTGTCCCCTGGCGTCCGCTGTCGCAGGTGGCGAGCGTGACGACGGTCAAAGGGTCTCCACTTCTAGACTTTTCTCGACTGTGCCCGAGAGCGCAGGCCAACCGTCCAGCATCGACCTTGTCCATCTCGTTCGAACCGGGGCGCCGGTGAAGGGCCAGCCCGTGGCGAGGCTGAGTGGGTCGGCCGATGCGAACCCCATGGGCGAGTATGTGAACGTGGGTAAACTGCTCTCGTCGACAGATTTTTGCGATCCCTTCAAGGGATGCGCCCGGCAAGATATGCATGTCTCGGAGGATTTGGCCGCGTGTGCGTACATGCTGCCAGGGCGAAAGTGCATTGCAAAGCGCAAGGACGTGGGCCGTGTCTGGCACCGGTGCGACGCCGTCGGGAGATGCAATGGCGACCAGGAGGCGCGGTCGGTCTGGCCAATCGATGGTCGTCGTTGCTACACGCCGTGCCTGACGCATGATCACCAGGCCTCGGTGCTCGCTGAGACGCGTGCGAATGCCAAATGCGGGGGGCGCGGCGACCAGCTCAAAGGGCAGCGCCGAAAGCTCAGAGGCAGACAGTATGAGTCGCAGTTCGAGCACGTCGCAGGACGAGTTTTCTGCCTCAGAAAGTTCCTTGGTCAACGAACGAATACCGAGCAGCATCTGAATGATATCCTCTGCCATGTACGCGAGCCGCTCGCGCGCCTGCTCGCCGCTACCCGCGGATGAGATCGCTGCGGACATCGATTCGAACTTGGCGTGTTCCCATGGCACATGCACGACCTCGGGGTTGTGGCTGCCACACAGGGCCAAATAGGGCGTGAGGGGCGAGAGCAGTTGGTTGTGCGACTCGCCGCTGCGAACGAGCTCCAGAGTGATGGAACGTACTTTGTGAGTCGACATGATCTTATGGGCGGGTAAGGACCCAGGCCTCTCCGTTTTGTGATTCTGATTCGGCCTGCCACCCAGGCTGAAGAACGCTGGTTAGGGGAACCCAGACGATCCGGTCGCTATCCTTGTCAGAAAATACTGCCTTGCAAAGGCGGGCGATGACGCGATTTGACCCATTTTTACGGGGACGCGATTCGATGATAGCGACCGTTGGAAGACGAACAATGTAGCCAGGGTGGACATCGGTTTTTTCAAGCGCCGATGCATCCTTGTTCTTGATGGCCTCGAGAACCCGGGAAAAACTCTCTTCAGACTCGAGTTCTTGCTCACGAATTCTCATGATCTTGGCCCACGTTCCGGTATTGATAAAGACACCGTGCCCGTTCCATCGTGGATGAAATTTTGCGAAGTGGCTGTGCCCGGCGACCACAATGTCCGTCTTGCTGCGCACGAGGCGGTCGAGCTTCTGATCGCCTTCGAGTGGCAAGCTGGGTTCGAAAACCCGTGAAGCGGATCCCAAAGACGTCAAACGTACGAGTTGACGCAGACTCGACCGTTTCCATCCGCGGACGACTCTAAACGCGACATCAAACAAACTTCGAGCCTGGTCGCCAATGCCGAGTTCCGCGTCAGCAACTGCATCGGCGATCTCTTCGACGGTGACTCCAGCATCGAGCAGCCGGATGGCCTCGTCGACCAGGGCGGTGCTATCTCGCGTCGCGGGGGTCGAGCGCATGTCCAAGGCCGCCAACCAAAAATTGGTAAGCCCAGCGGGGTCGGTTGTTGCGGGAGCATCGTGGCCGACGGAAGGAACGGTGGCCGAGTCGGTTGCCGACTCTGAACCTCGGTCTGCATCGGGGTCATCCCCGAGGTAGAGCGCGTTCACAGCCTTGGCGATTCGAGGGATTCGGCGATCTGAGATGGCCATGGCCAACGGAAGCGCGGCGCCGAACTCAGGCTTGAGTAGATCGACAAACGGAAATTCACTTTTGATGTCATTCATGACGTCGATGACAAGTTGCGTGCCTCGGTTCGGGGCGAGGTCAAGATTTGGGCCTCCCAGAACCCCTCGATTGCAAATAACCTTGCGCAAGCCTTCGTAGTCGATCTCGTTGTCATCGTCGGCCTCGTTTCCGTGCAAGAAGGCGATGGTACGGTCGCCGACCTTGCAGCGGTAGCCACGACCGTCCATATGAAAGTGCACATGTACGCAGGCTATCTTCCATTGATGAGGGCTGGGAGGCACCGTTGTTGCATTCGACAAAAGCAACAAAAAATGGGCCTGGACTGCTGGAAGGGCCAGCTCGATATCGTGGTTTCCCAGCACCACTATCAGCGTACCTCCTCGGATGATGTAGTCGTGAAGACCCCACCACACGTCAGAAAACCCCGACTCCGGGGCAAAAAGACGGTCGAGCTCCGCTATGGCCTGGTCATCCGATAGGAAATATCGCCCGGGTTCACCTTGATCCGACGGGCAGGCGAGAAAATCGACAACATCACCATTGAGCACCAGCGCGACACGCCGGGAGCGAGGTCCCGCGGGCCGGTTTATGGAGGGGCTCGGCTGCAGACATCCAACTTCGGCAGCCATCTGGCGAAATGCAGCGCCGAGCCGCTCGCCTTGATCAAACATTGGATTTTCTTTCCCACCGATGTGCAGGTCCGAAACAGAGTAGACAGTATCGAATTGTTCCAAGCGGGCCTCCGTTCGAAGACGGTAAAGTAAGCCACCCTTTCCCGCAACATTTCGGAAGGTGGTATCACTTGAGGTCGAATACTTGTCGCAAGTTGCACGAGCGGGTACGCTCCGATCATCGTTCGGCACCGACAAGCGAAGTCATGACTGGTATCGCCCATCTCTCCACAGCCCTTCTGTTCAAGGCGCGAGTGAAACAGGCTCCATTTCTGCTCTTGCTGGTCGGTGCGGAGCTGACCGACCTGATGTGGGCGGTTTTTAACCTCTTTCATCGCGGTGGAGAGCTGAGCCTTGAACGCTCGTACCTCGACCCGCCGCTACGGATCGTCGCGGACCTTAGACTTCTGGATCAGCCCTATTCGCACTCACTCACGTCCGTGCTGCTGATGGCGCTGGTCTTCGGTGGATTCGCGTGGTTGCTCTGCCGGTCTCCGGAGATCGTTGGCGCGGCCGTGGGGGTTGTCGTCACGCACTGGGGCCTGGACTATCTCGTTCATGATGCCGACCTGATGCTGTCCCCGTGGAGCGTTGGGGCCCTCGTACCTGCAATGCAACTCGATGGCGGACGGCTGGAGTGGGGTCTGGCACATGCCTCTCCGATCGTGACCTGGCTGTTGCAATCCAGTGTCGCGCTAGGATGTGCGCTGGCTTATTGTCGCTCGCAGTCGAGCGCTCCGAGACGCGACAAGACACGAGTCATACTTGTCGCGGCCGTCTTCTCGTTGTTCGCGTTGCCGATGTTTGTTGCGGACCTACCAGGGAGTGGGGTGCTTGAAAGTGCTTCAGGTGTGCAAATGGCGACCGTGGTCGAGTGCTTTTTGATTGGCGGAGCGCTGTGGTGGGCGGTCGCCAAAGTAGAAAAATCACAGTTGGATACCGGTCTTCGGGCCATGATCGGCGTGGCAAGGCCCCCCGTTTGGACTTTGTGGGAGACTCGAGTTGGTGTGCGACGCCTCAATAGGGTGGTCGCCGTGGGCTGTTTGAGTGTGGGCCTGCTTGTGTTTCTGGAGTCTGCACTCAACGTCGAGGGGTCGACCTTGCACAACAACCTTGGGACCGTCCTTTGTCTTGCATATTTGGGTACCGGGGCTGCGTTGCTTCGGCGGTGGGTCCCCGGACTCTGGGTCGTGCTGCTGTTGACGTCTTTTGTATCACCGCTCGGGCGTGTATTCTCAGGAGTGAGCTCCCTGAGCCTTCTTCTCGTCTTTGTCCAGGTCGCACTGGGCCTCGTGGCGGTCATGGCCGTGACCAAGCTTCGTCGTCGCGACATCCAGCTTTGAGAACCGTCCTCCCATGGCAAACACAAGAAAAATCCGGGACCGGATTTATGGCGTATCGACCCGTCAGTCGGGGGTCTGCGACACGGTGTTGCATCCCCTAAAGTCGAGGGACGGACTGCATCTGTCGCTTTCACAGCTCGTTCACGAGGACCCTGTCGGAACGGTGTTGCTCATTCACGGACTTACAACATCGTCCGACATGTACGTGATGCCGGAGCACTACGGGCTCGCCGCATTCTTGCATGATCGCGGATACGACGTCTGGATGGCCGACTTTCGTATGAGTAGCCATTTTGACTACAACATCGAACACCGCTTCAATTTCGATGATGTGGGCCTCAATGACTGGCCTGTGATCGTGGACTATATCCAGGCGCACAGCCGTGTCTCGGGCTTGCACGTCGTCGCCCACTGTCTAGGTTCTGCAACCTTTTGTCACGCGCTGTACGGTGCCGGGCTTGCGGGCATTCAGAGCTTCGTCTCCAACAGCGTCTCGTTGACACCGCGGGTTCATTTGTGGACGAAGCTCAAGGTCGCGGTCTCTCCAGAGGCCGTAGAGATGGTACTGGGTAAGGGCTTCATCGACCCCAACTGGGCTGCCTATTCGAAGGAAGACCAGCCGTGGCTCGGCCGTCAAATCGCAAAGCTGACGGGGCTCTATCACCTCGAATGCAACAGCTCGGCATGCAACTTGCTGAGTTTTTTGTGGGGCAGCGGTCATCCGGCCATGTACGAGCACGAAAATATGCATGAGGTCACGCATGCCCGCCTCACAGAGCTTTTTGGGCCGGTGGGTATGGAGTACTTCAAAAATATGCGTGCTGCACTCTACGGAGGACAGGCCTTCGGTCGCTTCGGCAAAGGAGAAAAGTACGCGAATCTTCCTACGAAATACATCGACAATGCGAGCAAGGTGCAAGTTCCGACCTTGCTGATGTCGGGAGATCGCAACAATATTTTTCCAGGGTCGAATCGACTGACCTACGAACGACTGCGGGCCAAGGGCCTCGACGGCTACGAGTATCGAGAACTGGCCGGCTACGGGCACCAAGACGTATTTATGGGGAAATCAAGCTGCGAGGATGTCTTTCCCATTGTTTACGATTTCTTGAGGAGAAATGCGGGATAGATGGGGTCGGAAGAAGCACCCGCATGGTCGGGCATGGGGCAGATCGCGTTCAGCGTCGCGGACCTTGGGCGCAGCCGCGAATTTTACGTAGGTCTTTTGGGTTTTGCCTACAACGGCCGGGCAAGTTTCTTCAATGGCGCCGTCGCAGACAAGGTCTTGGCCACAGCGAAGGTCGATCATGAGTTGATGTGGCTCAGCGATCGAGATCCAGATTTTCAGCTGGAATTTGTGCAGTTCACGAATCCCGCCCATCGCCCACGAAGATCCTCCGCAAGCGAAGCGGATCACGGCTATCGGCGCATGAGCCTCTGGGTGGCGGACTTCGACGCGACGGTCGATCGGCTGGTTAAAGCGGGGCATCCTCCACTCGCTTCGGTCCATGGTGCCCCGGGAGAACGGCGGGTCTGCGTGCATGATCCCGATGGTGTGGTCATCGAGCTTATGGAGACGGAGACGATCGGTCCGGGCGGTGGGTTGCCTGTCGCCTACGATATCCCGGTGCGGGCGCGCGGGTTGACACTCGTTGTGCCGGATCTCGACGAGGCCGTGATGTATTTTGGGGATGTTCTGGGTATGACCCAGGCACCGGATTTTCATGATTCGGAAATGGAGGTTCTTTGGGGACTCGCGGGTGCAGAGCGTATCTCCCGTTGTTACTGGTGTGGCGATCACATCCTGGAGCTGGTGGAGTATCAAGATTCAGCCGGGCGTGGACGGGACCCCGAGGCGAACCTTGGCGATGCGGGTATCTATCACTTTGCCCTGATTCACCCGAGCGCATGCGCCGTGCGAAGAACTTGGCATCGCCAGCACCGCGCCCAATGCCGCAGCAACAGCAAACCTGTCTATCTACTGGTGACGACGCTCGTCTATCTGCGAGACCCGGGGGACAATCTTGTGGAGTGCCTGCGGATACATCCGTGGGTTCGACGTTTTGTGGGCTATCGGGGGCTTCCCGAGCGTGAAGGCGTGACGATATGAAAAAGCGATACGATGTGCTCGTGGTCGGTTCGGGATTTGGTGGTGCGATCACTGCCGCCCGTCTCGCTCAGGCAGGAAAATCGGTGGCGATTCTGGAACAGGGCCGGCGATGGCACAAACAAGAATTTCCGCGAACGATCGGTCAGGTCTCTTCTCGGGCATTTTGGCAGCAGGGGAAGTCGTCAGGATTTCTAGAATATCGGGCCTTTCGTCGGATGGATGTGATTCAGGGGGTAGGACTCGGTGGTGGATCGCTACATTACTTCAATGTCCATCTACGCGCGGATGCTGACGTGTTCGAAGATCCACGCTGGCCGCAAGCGATCACGCGTACCGGACTCGACCCCTACTACGACCTGGCGCAGTCGATGATGGACTCGAAGCCCTTGTCGCCGCCCGCGGGCCTTAAGATGCCGTCGAGAACAGAGGTCTTTCTCGGTGCGGCAAAAAAGGCGGATATGACGAGCGAGATGGTTCCGCTCGCCGTGCATACCGGTGAAGAGCGCCGCAACCCGCATGGGCTTGTTGTTCAGCAGGCTTGTACGTACTGTGGAGACTGTCTCTACGGCTGTCATATTCATGCGAAGAACACCCTCGACATTACCTACATCGGCATGGCCGAGCGTCAGCATGCTCTCGAGGTGTTCACCTTGCACCGGGTGGACAAGATCGAAAAAAGTGACCAGGACGGTGCCGGCTACAAGGTCAGTTTTCAACGGTTGAGCGAGGCCGAGGCCGCGCCCATCGAAACTGGAGAGGTTCACGCAGGCAAGGTCGTGCTGGCCGCGGGCACACTCGGAAGTACCGAAATCCTGTTGCGGTCGAGGGATGAGCATCGTTCGTTGCCTCGGCTGGGGGCGGCGGTGGGACGACGTTTCTCTTGCAACGGTGAGTTTCTTGGGGCGGCGGCGATCGACACCACGAAATCCGTGGACTGCGGCCATGGCCCAAGCATCACCGCAAGGGTCGATGTCTCCACCAAGAACCACAAAATCACCATCGAGGACCTTGGTCTTCCGGACTCGATGCTTTGGTTTCTTGAGGGGATGTTGCCTCCCCGAGGCGGGCGAATCGCCCGGCTTCTTGATCTTGCGGGCCGCGCCATGGCCCAAGCCCTTGGGTTCATGAGCCGGCGTGGACCCGTGCGCGATTCGGTCGACGCGCTCTTTGCAAGGTCACGGACGCCCCGGATCCTGCCCTTCTTGGGAATGGGCATGGACGCTTCCGATGGGGTATTTCGTCTCAACAAGGGGCGGCTCGATCTCGATTGGGACCACGCCGCGAGTCGCGAGATGTATCGGTCGATGCACAAGCGGATGCGCGAGCTGAGCGAAGCCGCAGGGGGACGCTATGCCACGAGCCCGCTTTGGCGCTGGCCCGTGCGTAAAATTTTGACCGCTCACCCCTTGGGTGGCTGCGCAATGGGGGACGATGCCGAGACTTCTGTGGTCAACGATCGGGGCGAGGTTCACCACTATCCGGGGCTCTACGTGATCGATGGGTCGATGTTGCCCACCGCCCTCGCTATCAATCCGAGCCTTACGATCGCGGCGCTGGCGGAGCGGGCATCCTGGTGGATGCTGCATGACCGGGACATTCGCGAAGACGAGATCGAAGATCTCCAACGTCCGGTCCCCGAACGCTGAACTCCCGGAGAACGACTATGTATCCACGACTTTCATGTCCGCTGGCGTCCCTCAAGGAACACTACGAGGTGGTGGTGATCGGTTCTGGCTATGGCGGCTCGATCTCTGCTGCACGTCTTGCCCGTGCAGGATTCAAAGTTTGTTTGCTCGAACGGGGTCCCGAACGTCGTCCGGGAGAGTTCCCAGACACGCTAGAGAGCACCGCTGCCGAGACCCAAATCGATATTGAGCAACGTATCCACCGTGGCAAACAAACCGCGCTCTTCGATTTTCGTATCCACCAAGACATCAACGTGTTGGTCGGATGCGGTCTTGGAGGGACCTCGTTGATCAATGCCAATGTAGCGATCGAGGCCGAGGACCGTGTCTTTGATGAAGCCGCGTGGCCGGCCCCGCTGAGGGGTGGGGCCGAACTGCTCACGCCCTACTACACACGTGTACGGACCATGCTCGGCTCCAACCCGTACCCGAGTGGTGGGGCCGAAGGGCGCGACTCCCGTCTGCGAAAAACGCTCGCCCACGAGCGCTCCGCGGATGCCATGTCCGCGAAGTTTTCATTGCTCGATATCAATGTGACCTTCGCCGATGGACCCAACGCAGCCGGTGTGTCGCAAAAGGCGTGCAACAACTGTGGAGACTGTGTCAGTGGCTGCAATGTTGGCGCCAAGAACACTCTAAATATGAACTACTTGCCTGAGGCCGTGCGCTTTGGGGCCGAGATCTATTGCTCGATATCGGTGAAACACCTCGAGAGACAAGGCGATCGGTGGGCCATCTATTTTGATCTTCCTGATTCTGGGCGAGACCGTTTTGAGGGGTCGCCATGGCTCAGCATTCAGGCGGATGTTGTTGTGGTCGCGGCCGGTGCCCTGGGCAGCACTGAAATTCTACTTCGCTCCCAGGCGAGGGGGCTGGCGCTCTCATCCTTCCTCGGTAGGTCCTTTAGTGGCAACGGCGACGTGCTTGGTTTTGCGTACAACTGCGATCAGACGATCGAAGGGGTGGGTTGGGGGGATCGACGCGCGGGCAAGGCCGTCGGTCCATGCATCACCAGTGTCGCGGATTCTCGCGGTTCGGGGGGCCCGCTGACCGAGGCCCGGATCCTTGAAGAGGGAAGCATCCCGGGAGCGCTGACGAAGGGCATCGCGGCGGTGCTCGCGGGCACCGCGTTCCTCTTTGGCAAGGACACGAGCCGCGGATTTTTCGATCGAGTCGGAGACCACCTGCGCGAGGGTTTTGGTTTGTTCGCGGGCCGTCGCTCTCGGGCTGTTCGAAACACCCAAACCTTCTTGAGCATGGCCCATGAACGGACCCGTGGAAGAATGTTCTTGTCTCCGGATTCGCAGCGGGTTTCGATTTCGTGGCCGCAGCTGCGTTCAGGCGAAGAAGATTTTCCGGCGCGGGCGGCGGCCGATATGTTGATGGCAACGAAGGCGCTTGGAGGGGAGTTTATCGAGAACCCCCCATGGATGCCGGAGCTCGGAAAACGTCTGACGACTGTGCATCCCTTGGGGGGCTGTGCCATGGGCGATGATGTGGAGTGCGGGGTGGTCGACCATCTTGGCCAGGTCTTCGATCCTCGCGGTGATGCGGGGGCGATGCATCAGGGCCTCTATGTGGCCGACGGCAGTATCTTGCCGACCTCGGTGGGCGTCAATCCGCTCCTGACGATCTCGGCCTTGGCCGAACGCACCAGCGAAGCGATCGTGCTACACCATGATCGGGAGCTCGATTTCTCCAGGGCACCTACACATCGCTATCGCCAGGAGCCCAGTGTGGGTCTTCGGTTTACGGAGTCGATGCGTGGGTACTTCTCCCTAAATGTACGTGGGGAAGACGAGTACGCCAAGGGGGATGCTCGCGGGCGAGGCGAGAATTCTCCCTTTGTCTTTGTGCTTACCGTCCAGAGTGAGGACCTTGACAAGTTCATCGAGGACCCCAAGCACCCCGCGAGTCTCGTCGGCACGGTGATGGCTCCAAAGCTTTCCGAACATGGCCTGACGGTGTTGGGCGGTGAGTTCAACCTGTTTGTGAAAGACCCTGACGACCCTGACCGCCGGACCATGGAGTACCGGATGACGCTGCGTGCGCGCGACGGCCGAAATTTCTATGTCGTCGGGTACAAGAAAATTCGTGATGAACCGGGCGCCGACCTTTGGGCCGACACCACGACCCTCTACATCACCGTTCACGAGGGGACCGAGCAGGGCGAGGTCATCGGTAAGGGGCTGCTGCGTATTCACAAAGAGGACTTCATTCAGCAGCTTGCCTCGGCCCAGGTTCTGCGTGCTCCCGATCGGTTGCAAGAGATTTTGGGCCTTCAGCGCTTCGCTGCACTCTTTATGGGAGAGCTCTTTCATCTCTATGGAGGTCCGGGAGTGCGAAAGGGCAGTGCCCAAAGTGAGATGCCGCGGTGGCGGAGAGTCTTGGGTTTGCTGGGAACGGTTCTTGCGGTCGCCGTCGCAATTCCAATATTGGTCTTTCCGTGGCGTCCCAATGTCTTGCGAGATCAACCCGACATCGTTCCATTGGCCTCCAGCGGCACAGGACCTGCGGATCTTCTTGAAGAGCTTCCTGCGGATGTGGCGGAATTGGGGCTCTTTCCGCAGTTTCTCGAAGGTGTTGACCTTCGTCCGGGCGCCTACCGGATGGTCCAAGAGCGTTTCGGACTGGCATGGGAAGAAGACAACATCGTTCAAGTCCACAATGGAAAGGTCGGCCCTCCCATGGCGCCCGAGGGCATTGCGCCTTTGTCCCAGGGACCTTTGCTTCGCAGCTTCGTCAATCTCGCGCGCATTCGAGATGAGGCGGGCAAGGTCGTCGGCTTCGGAAGTCAGATCGAGACCATCACCTTCGACTCCAATCCGATCAAGCACGATATCCAGGCCGACACCGAGTGGACACTGACGCTTCCGGGACGTGGTGTTTTGTTTTTGGGGCAGAGCGAAGGTGGCGATCTCCTTGGACGTCTTACGGCCGAGGCCGAGGCCTCCGGTGAGGTTGTGCGTCCAGGAGGAGAGCAGGGCTTTGAGGTCAATCACACCACGGGACCTCTCCCCGGGGGTGGGCCGAGTGATCGGCGTGGCATCATTCACGGAGGTACCGGAGAATTTTGGGGTGTGCGGGGGGTCTTTCGCGAGTTCAACATTGTCTTTGAGGCCCACCCGAACGGCGAATTCATCGCTCGTACCCGCTTTGAGTTGAACTATCTTCAGCCCCAAACCAAAGCGAAAGACGGCAAGGCGGACCCCCCAAAAAGCACTTCCGATGCCCCGGGCGACTGGCACGAGCGAGAGTTCAGCGTGGATGCTTCTGAGAGCGTCTACCAGACCCGCGGTACGGCAATTGAAGGTGTGATCTCCCCAGAGTCTCTCGGCCCGATTTCGGGCCATTCGTTTTCGGGCACTCGGCTCTCGCTTTTTCGTATGCGAGGTGAGACGGGCGATATTGTTGGCCTCGCGGGCGCCTCGGTTGTTCGGGCGGATCCTCGATTCGGAGTCGACGTACCGAGGCTCGCGCAGTGGACCTTGACGATCCCCGGCGAAGGCACCCTCTACATTGTGCCAGAGCGAAACGACACCGGAAAATTCGAATCACGGGATGTGCTTGGGCCGATGGGAGGTGTCGTGCTGGGCGGCACCGGCTATTTTTCCAACACGACGGGGAGTGTCGTCGAGACGGTCGATGGGCGGGGGCGGCGGACCCTGCGGGTGAGATCGCGAGTCAAGACGACGCCCCACTAGCGTTCATTTTCGATCGTTGACCGCCGACCCTCGGGCTCGGATGAGCCGCAGCAAGGACTCGAGTGCGACCAGGAGGACGGCGAGCCATAGCAACGTGCGCCAGCGTGGTTGGTGGACATCGATAGGGAGTGTCGCGGAATCGGAGGGGGCCTCGGCGATGGGAAGGCGATGGGTATCGCTCTCGAGCGGATCCACTTGGACGACAAACGGAATCGCTGCGTTCTTCTCGTGATCCCCAGGCCTGTGGATTTCATAGTGCCCAGGGGCGTGGGTCTCTGAAAAGAGGGTCTGACCCGCGACGGGGGCCCCGGGGGTGGGGCCGAGCACCGAGAGAAGATCGCCAGCGGGGGTGCTCACGCGGTAAGGGCCCTCCGTGGGTAGTCGATACGATTCTCCGACTCGAAGTCTTGCGCTCTTTTGTTGGGCAGCTTCGCCCGCGAGCCATGCGAGCGTCTGCTGAACGAGCGGGACAAAGCCGGGTCGTAGCGGAAGGTCGCCCCACGCCCGGTCGATGGTCGTTGTCAGCAGTGCCACTCGGCCCTTGCCAAGCTCTCGCGTGATAAGCGCAGGTGCGCCATTATTAAATGCGACGGCGACCTGGGTCGGGCGTCGGGCGTCGGGCTCGAGAAGCATCATTCTGTGGGTACGGGTGGATCCGAGGTCGAGGTCGGCGCCCTGTCCGGAAAAAATCGGGTGCCCGAGTACGACTGGCGCGATTCCCTCGTTACCGATCTGGGTGCGGCCGGGCGCAGAATTGGCGTAAGTCGTTCCGCGCAGGGGCAGCGGTAGAATATCGGCGAAACGTTCGTTGTATTGGGACGGAACGACTCGTCCGCCGACTGTGATCCACAAACCCATGCCTTGCTCGATCCGCCGACGGACGACTTGTATGCTCTCGGGTTGCAAGGCCTCGACATTCGCCAGCAACAAGACATCGACCTCACGCAGGGATTCGTCGCCATGTTCACGAAGGTTTCGTTCAAACTGGCCAGGTGCGGTGCCGCGCAGTTGGATCCTTGTCGGTGTGTTTGTTGAGGTCGATCCCGCGGCAGCGCCCAGGAAGAACACCTCGTCGTTCGCCCGCTGTTCGCTGGGATCTCCGTTGACGATCAGGATCTCTGGACGCGCATGGGCCGAGATCCAGAGATGGCGTGTATTGTCGAAAGCGAGTGGGTCCTGCTCCATGCCGCTCAGCCGAACGACGGCGGCATGCTGATGCTCGAGATCATCGAGAGTGTGGCTGAATTCTAGGGTCGATTCATGTCCTGGGATCAGGACAACATCGGCGCGCGCGACCTCTGCATCGTCGATCTCAAGGACCGCGGTGACCGAGGTCGGGACGTTGTCTTCGCGCTTTGGGCCGTGGCGAAACAGGGTTGCGTGCACGCGTATGGCGCGGGAGGAAAGTTCAAGATCAGGTTCCCAGGACACGGCGGAGATACCGACATGATCCCGCGAACTCTTGTCGGAGGCGGCGTCCTCGAGATCGGTAGCGACTGGAAGAACTCGAATTCCTCCTTCGAAACTTGGAGGCAAGGTCCCGAGGCCGCGGGCCGTGGAGTCGCCTATGGCATAGATCACCCGGAGTCGAGATCCTTCCGATCCGCTCAGTAGTGCGGCCGCAGCAGGCAGTGCATCCGTGAGTGTCCAGTTCCCGAGCCGAGGCGTGCCTTGAGCCCATTGATCGCTGGCCTCGAGAACGCGCCCATGGATGTCGGTAATTTCGACCTGGAGGCCATGGGGATCGGAGCTGATGAAGCCGAGACGGGTCCCGGCAGGCAATGCATCGACAAGGGCCAGGATACGGTTGTGGGCATGATATCGCTGGGACCGGCCAGCGGTACGCAAATCCATGCTTGCCGAAGTATCTACCAGAATCACCGCATCATGGGGCTCCCGAACGACATTGAGGGTCGAGCTTGTCCACGAGACAGGTCGCGCGATGGCGACGATCATCGTCAGCAGAAGCAGCAATCGCAGGGCCAAGAGCCAAGGGTCGCGGATCTTCTTTCGCTGGGTGATTCGCGCCTCCGCAGCCTGGAGAAATCGGATCGCGGCAAAGGGGACGACCCGGGGGCGTTCGCGGCCCCAAAAATGGGCGACAATAGGGAGGGCCAGGCCGGCCAGGCCGAGAAGAAAAATCGGGGAGAGCAGGCTCATCGAGCAAAACCCCCGGGGTATTGAGCGAGTGAGTACAGCAGTTCCGCGGCTCGCGTGGCCAGGTCGTCCCGGTCAGCAACGATTCTGTGAAGATGGATCCCTCGTCGCAGGCATCCGGCCTCAAGAGCCTTAAGATGGGCCATGAGCGCTTTAAGGTAGTGACCTCGCAAGGCCGAGCCAGGACCCTCGATGGGGCTGCGGCAACCGTGAAGGTCCTCAAAACGTATCAGCGTTTGATCGTCCCACGGAAAGGTTAGCTCATCGTTGTGAACGACCTGCACGAAGAGCACACGGTGGCCCTGGGCACGTAGGATTCCGAAACGTTCGAGAAACAGATCGAGATCAATCTGGGGGTCGAGGAAGTCCGAGATCGCGATCACTAAGGCATCGGCGCCTGGGTGACGGTGAAGTTCGGTCGCGGCGTCCTTGCTGACATCCATCCACGAGCAGGCCAATGTGGGGCCTTCGCCAAGGGCCGTGGCGAGTCGACTTTGGTGGTGGACGCTGTGTTGAGCCCGTAGGGTTGTGGGGTCGAGCGCGTCGCCAAGGGCAAAGCCCATTCGGTCCCCTTGGCGGTGGGCGACAAGGGTGAGCAAGGCTGCGATCGCTGCCGAGATCGTGGCTTTGTTGTGGGCGCGCTGACCATAGGTCATCGCTGGTGAACGATCGAGCAGCAGCATCAGCGATGTCTGTTGCTCGGCCTCCGTCTGGCGCATGACCAGTCGCTCGTGTCGAGCGGCCGCTCGCCAGTCAATTTGGCGAGGATCATCACCGGGAACGTAGGCCCGATGTTCCCGAAATTCACGACCGCGTCCAGCGCTTTGCGAACGATGGGCCCCGTGATGCCAACCGCGGATGCTTTGGCCGCTCCGCAACTCCCCGTGAAGGAGGGCGCGCAGCGAATCGGGAAGGTGCTCCTCCAGTTCCATGGTCGCTAGCTGGGCACCGCAGCAAGAATTCGATCGACGATCTCTCCCGCCTGGAGGCCGCGGCTTTGGGCCGAAAAGCTGGGGACGAGGCGGTGGCGGAGCACCGATTTGGCCAGCATTCGCACATCAGAAATCTCGACAGCACAGCGTCCGTTCAGCGCGGCATGGGCTTGGCACGCCAAGACCAGTTGTTGCCCCGCCCGCGGCCCCGCACCCCATCGGAGCAGCTCACGGACCTCGTCCGGGCATTGTTGTTCGCTCGGACGGCTGGCGCGTAGCAGCGCCACGACATGTTGAATGGCCGAGTCAGGGACCGGAATCCGGCGGACCAAGGCTTGATGGCGCAAGAGTTCCGCGGGGGTGAGAACGGGGGTAATCGTGGCCTCAAGACCGGGTCCAAGCGCGACGATCTTTCGTTCTTCTTGCTCGCTGGGATAGTCGACCGAGATTTCCATCATGAATCGATCGAGCTGGGCCTCGGGCAGTGGATAGGTGCCCTCTTGTTCGATCGGATTTTGGGTAGCGAATACGTGAAAGGGTGGCGGAAGATTGTGGGTTGTGCCTCCGACAGAGACACGGGCCTCTTGCATGGCCTGCAAGAGCGCGGCCTGGGTCTTGGGCGGTGTTCGGTTGATCTCGTCGGCCAGCAGCAGATTGCAGAACACCGGACCGGCGATAAAACGAAAACTTCGCCGCCCCGCGGTGCGGTCCTCATCCAAGACCTCGCTCCCGGTGATGTCGGTGGGCATCAGGTCTGGCGTAAACTGGATCCGAGAGAAATCGAGGTCCATCGCCTTCGCCAGGCTGCTGATGAGCAGGGTCTTTGCCAGGCCCGGGACCCCGACAAAGAGGGCATGGCCGCCCGCGAAGAGGCAAGTGAGAAGCAGGTCAATGACTTCGCGTTGGCCGACGATTCGTCGCTGGAGCTGCTCGACCAGGGCGCCGCGCGTGCGGGCAAGAGCGTCGAGTGCGGCACGATCATCGTCGGGAGTTTGGGAGGTCAAGAAATTCTCCAGCGCATGGCCGGTATAGCGCGGAACGATCGACGGGGGTCGACGAAAATCCCGAGAATCGACCTTCGCGCGGTATCTGGGCACGACATATGCGCTATCCCACTCGTTGACGCTCATGTTTGCCTGGGCGAGAGTTCCTCCGGTTGAAGCGAGGCGAGACGATGGTGACCTTTAACGAAGTATTGATGGGTGTAAAACGGGCGATCTCCGAGGTGACGGTGGAGGAGGCTAGGCTTCGTTGTGAGACCGGTGGTGAGCCCGGCCCGGCGCCGGCGCTGCTCGACGTACGCGAGCGCGACGAGTACGAACAGGGCTACGTTGCTGGGGCCCATTGGATTCCTCGCGGTCTGTTGGAGATGCGCATCGAGGCTTGGATCGAGGACAGAGATCGTCCGATGATCGTGTACTGCGCGGGAGGCGTACGCTCGGCCCTCGCGGTGCGCTCCTTGGTGGAGATGGGGTACACGAAGGTGGTCTCGATGGCAGGGGGATTTGAGGCGTGGAAGACCGCTGGCCACGAAGTTGCGCGGCCGCGTGTGCTCTCGGCTGAGCAGGTCAAACGCTACAGCCGGCATCTTGCGCTCCCGGAAGTCGGCGAGAGCGGGCAGGTCAAGCTTCTTGACGCCAAGGTTCTGTGTGTGGGGGCTGGGGGGCTCGGTTCGTCAAGCGCGATCTATTTGGCCGCCGCTGGGGTCGGAACGATCGGTATTGTCGACAACGACGTCGTCGATGAGAGCAATCTTCAGCGTCAAATCTTGCACAACATCGACCGACTTGGCCGACCGAAGGTCGAGAGCGCGCGAGAGACTCTTCAGGCGCTGAACCCCGATGTGCGGGTTGTCCCTCACGATCTTCGCCTCGATCGCAGCAATGTTCTGGCGTTGTTGGCCGACTACGATCTTGTTGTGGACGGCGCCGACAACTTTCCAACTCGCTATTTGCTAAACGACGCCGCACTGAAGCTCGGAAAACCGATCGTGCACGGATCGGTCTTTCGCTTCGAGGGGCGAGTGACGACCTTCCTGCCCTTCGAGGGCCCTTGTTATCGCTGCTTGTATCCGGAGCCGCCGCCGGCCGCGATGGCACCCAACTGCCAAGAAGCAGGGGTCTTAGGGGTGCTTCCGGGGATGGTCGGTACCCTGCAAGCCAGCGAAGCGCTGAAGTGGATCCTCGGGGTTGGTGAACCGCTGTCTGGAAAACTCATGGTGATCGACGCGCTTGCCACGGAGTATCGCCGACTCAAATTCTCGAAGGACCCGGAGTGTCCGGTTTGTTCCAAATCCGCTGAAGAGATCCAACTGATCGACGACCGGTCAATTTGTCGCGGCTCGGCATGACCGTGACGTCGGTCGTGCTACAAGTTCTCCCATGGCTTTGCTTCCCTGTGTAGAAGTTCCCTCCAAGCACGCGCGCGCCGCTGGATCTGTGATCTGGATGCACGGCCTTGGGGCGAGCGGTCACGATTTTGAGCCGTTGGTTCCGATGTTAGGGATGGATCATGTCCGTTTTGTATTCCCTCACGCGCCGGCGCAGCCGGTCACCATCAATGGCGGGATGGTGATGCCTTCTTGGTACGATATTTTGAGCATGGAGAGGACCCGCCTGCGCGAGGACGAAGGGCAAATTCGAGAGTCTGCGACCTTGATCCAAGCGCTTATTGAACATGAGAAAGAACGGGGAGTTCCCGCGAACAAGATCGTGCTCGCGGGCTTCAGCCAAGGGGGGGCCATGGCGCTGCATGTTGGCACCCGCTACTCAGAGGCCCTGGCAGGGATCATGGTTCTGAGCGCCTATCAGTTGATTCCAACGACCTACGCGGCGGAGCGTGCCGAGGCGAACCTTGCGACGCCGATGCTGTTTTGCCACGGCACACAGGATCCGATGGTCCCCATCGAGGGTGGACGCGATGCTCACGCTGCCATGGAAAACAATCGGCGAGAATGTTTGTGGCGCGAGTACCCGATGCAACACGAGGTGTGCGCCCCCGAAGTGGGCGACATCTCGCGCTGGCTACGAGCGCGGATTTTGGCGCCGTCTAGCCCGGAAGCAAGCTCCGTAGATAAAACGTAGCCTTGAGCGTCAGCTCATGGAAGGCCTTGGGGGTCTCCCCGTCGAGGGCGGGGGCGAGAGCCTGTTCGGTGCGATAGACCAAAAAAATGTCGCTTCCGGGCCGGTACCGCCATCGCAGACGGCTTTGGAGTCCGAGACTCTCGGTTCCAGGGGCAACATTGTAGCGAATCATGGTGTCCCAGAGGAGAGCGCGAGTGAATGCGACGTCGAGCTTTCCGTTGGCGAAGCCAAAGTTGAAGTGATCGTCAGGATCTCTAAGGTGCCCAAAACGTTGGGTATAGGTGCCGCTGAGGCTAAAATGTTTGGTCAGCTTGAGCTGAAGGCCGGCGCGCCCTTGATGCGTACGTCCACCAAAGAGATCCTGGACTTGGTAATGAGCGCTTGCCGAGATCCACAGGCGGCGCGGGCTAGAAACTTCGATCTGGTTGCGGGCACCCGAGTAGCGCGACGCATCGATGGAGTAGCGGTAGAGTTCAAACGGATTCTGGATATCATCGATCCGATATCGATTCTCATACTTGGCGCCCCAGCCGTTGCGAAAACGGATCGAGAGATTCGCACCATACGAAGTTGTGAGCAGGTCGTTGTACCCGGGGTCGGTCGTGACGACGACGCGGGGTCCAAAGGCAATTTCACGCAGGCCCAAAATTTTGGGGCGCGGGACGAAATCGATTTCTGCCCGTTGTTCTGCGGTGCCTGGGCGGCGATAGAAACCGAGGGGGGCTTGAAAGTCGCTGTCGCTCCATAGCCAGCTCAGCTTTGGGCGGACGTAGAGGCCCTGGTATTCGAAGGCATTCGAGGCGCTCGCGCCGAGCTCTTCGCCGGCCCCATGGCCGAGGTCTTCGATCTTCGTTGGGCTCGCGTGGCTGGTTTCCGTCTTCGGGGTCCGGTACCAGCTGCTGGCCACAAAAGCGTAGTTTCGCCATTTCCCGTCTACGCTGCGTAGTTCAACATCCAGCCCGCCCGAGAAAGCATCCTCGTCCGAAGCCTGGAGCACATGCCTCCCGAGGCCGATCACGCCGACCGTGAGGTGTGGACCTGCTTGGGCCCGCAGCCGCGCGACGGTCACGTTGTGTGGCGAAACGCGGATGCCGTCTGGGTCGTTGCCTGCGGGCAGTGAGCGCAGAGTTTGAACGTTTAGAAATCCGTAGGCGATGGGACCCACGCGGCCGTAGGCCTTGGCTCCGCCACCGATCGCCACGGGGCGTCCTGCATCGAGCCCAATCCGACGTGAGAAAAATAGTTGAGCGGTCTTCGGTTGGCCAAAATTAAAGACATCAAGACCGTTGAGAAAGAAAGGGCGTCGTTCGGGAAAAAAGAGCGGAAAACGATCTCGAGCGACCTGGACCTCGTCGGCTTCGACCTGGGCGAAGTCCGTGAGCACCGTCCCCTCGACGTAGGATCCACGGCCGACCTGCAGGCGAAGGTCGCCGCCGAGCGCGAGGTTTTGGGAGCGTCGAGGATCGATCGAGAAGGAGTGGCTAAAGTCAGTCCGCGCGGCGAAGTAGGGAACAATCTCAAGCGCACGTTTCGCCTCGATGTTCGTGAGACCTTCGAGAATACCGAAAGAAGACGCTGAAACAGGGTGGCGGGGGGGGACGATGAGCCGCCAATCGTAGGTCGCATTGCGCCGCGAGTGGTCGCGTGTAATGTCGAGGCCCATCTCCACCGCATCGCCGCCCTTGATCCCAAGCACCGCAAAAGGGATTCGAAACTCGAGACTAAAGCCCGTGGGGGTGCGTTGGCTCTCAACCTCCCAGACCGCATCCCACGCACGAATGCCAACCCGGCCATCTTCGAGGGTCATGGCTTCGAACTGCGCGCCATCAGCGTTCGCTGCGAAGGTCAGACCCGTGCGGCGATCGTGATGGGGATCGATCTTGATGGCGATCGAGTCGTCGCTAAATATCGAATAGGAGTCGCGGCGAAGCGTTCGAACCACGATGTCGTCGGGACCTTCAGTCTCGGCGACGACAAAAAAATACAGAGCATTCTCGTCGTAGGCGACCTGGACAGTGGTTTTGACAGGGGGCTTGTCACCGAGCCCAGGCTCGCGCTCTCGGAAGTCGCTGGTGATCGGGGCGCGGCCCCACACCGTTTCGTTCGGGCGGCCGTCCACGTGGATTGTTTCGGCAGCACGCACGGCCACGGCTCGGCGCATGGGGATTGCGCCGCCCAGGGCGCCGGAAGCGATCGGGTCGGTATTCGCCAGGCTAAGGAGCAGCAGGCCGCTGGCGAGGAGGGCGTTCATGAAGACCTGCGAGGCCCGACTCTCGCCCAAACGAGGCTCGAAGAACATGATCGCGTGTGACTTGCCGCGCGAGACGTCCACGGTGGACGCGAGCGACGACAGTGAACGAGTGATGCCGCATCACTCAACAAGTATGTATATAGATGTATTTCAAGATACAAAAACATACACAGAAATGAGGTTTGAACGGACTTGTTCTAAAGGGAGCAAATATCGTGCGGCTGAGGCTATCAAAATGCACCGCAGCCCTGTTATACAGAGGCGGTCGGTGATCACCTGACCAGCTGGGACCCCTTCCGCATCCACCCCCAGCTGGTCAGGCACCGGCTTTTACGTCGCGCTGTAGAATAGACTTCGACCGTTTAGGAAGTTGGCTATCCGGCGCACGTACATAAGACACCGTCGTTCTCCAGAGTTCCGGGTCGGTGTTCGAGTTTTTTGCAGGGGACGGACGGTAGGCGACGGATGTGTTAATCTCGGCGCCCCATGACCACGCTCGACCTCTTGTCCCGCCCTCGCCGGAATCGTCGTAGCGCCAATATTCGCGCTTTTCATCGGGAGACTCATCTCGGGCCGCAGCACTTCATCTATCCGCTGTTTGTGCACGAGAAGGCCGCAGATGAGCCCATTTCTGCCATGCCGGGCTGTTCCCGGCTCAGCCCCGAGGGATTGATGCGCGAGGTCGAAGAGGCTTGGGATGTTGGCGTTCGAGCCTTGGTGCTCTTTCCGGCCATCGAGAGCGCGCTCAAGACCCCGACGGGAGACGAGAGCTTCAATGACAACGGCCTGATTCCCCGCACGATCAAGGCCCTCAAGGATCGTTGGCCTGAGCTTGTGGTGGTGACCGACGTCGCTCTGGATCCGTACTCGACCGAGGGACACGACGGGCTCGTCTCGCCGGACGGCCGTATCTTGAATGACGAAACGATCGAAGTCCTGTGCAAACAGGCCCTTTCGCAGGCTCGGGCGGGTGCGGACATCATTTCGCCTTCGGACATGATGGATGGCCGCGTCGGCGCCATCCGCGAGAGTCTGGATGCCGAAGGTTTTATCGACGTTTCGATCTTGGCGTATACGGCCAAATATGCGTCCGCGTTCTACGGGCCGTTCCGAGATGCGCTTGATTCCGCGCCGAAACACGGGGACAAGAAAACCTATCAGATGGATCCGTGCAACGTGCGCGAGGCCATGCGAGAGGTTGCGCTCGACGAAGAGGAAGGTGCCGACATGATCATGGTTAAGCCCGCGGGTCCCTACCTTGACGTTATACGCGCAGTCCGGGAGTTCACGGTGCTTCCGGTCGCCGCTTATCAGGTCAGCGGGGAATACGCCATGCTTAAGGCGGCGTGTGAGCGGGGCTGGCTTGAGGAGAAGAAGGTCGCGGTCGAGTCGTTGCAAGCGATTCGGCGTGCGGGAGCGGACATGATCTTGACGTACTACGCGAAACAAGCGGCCGTCTGGCTGTAGGTGCTCGTAGGCGGTGGCTCGTCGGCCGCGACGACTTCTGGGCCTTGGCTTCGGGTTCGACCCCCATGGCCTCCCGTGACGCGTCTACTCGTTTTAACGTATGGGTGATTCTCGCCATGAATCGGGCCCTCGTCGTAAAACAGCTGCTGGTGCCGGTTCGCAAAAAAGTAGCAGGTCAGGTGATGACCAAGACCGCGGGATGTGATGCGTGCCTGACCGGTTGCCGTTGAACTGTCGGCCTGTTTTCAGAACGGACTGGGGCTACGCCGAGACCGCGAATCTTGGTGTCCGGTGTCGGCCCGATGCAGATCGCTATCCTCCCTCGGTTCCGGACCGGACTGGGAGCGTCGAGAACATCGACACGATGGGTCCATTTCAATTTAAGCTCGATCATCAATTCTGAGTCAGACGTACAGGTTTTTGGAGCTCAAGATGTGGCGGGGTGCCAGTGGCGGTTTCTTCGTTCCATGTCAAAAAGGTGTTTGTCTTGCGAGGGACCAGTGGGAACGAAGAGACGGAGGCACCTATTATGGCGCCTTCCGTCCTCAGAGGACCTGAGATGAGCAGTCAATGCCGATACGATTACGATCGGTAGCGGTCTGTGGCTTCAATCAGCGCGGAGACAATGCCCGGTTCGAAGGCGGAGTGGCCGGCATCGGGGACGATAATCAGTTCCGATTTTGGTAGGCGCTTGTGCAGGGCCCATGCGTTGCGCAGCGGGCAGATTGCGTCATAGCGGCCGTGCACGATGGTGCAGGGAATGTCGACGAGGGCCGCAGTCGCGTCGATGAGTTGATTTGCATCGGCCAAAAAGCCGTTGTTGACGAAGTAATGGCACTCGATCCGCGCGAAGGGCAGGGTGAAGTCGGCATCTTCGCAGTGTCCTTCCACTGCGGGGTCGGGCAGGAGCGTCGCCACACGGCATTCGTAGAGACTCCACGCCGTGGCGCACTCGCGTTGCAGCTCCGTGTCTTTGCCGGTGAGTCTACGGTAGTAGGCGCCGACGATATCGTCGCGCTCCGACGGAGGTATGGGGGCCACAAAATCTGCCCAGGCGTCTGGAAAAAGCGCTGCCGTCCCGCCGCCGTAAAACCACTCCATTTCGGGCTTTGTGAACATAAAGATGCCGCGCAGGACCAGTTCCATGACCCGTTCGGGATGGCGTTCTGCGTAGGCGACCGCCAATGTGCTTCCCCAGGATCCACCAAAGACCTGCCAGCGGTCGATGTTGAGGTGTGTGCGGAGCGTCTCGATGTCCTCGACAAGGCTCCAGGTCGTGTTGTCTACGAGACTCGCGTGGGGACGCGAGCGTCCGCAGCCTCGTTGATCGATCAAGATGATGCGATAGGTTGCAGGATCAAAGAAGCGTCGATGTTTGGGGTCGCTTCCCCCGCCCGGTCCACCATGGAGGAACAGGACAGGCTTGCCCTCTGGATTTCCCGATTGTTCCCAGTAGATCTCATGGAGGTCGGAGACCCGGAGAAAACCAGACGCAAAAGGCTCGATGTCTGGATAGAATGAAGTGGCGCTCACGAGGGGATCTTGGCAAAGCCGAATCCGCGGAGCAAGCGTCGCGTCATGATGCTTGCTGCGTGTGCGTGTGCGTCTCCGCCCGCTCAGAGCCGCGCGGAGGGGGCGGAGGCTTCTTCGAGCACGCGAAATGCCGAGATCACCGAGCGAGGCGCCTGAACGAGCTCAATAAGAACCCCGCAGCCGCCAAGCGGTTGATCGTCTCCACTTCTAGGATGAATGAAACAGACGTCGTGGCCCGCGGCTCCGCTTCGGATTCCACCGGGCGTAAAACGGACGCCGCGGGCCTCGAGCCATGTTGTCGCTACGCGCAGGTCGTCGACCCACAGCCCGATGTGATTGAGCGCTGGGGTGTGGACCTTCGGACGCTTTTCGGGATCGATGGGACGCATGAGGTCGACCTCGACTGCGGTGGGGCCGAGGCCGAGGCTCAAGATCGATTCGTCGACGTTTTCGGACGCGCTACGGTATTCTCCGCGTTTCGTGAGCCCCAGGAGTTCGATCCACAGGTGCTCGAGCGCGGCTCGATCAAGGCCTCCGATAGCGACTTGCTGGAGGCCGAGGACGCGGAAGGGACGCGACGAAGCGGTCATGGCCCAAGGGTACAGGGATTCCTGCTACACTGGGCGTGCGTGCGCCTTTCCCCGCCTAGCCGAGCACCACGCGGCGTTTTTCGTGGCTCGTTGATGTTTCGAGTGTTCACTGCGTGTTTGTGGCTCGTCGGGCCCGGTTGCTCACGCTTGGTTTCTCAACATCCAGCATCGAGACACGAAGAGGCCGGCGAGCCGGTGTCGCCATCGGTCGCGCCGAGGTTGGCCTCCGCGCATTTTCGTGTGGAGGCTGGAACCTCCGATGAAATTCTATTGGTCTTTAGCGAGAGGATCGAAGCCTCGACTCTCGTGGCCCACGATTTCGTAGTGGTGCGCGCGGATGGGCATGGCGTAGTCCCCCGTACGGCCTCGTTGGCGCCCGCGAACGAGCGTGACGAACACCGAAGCGTGGTTCTTCGCGGGGATTTCGTGGATGCAGGAGCGACCGAGCCGGTTGCGGTTCACGTGATCGGGGGGCTCTTTACCGTCTCGGGCGAGCCTTTGCGTGGGCTTGATGCTCCTGTACGCGGATCGGATCTCCCGACGAGCTTGGTCATGGTCGAGTCGGTGGCCCCGCAGCCAGGACGTTGTGCCGGGGCGATGCAGGTGCTGCGGACCTATTGGTCCGGATGTTTGGGGCGCCTAGATCCTGGAGAAAACAACGCGTTTCTCGCCTCCATTCGGTTGTATTTGGCCGACGGCAGGGAATTGCATCCCGTCGCTATCGACGACCATGGGCGAGTGGCGATGGATACAGTGCAGAGCCTTCCGCGCGCGGAATCGGAGATGATGGAGCCGTCAGCGCGGGAATTTGAGACCCGGCCCCGGTCTGCGAGCGATTTCGCCTCGGTGCATCGCACTGGCGAAGACAACGTGCTCGATCTGTGTCTCGATGTTGGCATTCGTGTGTCACGCGTTGTGATCGAGAATGGGAATTTTGTCGATGATCGCGGGCGACGGATTAAAAATGTTGATCACCGACTGGGCGCATCAAATTTTGGCGAGATCGCCCCATGAGAATATTTAAACGGCGCTCGGTGTCGAGCACGATCGTGCTCAGCTCAATCTCGGTCGCTCTGAGCATTGCATTGGTGGTCGGTTGGATCCTCGTGATTGTTCAGAACATGAGTTCGGCGAGTGCGGCGGTGGCGACCAATGCTTGGTTGTTGGTCGGTGGGATTCTTTCTTTTGTCGTAATCACGACGGTGCTCGTGCTCTTCACGGTATTTTTGGTGCACGAGATTCTCGAAGCGCGGCGTCAGACCTCGTTTATCGATTCGGTTACGCACGAGCTCAAGAGCCCGTTGGCGTCGCTAAAGTTGTGTGCGGAGACCCTTGCGCGTCCTAAGTTGAATGCGAGCCAGAGTGAGAACCTTCGTGGCATGATTCTCGACGACGTCAATCGCCTTGTGACAGTGATCGACGGGATCCTCGAAGCGAGCCGGATTGGCCAGGATCGGCGCTCCCCCGCCGTCTCGAGAGTTCTGATTCGACCGTTGTTGAAAGACGCCGTGGTTGCCATGCGGCGGCGTCACCGTCTGGAGACCGAGATCAGGGTGGATGTGCCCGAGGCCTCGGTGCTGCTTACGAATGCCAATGCCCTACGAACGGTGGTCGAGAACCTTATCGACAACGCGATCAAGTACTCGGGCAGCGAACCCCACATCGCCGTACGTGGCTATGCGAAGGCTGGAAAATTTGAGATCGAAGTACGCGATCAAGGGATCGGAATTGCCACGGGGGATCTCGAGAGGGTCTTCAATCGTTTTTATCGGGTCCCCGAAGAGGCTGTGCGCTCGCGACACGGCACGGGTCTTGGTTTGTTTGTTGTGAGCGCTCTCGTTCGCGACCTCGGTGGACGGGTTCGAGCGGAGTCCGAAGGTGTGGGTCGCGGGACGACGGTGCGGGTCGTTCTCCCCAGTCCACCAGGGCCCTGAGTCGGGCTTTACAACTTTACGGCGGCGGGCGAGACTCACGGCTGTGTCCGAGGAGCAACTGAGGCCCCGATTGCTGCTGGTTGAGGACGAGCGGCACCTCGCCGCCGGGATCAAACTCAATCTCGAGCTGGATGGCTACGAAGTCGATGTCGTCGACTCGGCCCGAGCCGCTGCCGCGAATATTTTACACGGCCATCATCACGCGATTATTTTGGACATCATGCTTCCGGATGCGAGCGGATTCGAATTTTGTCGGCGGCTGCGAGCCTCTGGGAATTTTATTCCTATTTTGATGCTGACGGCGCTCGGCAGCGCGGAGGAGCGAGTGCGTGGACTCCAAGCGGGCGCGGACGACTATCTGGCCAAGCCTTTCGATCTTGACGAGCTGCTCGCGCGTGTCGCCTCCATGCTTCGTCGCCGCGATTGGGATAAAGATCCGTTGCCGGAGCCTTGCGACAGCTTGAAAATTGGCACCGTGATCGTGGATTTTGCAGCCTTTGAGGTCCGACGAGGGGATGAGGAGCTCGCGCTCACCCGCCTTGAGTTCGATCTTCTGCGTTACTTTGCGGACAATCCCGGCCGCGTACTCAGCCGCCGGGAGCTGCAAGAAAAAGTTTGGAAGATGGAGTCCTGCGAAACACGCGCTCCCGACAACTTCGTCGCGCGTCTGAGGAAACACTTTGAGGACGATACCTCCCATCCTCGCTACTTCGTCTCGGTAAGGGGTTCGGGCTACAAGTTCGTTCCCGACACCGATTGAACTTTACAATTTTGTCGCATTTTGCGCACAGTCGTTTGGGTGATGGCGACTTGCGCGACCTGCGGGTCTTGCAGAGGGAGCCTTGAGTATGTCCGCAGGAGCGACGCTGCGATACACTCTCCGCAAGTTCTCGTCATGAAATTGCGCTCGCCGATCCTCTTCATTGCTCTCTCCATGATCTCGGCCGTGCCGGGATGTACTTCCGGCGCGGACCGTCCAAGTTCGGAGGCGAAGAAAAGTCCATCCGACCCTTCCGAGACTGGATCTTCGGGTAAGGACGATGCTTCAAAGCAGGGGGAGCTCAAGCTTCCTGTCGCACCGGTCGGTTTCGTCCAGGGAAAAGAGGTCAGCTACGAAACTTTCTTGACCTTATATAAGGCAAAAAAGGCCAAAAATGAGGGCAAGAAGGTCGGTGACTCTGTGGAGTTACGTACGCAGGCAACGATCGTCGATCGATTGATCCGCGAGGATCAGCTTCGCTTGGAAGCGAAGGCGGCAGGGGTCGATTACGATCCCGCCGAGCTGAAGAAGCTGGATGCAGATCAAGCGATGTCCGCAGAAGAGCGCTCGAAATTTTTGGCTTGGATGGCGGAGACGGAAGAGACTGTTCGTGAACGAAATATCGCGGATCTTCGTGAGCGAGCGTTGGTGAAGGCGTCCGCGGAGATTGAGGCGAGTGAGGCCGAGATCGACGAGGCTTATGCGCTGGCGAAGCCCAATCTTCATTCCGACGAAGAGCGTGTGCGGGCATCCCATGTGTTTGTGGCCATCGGTCCACGAGAAGGCAAGACGCGGATTCGCCGTCAGCGGGCCGAGGTGCTTAAAAATGCATCGGAAGAGGAGCTGGCAAAGTGGAAGGATGCGGCCCTCGCACGAGCGAAGGAACTGCGTGAGCTCCTGGTCGCGCCGGGTGCAGATTTTAACGAGTTGGCGAAAAAACTCTCGGAGGGTCCCGGGGCCTACCGTGGGGGGGACATGGGTGTCTTTGACCGCCGGAGAATGGTTAAGAACTACGCCGATACGGCCTTTGCCATGAAAGTTGGAGAGATCAGCGAGCCCATTGTTTCGTCCAACGCGGTGTACATCATCAAGCTCTTTGACCGTCACAAGCCAGGAACGCTGTCCAAGGAGGCGATCCGCGATGACCTTGTGAGAAATATCGAGAATCGAGAGTACAGTGCTGCGCGGAAGGTCCTGCGCGCCAAGATGGATGCGGCCTACAAACCGGAGAACTTGCTGACGGCCAAGGCTGAGGCTGCCAAAGCGGAGGCGATGAAGGAAAAAAGGGCTGCGAGGGCGAAGAAGGCTGCGGAGGTAAAGTCGGCAGAAGCCGGAACGGCTGAGGCGGGGAAGACCGAATCCGGCAAGACCGAATCCGGCGAGGCCG
>CAYTFJ010000004.1:30415-107345 GCA_964437075.1 uncultured Nannocystaceae bacterium
CCGGCGAGGCCGCCGAAGCCGGCGAGGCCGGCGAAGCCGGCGAGGCCGCCAACACCGCCAAGTAGAGGATGTTCGCGGCGCGCCGGCGCTTGCTACATCGCGCTGACTTCGTCGAGAAAACTCTGGGCCTCTACAAACTCAGGGTCTTCTTGGCGGGCGCGTCGAGCCCAGAAACTGGCGCGCTTGACGTCACCGAGGCGGAGAGAGATTTTGCCTTGGCGTAAAAATGCTGCAGGGCGGCTGATGGGGCACGGCCCACTGATGGCCGTGATGCCGCGTAAAACTCGCGTAGCGAGTTCCCAGTCTTCGAGGTCTTCGGCGAGCTCGGCGAGCTCCGCCGCGGCGGCTCCATTGTGTTTGTCGGTGGAAAATGCCGACTTGAGGTGCTGAAGTTGCGCAGGTCGGTCGTCACGCGCTTGAGCGACACGAGCCTTTCGATGATGGAAGCTCGAGAGTTCGGGCGAGCGGGCTACTTTGTAGCTGGCGATCACCTCGTCGAGCACTTCGTCGGCGAGATCGAGGGCATCGGTAACGACGTAGGTATCGACGAGCAGCGCCCGCGAGAGTTTGTCTTCGGGATCTGCATCGAGGATCTCGAGCAGGGTTTCGATTGCCAGTGCGTTGTCGTCGCCGTGGCTGAGCAGGACACTGACCTTCCGCAATAGAGGAAGACGAGTCTCTATTTCGATGATTTCTCGTGCATCTTCGAGAAGCATCGCCGCCAGTGGAGAGGTGGCCCCGATCGTTTCATAGATGTTGCGAAGCGCGCGGCGAAGGTCGGGTTGGTCGGGTTGGTTTTCAAAGGCGAGCTCCAATCCCGCGCGTGCGTCCTCGGGGCGGCCGAGGCGGGTGCATGTCTCCGCAAGAACGATCGCCGCCTCGCTGGCGAGATCTTCGTCGCCCAGGGTGATGAGCCGGTCGCAGCAGGTTGCCAGCTGTTCCCAGTCCTCCAGCTGAATGCAAACGTCGCGCAGTTGGACCCAGGCAGGGAGGTCATCGGCACATTGTTCGATCCACCCGTGCAACAATTTCTGAGCCTCTGACTCTCGGTCGGTGTCGATCGCAAGTTTGACGAGGTCCATGCAACGAGCGTGTTGTTCTTCGATGTCGCCGTTGCGCTTGGCAGCATTGTATTGGTCCTTGAGGTTGACTTCGAGGGCCCCCGCCACAGCCGAAAGATCGATTTTTGCTGCGGCCTTGAGATCGCTTAGCGCAGCAGCATCATCACCACAGTCGTCATGAATCGTTGCCCTCGCGCGTAGCAGGGCTAGCATCTGCCTATCGCTTAGGGGAGACGGTTTTGTGGCGTCATGGCTCTCAAGTGCCAGAGTCAGAACTTCGAGAGCCTCGGAGTGTTGAAGCGCCGATGACAACGCAGCGCTCAGCTCGATGCAGTGGTCAACCTTCTCGGGTTGGAGCGACCAACAGCGACGCAGAAGCTTCGCGGATGCACCCGGCGAGTGCAAAGCATCACGTTGCAAGCGTGCGGCTTCAACGAGAAGTTCAATGGTATCTTCTACCTTTTCGCAGCCTTCAGCGGCCTCAACGAGGACTTTCACCAGGTTTGAGAAGTCGTCTTGTTCGACGTAGCTGGCGGTGAGACGGGCGCGGAGATCCTGGTTCTTGGGAGATCGCGAGTAGCCAAGAGTGAGGATTTTCATGGCCGCATCGGGATCTCCGGCCCTCTCGCAGCGTTCGAGAAGCAGGGCCGTGAGTGCAGGCGCCGCATCTTCGGTCTCGACGGCAAGCAACCGTCGCATCAGCTCAAAGCGTTCGTCTTCCTCGATTGGGTTGTTGTCTAGGTCGAGCAGCGTGCGCAGCAGATCTGCGTCTTCAGGGAGTAAATCGAGGGCGCCTCGGCACACGGAGGGCGCCTCGGTTTGGTCGTTGTCTTGGCTTCGAAGACGGCCGATGAGGTCCAAGGACGCCTGCTTGATCGCCTGCGGATCGTTTTGAAGTTGAACGGACATCAGGCGTTTGCGCAGAAGATCGAGGACAGCGCTAAGATCTCCCGTTGTCTCGAGGTATTGCGCGAGCAGCTGTTGGGCCTGAGCATCTTCTGGAATTTCGAGCAGGGCTTCTCGCAGCAAGTCGACGGCATCCGATGCCCGGTCCGGTTCGACCAGCAGCGCGCGCGCAAACTCGATCCGGAGCGCATTGCGATCTTCGCCATGTCGCAGGCTGTCGAGTGTCTCGTCGACCATACGTTCGAGAGCGGCGACATTTCCCAGCGTGAGGTAGATCTTTGCGAGGGGCTGCCAGACATCACGTCGGGTGGCATCGCGCTCCAATAGACGTTCGTAGATCGCGGTGACCCGCGTGAGTTCTTCGTTCGCCTGTGTCGATTGTTCAACGATGGATTCCGTGGCAGAGAGCACGGTTTCGAGAGGCGCGTATTGTGCTGCCTTGCAGAGCCACTGCGCGGCATCGGCGAGATTCCCCTGGAGTCGGCGACGCTCAGCCAGGCCGAGCATCGCCCAAGAGACCTCCGACATTCCATCGAGCGCATCGCCACCAAGCTCGATCGCCCGCTGCATGAGGGCTTCAGCTTGTTCCTCGCTGCTCGGTCTATTTTCGTTCTCGTTCGCATTCGACGTGTCAGGATCGACGAGCGGCTCTTCGGTTTCTTGTTCCACCACGGCCGCGAGTCTTTTTATGATCTCGACGCCTTCGCGGGCGAGAGCCGGCGAAGCGTTGGGGCGTGCGACGGAACACTCGATGAAGTGCAATAAGAAGCGGTCAGCTCCCGACCTGCGTGCCACCGATTCGAAAAGTTCGAAGAGCCCCTCGTGATCGGGATGGCGTTGGGCGCCCGCGCGCAGTAAAATTTCGGCCCGCGCGTAATTAGTGGCGTTGTCGAGTGCGCTGCGGAGCGCTTCGACGCCCTCTGCAACATGTTCGAGGGTGGCGATTTGGACCTCTGCCAGACGGTATAGGGCATCGATCCGAGTGTCGGAGTCTTCGGCGCCCAACTCTGCGAGTTGGGTAAGAATCTCCAACTGCCGGTCGTGCTGGCCCCTGGCTCCGGCGACGTGGGCCAAGGCGCGCCACACATCGACGTGACGAATGCCCGTTTCTTGGGCCTGCTCATAGAGGTCGCAGGCTTGGTCAAGGGTCTCGGGGCAACGTTCCAAGATGGCGCCAAGGCGCAGTAGAAGCTCGCAACGCATGGTGGCGTCGCTTGAGCGGCGGGTGGACTCCAAGAGCGTCTCAAGTTGTGTCCGGTATCGGTCGGAGTCGTCGAGTTGTTCGGCAAGGGTCGCCGCGGCATCGTGCAGTTCGGGCGCCCCTGGGTCTTCTGTGAGGGCCTGTAGGCGGGCCTGCATCGCTTCTTCTTTACGATCGAGGTTGTGCTCGAGAAGATCAGCCATCGCAGCGTGGATACGTCCGCGATCTTGGCGGGTGCTCGCTACGTGTTGAAGGCGGGTGTCGAGAACACGGCGCAGTACATCGTATTCTGCGCGGTCGCGAAGACGGGCCTGGACCTGCTCGGCCTCCTCGTCGGATTCGACGAGCGCCTCAAGAGCGGACTCGACGAGTTCCTCGGCCCTGTCTTGTTGGCCGCGTTCTCGGGAGATTGCTGCGAGTTCTAAGAGGGTAGCGACAGGTCCCGTTTGCGCCTCGGAGAGGTCTTGGGCTGAGGCTCGGCGGAGTTGGACCAAAAGTGTTCGGTAGGCTCGCTCGGCCTTGTCGGGCTCGCCGGCATCTCGAGCCAGCTCAGCCAGGGCTTTCAAGACGACGAGGTTTCCGTTGTCCATCTTCGCAGCGGTCTGAAGCTCGACGATCGCGGCGACCCTGTCGCCTTGTGCGCTGAGAACTCGACCGAGCTGTAGATGAGCGTTCGCTCGCTCCGGAGATCTCCGTCGACCAAAGCTTTCAATGAGTTCGCCGAGTTGGGATTGAGCCTCGTCGAGTTTCCCGGCCGTGCGGAGGCCTTCGGCGAGTAGGCTGCGTAGCCCTCGGTCGTCGGATGCGATACGCAGGGCCTTTTGGAGCACGGGAACGGCGAGCTCCGGCTGTTGGAGTTGAAGGTTGTAGATCGAGGTGGCCTCTCGCGCGTAGGCAAGCACCGTGGCGTCATCGCGTATGCTCTGCGCGGCGGTGGAGAGTACGCGGGCGAGGGCAGCCCAGTTGTGTCGCTGGCGGTGGGTCGTGAGCAAGAGCTTGCGCACTTCACCATTGCGGGGAGCCTCACTAAAAGCGGACTCCAGGGTTTCGATCGCCGCATCGGTCTCCTTGGCTTGAAGGTTCGCTCGGGCGAGTTGAAGCAAGATGGAGATCCGTTCGCCCGCGCCGCAGGTCTCGATGCGTACTCGTAGCCATCGCGCGGCCTCGGCAGGGTTTCCGTGGGCGAGGTGCAGCTGCGCGAGAAACTCCAGCGCTTGGTTGTCGGCTCGGAGCGCGACGACGTGCGAGTAGTTGGCGATTGCGCGGGTATGATCTGTGAGGTGGTCCTTGGCGAGGTCTCCTGCGGAGAACCACAAGGTGGCGGCTCTGTCTGAATCTCCATCGGAGGCCACAAGCGCGGCCTGATCTTCGAGAATTTCGAGCAGTTGCGGGTAACGTCCGCGCTCTTCCAGGATGGTGGTCAGCGCGTCGATCGAAGCGCCGTGGCCGGCCCGAGCCCGAAGGTTGGCGAGCAGGGACTCGAGTCGACCACCGCGCGACTCGAGAAGTCCCGTCAGACGTGAGATCTCGAGGCGAAGCTCGAGTTCCCGATCGAGGTCGTCAGAAAGCTCGAGTTCACGCCGGCGTAGGGAGAGTAGCTCAGAGATTCGATCTTCTTGTTGGCAGAGAGCGGCTGCGCGTGTGATCAACGTGGTGTCGTCGACGGCCTCGGCGATGATGCCCAAATACAGATCGAGCGCTCGCCCCAGATGCCCGGATTCCACGAGCTGCTCTGCGGCTCTGCGGCGCAGGGTTCGGGCATCGCGGGCCTCGATCGGGAGCGTCGCGCCGTCAAGCAGTAGACGGGTGGCCTCGGCCCGCTGATCGGTCTGCTCGTACGAGTGCACCAGTTTTTCAAGCGCCCACATGGCCGTGGGCACGGGAGTGTGGGTCCCGCTGGCGAGGTCTGATCTCGACATCATACGGGCGGATTTTCGGTATAGACGCAGCAGTGCCTGTCGGGCGATCTGGGCGTCGGCGTGCTCAAGCGCGACTTCGGCAGCCTCGTGTAGGGCATCGAGGTTGTTCTCCGCGAAGGTGTCCACCCGAAGGAGTGTCGTGACGAGCGCGGGCCCTGGATTCTCGCGCTGCAACTCGCAGAGCATGTCGAGGGACTCTGGATGCGTGGGGTCCAGATCGACTGCTCGTCGCACCGAGTCCTTGGCGGCCTGTTCTCTTCCCGCTCGGTTGAACCAGTCGGAGATTTGGAGCTCGACCTTGCGAGTGAGGGTGTCGTGCATCGTTGCGGCGGCGGCCTGGAGGGCCTCCGAGAACGCCTCGGCAAACTCCCCGAGCTGATCGCGTGACTGCGCGGTGTCTGCGAGAAATTGAATGGCGGTTTCGTCGATGCGTTCCCTGGTCTGAATTGTAGCGATCGTCGCCTCCGACGCGAGTTTCCAGCGGCCCGCCTGGCTGGCACAACGGGCGATCGCCTGGTGGCATTCCAGCCGGGAGGGGTCCATGTCCGCAGCGGCGAGGTACACGTCGGTGGCCGCCGTGGGATCGTCGAGCTCAATTTCTAGGATGGTCGCAGCGGCGAGATTGAGCTGGGCACATCGCGGAGGGACCTGGGCGGTGTTTGATGCCGCGATTTGAAGCGCCTCGCTGGTCTCGGCCCACCGGCCGGACTCGGCAGAGACCCGCATGATCTCTTGCTCCAAGGCAAGGTCTGTCGGCTCGATCGCCAAGGCCCGGCACAGGCAGCTGTGGACATTGATCGGCTCATCGGCCTGCCGATAGAGGCCCGCGGCCTCACGAAGCAGTCGAGCTTGTGCCTGGGCAGAGGCCGCGCAGTCGATGCGTGTCTCCAGCAATGCGAGCAGATCGGGCCACTGCTCACATGTCTCGAAGGCCTGTGCCAGGGCTGAGGATGCTTGTGCGCGGCATGCCTGGACCTCGATTAGGGCTTGCAGGCCTGCGCGTGCCGCATCGTTTGTAGGATCGATAGCGATGGCCTGCAATTGGAAGAGGAGTGCCTGGGTTGGTTCCTGAAGGTTTTCAAGCAAGAGAGTACCCACGCGGGCGAGCCTCTGTCCGCAGGTACGGCGGGCGCCTTTTGCTGCCGAGCCCAGCCTCTCGGCCAACTCCGCGTAGCGGCCTTCGCCACTCATGAGCCGATCGAGGTGATCGAAGGCTTGGTCGCTGTCGCCAAATTCGTCGAGAATGGTGATCCAGGTGTCGATCGCCGGGCCCCATTGGTCGAGTTTTTGCTCTTGGAGTTCGGCGATGCGTACGAGGTCTGCGCGGCGCTGCTGCGGGAGCCTCGCTTCCGCGGCGCGTCGCTGAAGCGAGGCAACAAGCTGTGACCAGCGCTCACTGGCGTCGAGCAGGCCGATCACGGCATCGAGGGCTTCTGCGTCGCCAGAATCGGTTTGCAGGCGATCGCCCCAGTCGTTTAGCGCCCTGTCGGTGTCACCGAGTTCAGCGGCGAGCGTCGCGGCCTCGCCAAGCACCGAGCGGCGTACAGCTTTGGAGCGCTCAAGCGAAGCGATCTTCTCAAGCACGGGAAGCCGTTCGGCCGAGCGCTCTGCGGCGGCGAGCAACTCGTTGAGGCTATGTGCCGCAGACAGTGATTGACTCGGATCTCCGTCATTCGGATTGTCGAGGACCCGAGCGTAGAGTTTTGCGGCCTGTTCGGCGTCACCGATGACGTCGCGATGGAGGTGTGCCGCCTCCAAGAAAAGCGCGACCTGACGGGCTCCATCTTCACAGGATTCACCCGCCTCGATCAAAAGTTGTGCGTGGCGTGTGTGCTGGTTCGAGCGGGACGCGAGCTGGCGAAGTTGCTTGCGAGCGTCGGTGTCCGTGGGGTCGATACACAGCAGCGCCCCGTAGTGGTCGAGCGCGTCGTTGTCGTTCCCCAAGATCGCAAATCGGGTGCCGAGCTCCCGGTGCAGAGCTGAATGTTCCTCGGTCGGAGAAAAAACGAGAGCCTCGCTGAGGACCTTCACCACCGCGTCGGGACGTCGGGCCGCGTCGTAGTTCTTCCGCAGCAGGGCCACGGCTTGGCTCCGAATCTGATTGCTTGCGCCGTCAAAGATCAGCACACGCTCGAGTTGGTCGCACGCTTCGGCGTGGCCAGGGTTTTCGGCGAGCAGAGTCTCGAGTTCGGACAAGGCCCGGTCGGGGGCCGAAATTCGGTCGAGAAGACACGTCGCAATGCGGACGTGAATCGTTTGAGCTGCCGTCCTTGAGGCTGATTTCAAGCCCGTCCGCCATAGAGAGATCAGCTCATCCCAACGTTGCTGACGTTCATACATGCGGGCGAGCGACGCTTCGAGTTTTTGATTCGATGGCTCGAAATCGAGCAATCTCCGCATATAGTCGGCGGCGCGCAACGGTTGATCCGCAAAGTCCCGCGCGACTTGGGCCGCGTCATCGAGCCGCTGTTTCAGTTGGTCGCGGTTCTCAACGACAGCAAGGCTGGTATCGTAGGCGCCGAGCAGCTCCTCCCAGCGTTCGTCGGCAGTGAGTGAGACTGTGAGGCGATCAAAAGCCCATGCCGCATCGGGATCGCGGTCGAGGATCTCCGAGAGCAGATTGGAGACGGCATCGGGGGTATCTCCGAACCATTCCTCGTGAAATGCCACCGCTCGTTCGCCGATTTTGTTGGCCGCCTCCGAAGGCATGGCACCGGCGAGGGTCGTTCGATAGAGCGCGGCGACTTCTTCGGGACGCTCGAGATTGTCCGCGAGTTCTTCGAGATGCTCCCAGGCAGCCTCACTTTCGGGGGAGTCTTGTACGATTTGAAGTGCAGCGGCGAAGGAGTTGTCGAGGCCGGGGTCGCTTTTGGAAGTCATGGCGTGTGTAACTTGGGCGCGATGGCATCACGCCAAACAAGGTCGACCTATCGTAGCAGCCCAGAACGCCTCGGGATAACGAATTGACGGATGATGTTGTTCCAAGGGCTCCTGAGATGGGACTCCTGGTTCCAAGTCGAAGAGGGTGGCTCGATCGTTGCCACGTTTTGGAAATACCTGCGTGCGACGCATCGTTGTTTGGAAGAACAAAATTCTTGCGAAACGCAGACACAAAAAACCCGTGGTCTAAAAAGACCACGGGTTTTTCAGTTGGTTAGGGTGACCTAACGCCTAGCCAGCATCGGTGCCGGCGGCGTCGGTGCTCGCAGCGTCGTCCGCGGGAGCGTCCGCGTCCGCGTCATCGGCGGGAGCGTCGGCGTCGGCGTCGGCGTCGGCATCAGCATCGGCGTCAGCATCAGCGTCAGCAGCTTCGGGAGCGGCTCCTGCTTCGGGGGGCGTGGTCGGGGCATCGCCCTTCTCACAACCGGTGAGTGTAAGGCCGCCAGCACAGAGGATGGCCAGGGCGGCCACAGTCAACTTGAGATTTGCCATTAGAATTTGTCTCCTGATCCTTCGTTCTTGTTCCACATGGGTCATGTCGAGACTGCGCACGCAGCACCGTGGCCTTGGAACGGCTGCATGTCTAGCATGCTCCCGTGACCGCGCGCCTGATTATTTGTCCAGGAACGGCTTCGATTCGCGTTTCGTGACGAGACGATGATGCTCGGGGCTCGCCAGAAACCAAGAGCGGGCCAAACCGGGCGGATTCACGCCACGATCGAGCCCGTCGAGTGAGCGTTTTGCGCAAAAAGGGTCGAGAGAGAGAGGTTCATGGTCATGGTTTCGGCTGGCGCGTGATACACGGTCCCCTTGGCACCCGACCCGACTCGTCGCGCGACCTGGACGTTGCTCGTGCTCAGCGCGGTTAACTTCCTTAATTATATCGATCGCTCTGTGATGTCGGTCGTGCTCGAGGGGGTGAAGGACGATTTCTTGCTGGGTGATGCCGAAGGTGGACTGGTCGCCACTGTGTTTATCGTCGTCTACATGCTGTTCTCACCCCTGGGGGGTCTTGTGGGGGACCGTTTCAACCGCAAGCGGATGGTCGCGGTCGGTGTGGGCCTGTGGAGCGTAGCGACGGTGACCAGCGGATTGGCGCAAGACTACGAGCAGCTGCTGGTGTCGCGCGCATTGGTGGGCATCGGGGAGGCGGGCTACGCCGCCGTGGCTCCGGCAATGATCGCTGACCTCTACCGGCGTGAGCGGCGAGGAAGGATGTTGGCCTACTTTTATCTGGCGATCCCGCTCGGCTATGCCTTTGGCTACCTCCTTGGGGGGATCGTCGCTGGAAACCACGAAGCTTTTCTTGCCATAATAGGGTTGGGGGGGGTTGAGACCGAAGGTTGGCGTGTTGCGCTCTGTGTCGCGGGGGCTCCGGGTCTCTTGTTCGCAGCCATTGCGCTGTCGATGGTGGAGCCTCGTCGTGGTGCCAGCGAAGAGAACTACGTGCAGTCGTCGACACTCTTGCGCTCGCGTCCGGAGTTGGAGAAATTGAGCCTGAAAGCCCTTGTCTCCTCAGCGAGGCGGCTTTTTCGCTCTCCGGCATGGCGAATCAATACCGGTGGGATGACGCTGATGACCTTCACCTTGGGCGGGATCGCTTGGTGGTTGCCGACGTTCTTTCAGCGAGCGCACGGGATGAACGTGAACGAGGCGGGTACCTATTGTGGCGGAGTCCTCGTCGTTGCGGGGTTGCTCGGCACATTTGTGGGGGGCCACCTTGGCGATCGGGCTTTTTCGAAGGGCCCCGGGGGCTATTTTCGCGTGAGCGGGTGGGGACTGGTGCTCGGCGCCCCGTTTGTAGTTGCGACGGTACTCGCGCAGACCTCTTTTCTCGCGCTCCTTTGCGTCTTTGTCGCCGAATTTTTCCTTTTTCTGAACACCGGGCCGCTAAATGCAGCTCTGGTAGGCTGTGTGCCCGCCTATCTTCGCGCGACGGCCGTGGCCGTGAACGTGCTTTTTATCCACGCGCTCGGGGATGCCGTGTCGCCCCCGCTTATGGGGTGGATCTCCGAGGTTGCGGGGCCTTTGCTGGTTGACGCTGACGGAGTTGATGGCGGCGCCGAGGGGCTTGCCTTGGCGATCGCTCTGACGGCCGTCCCCCTGGCGCTTGGAGGTGTGTGGCTGATCCGCGGTGCCGCCCGCATCCACGGGCAAACCGGGGGGTTGCTGCACGAGGACGGCGAGGCTCGTTCAAGCCCATCGCTGTTTCTCTGAAAAGCGAAATTCACGCTCATTGCCAAATTGTCCCCAGTCGTGGGCTCTCGAAGGCCCGAGCCGTCAGGGCTTCTTTGCTGCGCGGGCCACGGGTGGCAGCGCTTCGGGCGGTCTGCTACAAGGCGTGCCCTTGAGAGTGTCGGCGCCTCATGATCGGCGCCCAACGAAGCGAGGAAGCAGCCGCCATGGAAAGCCAAATTGAAAGCATTAACACCGTCGAGTGCCGAGTGCGCGTTCAGATCCCTTGGGACGAGGTCTCGGGTCGACTGAACAAGAAACTCAGTGAAATTCGGCGCAGCGTAGCGCTGCCCGGGTTTCGTCGCGGGAAAGTACCGCCCCAGACGATCCGGCGAATGTATGTCGGCGATGCGAAGGCCGAGCTTACGCGTGACTTGTTTCAAGAGACTTTTCAGACCGCGATCGTCACCCACAAGACCGTGCCGTTGACGGAGCCCGTGCTCGAGTCCACCACCTTTGAGGAAGACCAGGATTTTCAGTACGCCGCTCGTTTCGAGGTCGCTCCAGTGATAGCGATCGAATCCTCTGACTATGAGGGGGTCGAAGTTCGCCGTCGACCGGCCATCGTCGAGGATGAAAAAGTCGACGCTGCCATCGAGAGCAAGCGCGCGGGCCTCACCGAAATTCGCGCCCTAGCGGAGGACGACAAGCGTGAGGAGGCCCGTGAGGGCGACGTGTGGACCGTGGATATCGACGGTACCTTCGGCACGGAGCCGATTTCACGGACGGACGTCTCTGTCGAGATCGGCGCGGAGACAGGAGAGATCATTCCAGGGATCTCTGCCGCGCTCGCCGATGCCAAGCTCACCGAAGTTGGCGGTACCCGCGATCTGAAATTCCTTCCGCCACAAGACCGTCTCAAGGAGGAGTTTCAGGGCCTTGAAGCCGTTCTCAAAGTTGCACTGCGTGAGGTCCGAGAGAAGATCATTCCTGAACTCGACGATGAATTTGCCCGCGATACAGGCGACGCCGAGACCTTGGACGGACTTCGCACCAAGCTTCGAGAGAATTTGCTGCAAGACGACAAAGACAACGCTGAGCGAGAGGCTCGGCAGCGTCTCGTGGAGAGTCTGCTTGAACGTAAGGAGTTTGAGGCCGCGCCTTCGATGATCAACAACGAAGTTGTGGCACAGGTGCAGATGTTCGGACGTCAGCTTTCCCAAAGTGGACTGACCTTCGCCGCGATCGGCTCAAGCGAGGCCCAAATGGCCGCAAATGTCCGGCCGGAGGCCACGTTTCGTGTAAAAGCATTTTTGTTGCTCGATGCGATCGGCAAGTCACAAGGCATAAAAATCGAAGCGGAGGAGCTGCAGAAGGCGGTCGAAGAGATGGCTGAGGAGCAAGGCAAAAATGCCGCGCGTCTACGCGCGACCATGGAGAAGAACAAGGAACTCCTGTTGCTTGAGGCCCAGATGCGCGAGGAACGAATCCTCGATTTCCTGATGGAGAAGGCGGTCGTCACGGAAGCGCCCGATCCGGAGCCGGAGCTGGAGCCGGAGCCAGAGAACGCTGAGACCGAGACCGAGACCGCAGCTGGGGCGAATAAAAAGGCCTAGGGTCACGTACGAAGCCGGGACGGAGCGCGTGTCACCTCCTCTACGGCTTCACGATCTCGTTCTTTTTCGGGTCCTCTCCTAATTTTGTAGAGGGTCCGATTTGTTTTTGGTGTCCGGCATTCCCGCAGAGCGTCGTTTGTGGCCGCGAGGGCTCCCTATTCGGAGCGTAATCGCACCGTTTCGACGAACTGTGGCTCGAAGTGGAACCTTTGCCCTGGCTTTGCCCGACAATGAGGCAGCGGCGGTGCTCAAGAGGTTTCAATGAGCGACGATGTCGGGCTTGCATGGTTGACCTCACGAGGTCACCATAGGAAAGATTGCAACGGAGCTGACCATGCCCGCATTCGGCGAAATTCCACACTCTTCCGTACCCAGCGCCAGCATCCCATTTGTCGTCGAGCAGACCCACCGTGGGGAACGCTCATGGGATATTTTCAGCCGCCTTCTCAAAGACAGGATTATTTTCCTGGGCACGCCGGTCAATGACCACGTCGCTAGTTTGGTGATCGCCCAGCTGTTATTTCTTGAGTCCGACGATCCCGACAAGGATATTCGGCTCTACATCAATTCTCCAGGAGGGGTCGTCACCGCCGGCCTCGGTATCTACGACACCATGCAGTACGTGCGACCTCAGGTTGCGACCTACTGTCTAGGACAGGCGGCGTCGATGGGTGCGTTGTTGTTGGCCGGCGGAGCGCCGGGAAAACGCTTCGCTCTCCCCCACGCGAGAATCATGATTCATCAACCGCATGGTGGCGCCAGCGGCCAGGCCTCAGATATTGAGATCCAAGCCGCCGAAATATTGCGCTTGCGCGAGATGTTGAACACCATCATGGCGACCCACAGCGGTCGCACCATGGACGAGATTGGCAAGGACACGGACCGCGACAACTTTATGGATCCCATCACCGCAAAAAAATACGGCCTCATCGATGACGTTTTGGTTCGCGAACCCGACGTAAATCCGTCCAAGGGATAGGTGGAGATCGATATGTCTGAGCGTCAAGCAAATCTGAGCTGCTCGTTCTGCGGCAAAAACCAAAAAGAGGTCAAAAAACTCATCGCGGGTCCCTCTGTCTACATCTGTGATGAATGCATCTCGCTGTGTAACGACATCCTTGCCGAAGAGGTCCAAAAAGAAGACACGAGCGAAGGCCTCCTCGGCAAGGTGCCCACTCCCCGCGACATTCGTCTGACTCTCGATGACTACGTCGTTGGCCAGGATTGGGCCAAAAAGATCATCGCGGTTGCAGTTTACAACCACTACAAGAGAATCAACGTAAAGAGCGCTCCCGATGAGCCGGAATTGCAAAAGAGCAACATCCTGCTGATTGGACCCACGGGCTCAGGGAAGACCTTGATGGCGCAGACGCTAGCGAGGATTCTCGACGTGCCCTTCGCCATCGCCGACGCGACGAGTCTGACAGAGGCAGGGTATGTGGGTGAAGATGTCGAGAATATCATCGTCAGCCTTCTGCAGGCGGCCGACCACGATGTCGAGAAGGCTCAACGTGGCATTATCTACATCGATGAGATCGACAAAATCGCGCGTAAGGGGGACAACCCTTCGATCACTCGCGATGTGTCCGGAGAGGGTGTGCAGCAGGCGCTGTTGAAGATTCTTGAGGGCACGGTCGCCTCAGTTCCCCCCAAGGGTGGTCGCAAGCATCCTCAGCAGGATTTCTTGCAGATCGATACGACCAACATCTTGTTCATTTGCGGTGGGGCGTTTGCCGGTATGGAAGACATTATCGAGGCCCGCGTGTCGGCCAAGACGATGGGTTTTGGAGCGGCGAATCCGGGAAAAGAAGAGCGAGCCAACTGGGATCTTCTTCAGCGCGTGCAGAGTGAAGATCTCACCAAGTTTGGGCTGATTCCTGAGTTTATTGGCCGGCTTCCTGTGGTCGCCCCACTCAAGGAGCTCGACGAGGCCGCCCTTGTGGCGATTTTGACCGAGCCCAAGAATGCACTTGTGAAGCAGTATAAGCGTCTTCTCCGCATGGATGGAGTCGAGCTGGACTTCAGCGATGACGCCTTGGTGGCGATTGCAGGCAAGGCGCGCGAACAGCGCGCAGGAGCTCGGGGCCTACGTTCGATCATCGAGCGGGCGATGCTCGAGGTCATGTACGACATCCCGAGCATCGATAACATCACAGAGGTGCATGTTAAAAAGAGGACCATCACCGAGAACGAAACCCCGGTGTTGGTATACGCCGACCAAAAAGAAGCGAGCTAGGTTTCCGGCGTTCGCAACGACGAGGGGGGGGGCACCGTGAGGGTGGCCCCCTTTTTCGATCGACCGACACCGTGTCTTGATCGAACCCGGTGCCGGTATGACGGTCGGGTCGCCTACTTGAAGGTATCGACACGAAGCTTGCCGCTGCTAGGCATTGGAGCCTTGTTCGCTCGTGCCTCCGCGAGGCCGGATGTTCGGAGTACCCACATCCGTTTGATGGCGACGACGTTGTCGCTTTCGCGGGCATGGACCTCAATCAGGTTGTTCCCGGGGGTCAGTGGGACATCGGCGGCGAACTCAAGGACACCCGCTTTGGGCTGTGCTGAGGCTTGGTAGTAGACTTTTTCCGCGTTGCCGAAGAAGTTTCGGGAGGGGTTGTAAACTGTGACAAAGACATCACGAACGGTTCGTTGATCTTCGGCGATCCCGCGGATGAGTATGCTCGTATCCTGGGTCTGGGTCACCGTTTCGGCGAGGGAGATTTTGGGGGGAGAAACCGTGTAGACCGAGCGGAAGGGGCCAGGACGTCTCGGCGGCTTTGCAGCCTCGAGCTCTTGCTCGCGAGCGAATGCGAAGCGTCCATCGCTCGCTATCGTGAGTCGTTTCCAGCCCTCGGACTCGCCTGTGACCCGAAATTTAGCGTTTTTCTCGGTTTGGCCGATCCGATGGCCTGAGTCTCCTGGCGCCGAGTAAAGATCGATTTTTCCTTTGGAGACGACCCCACCGCGGACTTTTGTCCATTGGCTCCCATTGACCCCCACAGGAAAGGAGAGTTTCTCGGAAACAAACTCACCGATCTTGTTGTCAGAGACGGTGATTTGTAGCTGTATCCCTTGTTCGCTCCCGGCTTTCTTGACCTCAAATTCGAGTTCAGCTTCGCCAGTTTTTCCGATCTCCAACTCACCAATTTTTTGTCGCCCCTCGTGCAAGAAGATTGCATCGGCGGAGAGGTTGCGTAGGTGCACCCAGCTGTCGAGAGCTTTGCCCTCGCCGGTATTTTCAACCCAGACTTTCATACGAACTCGTTCACCGACCTGGAGCATGCCGTCGCCGTTGCCGCTGACTTCGCCGCCGAGCGAAGAATCGTCCAAAATTTGATAGCCGTAGGCGAACTGAGGGCGCGGGATACCGTCGGCGCTGACGTCGATCGAAGATTTTCCTGCGTCGTTAAACGGCGCTCCGTGTTCTTCGGTGAAATGGAAATCGATCCTGTCTGTCCGCGACAGCTCGTGTTCGGACACGGACAGCTTTAGGGTTTTGCTCGTGGTTTCACCAGGTTCAATGCGACCAAAAAGCAGCTCACGTTCGTCGAAGTAGTTGTAGTCGCTGGCGGACATCGCTCGTACCCGGTAGGCCGGTGCATCCCCTGTATTGGTGATCTCGACGGTCACAAGCCCAGATTCGCCGCCGCGAATCATGTTGTTCTCCTTGTCGGTGGCGAGGGTTACACGCAGCTGGGCCGAACTTCCCGTGGACGGGCTTTGACCGACGGACCAGTCGATGGCCTTGCTGGCCAAGCTGGTGCTGATTCGAGCATCTTCAATTTTTACTTGTTGATCGACGAACTCGGGCAGGTGTTGGAGTATCTCATCGCGCCGAGAACTCGGCGCCCACAGTGTAAGATCGCGTGCCATACGAATCTCAGGATCTTCCAGCAGCATGGCGGCGCGCTCGTCGGCGCCCTTGAGTTCATTGAGGCGCTTTTTGACTGGGCCCTCGGCGGATCCGTCAGCCACGGACCCTCGTTGGAGATAGTAGAGTGGTCCGGCTGTAATTTTTTGTGTCTTCGCGGTGTCGTGCATGAGGTGAGAGGCCAGGCTCTCCTCTCGTACTCGGTTGAAGCGTTTGCGCGCGTAGTAGGCCTGGTACTCCTTACCAATGAAGACCGGCTGAGTCTCAAGGTCTGGGCTTACCCCGACCGATTGAATCGAAATGTCCCCGGGTGTGAGATACTGGGCGATCGTAAGCTTCAGCGCCAGCTCTTCGCTGTCGACTCGACGGTCGTGGAGGACCTGAACCGATCCCTTTCCGAAGGTTCTTCGGCCCAGGATTACGGCTCGACCAAGATTACGGAGTGCACCGGCGACAATCTCGGTGGCGGAAGCGGAGCCTTGATCGACCAAGACAACGACGGGTACATCCAGGAAATTGTATCGCGAATCGGCGCGGTCAATGTTGGCGGTCGAAGATGCCCCGACGGTGGAGACGATCGTCCCGGAGTCGACAAATGCATTTGCGACCTCGACGGCAGCGGTGAGCAGGCCACCGGGATTGTCGCGCATGTCGAGCACGAGTCCTGAGACTCCCTCTTTTTCGAATTCAGTGAGTTTCTCTCGAAGCTCACGTCCGGTTGTTTGGGCAAAATTCCGGGGGATCTGAACAAGCCCGACTTTCGCCGGGTTTCCATCTTTGTCGATCCCGGGGAGCAGGTCACCGACGACGCTGTCGAGCTTGATGATGTCGCGTGTGATCTCAAAACGCTTGGGCTTGTCCGCGCCGTCGCGGCGAATGTAGAGCACGACGTTGGTTCCGGCCGCGCCACGCATTAATTTGACGGCTTCGCTCAGGGTCATGGTGACGGTGGACTCGTCTTCGATACGGACGATTCGGTCACCGGCCTTCAGTCCAACTTTTGACGCAGGGTTGCCGTCGAGAACACGGATTACGGTGATCTTTCCATCGCGGGTGCCGACCTCGATACCCAACCCTCCAAAGTGCCCCGAGGTGCTGGTACGCATTTCTTGGAACGCGCTTGGGCGCAGGAGGTTGGTGTGCGGATCGAGGGTGGCGAGCACGGCTTCGACGACCGCATATTCCGCCTGTTTCATCTCCTCCTGGTCCAGGTTCGTGTGGCTAGCGATGAAGTGAAAAACTTCGCGAATATGGGGACCGACGGACCAAAGCGCCCTGACGTCGGCGGCAAACTCACGAGATTCGGTTCCGACTTTGACGCGTATGCGCCCACCATCGATCGGCTGAACCAGAACCTCCGCGATCTGGCCTTCCAGCGCCTCGATCCCGGCGAGGTTCATGGCGGCAGGATCGATGCGTTGTGGTTCGACGTAGTATTTGCTGACGTTCCACAACGTCCAGTCCAAGACCCGAAGATCGTGATCCTGGTTCGCGATCGCAAGCCCCGCATGGTTTCGTGGCTCACTACGACTCGCCTGTGCGGCGCCATCGTTTAGCGCCGTGAGCCCGAGCGCGAGCACAAGGGATCCGATGACCAAGTTGGGAGTCGACGCTCGCAGCGCGAGCTTTTGGGGCAGGGTCAGTGGCGCCACGGCTGGATTGTAGCCTAGACAGTCTCGCTAGGAGCAGCCGTGGCTCGCTTTGTGCGGTTCGATTGTGTGGAGAGCCGACAGTGGCGAAATATCGGCGGTCCAGGTTTCTGCAAGGAGACAGCGCGAAATTCGGATGGCCATGGTCAAGGGGTGCTTGATGGACCGAATTGCGGCTGTCAGGAGGGGCCCATTTGCGGCTAGAGTGGTGACCAACCGGCGCGATACGCGGAACTTCTCCTATGATGGGCCACAACAGTAAGACTGAGGGCAAACGCCCGAAACGATCGACTGCCGCCGAAGTGCAGTCGTCAGGGACAGGGACCACTCGCCCCGATGCTGCGGTTGCTGTTGCCGTACCGGGTGAAGTCGATGAGGTCGAGGAAGGCAGCGAGGCCCTGGCCGAAGTTGAGCCAGCTTCGGATGCCGAGCTTGACGAGATAGCGAGCCGCTTGCGCGGTGGATCCAAAACGGCGCCCTCTGGATCGACGGCCCTGGCGTTGCGTGATCCGATGGCGGCCTATATGTCTGAGGTTCGTCGGCATCCCTTGCTCACCCGAGAGCAAGAGTATGCGCTCGCAGTTCGTTGGGTCGAGGACAACGACACTGAAGCGGGTCGAACTCTAGTGACCTCAAATCTCCGCTTGGTCGTGAAGATCGCCAACGAATACAGTCGTGGCTACCAAAACCTTCTCGATCTGGTTCAAGAAGGGAACATTGGGCTGATCAAGGCGGTACACAAGTTTGATCCCTACCGTGGCGTGAAGCTCTCGACCTACTCGGGTTGGTGGATTCGCGCCTATGTGCTGAAACACATCCTAAACAACTGGCGGCTGGTGAAAATCGGTACGACCCAAAACCAGCGCAAACTGTTTTTCAATCTGCGTAAACAGCAAGCCGCCTTGGTTCGTGCTGGGGTCGATCCGACCCCAGAGAACATCGCCAAGGAGCTCAGCGTATCGACCAAAGAGGTGATCGAGATGCAGGGACGGCTGGGGGCGCCGGATGCCTCCCTCAACGCTCCCTTGTCGAACGACGATGACGGTGGTCGCACGCGGATGGACACGATCGAGGACAAGACCCTCGATCCCGAAGATTCTGTCGGAGACACCGAGTTCACCGATCTCTTGTCGGAGAAGCTCCAGCGTTTTGGCGCCGATCTGGAGGGTCGCGAACGTGAGATTTTCTCGGAGCGTCTGATTTCAGACGAGCCGATCACGCTCCAACAGATCGGAGATCGCTGGGGTGTGAGTCGAGAGCGCGCCCGCCAGATCGAAAAACGGATGGTGCTTCGTCTTCGAAAGTTTCTCCAAGATGAGCTCGGTGATGCTGTGCAAATCGCGCTTGGACACGATTGAGCGGATGGTAGGCGATGAAAATAACGAAAATGCGGGCTCGGAGAGTCCGCAGAATGGTGGAACGCTGGTACTCGTGGGTACCCCCCTCGGGAATCGTGGTGACTTGAGCCCACGAGCTCGTGAGGCGGTGTTTTCGGCCGATCTTCTGCTTTGCGAGGACACTCGCAGCCCGCTTCGATTGTTTTCGCAGGATGAAATTTGTCGGCTCCCACGACGAATGAGTTGTTTTGTAGGAAACGAATATCGGCGTGTCCCATTCTTGCTCGACCAGCTAAGGTCCGGAAAGCGAGTCGCATTTTTGAGCGAGGCTGGCATGCCCGTATGGAGCGATCCTGGCCAGATCTTGGTGACTGCGGCCGCTGAGAATGGTTTTGAGGTCGACGCGATACCGGGTCCGAGCGCGGGAACCCTTGCCCTCGCGTTGAGTGGATTCTCTGCGACAGGAAGCTGTTTTTGGGGATTTGTGGCCCGTAGCGGAAAAAACCGCCAACTTGAGCTTGGGCGTGTGGTGGAGCACCCGGGCCCGAGCATTTTTTACGAGGCGGGCAATCGTGTCCCGAAGTTACTCACGGATTTGTGTGCGCTGCTTCCACGTCCCCAGGAACGTAAGATACTGGTGGCGCGAGAGCTGACGAAGCGAAATCAAGAGCTTGTACGCGGGAGCGTTGCAACGTTGGCAAGCACCCTAACCGAGGGTCTACGCGGAGAGGTGACGGTTGTGCTCTCGGGCCCGTTGCTCAGTGACTCACAAGAGACAGATCCCGTCCAAGAGGCCGCCCGGAAGACGCTCGAGGTACTTTTAGACCCAACGATTAAGCCACGGGCACGCGCCCGTGCGCTCGCGGAGCTGACTGGCGAAGATGCAAAGGCGATTTACAGCCGTATTGCTGCCCATCGAACAGCGCCGCCGGGGTCATCGATGGGTGAAGACTAAAATGTCACCAGGAAATTTGCGTAGCCGACGAGACGAAATACACCATCGATGGCGTAGCGGCGCCCAACGGTATCGATCACATCACGGCGTACCGGATTGACCTCGGCCGTCCCGGCATCCACAAGGTCGTTGTCGCCGCTGCTCAGCGCGTCGGCGTCACCCCTCGAGGCCGACGTGAGGATGTGTTGGGTGTCGGTCTTGAGATTCGCCCCGAAGTTGAGACGCGCGTAGGGGCCAAGATGGAAATTCAGCCCTACGTCGATTGCGAAGCTTCCATAGTCTTGGATACTTGTGATGCCCGTGAAAGCTTTGCAGCCACTGTTTCCGGGGGCATCATTGGCCGCATCCAGGTAGCCGCCAGGGTTGCTGGCATTGTCGGCATCGTTGGCATAGTCCACCGCGGGTTGAGCATCACATTGATGTGCTGCCGTGTCGTAGGTACCGACCAGTGCGGGGCTGTCGGCCAGCAACTCCCAGATCTCTGAGTATCCTCGCCCGTTGTATTTTAACTCGGCACTGCCGCGGATGAGGATCGAGACCTTCTGGGACTTCGCTTTTCGTTCCCAAGGGACGATTTCCGCACCGACGTACGCACCGGTGGTGGACTGCGGGTTGACCGAGGTCTGGCTGCCGCCGTAGTTGATGAACTGGCTCTTGTTCGAACTCATGGACTGTCGCCAGTAGGCGCCGAAGAAGGGATCGAGGTATCGATACCGTCGGCTTAACGCAGTCCAGACGCCCAACTCATGAATTCCCCGCCCGACCGCGTGGTTGGACGGCTTGTCATCAATCTGGATCTCTCTGGTAAACTTCATCGCCTTGCCGACGGCAAAACGTCCCTCGATGCCGGCGACCCAATTCGGCATGTGGGAGAGCTTTCTCTGGTTGAGCAGCTTGTATTTGATGCCGAGATGCAGCTGGTCAATACCCTGCCGCCTCGGACCTTGGAAAATCAGTGCGGTGTCGGCCCCGGTGAATTGGCCGTAGGGATCCGTAGTGTTTCGGGCATCGAAGCCGTCGACGGGGACGATTGAATCGCGGATCGTCGAGCTGTTGGTCTTGTCGACACAGGTCGCGCCGCCGGCCGAGGACCCGGCGCCTGGATACACGCATTCGTCACCCAGCTCCTGGTCGAATCCATACTCGCGACGATCTGACACAACGATCGGCAACGACATGTAGACCGAGATATCGTGGAAGATACCGAATTCAAGCGAAGGGGTAACTGTCTGGCGCCGCTGGCGGTAGATCAGATCCTTTGCGAGCCGGTTTTCGTTGCCGACACTCCATTCACGAAGGATCGAAGCCTTCTTGAAATCGTAGTCGTACGAGACTCCGAAGTGGAGATCAAAAAGATTATCCTTCTCGCCAGCGGTAGCGACTCTCGTGGTTTCGGCGGCAGTAGCAACCGAACTGTACCCAAAGAGCAGTGCGGCGACGGGCATCAGACCGAGCAGATTGCGCATAAGCATCGTGAAAATGACTTCCGGTACGCTACCAGCGCATGGCGGCGAGCGTCAACTTTACAGCAAAATATGAGCGTGGGCTGTGTGTTGTGCGCATTGCAGGTGTATAAACTGGTGAATAGGCTCGAGAGGGCTCGCGGTGGTCTCTAGTTCGCTAATAGCCAAGGTTGCGGGCCCCGGCTCAGGTCGGTGGTCGGTGGCCGTCGGCGCTGCGAAGACCCAGCTCCTTCATTTTTGACTGCAAACTTCGGCGCGAGATCCCCAACAAGCGCGCGGAGCGAGTGACGTTTGCGTCGGTCTTGTCGAGGGCTTCGCGGATCAGTGCCTCTTCGACGAGACGAGAGCCGGCCTTGACGGCCTCTTTGAGATCCAGGCCGAGGCTACTCAGCGGCAAGCGAACATGCCGCGGCAGTTGGCCAGGTTCGGCCTCGTCCTGCTCGGTGCTGTCTACGGCGATTTTGTTCGATGTCGTTCGTTCGGCGGGCTCAGTGGGCTGAGGGGGATCCGAAGGTAGAGTCAGCGTTCGGTGAAAAAGTTCAGGAAGCTCGTCTTGTCCGATGATCGGAGATGAGGCGAAGAGCACCATGCGTTCAACCAAGTTCTCGAGCTCGCGAATATTTCCTGGCCACGCGTAGGCCTGCAAAATCTCGAGAGACTCCTTGTCGAAGCTGCTGACCTGCTTGCTGAGCCGCTCGTTCGAACGAGTGACAAAATGGTGCAGGAGGGGAGGAATATCTTCGGTTCGTTCCCGCAGGGGCGGAAGGTGTACGGGGACGACGTTGAGCCGATAGTAGAGGTCTTCTCGGAAACTTTTGGCTCGAATGGCTTCTTCGAGATTCCGATTGGTAGCGGCGATCAGGCGCACGTCTACGTGCAGGGTTTTTGCGCCTCCCACTCGCTCGAACTCAGATTCTTGGATGGCGCGCAACAGCTTGACCTGGATCTCGAGGGGAATCTCGCTCACCTCGTCGAGGAACAGTGTCCCGCCGTTCGCCAATTCGAAGCGTCCTGCACGGCTTGAGATCGCACCGGTGAACGCTCCTCGTTCGTGGCCAAAGAGCTCGCTTTCTACAAGCCCGGCCGGTATGGCCGCGCAATTCACCCGGATGAAGGGTTTGTTGGCGCGCGGCGAACCGATATGGAGTGCGCGAGCCACGAGTTCCTTGCCGGTTCCGCTCTCGCCCGTGATGAGCACGGTTGAGGGACTGGCCGCGACGGTTCGAATCACCTCGTGGACCATCCGGAGGGCCTCGGAGTCGCCGACCATGCCAACTTCAAGTCCTGGCATCGTCGCTGTGGGCGGCGTGGAATCATTTGTGGGAGTGAGTGAGCGAGCCGATGGCGCCGCCCGGCCAACGCTCGGGCCGGATCGTTTTCGCGAGGCGATCGCTCTCCCGACGACCTGGTGGATCTGCGAGCGATCGAAGGGCTTCTCCAAGAAATCGAAGGCGCCGCTTTTGACCGCCTCAACCGCGGTGTCTACTGATCCGTGCGCAGTGAGAATGACGACGGGTAGGTCCGACTGTTCGGAGCCGAGGGCCTTTAGAAGCTCCATCCCTCCCATTTTCGGCATTCGAAGGTCGGTGACCACGGCGTCGAAGGTGCCGCGTGGCGCCGTGCGAACTCGGCGAAGGGCCTGTTCTCCGTCCGCTTCGGCGTGCACCTCGTATCCTGCCTGCTCCAGCAAGGCACCGAGGACCTTGCGCAGGTTTGGTTCGTCATCAACCAGGAGAATGCGGGCGGGAGGCTCTGTCACGGTTGGTTTCCTTCGAGTGAATTTTGCTTGTGGGCAGCGCCTGAAGAAGAAGCCGCCGTTGATGGGATGATGGGTAGCACGATGGAGAAAATGGCGCCGCCCTCCGGCCTGTTGGCGACCTCGATGCTACCTCGGTGATTTTCGACGATCCGTTGACTGATAGGCAGACCCAGGCCGGTCCCGCCACTCTTGGTGGTGTGAAACGGGACAAATAGGTTGGTCATGGTGTGGCTCGTAAGCCCTGGACCATCGTCGTGGACTGTGACAACGAGCGCGTCGCAGCCGGGTAGACCTCGCGACCGGATGTGGGAATCAATCCATACGCAGCAGGGCTCATCGGCTACGGATTGTGCTTCGGTTGCGTCAAGCGCGTTTAGCACGAGATTGTGAACGACTTGACGAAGCGCCTCTGCGTCCCCTCGAATGGCGGGTAATGGCGTGCTGTCTCCGCCGATCTGGACGCGGACGCGCTCAAGGCGTTCGGGGTCGAGCACTCGCAGGGTCGCCTGCACAACCCGGCCCATGTCGACTGGTTCCATCTCGCCCTTGAAGGGCCGGGAGTAGTTTAGGAATTGGGTCACGACCCGGTTGAGTCGTTCGACTTCTTCAACGATCACCAGCAGGAACTCACCCGTGTGCGGGTCGGTCTCGGATATCTTGGGTTCGACGACCTGGACAGCTCCTTTGATAGCGCCCAGCGGGTTGCGGATCTCATGGGCAAGGCCTGCGGCCATCTCGCCAAGCAGCGCCAATCGTTCGACTTCTTTACGGACTTCGTAGACCGCCGAGTTTTGGAGGGTGATGCCGGCTTGGGCCGCGAGGCCCTCGAAAAGCTCGACCTCCTCACGGGAGAAGGGCTCCAAGAGGCGTTCATCGTCGACAAACAGAGCTCCGACCAGCTCCGCCGGTGCATCTCGGTCGTCTGGATTCGCCTGCGTAAGGATGGGGACGGCTAGGCTTGCGCCGAGTTCTCCAAGCGTGTCGAGGATCTCTGTGAGTTCGGGGTCTGCATCGCGTCCACCCCGTTCTTGCTCGCGTTGAATTACGTCGCGAAGCTGCGCGCCGCGGGATCGCATGCGCTCGAGGAGTGGACGCCGCCTGGCAACGTCGAGTCGCATTGGGCTTGCGCCCCCTAGCTCCCCCCCGAGCACGAGGTTCTTCCCGTGGCTGTCGAGCAAATATACGCTGGCCCGCGTGACACGCTTGGAGTCTCGTAGAGCATCGATCATGACCTGTACCATCGCCTCTGGTTCGATGACATTCGCCAGTCGGCGTCGGAGATCGACCAGCAACGAGCGCAGTGCGACGCGGTCACGGAACAACCATGTCTCGATCCTGGATTCAAATTCTGCGCGGACGGGGTCAATCAGCACGATGACTGCGTAGGATCCGACCGCAATAATGAACAGGAACAAGGATGTGTTTCCACCGGCGTTGATTGGAATCCACAACAGCAAGACAGCGAAGAGGGCGGTGACGCTCACGACCATAAGTGTCAGCGTCGCGGTGCGCGAGATGACCTCAGGAAGTTCCATCAACCGCTCTCGAACGACGGTTTGCGCGACAAAGTAGAGGTAGACTGCGGTCACCACGGGACCGATACTCGGGAGTATCGGAGAGCCGAGGACGAGCCCGCAAAGGCTCGCGTACAACAAATAACGCATGCGTGGCGCCACTGCAGTGCCTCGGGCACTGCGGGCCGCTCTCCAAATTCGCAAGATGACAAGGAGCAGGCCGACGATCACGTAGGTATTGAGCCCGATGGTGATCCATTGGAAGGGACCGTCGTCTTCGAGCCCACGGTCCCCGCGGCCCAGAAGGACGAAGAGCGCAACCGCGTGGGCTGAGAGAAGGACCACCAACATGAACGTGCGGAGCTTGCTGCGACGCAGCGGCCCCTCGCTCGGAATCAGGCTCGAAAAGCACCGGTCCGCGGTCCATGGGAGCACGAGACTGATAGACTGGGCAGCCCAACCAAAAAGAGCCTCGTCGACCAGACCGTGAAAGAAACGGGCGAGGTGGAAGAGTCCAAGATTGAAGCAAAAGACCCCAAACAGAACAAACTCGTCCCGCGACCGGTCGCGTAGGACGACAGAGGTTCCAATAGCGAAAGCCACGGTGGCCGCCAGGAGAGACGGGAGGCTCTCGCTGAGGCTGTTGACGTCCATGGTGACCTGGCTATAGCACGGCAAACGACCGCTTGCGCCACCCCCGCGCCCGGGGGCATGGCACAATGAATACGCATGGCTGGCCCACAGATCATTGACAACGAAGCGCGCGCTCAGCAGCTTGCTCGCGCGATCGCCTCGGATATCCAGCTCTACAACAAAGCGAACATTGAAACGGGTTTGAAGTCCGATAGGTTCTTCGAGATCCTGGGCGAGGAGATCACCGAGGGCCGCAATCTGTTTCGCACGCGTGTGACCCCCGAGCTCTTCCGGATGAATTTCTACGACCGAGCCATCGTCGATCGGGTGATCAAGCCCCAGGCTCAGCTCGATTCACCGATTTGGTGAGGGACCCGATGGCCACGGGAACCGCTGTCTGTCTACGTCTTGAGCCCCAGGCGGAGCGGGCGACCCCTGGTCAGTTTGCGCGTGTCGATCGGCTGCTGGTGGCGTCGCTGGCGACAGCGGGTCATGAGCTGTCCCGTTCGCAGCTCGCTCGGGCTTTCGCCGACGGGACAGTTCAAGTCGCGGGGATATCGATCAAGCCATCGATGCGTATCGATAGAGCTGTGGACGTCGAGCTGAGGCTACCGGAGGTTACGGCCCTGGAGTGTGCCTTTGCGGAGGACCTTCCCCTGGCGGTGGTCTACGAAGACGAGGCCGTGCTGGTGGTCGACAAGGCCGCGGGGATGGTGGTTCATGCGGGTCCGGGACATTCGAGTGGAACTCTGGTGAACGCGGTGTTGCACCACCTGGGCCAACAGGCCGATGCGATGCCAAGGCTTGAGGGGAATGGGGTCGATCGACCGGGGATCGTTCACCGGATCGATCGGGCAACCAGCGGGCTGTTGGTCATCGCAAAGTCGCTTGCGGCCCAACGGACGCTCGCGGCACAGTTTAAGGCCCACACCGTCGCGCGTCGCTATTGGGCGCTTGTCGAGGGGGTGCCGAGTTGGTCCAAGAAGAAGATCGAGACCGGCCATGGTCGAGACCCCGCTGATCGCCGTAGGTACACCCCGAACCACGAGGGGGGGCGCCGAGCTCTCTCCGTTCTGCGAAGAGTCGAGGTCTTCGCTCACGCGGCGGTGCTCGAGTGTGTCTTGAAAACCGGGAGGACGCATCAAATTCGAATGCATGCCCGGACGTTGAGCCACCCGATTCTCGGCGATACGATGTACGGTCGGCGCCCGCGTTTTAAGACCGTCCGCGATGCGGTCGTTGGATTGACTCGGCATGCTTTACACGCGGGGCATCTCGGTTTCGAGCATCCCGATGGTCGTTGGCTGAGTTTCGATGCTCCACTTCCTCTGGAGCTCGAGCGCTTGCTCCAGCATCTTCGAGGGCCCGGGAGCCACGGGCCCGGGGGGCATGGTGTTTCGCCGATCAAGCCACTAGCCTGATCGTGTGTTTCTACGGAATCCACAGTTTCCGAGCCAATGCATTCACGGTTTCACGACCCGCCGCGGGGGGGTGAGTCGAGGGGCCTACGCGAGCCTGAATTTCGGGGGCCACTGGGGCGACAATGCTGACGCGGTTCGTGAGAATTTTTGTTTGCTAGGCAAAGCGGCTGACTTTTCTCTCGACAGACTTGTTCGAGTTCGGCAGGTGCACGGCGCGAGGGTGCTCGCGGCCCACGATGTTGACGAAACCAGTGAGGCCGACGGCTTGTGGTTTCATCGTGATCACGTTGGCCCCTCGCAGGTCGTTGGGGTGACGACGGCGGACTGTGTGCCGATCTTACTGGTGGACCAAGCCGCCACCGCGGTCGCAGCGCTTCATAGTGGATGGCGGGGGACCGTGGCCAATATCGCGGGCGCCGGAGTCGAAACTTTCGCGGACGCTGGGATCCGACGCGACTCGATCTTGGCAGCAATCGGTCCCTGCATCGGCGTGGGAGCCTTTGAGGTCGACAACGAAGTCGCCAAACGATTCCCTAAAACCGTGGTGCGGAGGGCCCACGGGTCAAAGGCTCATGTTGATCTCGTCGCCCAGGTACGCGCCCAGCTCATCGAAGCGGGCGTGCCGGCCGGACAGATTTGTCGCGTTGGCGGCTGTACGTACACTCGCCGCGATTTGTATTTTTCCTATCGCAGAGACGGGACAAAGACGGGACAGCATCTGAGCTTTATCGGTCTCTAGATCGAGATTCCGTCCCCTCGAGAAAGTCCTGTGGCGATCTTGCCAACAGCCTGTCGGTCACAGAGGCGACAAGCGCGGGGCCGCCCAATGCACCAGTGCGGTTGCCCCTCCTCCAGGCCGTCACAGTCCGACCTAGCCAGCGGGAGCGGCGACAGCAGCAGCAGCAGGAGCGGCGACGGCAGCAGCGGGAGCGGCGACAGCAGCAGCAGCAGGAGCGGCGACAGCAGGAGCGGTAGCGGCAGCAGGAGCGCTGGAATTATTCAGCTTTTCTTCCCAACCGCCGCTCCGTTTTGGAGTGACGATGGCCACGGCCGAAAAAATCACGATGTAGGCGAACAGGGCCGCGAAGCACGACATCAGCGCGATCTGAACGATACCGAAGAAGGTTGTGATCGGTGGCTTGGATGCCTCCACTTCCCATTTGTTGTCTGCAATTTCCGACATGTTGGATCCTTCCGCGTGGAGACAAGACACGCGCATAAGACGCGAACTTCCATAACGGCTACCGAACCTAGCATGTGGGCGGCCTCGGCCTCAAGCTGCGACAATTGCGGCCACAACCGGCAAGAGTCGGAGGGGGTGCCAACGCGGATTGCCGTCGCTGCCCCTAGGCAGCCGTAGGCTCTGGAATTCCATCGGCCACGAGGGGCCTGGGATGAGGAGGTCTGGCCACGTTGGGACGCGACGTTCGCCCAAGGCTAATGGACGTATCTCGGGAGATCCATACCGTAAGCGGGGAGGATCTCGCCGTTGAGCGCCTGGAGCTCGACGATAGCCTTCAAGTAGTCGATCTGCGCACCAAGCGCGTCCGCGCGAGCAAGGGAGAGTTGATCGAGGCGCTGGAGCACGTCGTAGTTGGTTGAACGTCCGACCTGAAATCGCGCCTGCTCGGCCGAGAGATTCTGTTCGGCGAGCTCGACGGAGATCGCTGTGACCTCGATCCGTTTTCCTGCTGTGCGTTGGCTGTTGGCGGCCCGGACAACCGCGGTAGCGATGGTTTGTCTGATCTTCTTGAGATTCAGTTCCGACTGCTTGATCTCGGCCAGCACTCGCTTGTGGTTGCCGAGAGCGGCTCGATTCTGGACGTCCCAGGTCAGATCCAAAGCACCAGAAACAGTGAAGTCAGCCAGGAGACCGTTGCGTCGTATGTCTTCGTTGACGAAGTTTCGAAAGGCCTCGCCCCAGTTTCCGGTCTCCCCAGGCGTACCCGTTTGTGGGTCCGGTGCGGTGTCGACACTTCGGCCCCTTGCCGTGAAACTGCCGGTGAAGTCGAGCTTTGCAAGCCGCTGGTTCGCATTGACGAGCTCGTCGATACGCTTGCTACCCAGGGCGAGTTGGAGCCTCCGGACCTGAGGATTTGCCGTGAGCGCCCGTTCGATTTCGCGTTGGACGTCGACGGGGGTCACGTTGAAATCAGTGGGATCCGTGGTCGGAATGACCCCGAGCGGGCCGCGGCCCGCAAACTCCTGGCCCATAAATGTTCGGAGGGTCAAGCTCCGGTCGAGCAGGGTGTTTTCGGCGATGAGCACTTCGCTGTCACGCACGGCCAAGGCCTGCTCAACGGCTTTGAGATCAATTGGTGCGAGTCGGCCTGCATGAACTTGCGCTTGGGTTTGCGTGAGTTGCTGTTGAGCAAGTTCCCGAGAGCGTCGCTTGTTTTCGAGATCGCGTTTGGCGAACAAGACATCCCAGTAGGACCGAATCACATCGCGCAGAAGATTCTGAGCGGTCTCCAAGGTGGCGGCCTCCGCCTGATCACGGGCGATTCTCGCTTGCCGCTCTTGCGCTCGGTTGACCTTGATCCCGAGGCCTTTGAGCAGGGGATGGGTGATGGTGAGTGTGGGTCTTACTTCGTAAGACGCGAGATTCGAAGAGCCGGCCGCGGGGTTAAAAAAACTCAGCGGCTGATCTGTGAGCATGCGGTCGAGATCGAGTCGTAGCGAGATGTTGCCGCCCGTAGTGAGTCGTTGGCTGACTCCGAGGTAGCCGGAGATCTGTTTGGACCCCGTACTGAATACAAAGGTCGAGCCACGCGGAGTGTTTTCTTGCGCCATGACGCGTGTACCCGCGGTGAGACGCAGGTCGAAGGCGCCGAGTGAGGCGAGAATCTGTGCCTCAGAAATTTTCACGTCAACGACCCGACTGCGCAGATCAATGTTGTGCTTGATACTCTCCGCGAGCACCGTGCTCAGGTTCATGGTGTCGACAGCGAAGGGCGCCTCGAACTCGACGGTGTCGACTGCGAACCCTGCTGAGGTGGTGTCCGCAGCAAACGTTTCTTCACCTACGACCTGCGCGGACGAAGATGGATTTGGGACCGCTTCGATCGTTGACGCCTGATCTTGTGACGGAGCAGCCGAGAGAAGTACGACGAGAGTTGTGAAAAGATCGACCACTGCGTATAGTGCTAGTACGCCGTGGATTGCGGGGGGTCAAGGATGGTCGAAGGGCGATCGGGCATTGTCAGGGGATCGAAGCAGGTGCGGTGAGTGTTCGGCCTGGCTTTGGGTCCTGTAGCCGCGGAGCGATGCGCGCTTCTTGTGGGTCTAAATATTTTAGAAGAGGCAGGGGTGTAGGCGTCTGCCGGCCAATGAATCCTCGTGCCGACTGTTGTCGACTCGGCATCACGCCAGGGATGATTGTTTCGAATTGTACCCTGTACATTCAGCGCTGCGGAGGACGGATTAGGGCTCAATCTCGACACTAAACCAATACTCGTTTACGCCTTGTCGGCCATCTCGGACCACGTAGTAGAGATGGATCGGCGCGTCGGGGATGAGTTGATCATCTTGGCCGCTGGGCAACAAGGTCCACTCGTTGTAGCTATCGGGGTCGTTGCTGCTTCCACTCAGCATGCTGCCCCAGGTACGATACCAGGCGGCATCGTAGGTCTCCGTGCGTTCTTCGAAGTCCTCCCCGTTGTTGATCGGGATAAAATAGGACTGGAGGTCGTCTTTGGGCGAACTCACATCGATGCGAATTGTTTCTCCGAGGCCGACTCGAATCGAATCCCCTCTTTCGAGGAAGACGGGTTGCCCCAAAATTTCACCCTCAGGATCAATACGAATCACAGTGAAATCTGCGATATGCATTGCGCGATCGGGCGCAGGGACGTCGGATTGGCTCCCGCTGTCGAGCCCTGCGGATGGGCCTCCAAACTGTTCAATAAGGGCCGCAAGCTGTTCGCGGGGTCCAAGGCTGAGCCGCTGGACCCCGTAGAGACAGTCGTCAGGCAGGCGGTGCTCATCGTTGAGGAAGGGCGAGGCGCAGGCATCGGTGGACGTCCCCCCCTTCGAGCTCGCTATCATGGTGATTTCGAAATCGCCGCCAATGAGCATGTTGGCCGTCAACGGGACGACGAATTCTGGGGCGCCCTCACGGGCGATGATGCAAGGCGTAGGGAACTCTGGGAGGCCTCGGTCGGACAGGTCTAGGGGACTTGGGACGAGACAATCGGGGAGGTCGCCGAGGGCTGTCGGCATCGCTTTCGAGATACAACCAAAGAGTCCGCTTCCGGGGGCCAGCTCACAAGCGATCCAGATAGGGTCGTGGGCAGCAGCAAGATCTTCCTGTGCGACGACCCCTTCTGGGGTGACGATCAGGGGGGATATCTTTACCGTGTCGAAGGGCAGCGCCTGCACTTTGGGTGGGAGCCCAGGCGCGTCGGGTTCGCTCGTGGGCGAAAAAACGACGTTTGTGCTGATCGAGAGCACCCGCGGAGCGATGATCAGTCGCTCGTCGGGGAGGTCTTGAGAACAACCGAGAAGGGACGCGAAGCTCAGTGCTGCGGCGGTTCGTATCGAGGCTGGCGAGCACAGGGACCGAATGGATGGTTTGTTCCCAAGCCGACGTCGACGACAAGACTTTGAGGCGCCCCAGACTGAGGTTCGATAGTGAATGTTTTCCATGCTCAAAACTCGATTTTCGTGCCCACCGAGGGGATGATCGGTAGCGAGTTGATGGTGGTATATTCGCGATAGTTGTAGGAATAGTTAAGAAATTCGACGTTCTGAGCGTTGTAGACGTTTTGAATATCGAGATAGAGTGTAAACATCGTTTTTCGGTAGACCCACATCTTGTCGACTCGCATATCGAGCTGATGAAAGGTCGAGTAGCGCTCGCCGTTGATGGGTCCGGCGATCGGCAACCAGCTGTTTTCGGACGCCTGCCAGACGGCCGCGGTGTTGCCGGTGTAGGGGTTGCCCGAGGCGAGTCGAAAGCGGGCTCCGATCTGCCAGCGGCGTGGTAGTTTGTAGCTGGCAATGACCGTCAGAAGATGGGTTTGGTCAAAGTCAAAGAGGCGTTCGGATTCGCCTGGAGCATGCTTTCGCATACTTCGCATGATCGTGTAGGAGACCCAGCCAAACAAGTTCGAGGAGAGGGGTTTGCGCAGGAGAAGTTCTCCACCCACGACGTACCCCGTGCCGGTGTTTGCGACTTTTTCGGGGCCGAGGCGACCGTCTTTATGCTCGATCCACGTTGAGGACGACGAGATCATATCCCATAGTTTCTTGTGGAACCCGGTCGCCTCGATTTTCATGTCCCATGGGAGGTCTTGGGCGAGACCAACGCTGGTATGCAACGCGCGCTCGGGCCCGACTCTGGGGTTGCCAAAAACCTTATCGAACTGAACCCCAGTGGGGCCTTGACTGTAGAGGCCAACACCTCCCTTGAGCGTCGTTTTTTCACCGAGGGCCCAGCGTAGACGAAGGCGGGGGTCGGTGGTGAATTGCTCAACGGGAGCGCTGTAGTAGGTCAGCCGCACGCCTGGATAGAGGACAAAGGCGTCGGTGACGGCGAGGGTCAAAGTCGAATAAAGAGCCGGGATCGCGTAGGAAAACTTGAGTTGAGTGCGGGCAAGGGTGCCGTCACCGTTGCCAAAGGCCGCGGGGGCCGTGACGGAGAGGTCTCCACGGACGTTGATGAACTCCGTGCCTAGCCGCACTCGGCTGCGTGACGAAAGTCGATTTGAGACCTCCGCGCGGAGAGAAAATGTGTCGAGCACGGAGTCGAACTTGAAGATATCGATAGCATCAATTTCGAAAAAATCTCGTTTGTAGGATGGCGTGACCAGGAACTCCCACGGCCCCTTGACCTTGCGATAAACGAGGTCCGCGCGGTGGAAGTAGTTCACCGACTCTACGCTATCTCGGCGGTCTTGAATCTCGTCGTTGGCCGCCGCAAATACCAGTTTTGTACGGTCGTCCGACCCGAATACCCGCACGGAAAACTCGCCGCCAGAGACGGGGTAGTCGAAGAGCGCCTGGTAGTCCCAGTATCGTGGGGCGATTGAGAAGTTGATGCCCGCGTCGTCGGGGATCAAGGCCGGCAAAAGAAGATCGATATAGCTACGTCGACCGCTCAGAATGAAAGACCCCTTGCCGGCCTTGCCCTCCAGCAGGATCCCAGTATCAAATATATCGCTGTCGATGTAGCCATGGATGCCATCGCGTCGGCCTTTGCGGGGGACAACATTGACGATGCCCCCAATGGCATCCCCGTAGCGGCTATCGAAGTTTCCTGGGATGAAGTCGATCTGGCTGAGGATATCGGAGTTGAAAACTGAGGTCAGACCGCCGAAATGGTAGAGGATCGGTATTTCATGGTAGCCGAGATAGATCGCCGAGTCGCCCGGAGCAGCACCTCGGATAGCGAGGGCGCCCGAGTTGAAAGGGGCGCGAGCCACCCCAGGAAAATTTTGGATGGCCTTGAGCGCGTCTCCTTGGGTGCCGGGTATCTTGCTCAGCTCTTCGACGGAGATGCTTCGGCGGGTGACTTCTTCCATCTCTTCGCGGGCGACATCGACGATAGTTCGATAGGGGTTGGTGTTGAGTCGTGTCTGGTAGTATTTTAGCTCAAGAGCCTCGCCAGGGCTGAGCTTGACCACGTATTCAAGACGTCTGTAGCCCTGGGCGAGAATCACGAGGCGGACTTTGCCGTTGGGGAGGCCACGGAGATTCCAGTGTCCGGCATTGTTGGTCGTCGCCCGTAGCGTCCACTCCGGCTCGACATCGGACTCGTAGATACGTTTTTTGATGCGGCCAACTTTGAGGTCGCCCGCTGGAATCGCCAAGACGGTCGCGCCATCGATCGGAGTTCTAAAACCGGCCTCAAGCAGGGTTCCCGAGAGGCGAACAAGGCCGGTGGCCTCCTCGGTCCTTGGCGATTCGGGCTCTGGTTTTGCCACGGGGGCAGTGACCACGGGGGCAGTGACCACGGGGGCAGTGACCACAGGAGCCTGGACATCGAGCCCAATCGACAAGACGATTTCCACGGCCTCGCCACGGTAACGAGCCGGTTCATATCGGAGCGCCGAAATCGCGGCCATTACGGCATCGTCAAGCCGAGGATGTACGCCGCGGGTCACCTTCAACTCCGTCGGTATGCCGTCGATTCCGACAACATAATTGATGATGACCTGCCCCGCGGGAGAAGGCTTCATCGTTATTAGATCCTGTGGGTAGTCGAAGACTACAGCGTTGAGCAGCTTCGCCTGGATGAGGTCCTCCGGGAGGTCGGGGGCCGCTGAAAGGACTTCCTTGTTGGCATGTGTGGGCTCAGCCGTGGCGGGTCTTATGACTCCGAACACAGCCATGCCCATGCTGAGTGGGAGCAGGATTCGACACATCTCTTTGAGAACCGGTCGCTGTCCCTTAGAAGACTCAGTGCATGATGCGGAAGGCATACTCGTAGCGGAGTTCGAAATCGACTGGTTTACCATTGGTCGCCACTGCTGGTTTGAAGCGAGCTTTGCGGAGAGCATTTTTGGCGATCGTGTCGCAGCCATGGCCGATTCCCTTGCTGATCTTGACCTTGCGCACCGTACCATCCTTTCGCACTTGGACCTTCAAGACGACGGTACCTTCGACGCCTTCTCGGGCGGACGCGGGGCATTCGATATGCGGGACCTTCAACACGCCGGGTAATTTTTGTACAAAAATCTCGCTGTGAGGCGCCCATGGAGCCTCGGTCTTTCCGGTGCCGGTGCCGGTGCCCTCGCGCGGACCGGGTTTGCGGACGTCCTTTTTGCCTTTACCCCCAGGCGCTCCACCGGGCACGCCTCCGGTGTGGACTCCGCTTTGAACAACGACGCCGCTGGTTCCCCCGACAGCCGTGAGGTTGCTGGCGTCGAAACGCATGGGTGGCGGCGGCTCGATATCGACAGGAGCCTTCGGTCGTGGCGGCGCCGGGCGAGCTTTTGCGATCGGCTCGTGTCGTGGGCGCGGCACTGGCTCCGGCGCTGGCTCCGGCGCCGGCTCCGGCGCTGGCTCCGGCGCTGGCTCCGGCGCCGGCTCCGGCGCCGGCTCCGGCTCCGGCTCCGGCAGCCCGGCCGCCTCAAACTCAAATTCGACGACAACAGGGCCGGCGGAACGCTCGCGGAGTTCCGTGGACATGAGGACCAGCAGTAGGGCGTGAAAGAGTAGGGCTCCAATGGCGGCGACCGAGGACCGCAGGGGCGCATCTCGGCAAAACGCGTAGAGCAGCGTGCCGCAGAGTGCCGCGAGAGATAGCGCTGGCAACCAGGGGATACTTGGGGCCGAGGCGAGAATTCCGATGGAATCGAACACGTGGTGCTCGCCTAGCGGCCGAGGAGGCCGGCCAGCCGTTTCGTGTCAGTCCGGTCCTGTGCCTTGCTCGCGAGACACGAGAAAGCAACGAGACCGGCTGTGTTGGAATTTTTCATGACCAAGATTCCATCGTCGTAAAATGGCGGCAAGCTGGAGCTTCTAGCTACCGGCAGGCGGCGTCGTGGTCGCGGCCGGTTTCTCGGTGGCGATTGCATACTTTTTTACGCCGTTGGTTCGTAGCAGGTCGATAAGGTGCACCATCGCGCCGACATTGGCAGCCTCGTCGCATTTTACGATGCCCTGAAGATCGGGGTTGTTTTCTAGCTTTGCCTTGATCTTCTTTACGATGGCGGCGTCGTCCTTCGCCTCATCGCCATCGATCACGTATTTTCCGTCGCTGTGGCAGACGAGCAAGATGCTCTTTGGGATGTCCTCAAGAGTTTTGCCGGTGGCTGCATCGGGCTTGTCGACCTGCATGCCCTCGACCTGATTGATGGTCGTCGCGGTGACCATGAAGATCACAAGGAGAACCAGCATGATGTCCACCATCGGGGTGATATTGATCCCCGTGATGCCGTCGTCATCGTCGTCGTTCCCCAGCGTGGCAGCCACCTATTTTGTCTCCGATTTGTGTTGTCTCGCGCTGGGGCGATGACTCTCGTCGGCGAGCTGGGCCAGGACCATTCCGGTGAGGGCATCAGCTTCGCTCATGAGCCTCTTCACCTTACGCTGGTACGCATTGTAGGCGATGACTGCCGGAATCGCCACGAGGAGGCCTACCGCAGTGGCGACGAGAGCTTCTGAAATTCCGGTCATGATGCCGGCCGCTTCTTGGCCCGACGTGACCCCACCGGCTCCAAGTTGATTGAAGACGCGGAGAATCTCAAGCACGGTCCCGAAGAGGCCGATAAACGGTGCATTCGCACCGATCGTCCCGAGAAAACTTAAGAATCGATCCATACGGATCTTTTCCGAGGTTCGGCTTCCGGCCATGCGGGCGGACACCGATGCTGTACCGGCCCCGGCGGCTTCAAGCATTCCGACGATCATCCGCGCACCCGGAGAGTGCTTCTCGGCGACGAGCTTGTGGACGGCATCCAAGTCCTGTTCCGCGAGCGCGGTGTTGACGGTCTTGATGAGTCTAGAGTCGGTTCCTGAGATCCCGCTGTAAAAAATCGCTCGCTCGATCACGACCGTAACGGCGGCCAGGCTGAGGAAGATAAGAATCCAAAGGACCCACTCGGCGCCCATGAGGGCTAGCGAGAGAAACTTTTGGGACAGCCAATTCGCAGATTCAGGGTTGGTCATGGAGATCCAGAGGCGAGTCTGAAGCGAAAGCTAGCCGAAAGACGACTGTGGGGCCAGTGGGTTGCGCGGAGACTCATGGCGATCCCTCGGCCGTTGAGGGGATCTGCCGGGGGCTGCCGCCGGCATTCATCAACTCGCGCAAGAGAACGGTGGCGTAACTTCCACTGGGTAGCGAGAACTCGACGGCGATGCCTCCGGAGCCCAGAAGGCCGTCGGCATGGTCCGTGGGCGACGCGAGCAATGCGCCGTCCGTTGGGCCGACCGCCGGTGCCACGCGGACCGATAGGGCGCTTGGCGTGATACGGAGCCGTCGACGGGTTCCCGGTACGCTGCGTCCGAGCGCGTGCAGTGCGGAGGCCCGAATCTTCCCGCGCTCAAGCACCTCTGCCTCCAGTTCGGCGGATGGGCTTCCGGGAGGCGGCGATCGCATCTTGCTTCCGAAAATGGGCCCGGTGATTTCAAGTTCTCCCGACTCCAGCCGCGGCTGGTCGGAGGCGGGGTCCTGGCAGACGAAAAGGCCACCCGTGATGGTCTTTTTGAGTACATCCCCTTCGAGAATTTTCCGCGAGGTCCCCGACTCGCGGCGAAGTTCAAGGTAGAGGTTAAACAGCGCGGATTGTCCGGCGCTCATGACAAATTCGGCTCGTTTTCGGCGACGCTTTGAAGCGAGCGCCTCAAGACCGCGCTCGATATTTTGCCCGTGGTGTCCAAACCGCTGTTCGCCGTAGACGTTGGCGAGGCCCCTTCGATTCAGCTCTTCGGTGATGAGTCGGGCGCGGGCGAGCGCCGTCTCCAAGTCACAGTTGACGTTTCGGACTACGATCTCGAAGCGATTTCCGTGCAAATGCCCTCGACGCAGCTTGTTGGAGTGCGGGAGCGGCTTGCCGAGCCGAAGGGCATCGTGCTCGAATTGTTCGATCAGGCTTGCGGTGCGGGAAGGTGCGCTGACCCACTGGGTTGTGATCGCGTTGCGGTCTTTGAGACCTGCGATGCCAAGTTCGCTTCGCGGAACACCGAGTTTGTCGGCCAGCAGGCGGAGGGCATCCTCCGTATTCCAGCCTTGCTTCTCAAGGGTGAAAAGGAGATGAGCCTGGTCACGGCCGTCAGCAGCGTATGCGGGGATCTCCCATACACGAAAATCTTCGACCCGATTGCGCAGCGAACCACCGATCCCATCGGGAAACTCGCGTCCGAGGGCAGGGTTGAGGATACGGGCTCGGTCGTTATCGTCGAGGCGTGGCGGCATGGGTCGAGGCGTCGCTAGAGAGCGCTGCGGCCAGTCTTGCACGCCGCGTTCGGTCCTGGTGGGTGCCCTCGAGTCCCAACCCGCGAGCGAGTCGCAGTCTAGGGGGTCGAGGTGGTGGGCGCCGAGGGGGTGGGGGTCGAGGTGGCGGGGGTCGAGGTGGCGGGCGCCGAGGGGGAGAGGGTCGAGGTGGCGGTCGCCGAATTGGTGGGCGCCGAATTGGCGGGCGCTGGGGACGGGTTCTTGGCCGTCGTTGACGCCGGGGAAGCGGTCTTCGAGTCCGGTTTTTTTGGACGAGCGGGGGGGAGCGGTTTGGGGCGTGGGCGCTCTGGACGAATTCGGTTTTGGTCTTCGGGTCCGTAGACCTCTTGAATATGGCGGAGGTACAGCTTTGCCTGGGGCCCGTGAAAGTGGCTAGGGTGCTGGGTGCTCAGCTCGCTAAAAGTATTCCGGGCCAACTCGATCTCGTCGACACGCAGATAGGTGATTCCGAGCAAAAAAAGCACGTTTGCATCGAGGCCGATTCCTGGATAGGTGGCATGGGCGCTCTCAAGGCGGCCAATGGCTGCCTCGGGGCGTTCACGGTCGAGATAGAATTCCGCGACATAGAGCTCGTGCTCCAGCAGCTTGCGTTGGATCTTCGCTTGAAGGTCCTTGGCGAGGGAGTTCATCTGCGTGTGACCATAGTGGTCGAAAAAATAGGCGAGCTCGAGCAGTGCGTCTTGCAGCAACGATTGGTCCCGCTGGTAATGGGGTGGGACGATGATGCCGTTCTCGGGCGCCGCCATGTAGGCGGAGACGGCCGCCATGTAGGGAACCCAACCGTTGCGGACGTGCTGGTGGGTAGGGTGCAGGCGCGCGAATTGCTTAAAGGCGTCTTGGGCGATGATGAACTCGCCGAGCTCAAATTGCGCGCGGCAGATCAGCAGCTCCGATTCCACCGAATAGCGAGAAAAGGGGAATCGGATGCGAACGAAATCCGCGTAGGCGACGACCTCTTCCCAGTCTTTGTCCGCAAATTCACCCACGGCCAGCTCGTAATTTTCACGGGCGGTCTGGCCGTAGTCTGCCGAGAGATCGGGTCCGCTCGCGCAACCACCAGGAAGGGTAGCGAAGGTGCACAACAGTCCTGCAACCAGGGCCAAGCCAGGGGCTCGTTGCCGGGGGGACTTCGTGTGCGACGGAAGAATCTGGTGCGGTCGTTTTTTGCGCACGGCGAGGTGGCTGGGATTCGATTGCGTGACGGGCGCGCGACGGGGTTTGTGGCCCAAAAGTATGGGCGGTGCGGACCTTAGCCAGCCCCCCCGAAGCTTGTCAAAGCTTGTTTGCGAGGCCAAGCGGAGAACTTCATCTCGGGGGACCGGTGGCGTCCATCCCGCGGGACATCGCCCACGACGAGGGCCGAGTGCGCCTTTGTCGCACACCGATCGTGCCTCAACGCGGTTGCCGTCGTGTAAGCATCGCAGCCGGGCTGAGAGTCCATTCCGACGGCATTCTTCGCCCTTGACGCAGGGTCCATAGCGAAGATTGGGGCGCTCGCTGGCGGGATCTCGGCTTGGGCCGCGGGCAGAGCTTGTTGACGCGACAGGTCGGTGTTGTCGGTGTACGGTCCGCGTTCGTGTCTGAGTCTTTTGCAGAGCCCAGCCGGCGTCTGTCGGGGTTGCCAGCTCTTGCCCTCGTCGCGGGGTCGATGCTCGGCATCGGAATTTTTATTAGCCCGCATCAAGTCGCGGCCCTAGTTCACGACGAGTGGGTGTTTGTCCTCATGTGGCTTGGGGGGGGGCTGACTGCCTTGTGCGGTGCGCTGTGTCTGGCAGAGCTGGGAGCGATGATGCCGCGGTCTGGGGGCGACTATTCGTATCTCCGACTAGGTTGGGGCAACGGGGTTGCCTTTGCAGCGGGTTGGCTACAACTTCTCGCCATATTTCCAGGGTCGTTGGCGACGATCGCTCTCGCTACGGCGACGTACCAGCTCCCCGTGCTGTTTGGGCCGGACATGGCCGGTACGATCTCCATCTTGGGAATGGATGTTCCCTGCACTCATCTCGCGGCCGCATTCATTATTGTCGGTCTCACGGCGGTAAACCATGTCGGGGTCAAATTGTCTGGCTGGCTGCAGATCGTCGTGACGATGATCCCTCTCGTGGTTCTGTTGGTCGCTAGTCTCGCTGTGTTGTTTGCCCCCGGGGGACCGCCTCCGCCACCAGAACCGATCTCAACCGGCTCGGCAGGCTCAGACGGCTCAGACGGCTCAGCCGCGAGTTCGATTGGAGGTGTCGCGCTGGCCTATTTGCCGATTTACTTCGCATACTCAGGGTGGAATGCCGCCATCTACATCGGTGCGGAGATTCACAACCCCGGGCGGAATCTACCGCGGGCGCTTATCGGAGGTACGGTGGCCGTGACAGCGCTCTATGTCGTGCTTTGTTTTGGTTTCCTGGAGATTTTCGGCCTCGAGGGGCTTGCGGGAGTGGGAGAGGCGGGGACGGCCTCAGCGCAGGCTCTGTTTGGGGACCGGGGAATCGCCATCGTGACATCCTTAATTTTTTTGGCGATGATGGGGTCTTTGAACGGCTCAGTCTTGACGGGTTCTCGGGTTGGCTTCGCCATGGCCCGGCAGGGCGATTGCCTCGAAGCGGTCGGTGAACTCGACGCTCGCTACGGGACGCCTAGTTTTGCGCTGTGGCTCCAGGCCGCGCTCGCTCTCGCTTTGCTGCTGTTGGGCTCTCACCTGGAGAGCCTCATCGCCTATACGACCAGTGCCATGTTGATCACGGGAACCTTGACGGTCCTTACCGTCGTCGTTCTACGGCACAAGCTACGTGAACTTGAGCGGCCTTATCGAACATGGCTCTATCCGATCCCACCGTTGGTCTATGGGCTCTCGAGCATCACTGTGCTCGTGGTGCTGGCGGTTGCCTTGGATCCGTCAGTTCTCTTTGCCTTCGCTTGGTTTGCCGCCGCGTTGCTCTTTTATGGTCTGCGCCGCCGTCGTCGTCGTGCGAAGTCTGGCAACCTCGACGGAGAGTCGAATTGATGACAGATGCCACGATGCTGCCTTTCGCTCGCGGCAGCAGGAAACCGAAATCATGAAGCGACCGAACGCCTCGTTCGTGATGGGGGCGACTTGTGTGTGCGGGCTCTTGCTATGGGGCGTAGCGGGGATTGTCCGCGATTTGAGAGAGGACTCTCGGTCGGCGTCGATCGGCCAAAAATCATCAATCGATGACGCTCAGGGGCAAGACAAGCGAAGCCGTGGCGGTTCTTTGGACACGAAGAGGACAGCCGCGAGGGGGCGCTCCCGGGTCGCGGAGCACGAGGCGTCGATCGCTCATTTCTTGAGCTCCGACGATACGCGTCGTCATATTCCTCTCCCGTCGGCCCAAGTGGCCGGGGAGGTCAGTCCGAAGGAAGCTGAGGAAGCCTTTTTCGGTGCGCTCGCGGCCCTTGATCGCGCGCTCGACGATGATGTTCCCAGCGATGACGACCATCGCGCGATGCTCTTTAACCAGGCGACGGGGTCGTTCACGGCTCTTAGCCGCCACGTCGATGCCGGAGATCCAGAACAGCGTCGCCGCCTTGAAGACGCCTATACCAGCATGCGAGAGCGCATGGCCGCCCTGGGTTTTGATGGCACTCAGGATCGCTTTGGGGACGATCGCGTTCGAGATTCCGAGGAGCGAGGGAAGAACAGGCCGCCGTCGCTGGTCGGTGGTCCTCCGGGGTGACGAAGTGGGCCGAGCATGGCAGACTCCGCGGCCATGGCCTCGTCATTCTCGCTGCTTACCTGGAACGTGAACTCCATCCGAGTGCGTCTGGACAATGTGTTGTCGTTTCTCGATGAGCATCAGCCGGACGTCGCATGTCTGCAAGAGACTCGCGTTGAGGATCGGTTATTTCCACGGGTTCCGTTTATGGAGCTCGGCTACAAGGTCTCTCTAAATGGAACCAAGGGATATGCCGGGGTGGCTACGCTCACGAAAGAAGAAGTGGATGAGGTGCAGTCTGGATTCGCGGATCCACCTGCGGACAAGCATCGTCGGATTCTTGCAGTGGAGGTGCAAGGGGTCACGATCTATAATCTCTACGCGCCCAACGGGACGTCCCTTGAGTCAGAAAATTTCCCATACAAGCTCGACTGGTACGCGCGTCTTCGAGCCGAGTTGGATGCTCATCGCGTTGGCCAAGATGTGATCGTCTGCGGTGATTTCAATGTCATTCCTCGGCCCGAGGATGTCTGGGACCCTGCTGCTTTCGAAGAAAAACTTCATTGCACGAGCGCGGAGCGTTCAGCACTCACGCATTTGACCGATTTTGGCCTCAAGGACTGTTTTCTCCGGCACCAAACCGGTCCGGGGTTCTTTACTTTCTTTGATTACCAGCATCGTCGATGGGAGAAGAAGGAAGGCATGCGTATCGATCATATCTATGCAACGCCCGGTCTGTACGGGCGTTGCCGCTCCGTGGTCCATGTCGCGGAAGCGCGCGAGGACGAAGGACCGTCAGATCATCTCCCGGTCCTAGGCCATTTTGACTAGTCTCTGTGGTCCGTGTCGGCGCCTGGGCCCGTTGGCGGCCCAATGTGGCGTGGCCAGCGTCGTTGTTTTGCGGCAGACTCGTGAGAGGTGCCCATGGCCGTATCTGGAATTCGTATCGCCTCTTTTTGGACGCCATTCGCGTTGACGGCTGCGGCGATCGGAGGATGCGCTGAGGAGAGCCCCCCCTTGTCGCCGGTCTACAATCCGATCGAGAGCGGGGCCGGGAGAGAGAACGAGACTTCAGAGACAGGGGAGAACCCCTGCGCGCAGTGGGAGGACGGCAGTGATCAAGAGGCGGACGACCAGGGGGGATTCAAGTTCGACGTCGGCGAGGACAACTCGCTCTTTAACCTCCCGGCGAGTTGCGATGAGGTCGCCGGAACTCAGACTAATTTGGGGTGCGAATTTTGGGCTGTCGATCTGCCAAACGAATGGCGGGGCTCAGGGAAGTCTCCTCCCGCAGCCGAACAGCAATTTGCGGTAGTGGTGGCGAACGCGTCATCGCTAGAGCCCGCGGACGTGAAAATATACCTCGGTGCGAGCGCCGAAGTTCTTGTGAGCGCCTCGGTTGCGGTGAATGAAACTCACGAATTTCAGCTCGATCCACAAAGTATTTCGCCCGACAGAAATAGCGACGACGGTGTCGCCTTTCGCGTTGTCAGCGACCTCCCGATAACCGCCTACCAGTTCAATCCCCTCGACAATGAGATTGAGGTCTATTCGAACGACGCCTCTTTGTTGTTGCCCACGCATGCGCTCGGCACCTCGTATGCGGCAGTTACTGGAGACGGAGTGATGCTTGCTATCGATTCGAACGACACGGAGGCGGTCTCGGCGGGGGCATTTTTGTCGATCGTCGCAAACGAGGACGATACCGAGATTTCTGTGCTCCCGACGACTTCCGTCCTACCCGGTCCGCTTTCGGCGATAAAACTTGATCGGGGGGCGGTGTTCACTGTTCTGTCCGATGGATCAGTTCCCGGGAACAATCTCTCCGGGACCCGTGTGATCTCCGACAAGCCTGTGGCCGCATTCAGCGGGAATGTCGCTACGATCGTGCCAGTATCGGCGCAGCAGTGTTGCGCTGACCATCTGGAGCACCAGCTCATTCCCCATGATGCATGGGGGACCGCCTACACCGTCGCTCCTGCGGCCAGTCCGGCGTTCGGGAGCGACCCGACCGTCTTTCGACTCACCGGCGCCTTTGAGACTACCGACTTGTACTATTGTCCACAACGTCCCTATGGTGCGCCGACCCGTATCGGTGCCACAGAGAGCGCGGTGTTCGAGTCCTTTTTACCGTTCACAGTCCACAGTGGCGCGGCGAAGCAGCCTTTCGGACTTACTGAATTTTTGGAGAGCAATCGAGCGATAAAACCGGAGAATGGACAGTTGGGCGATCCTGCGATGATCGTCTTGCCTCCGACCGCACAGTTTCAACACAAATATCTTTTTGCGGTGCCGAGAGGCTACGCTCTCAATCACTTGACGATCGTCGGACCCGGCGGTCAGTGGATGTTGGATGGTGTTCGTGTACCGGCTGTCGACAGACAAGACCTTGGCATGCTTGAGGGGCGAATGTTCTATTTTGCTCGCCTCAAGATCGACGCAGGATCACACACGGTGGAGGCGAGTGTGCCTGTGGGTGTGACGGTCACAGGTATGGACGAGGCCGTGAGCTATGGATTCCCGGGCGGCGTGGGCCTCCATGTGATCGCAGCGGTTCCCCCAGAGGGGTGATCCGTTGCGATCATGTCGCATCCGGGACAGGTTTAGGAAACGCCTAAAACCTGCAAAATGAACGCGTATTCGAGAGCGCGATCGCGATGTCGACGAAATCGGCCAGAGGCGCCGCCATGGCCGGCATCCATGTTCATGTGGAGGAGCAGCGGGTTCGTATCCGTTTTTTTGGCCCGCAGCTTGGCCACCCATTTCGCAGGCTCGAAGTATTGGACCTGGCTGTCCCAAAGCCCAGAGGTGACGAGCATGGCGGGGTAGTTCTTAGCCTCGACGTTGTCATAGGGGGAATAGGACAACATGTAGTCGTAGTAGGGTTGGTGTTTCGGATTTCCCCATTCGTCAAATTCATTGGTCGTAAGCGGAATCGTCTCGTCGAGCATGGTGGTGACGACGTCGACGAAGGGCACATGCGAGACGACGACGCGATAGAGGTCGGGGCGCATATTCACGACTGCCCCAGTCAACAGCCCTCCCGCGCTTCCTCCCATGGCGACAACTTGATCTGCGGCCGTATACCCGCGAGCGACCAGTTGCTCGGTGACATCGATGAAGTCTGTGAACGTGTTTTTCTTGTGGAGTAATTTTCCTTGCTCGTACCAGGCTCGTCCCTTTTCCTGCCCACCGCGGACATGGGCGATGGCGTAGACGAATCCTCGGTCAAGGAGGCTAATGATATGCGATCGAAAGCTTGGGTCCGATGAAGAGCCGTAGGACCCGTAAGCGTATTGGTAGAGCGGTGCGGAACCGTCGCGTGAGAATCCCTTGCGGTAGACCAGCGAAACCGGAATTTCGGCACCATCGCGGGCCGGGATCGAGATTCTCTCCGTGACGTAGTTCATACGGTCGAAACCACCCAGGACTTGTTCTTGTTTGAGCAGCGAGCGTACGCCCGTGTCCATGTCGACCTCGTAGATCGATGCGGGGGTCGTGAGCGATGTGTAGCTGTAGCGAAGCATATGGCTCTCCCGCTCCCGATTTACGTCGAGACGCGCGCTGTAGGCCGGCTCGTCGGATTGAACGAAACTCTCGTGGCCGTCTTTCCAGGCACGGATTCGCAGGCGCTGTAGCGCATCGCTGCGCTCGCTGATCACGAGATGGTCAGAAAAAATATGCATGCCTTCAAGAAAGACCGATGCCGAATGGGGAATGAGCTCGGACCAGTGTTGCTTGTTTCCAACCTCATTGTCGTCGACCGCGAGAATCCGAAAATTGAGTGCCTGCCAATTGCTCCGAACGATCCAACGGTTGCCAATGTGATCAGCACTATATTCGTGGTCCCGCTCGCGAGGCGCAAAGACTTTGAAGGTCCCTGTCGGCTGCTCTGCCGGAAGCGTACGAAGTTCGGAGGACACTGTGCTTTGCAGAGAGATGGTCAGAAACCGGCCGTCGCCGGTCTTTCCGAGAGAAATGTAGAAGCTGTGATCGTTTTCCTCGTAGACGATTGGATCTTCGGATGGAGAGGTACCGATCTGATGGCGTTTTACTCGGATACCGAGGAGGGTCGTAGGATCCTTCTCGATGTAAAAAAATGTCTCACTGTCCGCGGCCCAGACCATTCGGCCGGTGGTGTTTGGGATTCGGTCTGCAAAGAGTTCTCCGGTCTCAAGGTTCTTAACTCGGATCTCGTATTGACGGCGTCCGACTCGATCTTCGGCGTAGGCCAGTCGATGGTTGTCGGGGCTAACGCGTCGGCCACCGATGGCAAAGTACGCCTCGCCCTCGCCCAACTTGTTGCCGTCGAGGAGTATTTCTTCAGGACTATCTTGAGACGAACTCCGCCGGGCATAGACCGGGTATTCTTGCTCTCGCTCGAATCGGCGATAGTAGAGATAGCCACGCAGTGCGTAAGGAACCGAGCTGTCGTCTTTGGCAATACGTGAGAGAATTTCTTGAAAAAGGGTCTCACGCAGTTCGGAGACGGGTTCGAGCGTCGTTTGGGTATAAGCGTTCTCTGCCCGAAGGTATTCGAGCATCTCAGGATCTTCCCGCGTGTCGTCACGTAGCCAATAGTAGGGGTCGTTGCGGTCGCCTTGGGGGGAGTCGACGTTGAAATCGCGGGCGTCCGCGACGGGCGGGGCGGGAAGCGTGAGCATGGTCGATTGTGCGGCGACCGGGAGACTCGAACCAGGGCGCGTTTTGCGGGCGCATGCGCTCGCTGCGACGACGCCGATGAGAGCGGCCAGCGTGGCCAGCTTGCAGGGGTGGTGGCAGAAGGAGCGGAAGCGGCCCATGCTGGAAGTGTACGTCAGCAAGGCTCGTCGCGCGCGGTGACCCGCTTACAGGGGGTCACCGCGGACCTGCCAGGGATCACGGGATCTGTTGGGATGGCACGTGATATCCCTGGCGGGGCGGCGAGGCCCCGTTTTGCTCCTAGTCGCCCTTCATCTCGCCGCGGGCGAAGATGCTGGCGACGTAGGTCAAGACGTCGCTGGCGGAGGAGTCGTCGTAGCCGTAGTCGCGGATCAGCCGCTGTTTGACCACGTCGATCTTCTCTTGGGCCTCTTTGTCGACGACCTGACTGACGAGGCTTGTCAATTTTATGCTGTCTTTTTGGTCTTCGAAGAGCTTCAGCTCAAGTGCCTTGTAGAGTCGCTCGTTGGTCCGAAAATCAAACTGTTTTCCCTCGACTGCCAAGGCGCCGATGTAGTGCATGATCTCACGACGGAAGTCTTCTTTTCGGCTGTCGGGAATGTCGATCTTGGTCTCGATCGATCGCATCAGGCGCTCGTCGGGGTCTTCGTCTTGGCCGGTGTAGAGGTTTTTGACTTTTTCGCGCTGGGTATACGCCTTTACATTGTCGATGTAGTTCGAGCAGAGTCGATCAATTGCATCTTCATCGGCGCTGATGGCTCGTTGGACCTCGTTCTTGACGATATCCTCGTACTCCTGTTTGACGACCGCCAGCAACTCTCGATAGCGCTTTCGCTCGTCTTCGTTGGTGATCAGCGAATGATTGCGTAGGCCCGATTCCAGCTCATTCATCACCAAGAAGGGATTGATGTTGCTCTGGCCTCGGTCACTGACGAGGCAGTTGGCGATTTTATCTTGGATATAGCGTGGCGAAATTCCTTCCATGCCCTCCCGTACAGTCTCCTTGCGGAGTTCCTTCACGCTGTCTTGGGTAAAACCAGGCATGGTCTTTCCGTCGTAGAGTTTCATTTTTTGCAGCACGCTCAGCTGCTGCTTCTTTGCATCTTCGAGGCGAGTCAAGACAGCCCACATCGCGGCCATTTCGAGCGTGTGCGGTGCGATAAATCGTCCTCGAACTTTTTCAGGATTGTAGTCCTTGACGTAGATCTTGATTTCCTCGTGGAGCTTGGTGATATAGGGAATATCGATCTTGACGGTACGGTCGCGCAACGCCTCCATGAATTTGTTTTCGAGCAGGCGGTTGTATTCAGCCTCGTTGGTATGGCCGATGATTACCTCGTCGATGTCGGTCTGGGCGAATTTTTTTGGTTTGATCTTGCGTTCCTGGGTCGCGCCAAGCAGGTCGTAGAGGAAAGCGACATCGAGCTTGAGGATCTCGACGAACTCAATGAGACCGCGGTTGGCGACATTAAACTCGCCGTCGAAGTTGAAGGCGCGTGGGTCGGTGTCGGATCCGTATTCGGCAATTCGTCGATAGTTGATGTCGCCTGTGAGCTCGGTCGCGTCCTGGTTTTTCTCGTCTTTGGGTTGGAAGGTACCGATTCCGACCCTATCTTCCTCGCTGATAAGCAGCCTCCGTACGCGGATGTGGCCCATCACCTTCGCCCAGTCACCATCATGGTGTTCCATCAACTCGCGGAAGATAAAGCGGCATGCCGGATTCAGTTGCCCGCGAACCCACGGACGAAAGCCGTCGCATTCCAGTCCGAATTCGCTGATCGCTTGTTCCCTCCACTCTGGAGGGATGAGTTTGAGGGGCTCTTCGTTCATGGGAGAGCGAAAAACTTCCTCGCCTGCGGTGAGATGACGGAGGTCGGGTGGCAGAACCCATTCGTAGGTATAGAGTGCGCCTTCATCGCTGCGGCTGTAGTCCTGGAGACCCTTCTTGAGTAGACGAACGATCGTCGACTTGGATGAGCCGACCGGCCCATGCAGCAAGATAATCCGCTTTTCTGTGCCGTAACGAAGGGCGGCGGCTTTGAGCACATTGACGAGGCGCATCAGCGGTATGTCGAGTCCGAAGATCGCATCGTGTCCTCCTCGACTTTCATCTTGAAAGAATTTGTAGCGGGTGATTCGCTTCTTGTTGTCGATAACCTCCTCCGTGCCCGCGGCGACCACCATGTCGTAGACGCGTTCGTGCGCAGTTCGTGCAAGCCGAGGATTCTTGCGAACCAAGGCGAGGTAGTCCTCGAAGCTTCCAGACCAGTTGAGGTCCTTGTAGCGTTTGTAGTCCTGGAGGTTGGCGATCTCGTCAACAAGGCGTGAGCTAGGCATGGTGTGGTCCTCTACTGAGTGTAGGTCGTGAAGGGGAGATTCCGTAGGCACGGAAAAGGTCCGGTGGCTCGTTCGCGAGTGAACCGTTGGACAATTGCAGCATACGCCCTAAGCATGTGGTGAGGCATCGATCGGATCGCAACTTCTACGAGTGCCCCATATTCGGGCCGGTGCTATGATTCATGAAGTCACGTATCGCCGAACGCGCGGAACCAACCGAAGTCGCGCAGAACCCTCTTCTTCTGTTGACCCCCATAGGGCCATGGCGGGTTGCCCCGGCCCTAAAACACGGCACCCAATACAGTGCCAGTAGTGAGCGTAGATGATCTCCAGAATCGACAAGGACCAGCACCGCTTTCGCGAGATCGTTCGTGGGCGAATTCGCGAAAATCTACGCCGGTACATCTCGCGTGGGGACATGATTACACACAAGGGAAACGATCGTGTGTCGATTCCTATGCCGAAGATTGATATTCCGCGTTTTGTTTTTGGCGATGGAGGGGGAGGAGTGGGTCAGGGAGACGGTGAAGCCGGCGACCAGGTTGGGGAAGGAGAAGGCGAGGGGCAAGGAACAGGAGAAGCGGGGGAGGGGGCGGGCGATAAGGCGCTGGAAGTTGAGGTGTCACTGGATGAGCTTGCGGACATACTGGGCGATGAACTGGGTCTTCCTCGGATTGAACCGAAGGGGCACCAATCGGTAGAAACTGAGAAAGATCGCTACGTGAGCCTCAGGACCACTGGGCCTGAGAGTCTGCGTCACTTCAAGGCGACATTCACCCGGGCGTTAAAGCGCCAGGTCGCCATGGGTAACTATGACCCGCGGCGACCCATGATTATTCCGATTCGCGAGGACAAACGCTATCGATCATGGAGGTCTGACCCAAAGCCACAGTCGAATGCCGTGATCATCTATATGATGGATGTCTCGGGATCGATGGGCGATGAACAGAAGGAGATCGTACGTATTGAATCTTTCTGGATCGATACTTGGCTGCGCACCCAGTATAAAGGGATCGAATCCCGCTACATAATTCACGATGCGACGGCGCGCGAAGTCGAGCGGGATGTCTTTTTTAGCACCCGAGAATCGGGGGGAACGATGATCTCTTCTGCCTACCGTACTTGTATGGATATCGTCGAGAAGGATTTTCCGCCGGAGAGCTGGAATATCTATACCTTTCATTTTAGCGATGGTGACAATTGGTCCGTCGACGACACCGCGACCTGTATCAAGATCCTCCGCGACGAGATGCTCCCGGTCGTAAACCAGTTCGGGTATGGTCAGGTGGAGAGCCCGTATGGGAGTGGACAGTTTATCAAAGATCTACGCTCGGCGTTCCCTCAGGAGGATCTGCTGCTGACTTCAGAGATTAAAGGAAAAGACGATATTATGGACTCGATTCGAGAGTTTTTGAAGGGAGGTCGATGATGGCCGCGATTTCCAAAGCCCTCGCTGAACTCCAGATCGAGATCGAAGGCTACGCCCAGGGCTACAATCTCGACATGTTTACCACCGTCTATGAGATGGTGGACTATCGTCAAATGTGTGAGATTGCCGCCTATGAGGGCTTTCCTGTACGATTCCCCCATTGGCGTTTTGGGATGGAGTACGACAAATTGCTCAAGAATCAGAGCTACGGTCTCTCAAAAATTTACGAATTGGTGATCAATACCGACCCCTGCTACGCATATTTGTTGGAGGGAAACAGTACGACGGATCAAAAATTGGTGATGTCGCACGTTTGCGGTCACTGTGACTTTTTCAAAAACAATCGATTCTTTGCGTGCACCGATCGCAAGATGATCGATGGTATGGCCAACCATGCGGTGCGAATACGTCGGCAGATGGATCGTCATGGCATCGACAAGGTCGAAAAATTTATTGATGTCTGCAATTCTCTCGACAACCTGGTGGATCCGTGGCTGCCATTTCGTGATGGGGACACATCGCCACGTCCTGTCGTCTCGGGCCAGGAGGATGTTGCTGACGAGCAGGGCAGACTTGCCAGCCGTAAGCAATATCTCGATCGCTACATCAATCCACCCGAGTTCATCAAGGATCAAAAAGAGAAGGCCGAGCGCGCTATCGAGCGAAGCAAACGGCTGCCGCCGAGCCCGGATCGGGATGTGCTTGGATTCCTGTTGAAGCACGCGCCCTTAGAACCCTGGGAGGTCGATGTGCTCTCAATTCTTCGAGAGGAAGCCTACTATTTTTTACCCCAGCGGCAGACCAAGATCCTCAATGAGGGGTGGGCGACTTATTGGCATTCAAAAATTATGACTTCGAAGGCGCTTCGTGATGATGAGCTTATTGACTATGCGGAGGCTGCGTCAGGTGTGACCGCGATGGGGCCGACGCAGCTCAACCCCTACAAAATAGGCGTTGAACTGTATCGTCACATCGAGGAACGATGGGACACCGGGAAGTTCGGGAAGGAATGGAATGAATGCGACGATCAACGCGCTCGAGAGGAATGGGACAAGCAGCTTGGCCTTGGTCAGTCAAAGATCTTCGAAGTTCGGCGTCTCTACAACGATGTGACCTTCATCGACGAGTTTTTTACGCTCGACTTTTGTCGTGAGCAGAAATTCTTCACCTTTGGAAAAAATCGAAGGTCTGGAAATTTTGAGATAGAGAGTCGCGAGTTCGAAAAGATCAAGGGACAGCTGCTCCAGTCGTTGACGAACTCGGGACAGCCATTTGTCTACGTCGTCGACGCGAATTATCTAAACCGTGGAGAGCTCCTGGTTGGACACAGACATGAGGGAACTGATCTCGATCTGAATTACGCCCGGGAGGTACTGCGGAGTCTTGAACGGGTATGGCGCAGGCCAGTGTCGCTGTTGACAATTGTCGAGGGGAAGGCAAAACGCATTCGTTTTGATGGTTCCGAGATCTCGGTGGCCGATGAGCCAAAGGCTTTTGAGGTCTAGTGACTCGCGGTTGCGTGCCTTTGGGTCGAGGTTTTGGCCCATGGGTTCCAGTCGGCCGAGGAAGATCGGCGTTACTTGCGCAAATCTTTGGCATCGGTCTGCACGCAAGACCGGTCGACGTGATACTCTCTGCCGATGCGTTTGAGTGCCTGGTCGGTCTCGGATGTTGGGCGCGTTCGCGCTCACAACGAGGATTCCTATCTCGTCGTCGATTCGAGTGGACTCTTTCTGGTTGCGGATGGGATGGGAGGTCATGCTGGGGGGGCTCACGCCAGCCAGGCCTGTGTCGAGGTCGTGGCGAAGGTGGTTCAGCACGGGCTGACTGGACTGGCTGGGTTGGACCGAGATGCCGCAAGCGCCGCTGCGAAAGAACTTCTGGGGGCCTCGGCAAGTGAAGCCAGCGCGCGAATCTACGACCGCGGGCAGGCGGATTCCTCGCTTCATGGCATGGGGACCACCCTCACGGGGTTGCTGTTTTATCGCGAACGAGCCCACGTCGTGCATGTTGGAGATAGCCGCTGTTATCTATTTCGTGGCGGAGTAGCGAGCCAGTTGACGCACGATCATACTTGGCTTAACGAGCAGCTTCGCGCAGGCCTGGTGAGCGCGGAAGAGGCTGAGACCAGCGACTTGAAGCACATCATTACCCGATCTGTTGGGTTTGAGCGCGAAGTCCAGGCAGATCTGATGACAGTCAACGTTTGTCCGGGTGACGCATTTTTGCTGTGTTCAGATGGCATGTCGAACTACATCGACACCGAAGAACTCATGGAGTTGGCACGCGAGCATTTTGTCGCGGATCTCCCTCAGGTCTGCGTGGACCTCGTGTTGGACCGTGGGGGTGATGACAACGTGACGGTGGTGACGGTGATGGCCTCCAACGGGACCGACCGTCGAGTCACGAACAGCTCGATGCATCGAACTGTCGCAGACACGGTGCCGCTACCGAGTCGATAATGCAGTGATTGACCCGAAGAAATCACATATGGACGGATATACACCCCCGAAAATTTGGCGCTGGGATCACGAGGCCGAAGGACAGTTCGCGGCCATCAATCGTCCCACTGCCGGCAGCACCCACAAGAAAGAGCTTCCGGTCGGGATACACCCGTTGCAGCTCTATTCCCTAGGGACTCCCAACGGTGCGAAGGTCTCAATCCTTCTTGAGGAGCTGCTCGCTACAGGCCACGATGGTGCCGAGTACGATGCGTGGCTGATCGACATCATGAGCGGTGATCAATTTGGAAGCGGGTACGTCGCCGCGAATCCGAATTCGAAAATTCCGGTGCTTGTGGACCGATCGACGGGCGGGGATCCGCAACGGGTCTTTGAATCGGGATCGATACTTCTCTACCTTGCAGAAAAGTTCGATGCGTTCTTGCCCAAGGCCACTGCGGATCGAGTCGAGGCGATCAATTGGTTGTTTTGGCAGATGGCAAGTGCGCCGCTGCTCGGCGGAGGCTTTGGTCATTTTTATTCCTATGCGCCGACGAAACTGAAATATCCGATCGATCGCTTTTCGATGGAGGTCAAGCGGCAGCTCGACGTGCTCGATCGACATCTTGTCGAGCACACATATATGGCCGGCGAGGACTATTGCATCGCCGATATCGCAATTTGGAGCTGGTACGGACTGCTTGTTCAGGGCGACCTCTATGATGCGGGGGAGTTCTTGTCCGTTCATGAATACGTGAATGTGCGGCGCTGGGCAGAGAGCATTTCTCAACGGCCGGCCGTGCGAAGAGGCATCCGTGTAAACCGTGTTTGGGGAGAAGCCTCGGGCCAAATGCGAGAGCGCCACAAGGCAGCGGACTTCGACACGACCGATGCGCCTTCGACTCAAGACTAAGAGCGATCGTCGATCCTCTGGCGCCGGCTCGTTAGTCTATGCTAAGGAAGGCGTTGGAACGAGACGGCCAAGGCATGAGATGATCGCGGCACAGGCTTGCTTGTGTCGAGGAAAGTCCGGGCTCCATAGGACAGAGTGCTTGCGAAAGGCAAGTCGAGGTAACTCGCAGGAAAGTGCCACAGAAAGGAAACCGCCAGGGTTCGCCTTGGTAAGGGTGAAAGGGTGTGGTAAGAGCGCACCGCGCGCTCCGCGAGGAGCGTGGCAGGGTAAACCCCACTCGGAGCAAGGCAAATTAGAGGTCGTAAGGGTCTTTGGACCTGCGCGGAGGGTGGTCCGCCCTTTACCTCGGGTAGCTGCGTAGAAGAATGATCATCACCCGAAGGAGGCAACAATCTCGGGGACAGGACCCGGCTTATGATTGCGTTGACCGTCTCGTTTCACTTTTTGAGGGTCGAGGATCTTGGCGCGAGGCGATCGAAGACTGATTTCGGACCGTGAGTTTTGATTTCAGCGGGACTTATGGTCTTTGATCCAGCGCCGAACCTCGTCCGCAAACGCCTCGCCCAGCACCTCCAGTGCGTCAGCGGAGTGAGTCGCCAGCTCGAGCGCACGCCGGTGGTCGGCGACTGACTTGCTGCGTTGAAGAGTACGGGCAAGGGCGAACTCGGTTTCGGCGAAGTTGAAGGAACCGTGTTCACTTGCGCTGGCGAGGGAGAGAGCTCTCTCGAGGGGTTTACGAGCCTCGTCCCAGCGTTGTGCGCCGGCCATGCCGTTGCCCAGAGCCATGTAGAAGGGCGCCATTTCCGAGTGGTCCGTGGGGGCAGAACGCTGATGCAGACTCAGAGCCTCCTCGAGATGCTCGATGGCTTCGTCGTAGCGAAGATCGATCATCTCGAGGATACCGATGTTGAGGTGCACGAAGGCTGTGCTTTGTGAGAGGTCGGTCTCTGAGTGTTGGGCGAGCTCAAGCGCCCAAGCGTAGAACTCAAAGGCGTCAGGGTGTTTGCCTTGCCGGCCGTACAAATTTCCGATCTCCATGATCGAGAGTACGGCGAGCCGTGTCGAGTGCATGCCGTCGGACTCCAAGATTGCCCTGCTACGCTCCAGGAGTGGTTTGGCCCGGTCGTGGGCGCCGTTACTTGCGTAGATGATGCCGACCCTCAGCAAAAATGTTGCGTAGTTTGGATGCTCAGGACCCCACTGGTGAAGAGCGCTCTCAAGGGCTCGCGCGGCGTGCTTAAAGGCCTCTGTGGCCTTTCCTTGGGTGGCTGCGATCTCGGCGAGTTCGAGCTGTGCGGTGGGGTGTGCCGGACGGTCTTGAGTGGGCTGGGCCGCACGCGTGAGGTGGATCGCCGCGCTCTCGAGTTCACCATTGCGCCGTAGAGCCGCGCCGTACATGGCCGCGAGGTGATGCATCCGCCGACCATTTTGGGGAAAGTTGACCCCCAGGGCCTCGGCGGAGCGGAACCGTCGTTTCGCCTCGTTCCATGAACTTGGTTTGTCAGAGAGAAAATTAGCGAGCTCCGTTTCAACTTCCATCTCCAAGGTGGTCGCCCCGACTTGTTTGGCGAGGACAAGCACCTGCGAATATTCACGTTCAGCGGCCTCTTGGTCGTCAATGACGTCGTAAAGTTTTGCGCGTTCAAAACGAATCTCTGCCTCCAATGTAGGGTCCCCAAGTTTTTGCGAGCGAGCGAGCATTTCGTCGGCCAGCGACATCGATGTCGATGCATCCGTAACTCGAGCAATCGAGAGTCCGGCAAGCTCTCGCTCGAGCTCAAGAGACTTAGGCTTTCGGGGCAAGAGCGAGTGTGGGGCAGGATCCTTGATGAGGGTGCAGTCGGACACCGGGGCAAGGGTTTCGATCGTGTCGGCGGCGAATCGGACCGTGCGAGGGGTCGCGTCGGAGAAGGCTTCAAGAATCGCCGAGAAATGTTGCACACGACGATTCAAACAGGCCATTCGGCGATCGAGAAGATCCGCAGATTGGTCGCCGCGGAGATGGGTCGAGGCGCAATTCTCCTGATAGAGAGCGATCCACTGGTCGACATAGTGACCGAGTGATGTTTCGGATTGTGTCCAGGCAGTTTTTGAGTATCGACTTCCGCTGCCCTCGAAGGCGTCCGCAATCTGTGAGCGGCGCGCGGGTGTCCAGAGATCGTGAAAATAGCTTGCACCGTCTTGGCAGAATTCGACGTCTCGACCGGGGCCGACGGAAACACCGATGGCGAGCGCCCCGACAACCACAACACCCCCGAGAGCCATTCGACGCCGACTCGCGTGTCGTGCGGGGATGGCCTCGAGATCTCCGAGCAGCCCTTTCATGTCCGGGTAGCGATCGTCGGGTCGATGCTGGAGCCCCCGTAGAAGCACTCTGCGCAACCATGTCGGAACCTTCGTTCCTGCAGCAGGTTCCACGACTTGTCCGTCCATGACGTGCTGGGCGATCGCTGTCGCGGTCTTGCCTGGAAATGGCAATGTTCGATAGAGCGCACTGTAGAGCGCGACACAAAAGCTAAATTGATCGGAGCGGGCATCGATCACGCCACCCAGATGTTGTTCTGGCGACATGTAGGCCGGCGTGCCGAGAAAAGGCCCTTGATCGGGGGGGGGAGGGACGCTCGGAGACCTTAACTGCGCGATACCAAAGTCAAGGACACGGGGGCGTTCGTCTGGGCCGATCAGTACGTTCTCGGGCTTAAAATCTCGGTGGACGATGTTGGCTTCGTGGGCAGCACGGAGTCCGTGTCCACACTGTACGAAGATAGCGAGTATATCTCGCCAGCTTCGCCGTGTCTGAAGCCAGTCGCTCAGGCGAGGACCGTCCACCAGCTCCATCGCGATATAGACGTCATCTGCGACGATGTCGGCGTCGTAGATTGCGACAACGTTGGGGTGGGAGAGTCGCGCGAGGACTCTTGCCTCGGAGATCAGTTGAGTGGAGGCTTTTCCGACGTGAGAACGGACCATCTTGAGAGCGACCTTTCGCTCTAGATGGGGGTCGTCCGCTTGATAGACGACCCCCATGCCTCCCGATCCGATCTTTTTTTCGATCGTAAATCGACCGATCAGTGTTCCGGGGTTTCTCCCAAGTGGCCTCTTATTGTCGTGGGAGTCGGCGGCCGGAGTCGTATCGCGGGTCCAGTCCTCGATGGTCGGGGCTCTTTGCTCGCTCCTGTTCACGGAGTCCCCGAATCCATCGGTTACGCTCATCCCCGAAAATGTACCAGAAAACGTGCTATCTCAAAGGGCCCGCACCGCCAGACGGTGACCAACGCCGACCATTCTTGCGCTGGTGATGCCACCGATCCAAAGTCTTGCGGGCCGATTTCTTCGAAAAAGCGCGCGCGAGGGGGGAGCCTCGGCATGAAAATCGTTCGCGGCGAAACCCGTTGGGAATTTGAGTAGGAGCATCGGCCCGTGTTGAAGGGTGGAACGAAGCCTGTAGCGAGAGTGCTCAGGGCTTCGCAGGCAATCGTTGTCGACCTCGTCGGCACAGTGCTATTTCATCGGAGCACGTGTCCCTGAAATCATCCATGTAGACGCTGCTGGAGGATGCGTAGGGTGGAGCGAGCTCAGAACCGCCGACGGCATGAGATGTGTCGATCTTGTTGGGATAGCGAGAGTGATCCCACGGTTGGATCTCGACGACCAGGGCACTGAGATTGAGCTGTAGAGTTGGGCGCGCGACAGCACAAATGCGGGGTTGCGATGGGTCGGCTGGAGGTCTCGAGATCGGTGCTCGCGGAGGCTGCTCATGAATCGGTCGAGTGCTTCTGAGCGGTGTTTTCACCGAGGCGTGAGTCCGCGCGCCTATCGCCATGGACCTACGAATTATGTTGTTCCGGTGGCCGCGCTCTGGCCAGGCATTGGAGGCCGCACGACGATCGCGTGCAGGCTGGGGGGTGCCTTTTGGTAGCGAGGATGAAAAGGCTCGACGTTCCTGACGAAATTTCGCTCGCGGCCGCGAGTGTATCTCCGCGAAACATCTGCCTAGCCGATGCGCTCTTCGCTAGGTGGCTCCAGCGCTGTATCGTTGCGAAATTCCGATACTTTACCTTGCCATATTCATCGTTGCGACATGGACCCGCGGTGCCGATCTCTCTGCGCGGTATTGACGAAGCGGGTGCCGTTGGCAGCTCTCTTGACGTCGATGCCGTTATGCCCTTCGTTCCGAGGCGGCCTCGATGAACTTGAGCAACGTGCCTTGGTCGCGCCCACGCTGCGATGTCCGAGAACCGGTGCGACTGAGGGGGACAACAACAGCCAACCTCGAAGCATGCGATTGCAGAAAACCGGCAATGCCTCGACGCAATCCGGCCGGCGTCTGGAGAGGGTGGTAGTGGTCTAGCGAGACCTTATAAGCGGCCCGCGGATATCTGACATCCGCAGGTGTGGTCGGTTTTGACCGGAACGTTAGCTAGCGACCGGCTTTTTCGCGGCGCGTTTCTTCGGCTTGGGTGCGGCCTCGGGTTCGGGCGTGATGGGGTACTGCGACGGAAAGTGTCCTACCCAAAACAAGAGTCGGCCACAGCTCTCACAGTTCGGAATCTCAGTGCCACGCTTAAGATCGACGTACATTCCGTGGGGAACCTCCATTCGACAGCCGAGACATCGACGTTCGCGAACCGGGACAAAGGCGATGCCGCCACCGCGTCTTCGGACTCGCTCGTAGAGTTGGAGCAGCTCGCGCTGGACGACCGATGTCAGGCTCTTACGCGATTCCTCGGCGGCGCTGAGGGTTGCCGTCAGCCGTGTCTTGTCGGCGTTCAGCTTGACGGCCTCGCGGTCAACTTTCGTCCGCAGGTCATCCAGCCCAGCCTGCGTGGTGGCGATCCTGGCTTCCGCCGAGGCGACGGCCTCGTTGATCTTGACCAGCTCGTCTTTTCGCGTATCACGCATTTGCCGAGTGCTCTCAACCTCGCGTTGTGCGGCGCTGGCCTCACGTGGAGTCTTCGCGCTTCCGTGCCGAGCCTTGCTCGTTCGAATGTGCTCTTCCTCGTTCGCCAGCTGGTCGTCCTGTTCCCGCTGGAAATCATGAGTCTGCTCAAGCTTCTTCTTCTCAAGATCGAGCATCGTCTCGAGCTCGACGAGATCCTTGCTCATCTCCTCGAGCCTACGAGGAATACCCGCCAGCTGTTGTTCCAGCTTCACCATGCGCATATCCTGGATTTGCAGGGTATGCAGCGCTTCGATCTCTGCCTTCATCTGTGGTGTCTCATTCCCTCGGAGATACGTGCTTTCGCACGAAAAATTAGTGGGCCCACCTGGGCTTGAACCAGGGACCAGCCGGTTATGAGCCGGCCGCTCTGACCAACTGAGCTATGGGCCCCAGCGCACGATAGGTAGGTGTGGTGCCGACGTCAATGCACCTCGACGTGTGTGTTTTGCGCGCATGCGTTCATGTGGGGATCAGTCCACCGGGGATCGGGCTGCTACCCTGTGTGACGCACCTGGCGCGTTGGACGCCAAATCCTTTCGCCATGGACCACGACGACGAGCAGCGAGGAAATTCCCGCATCACTACCGGCGGACCCCTGCTAGGGGCGGCCAAACTCTATTTTTTGCTCGCTGCCTATGTGACGACCTTGGTGCTGGCTCGGGTGATCGATGCGTCGACGCTTGGCCAATACAATGTCGTCGCACGATTGATCGCGGTCCCGAACATGGTGATTGTCCAGACTGTGATGTTTGCCGTGAGTCGACCCATGGCGGGCCAATACGATGACGGCACGCCGTCCTACACGGCCTTGCGCCGACGTGGGACTCGGATTGCGCTGGTGCTTGGAGGCGGCGCGTCCTTTGTTTTCTTTCTCGCAGCACCGGTGCTTGGCGAAGTCCTGAACGACACGGATCTGGTGGCGCCGATTCGCTATGTAGCGCCAATCTCGGCGGTCTATGGTCTCTACGCAGTGAACATCGGCACACTGAATGCGACCCGACGATTCACATGGCAGGCGGCCCTCGACATCTTCATGGCGACCAGCAAGGCGGGGCTGATTATCGTCGGTGCTTCTTTGGGCCTCGGTCTGGCCATGACGATTGGGGGCTTTACGGTCGCGGCGGCGCTGTCGCTGTGTTTGTCGGTGGTTTTTGTGTGGTTCAATCGGCCCCAAAAAGTAGTTCGGCCAAGCGCTCAGGCACCTCCGATGGCCGCCTTTGCCGGGGTACTGATTCTCTTCACCTTGGGGATGAATCTGTTGCTGCTTGTCGATCTGTTTGTGCTGAAAAAATACGCCGTCACAGACGCTCAGAATCATGCTGTCGGTTTGTATTCCAGTGCCCAACTCGTCGCGCTGATCCCCTACAGCCTGATGAATGCCGTGAGCCTTGTCATGTTTCCTCTGATAGCGACGTTGTCCGCATCGAAGGACACCGAACGCATACGTCGATATGTGACGGAAACTGCGAAGGTCACCATCTTATTGCTAGCGCTGATGGCCGCGGTGGCCTCGGCGTCGGCCTATGAGATTCAGGAACTTCTATTTCCCGCGGAATATGCCGCCGGAGCGAGCGACCTAGGTCTGCTTGTTTGGGGCTATTCGGGCTATTCATTTGCGGTGACGTCGGCGTGGATTCTCAATAGCAGCGGGCGTTCGAAGGTGGCGATCGGGCTGGTCACCGTCGTGTTGGTCACGGTAGCGACCCTCACGCTGCTTTGGGTCCCGGAGCAGGGAAACCGCGGGGCGGCCATGGCGGTGGTGGTCGCGGGCGGCGTCGGAGTTGTTGTGGCTTTTGCGGCTCTGCGCGGAGTGTTTGGAGCCCGTGCGCCGCTCCCTTACCTAGTGAAGATCGTCGCGGCTACGATCGCGGTTGTCTTGCTTGGACAGCTCTGGAGCGCACATGGATTTGTAATGATCGTGGCCAAATTGGCCGCGATGACGGTGGTGTTTGTCGGTATAATTTGGGGGAGTCGAGCGGTGACCGTGGCCCAGCTCAAGGAGCTACGACGTGCGGGGTGATTCAATCTCCCCGGCGCCGTGGCTATTGGTAGCGAAACCGCTGCGTGAGCCCTTCGACGATGGATCGACAGTTCTTGTTCGAGATTTGGTCCGTTCACTCCCAGTAGAACGGCGTTTGACCTACTTCGGCGATCCTCTCTGTCCCGTACGCGATGCGGAAGATGAGGTGATAGCGAAGCCTTCGATGGGGCACGCGCCAACGATGAGGGCGAAGGTCGGCGTACTCACCACCTTGTTGGCATATCATCGTCGGCAACAACCGCTGCACTTTTGTTTTACGCCCAACAAGATCACCTCGTCGGTACTCACTTGGCTTCGTCGGCTGCAACCGACTCGCCCCATGATACAGAGCTTGATGTCCTCGCATCGAGTTGAGGATCGGCTTGGGATGTTGGCACCGCTCGACAGGGTCGTGGTGTTGTCTCGACACACCGCCGGCCGTTTGATCTCGGCAGGTTTCGACCCCGATCGGGTGAGTACCATCTACCCGGCGGTCGCACCTCCAACCAAGGTTCGGGAAGCAAGGGGAGCGGGAGCAGGCGGCCCTCGTGTGCTCTTTGCCGGGGACCTTGATGCGACTGTCGTGGATCGTTTGATCGCCTTGGCGCAGAGCTTTCGCGATCAACCGATCGATCCCGGCTGTTTAGTGATCGCGTGTCGGCCAAAATCGGAGGAAGACGTTGCTGAACGCGAGCGTCTTCGAACTGCCCTGGCCGGCGATATCGCGGAGTGTCGGGCGGAGCTTCACGGCACGGTTCCTGACATGGCGAAACTCATCCGAGGATGTAGTTTACAGATTTTTGTCGCGGATCATTTGAAGCGGAAGGTTGATCTTCCACTCGTGTTGTTGGAGGGGATGGCGATGGGCGTGGGTCTGGTATCCATGGATTTCGCTCCGATCAATGAAATTTTCGAGGCGGCGTGTCGACGAGGCCAGACCGTGGGTGCGGCCGTGCGCGATACAGCCGAACTGGTCAAGACCGTGGGGGAAGTCCTGCGCCACCCGCAACGGCTCGAAGCTTGGGGGAGGGAGGCGCGCAGTTTGGTCGCCGCAGAATTTTCGTTGGATACGATGGCGGCGTCGTATAATGCGCTCTATGTCCGCCTGGAAGCGGATTCGCCAAGGCCCGCCTGACGACTTGAGCCCAAGAATCACGCGCGAATGTCGTGCAAGCATCGAGTCGGTCGCGGACAGGCGCCGGTATGTCCGAGATTGCAACCGCGGCTTTCACTTGTATGGGGATCCATAGTAATCTCCGTGCCCATGGGGGCGGAAAACCGCGATTATTACGATGCCTTTTCGAACGGTTACGACGACGGGCGAAACGTCGGTTACCATAAACTGATCGACGATCAGGCCGCGGCGCTGGTTAAGCGGGTCGGTACCGACAAGGACGTGCTCGAGATCGGTTGTGGGACCGGGTTGGTTTTGGAGAGAGTGGTTCGTTTCGCACGTTCGGCCCAGGGAATCGACATCTCGCCAGGTATGCTGAAGAAGGCGCAAGAGCGCGGGCTTACCGTTCAAGAAGGGGATTGTACGGACCTTCCCTTTGAAGATGAGAGCTTTGATACCGTCTACTCGTTTAAAGTCTTGGCGCACGTGCCCGATGTTGATCGCGCGCTCGCGGAGATGTTGCGGGTTCTCCGTCCAGGCGGGCACATGGTGATCGATGTCTACAACCGCCACTCGATCCGGTATTTGACCAAACGGTTGTTTGGACCGCGCCGGACATCAAATAGTTTTGATGAAGGAGCGATCTCAACGCGTTTTTGGACGCCCGAGGAAGCCGAGACTCATATTCCGGTGGGTGCGAAATTGATCGGAACCGCGGGGATCCGAGTTGCGACTCCTCATTCTGCAATTTTTAGGGTGCCGGTGCTTGGCGATGTTGTGCGCCAGGTCGAGTGGAGTCTGATGGACTCCCCCCTTGCGAGGTTTGCGGGGTTCTTGGTCATGTTTCTTGAGAAACAACAATGAGCCACACGCTGGTTCTGAGTTCGACCTTTCCCCAGTGGGAGAACGACCCCAGAGGCGCGTTTATTCTCCGTCACTGGGAGCAGGAGGGCGAGCGAAGCGGCCAGACCATTCGTGCTTTGGTGCCGAGGACTGTGGGCTCGACGGAGTCGCAGCACTCGACGGTCCAGATCGAGCGCTTTAACTACGCGCCAAGGCGGCTGTCGTCATTGACGGGTCACTTTGGAGTCCTTGAAAATATTCGAGAGCGGCCGTGGCGGGCCGGACTCGTGCCGTTGTTTTGCGTGGCCCAAGCCGCCGCGCTACGCCGTCGTCTTCGGATGAAGGATCGGCCATCTCTTGTGGTTGCCCATATGATGCTACCTTGTGGATGGATCGTTGCCCGTGAATGTGTTCGGGCGGGAGTCCCTTTTTGCATCTACGGCCACGGAAGCGATGTGGACCTACTGTTGCGCCTCCCTGCGTGGTTTCGTCAACGTTTTTTGGTGTGGCTGCAGCATGCGGAGACTGTGTTTCTTCCCTCGAAACAGAAGCTTGACCGATTTGTCGCGGGCCTTGGCTTGGCGCAGTTGCCTGAGCATTTTCAGGTGGAGGCGATGTTAAAGAGCGTCCCTAGGCCTGGCCCTCGGTGGCTCGCTCGAAGACCGGTCGATGGCGAGAGACGTCGCGTGCTGTTTGTCGGACGATTGATTCGCCAAAAGGGCGTCGATCTTATGCTGGAGGCCGCAGCGCGGAGGAGCGCAGATGCATACTTCGATGTTGCCGGTGACGGCCCCGAGCGAGATCGGTTGGAGGCGCTGTCGGCGCGACTTGGACTCGATGTTCGATTTCACGGATACCTTCCGCAGTCGAAGATCGCTGGGCTCTACTCCCGTGCACATCTTGTTTGTGTGCCCTCGCGTGAGAGCTCGTTTCTTTCGGAAGGTGCGCCCTTGGTCATTCCTGAAGCCAGGGCCTACCGAGTCCCCGTGCTCGCCACAGCCGTGGGGGGAATACCCGAGCTTTGCGCGGGCGATGAGCAAGCCATGGTCGTTGGTCCCGATGACGTGGAGGCGTTCTCGATCGGTATGGAGCGACTGCTTCGACAATGCTCGACGCATCCACATGTTGGTTGCGCCTCCCTCCGTCAGGTGGGGTTGACGGCTCCGAGCCTTGCGTGCTGACGTCCAAGGACCGCCGCACGAACTTCAGGAGAACTAGAGTTCGGTGTCGATGAGGCGAAGACTGCTCCACGGATCTTGTGAAAAATCTGGATAGTGAGAGACGACCATGTCTGGGCCGACGATGAGTATTGCGGGCCATCCTCCCGCGACGTATTTATCTACAGCTAGTTTTTGCGGAGTCTCGGCGAGCACGACGATCTTCTCGTTTGGATATTCGGCATCCCATGCTTGCAGGTCTTCGAGTACGATATTGGTGCCTTGGGTGGCGCCGTCGCCCAAAATTGTCACCCAGTAGACGAGCCCCGTGTTCACCTTCTCTGGGACGGATGGGAACGAGGTTGAAAACACCCCAGTGATGTCGCTGGTCCCTCCCGAGAGCCACTCCGAGATACCACGGCACGGTGCGCACCAAAGCGCTGAAAAATCAAAGACGATCGAGGCATCATGTCCACCGTAGTCGTAGATATCGACCATCTCACCGTGTTGGTCCTCGAGTGCAAAATGGGGAACCATGCCGCCGGTGCTGGCCGTCGCATCGGGTGAGTTCCAGCCAGGATCTTCAATCGAGTCTTTGTCGGGGTTGTAGGGCCAGTAGCCGATGTAGATGCGGCTCTCAGGGTCGAGAGGGTCCGTCCCTTCGGTGACCTCCCAGGAATCCCAATAGGTATCGTCGTCGGTGTCGCGCTTGTTTGGATCGGTGCCAAGCTCGGCCTCTGCTGCGTCGCTGAGTCCGTCGCCGTCGGAGTCCATACTACCAGTGTCGGTATCGCTCCCCGAATCGTCGTCGCTGGAGCCGGAGTCGTTGTTCGGCGACCCTGACTCCTCCGAACCGGAATTTTCTGCGGTGCTCGTGTCGTCGTCACCAGGTTGGGTGGATGCGGTTGTGTCGCTGGCACCGACGTCGGAAGAAGATGTTCCAGCGCACCCTGAGACGAGCATCGATGCTGCACTGGTGGTGATAAGTAGGGCGGGAAATAGCTGGTTGCGGCAAAGCATCGTTTGTGGATCCATCAACATCGCGCCAACACCGCTATCCAACAGTCGGGGATGACAAGCGAATGGTTTCACGATTCGAACGGTGATGTCCAACGAGTCGCCTCAGGAGGCCGCGCCCACGCGCTGGCCGACGTGGAGGCAACCTAGGGGGTGGCATTGGGCTCTTGGCTGCCGCGAGAGTTTTGGTCTTGTGTCGCGGGGCGGGAAGCGCGCGCGGCGGGCGACTCTTGCTGCGCTTCGTAGAGCGTTGAACGGGCTCGTCCGGTGCGTTTGACCTCGCGGCGCCGGACGAGTCGAGCCAAGGCGCGGCGGATCTGATGAGGATCGCCCCCTGCGGAGGTTCGCAGGGTCTCAGCGCCAACGCGTCCGTTGAACTTGCGGATCGTCGCGAGAACGGAGGCGTCGTAGGTCACACGGCCGGCTGCGGTTCGAGTGTCAACCGCATTGAGAGAGCCCGTCGCAGGGAGATTTTGGGGCGATGTCGACTGCGTTGACACCGACTCTGCATGAATTACCTCAGCGATACTCAAGTTCTTCAACTCCTGATCGAGTGTAAGCAGTTCTCCGAGAGTTGCCGAAGGGTGACCGACCATGAACTCGACGATCGCTTGTCGACGAGCCACTGCCATATGAGACGAAAACTCCGATGACAGCTTCGTAGACATGCTCGGAAAGTCTGAAGCATTCGACAACAATGCTCAACAGTTGGAAACCGATTAGGGGTGCGACAAATTGGCATCGTTTAGGCGCGAGACGCCCGTCACAGCGGGGGCATCGAGCATGATGACCCCGCTCATGGACCGTTGGCTATAACGAGGGAAAATTGCGATCGCGGGGAGAAGACTCGACTCAATGAGTGCGGGGGATGGATACGAAAATACGGTATATGGGGCCGTAGAGAGGCGATTTGAGGAAATTGTAGATGTACGGAGTGGGTCGTTAAAATCGTAGGGTCACTACATTCGATGAATGAGGGGAGCCCGATTTGTCTCGTAGTGGTTCGGTGAAAGAGCACAAAATGAGGCACTGAGAAGACCGGCGATGATGAGCCACGATCCCCATTTTCGACCCATCGACATTCTTGCGATCGTGACAAATGCTTACAATATGGATGTAATCGGTTGTCACTCGGCTGACCTTCCATTTTTTTGTGCAGCGACACAAAAGATCGATTTACGAACACCATCATCAGAGCGGATGATCAACGTCGCCAGTACTCGCCTTTTCCACTGTCGCTCCCGCAGCTCTAGGCAACCTGACCCAATACAGAAATCATGGGATGGGCCTTTGGTTTCCGTGAGAGCATGGGTGGCAGCCGCGGTGCGGGCCGACTTGTCCACCGATTGAAAGGTGTAACCAAAGCGCGCAGAGAGGTTCGCGGCGGGGCACCGGCCACGCACGTGCCACGGCCTGCGCGGAGGCACTACCGTGGAGGTGAGGTGAGCGCGCGGAGGGGGTCCGGGTCACGGACGGATGACTCCGCAGCGAAGATGGCCTCGGTTAAAAAGCCCTGAGCCGTGCGGACGCTAGGTGCGGCGCCTTTTGTTCGGAGGGAATAGCCGCCACCGAGGCCAAGGGCCAGGGCCGCCAAGTAGCCCGGCCAGGCGAGCAGGCCGACAAGGGCGAGGCCGGTGACCCCTACCGTGAGGGCGATCAGGGACAGCGTTCGGCGATTCTTGATTGGGCTGGGATCGATATCGACGCGCACCAGGGCTCCGCTCGCTCCGTCCCCCTGTGCACGCAAGTGGAAGATGACTCCATTTTTTTCGTCGAAAATGTCGGCCTCGAGTGGTCCTTGCAGGTGACCTTTGGTTCCGACACGGCTCTCGAGAGCCTCACGCAGGGTCTGCAGCGCCTGTTTGGGCGCATAGGGGAGATTTACCTCGCTTGCGGCCGCGCTTGGCCCTCGCCGAGAGGGGGCCAACGCTCCGCGGTGTTCAGGGATCGCTGGCAGGTCTCGATCTTGTTCGGCCAGCGCACTCCGTAGCTCGGCGGGCGAAATTCCGGCCTCGGCGGCCGCGTCGCGTATGTCTTGGTCCGAAAGCTCAGCCATGGTGAGGCGTATATCATGAGCTGGGCGAGGTCGTTGAGGCCGAAGGTGGCCAAGATCCGGCTCGCTCGACTCAAGTTCTGGGCGGCCTTGTCGATGTCGATCATGTGGAACCCATCGCGCAGGGTCTGTCGTCAGCCTATAGGGTCGCTCACAGCGGGATTCAGCGCGGGGCCTCTCGGATGCAGGGCGCCAGCGAAAAACTGACTCAAGAGATCGACGTTGAGGCGATCGTCGATCTAAAGATGGGCGAGGCGCAGGTTCGTGCTTCGGTCGCTACGGTCCGGGCGGTGGATGAGGCGATGGGGGCCTTGCTCGACATTGTCGCCTGAACGATCGGTCAGCATGCCCCCATTGTTGACCGCGGGCTATGTTATAGACCCGCCGTGAGCTCAAACGAAGGACCCCCAAAGAGGCCAGGGACCCTGAATCGTCGGGTCTCTGATATTGAGCGACGGCTCGATGTATTGACCGAGCGTGGAGTTGAGATCGTGGATCCGAGGCAGACGTTCGTGGGGTCCAGCGTCGCTCTCTCCCGAATCTGTAAGGGGGTTGTCTTGCATCCTGGAGCGCGGATCGAAGGCCCACGGACCTTTGTCGGCCCAGGGGCAGAGGTGGCGCACGAAGGCCCCGCGACCTTGCGAAATGCGGTGTTGGGCGCGGGCGCGGCGGTAGCCAGTGGTTTTGTCGACGGTGCGGTGTTGTTGCGCGGAGCCAGGGTTGGGGCGAATGCCCATCTTCGACCCGGAACTTTGCTGGAGGAGGAAGCCAGCACCGCGCACGCTGTCGGGCTCAAGCAGACTCTTTTGCTGTCCTTTGTGACCTTGGGTAGCGTGATTAATTTTTGTGATTGCCTGATGGCGGGGGGCAGCTCCAGGCAGGACCACTCAGAAGTGGGCAGCGGTTTCATCCATTTCAACTTTACGCCATGGGGCGAGCGCGGCGATAAGGCGACGCCCTCCTTGGTTGGAGACGTCGTCCGAGGCGTGTTTCTGCGGGCACCCCGAATTTTCCTTGGGGGTGCGGGAGGGATGGTGGGCCCGACAAAGGTCGGCTTCGGGAGCGTCGCGGCGGCCGGGCAGGTCGTGCGAAGCGACATCGATGCCGGGCGGTTGGTGATGCAAAAAAAACGGGAAGTCGATATTCCGATGCGCTGGGACCGGCTTGGCGGGGTGGACGATCGAACTAAAAAAAACCTGCGATACATCGCCGAACTTGTGGCGCTTCGGGTTTGGTACCGCGAGGTCCGACTTGCTCGGATCGCGCCGCAAGAGACTGAACTTCGAGCCGTTCTAGTGGCCGCGCTCGCAGTCATCAACCTTTGTATTGAAGAACGAATCCGGCAACTCGCGCGATTCCGTGACGAACGCGATCAGCCGCCGCTCGTCTTCGACTGGAAAACGCTGCCAGAGTGCCCGCGCTCGTGCCGAGCGGCGCTTTCGGCCCCAGGGCAAGGACACGCGATGGACCACGTGGAGTGGGTGCAGGGCCTCGACGGAAAGACCGTCAAAGTTCTGGGAACCTGGCTTCAAGCCGTTGTCGATCAGGTTTGCGGGGACGCGACCTAGGACGTCGAGGAGCTAGACGGAGGGTTTGAGAGACCTGCGGATAGCAATCGAATCAGATGGCTGTGCTCGATGGTCGTGAACAGCGTGGTGAGTTTCGGGCCTTTGGGTCGATCTAGAAGCAGATCGTAGACGACGGGGAAGAAAGTTTGGGCATCGAGCTCGCTGCCTTCGAGCAAGGTCCTCATATGTGGGACGAGCTCGCTCTCGGAGGCGCCCGGTTTCTCGGCTAGAAATCCAACGAGTTTCTTCAAGACGGCCCACTCCGCCGTGGGCAGCGTTCGTGCTGCTTGTTCCTTGCGGATTCGGTAGCAAAAAGACTTGGGAGCATGAAAATCGATCCAATTCCACGCGCACCGGGCGCGAACTCCAAAGAGTCTGCGTTCTTCTTCGGTGATGATCTTCCCCGATTCGACAAAGTACCCGAGTGTTAGGGGGAGGTCTCCGTCGTAGATTTGTAAAATCTCGGTAAGCTTGCGGAACGACGGTTGGAACGGAAGCGAGTCCGTCGGTTGGATGGGGTCTCCGCCGACTCGGGCCAGGTCCATGGCTCGGCGGGCGATCTGGCGTTTCTTGTCTTTCTTGCCGCCATCTTGCGGTTGGTAGGCGAGCCGGCGGGCCTTGTCGTAGTCTTCGTAGACCTTCAGGACGTCTTCATCGAAGTGGATGACGAACTCGGTGTTGGGGCGATAGCTAGCGAAGAGCCAGCGCAGGAGATGGGGCTCGTAGATCTCGAGTGTGGTACCGACCGTTGTGGCTCCCCGAGAACTACTGAGTTTTCCACCCGATTTACCGATGACAAAATCATAGGCGACGTAGACGGGTGCTTGGTAGCCGTAGACCTGATCGACGATCCGCTTACCAGTGTCGTAGCTGCTGCCCTCGGAGCTGTGGTCCTTGCCGCCGGGCTCGAAATGCACACGCTCTTTGGCCCAGCGCATCGGCCAGTCGACCCGCCACGGGAGCTTGACGTTTCCGCCCTCGCGCAGATCAACCCGTTGCTGATGCCCGCAGCCCTCCGTGGCGCAGCTGTAAGACACCATGTCGCCGCCCTCCCAGCAAAAATTGATTCGATCGCGCCCGCAGCGATCGCAGAATCCCGCCAGGGGAAGCCAATCCTCTGGAAGCGGCGTTGTTCGGTATTCGTCGAGGATGCTTCGGATGACGTCCTTTTGCTCGAGAGCCGTTCGAATCCCCGCGGCATAGTCCCCTCGGCGGTAGCAGACATGTTGTCGGATGAACTCGCAGTGGATGCCTAGCGGTGCGATTCCACGTTCAAGCTCGTCGATATTTCGTGCGGCGTAGCTCTCGTTCTCGCCATAGGGGTCGGGAACGTCCGCAATGCTTCGACGGAGATTTTCAGTCAGCATGGCCTGCTGAGGCATGTTTTGCGGGACCTTGCGAAATACGTCGAAGTCGTCCCACGAGTAGATAAATCGGACCTGTTTTCCAAGGTCTCGCATGGCGCGAACGACGAGATCTACGGTGATAATTTCTCGAAAATTCCCGATGTGGATCTGACCTGAAGGGGTGATGCCGGCCGCAAGAACGTAGGTTGTGGCGTCGGGATGGGCCGCGACCGTCTTGGCCGCTGCTCGGTCCGCCCAGTGCGAATAGTAGGGTTCGTCTTGCCGTGCCATGGACGAGAATCGTCGCCGATCGTCGTGCATTTGTCCAAGTTGGGCTGGAACGAGAAAAATGCCGAAGGGTCGCCGGGTCGGGTCGGGCCGGCAGCGCGAGCGGCGATGCCCCGTGGCGCGAGCGGCTTTGAGCGAGGAGCGGCTCGCGGTACGGTGGGCGACAGTGTCGAAAGTAGCGCATTCGCAGAGTCTCCCTGTTCTTCGCCTGAAGAAACCGATCGAGCGGGTTGTCGCTCACGGTCACCCATGGATTTTCGCCGAGGCCTTGCAGTCCGGGGGGCATGCGCCTGGGGAGGTCGTCCGGGTTCTCGATCGGCGAGGCCGCTATCTCGCCACGGGATTGGCCGAGTCGGGACCGATTGGTGTTCGAATTTTTACACGTGACGAAGATCAGCGGGTCGGTGGTGCGCTCTTTCACGAGCGGGTCGCCGCGGCCTTTGATCTCCGGGATCGGGTGGTTCCGGCGGGGACGGATGGCTATCGGCTGCTGCACGGCGAGGGAGACGCACTTCCGGGGGTGGTTTTGGATCGGTATGGACGCTTTGCGGTGTTGAAACTCGACGGCGCCGCCATCGTCGCCTGGAAGAAGGCCGTGATCGAGGCTCTGCGGGCACCGCTACAGCGAATCGGCGTCGAGAACCTCATCTTTCGGGAGGGACGCGGTGCGGACAAGCGGAGCTCGACGATCTGGGGCACGGTTCCGAGCGAAGCGGTGGAGATCCGGGAGCACGCAATGATCTTGCTTGCGGATCTCTGCCATGGGCAAAAGACCGGGATGTTTTTTGATCATCGTCCTGGTCGACATCGGGTCCGGGCGCTGTCTGCGGGGCGCCGTGTGCTCAACCTCTTCGGCTATACCGGCGGGTTTTCTGTCGCCGCCGGGCTCGGTGGGGCGCGCGAGGTTGTTACCGTCGATAGCGCTGCGCCGGCCGTCGAGCTAGCGAGCCGAGCTTGGCAACTCAACGGGTTGCCCGCGGGTGAGCATCGCGGGTGTCCGGTTGAGGTCGCTCCTTATCTGGCGTCACTCGGGGAAAAGAAATTCGACTTCGTGATCGCAGATCCGCCTAGTTTTGCGCCCCGTCAGTCCGTGCGACCCCAGGCGCTCAAGGCCTATCGTGCTCTGCATCGAGCCTGTCTTCGCAGTGTCTCACCAGGTGGGGACTACCTCGCGGCATCTTGTTCGAGCCACATCGACCGCGAAGATTTTGAGAACACCCTGCGGGAAGCTGCTCACGCCGAGCAGAAGATTCTTCAGGTTCTCGATCGATGGGGGGCGGGTTCAGATCATCCCACCCCGCTGGGGTTTAGCGAAGGAAATTACCTCAAATCGGTGCTCGTCCGGGTGCATGCTCGATAGAAGCGTGACGCTGCGGCGTGAGCCCTATTAATAGAGAACGAGCCGGCTCAGGTGCCGGTCGGTCGAACCGCGGCCTCGGGGGCTTCGCCGGGATCGTTGGCAGCAGCCTCATGGTCGCCATCGTGTAAGATGGGAAATTCGGGCAGTGCGGGGTCTGCCTCAATACACGATCGAAGCAGGTGGTCGAGTTCGTGGGCGTGGCGGATGGGATCGAACCGCGCCGCGCCAGCGAAGCTACGCGCGGCAGGGGGTCCAAAACGACGCCAGTCGGGCTGGCGAAGGGTTCGTATGAGCAGCTGGGCGGTATCTTCGGGGTCGCCAAGATCGTAGGCGAAGCCCACATTTTGGGCGACAAGGCTGGTACCAAAGGCACCATAGTGATTATAAATTACGGGGTTACCGCAGGCAAGAGCATCGAGAAGCGGTTCAAGAGGCGGGTCGAAGCTCGTGTCGGGGACCGCCGAGAGTGCGAGGTCGGCCGCCTGAAGAAGTTCGACACGGGCGGCCGCGGTGGGCATCGGTTCACAGACGAGCGCCGTGTTCGGATGGGTCTGGACACGTTGTCGCAGGTCCTCGTATCCAGCGCCGTGGCCGAGCACCGCCAGCAAGACGGGCGGGTCGATGGTGCGAATATGGGACGCGAGGGCAAGCAGTGATTCACGGACTTGCGCCGAATCGAGATCAGCCAGAACGGCAACCAGAGGTCGGTGCCGCAACAGCGAACTGCGCTGGCGCAACGACACCGGGGCGGGGGTTCCATCCGCGGGTCGGACGAGGATCGAGTCCTCAACCGACGGTTCAATGAGGGCAATTTTCCTGGAAGAAATCCCAAGCGATAACAGATCGTCGACCAGCTCTTGGTTGGCGACAATAATTCGGCGCCCTTCAGCGTAGGCCTCGTCTCGTAGGGCTTGGTCCTGATTTTTTGGCCAAGGGGTGGCTTGTTCAAGCACGAAGGGCACGCCGCGTTCGCGGGCGAGCCTCAGGCCGGCGGTCACGAGGGTGATGTTCGTCGAGGCCACCAGCACAAGCTCAAAGTCACATGTCAGTCCGCCTTCGACGAGGAGCGCGATGTCATCCTTGGGGAATAGCGCCCTGCGAGGTCTTCGGTCCGAACGGATGCGAGCGATGCCCGGTTCGGAGACACGTTCCCAGCGAACGCGGCCGATCTGTCGCTCGCCATGGACCTCGACAAAGGTCGTTTGATGACCGAGTTGAGCCAGGCGCCGAGCTTGGATCCAGACCCGTGGATCTCCGCATTCGTGTACGCGTGTCGGTTCGTGATGAAGATGGAGAAATTTCACTGCGTAGATCCAAGCTCTGTCGATCCGGACTTCGTCGATCGTGAGGTCTCCTGTAACGCGCTCCCCTCAACGGGCCGCATCTGGAGGTTGTTGAGGTTTCGCGCCAATGTTGTCCACGATGGCGTGCATGGCGTTCAGGCTCGGCGCGCGTGACAAATCTGATCTCAGCCCGATCGTGTGGCCTCGCCGCAGTCTTGAAAATTCACTCAGACCAAGCTGAGACCCGTTGAGGCCCAGATCTGGCCCAAGGGGCCGTTCTCGGACCGCCTTGGACGACGATTTGCTATATCGGTGCCCGCGGCTGGGTTGCCGCCCGAGACTCTTCCGTGGAACTCGAAATGCAAAGCGCGACGACGGCGCACACTCCTGAAAATTCGGCGACGACGCTGACGGCAACGCCGTCCGTTGTTTCTGACGTGACGTCTTTGATGAAGCCGCGATTGAGTTCGCTTGTCCTCGTGACAACCGCGGGGGGGCTGTGGTTGGCTCCGGGAAAGCTGGGGCTTCTAAACGCGACGCTCAGCATCTTCGCCACCGCCGGCGTTGTCGGGGCCGCGAACGCGCTCAATTGCTATCTTGAGCGAGATTCGGATCGCTTCATGCGACGAACGCAAGGTCGGCCTTTGCCGGCGGGGCGCATGGCATCTCGTTTTGCGCTGGTGTTTGGCGTGCTGCTTGCTTTGGTGTCGCACACAGTGCTGTTGCTCGCGTCGAACTGGGTCGCGGCCGGGCTCGCGGCGCTCGCGTTCGGGTCCTATGTTTGGATCTACACACCGATGAAACCACGGACCGCCATGGCGGTGCTTGTGGGGACCATCCCGGGAGCGATCCCTCCGGTGATCGGGTGGGCTGCGGCGAGCCCCGAGCTGGGTGCACCAGCCCTCGTTCTGTTCGGGATCCTCGTGTTGTGGCAGATCCCTCATTTTCTAGCGATCTCGATCAAGTTAGAAGGCGAGTATGCCAAGGCCGGGCTGCGAACATTCTCGGGCTCCTACGGCCTTCAGGCGACGCGATGGGGGATTCTTATCGCGGCGATCGCGTTGCTGGCCGTGTGTGTGCTGGCGGTCCCCTTGGGTCTCGCTTCATGGATTTATTTGGCGACTGCGGCCGGGTTTGGTGGGTATGGGGTGTGGAAGGCGATCGTCGGTTTTCGAGTTCGCGATACAAAAGACGTGGGTCCATGGGCGACCAGCTTGTTCAAGTATTCGCTGATCCACCTGAGCGTGCTCTTTTTGGCGATGGTCGTGGATGGCCTCGTGATGTCACGTTGAGCTGCGGCCGTGGCGGTCAGGAGCGGGGCGGCTTCACCTCTTCGAACTCCGGAAGCATGAGCGCCATCGCTCGCAAGGGTCGAGCGAGGTCCTCGGTGAGCGGAGCGTGTATGTGCATCTCGAGGCCCGTGCGGGGATGAAAAAAACGAAGTGTGATGGCGTGAAGTGCGAGTCGATGTAGGCCAAAGCGCTCGCGAAAGATTCGATTGTGTTCGCCTTTGCCGTAGCGCACGTCGCCGATCAGCGGGTGACTGATGTGCTTAAAATGGCGACGGATCTGGTGGAGTCTTCCGGTACGTGGTTTGGCTTCGATCAAAGAATAGCGCTCGAAGCGTCCTAGGCGTCTGTAGTCGGTGGTCGCGGCTCGCCGGGGCGCGTCCTTCTCTTTTGCCAGGGAGTGGTCGATGGTTCCGTGTTCTTCGGTGATGCCTCGAGTCAGTGCGATGTAGGTCTTATGGATCCTCTGCGACTCGAACTGCTGTTGCAGGGCGCGGGCTGCGGCCGAGCTGAGCGCGAAGAGCAGGGCGCCGCTGGTGCTGCGGTCGAGGCGATGGACAGGGTAAACGTAGCGACCCAAGAGGTCTCGAAGCAGGGTCATCACGACGACGCGCTCGCGGTCCCAGCCACGGTGAACAGAGATGCCCGATGGCTTGAGCACGACGGCGATATCATCGTCGTCGTAGAGGAGATTGAGAGGGAGCACAGGCCGATTGAGGGGCTTCTAGCAGCCTTTGGCGAGGATCTGCGGCGCCTCTTTCAAATACTCCGATGCCTCCGCCGCGAGAAAATGGCGCGTCGCGGAAGCGGCGCTCGAACAGCGGGCCGCGCGATCCTTACGATGTTTGGCAAGGGCTGCGAGACCGGTCTCTGCGCGTCCCTGCATGGCCTCCGTCGCGGCATGCTCAAGGACAGTTTCGTATTGAGCTTTGGCCTTGCCCAGCATTCCTGGATTCACCAGTTTGTTCTCCTCGTCGAAGGCCTGACCGAGGAGCGCTCGGGCGAGGTACAGGCGCGCGAGATTTTGTGCCGTACCCTCCAAATTGACAGCCACTGTCAGATCGCTTTCGGCTTCGGTCGCTTCCATTACCCCCACGAGATAGGCGCCATGGGCGAGTCGTGCGTATTGCTGGACTTCGGGATCTCCGAGCCGAGCCGCGTCGGTCAGGGCGATTTCGCTGTTTTCCTTTCCCATCTCTGCGATCTCTGCCCCCGCGGAGAGAGAGAGCAAGGCCATCGCAATTCCGTGGGCTCGGATTTGCGTATCGCCCGTCAGTGACGTGACGAGAGGTCCCAGGGCAGCAGCAACGGCGGGGAAGTCTCCGCGTTCGAAGTCTAGCTTTGCCACGTGCAGGGCATCAGGATCGGGGTCCTGTGGTGGGAGCGTGGGCCTCGCTGGGGCCTCTGGGAGCGGATGTTCATTTTTGGCGGTGGGTGCATCGTCCGGTGGAATAGGCGACGGGGTGTCTTTGCAGCCCGAGATTTCAATCAGAAGGACGATGAGGGCGAGGGTAGAGAGGCGTTTCATTGTTCTGTCTCAGTGCCTTGCGGCGAAGTGACTGCTGCGGAGTCCGGGCGGATCTGATCGGCGCCGTGTCGCCGCAGGACACGAAGCTGAAGTTGTGAATTCGACCCGATCATTCCGTAAATATTTTTACTGGGGTCAGGGTCATCGCCGTGGGCATCTGCTGTGAAAATTCCGAGTGCTTGTACGCGGTCACCGACGTAGAGCGAGACCGTATCGTGGGGACTGGATGAGTCGCGCGGCGCGATGACGCGGGCGGTCTCAAGATTCTCAACTCCAACTTGTCCGGTCGCATCCCCGAGGACCGCGAGTTCTACGCCAACCGCTGTGTTGCGCCCGGAGCCGGCTCGGTTGTGCCAAATCCTTGGTTTGCCGTGCTTGGAGCCCAAGGTCCCTGTGGCCGACAGAATGATCGCCTCAAAATGAACTTTTCCGGTTTTTGCCGCACCAATGGGTTGCACAGGTAGAGACTCAAGGCGTGCGATCTCGATGTCAAAATCGAGCTTTGCCATGCGCCCACTCGTGGCTCGGCTCTTGCGATTCGAGACCAGGTTGCCAAGGAAAATAACCGCGACCGCCGCGATGCCGTACATGAATATTTTCCCCCAAGGGGCGCTGAACAGCCAGTTGATCTCCTCGCCGACGGTGGAAACCGGGACTTCTCCGGGGTCGATTTCGGACAGACCCCAAAAAACGTGCATGAATAGCAGCAAGGAGTGCATTACCAGTGGGCTTCCGCGAGGGAGAGCGTGAATTCAACCGAGCCGCCGCGCTCTGTGGTGTTCGCGGTAGCCCGGCCTACGAGCAGGGAGCGGGCCTGGGCGCCCGCCGCAATGCGTCCAATACGTTGGCCGAAGAGAATGGGACCGTTCTTGAACTCCACTCGCGGCAAGACCTCCTCAAGGGCCCTGCTGCTGTTGTTTGTGAGGAGGATGACCCAGCGGACTCTCCCAAGCCAAATCTCTGGGTGATCTTCGATCTCCATATGCACCAGGGGCTCGATATCGTAGGCCCGGTTGGGCCGACCCTCGTGCATCCTCGGAATCAGTTGCATCTGACGGTCCTGGTAGTCCATCTGCACAAAGAATTCTCGCATGACATTGAGCCCGAGCAGGCCGCTTGTATGTTCGGTCGCGCAGGAATCACAGACCGAAACGAGGATCCCGTTCACCGTGATTCCGGCAAATGCGAGCGAATCGAGGTAGATCATGCGACTTTCGCGCAGACCCGTCGCCGTGTTGAATTCAAGGGTTGGGGCATCCTTGGGAACGACGAGACCGAGCTCGTGGGCCACGTCGCTGGTGATGGTGGTGTATGACGCGCCCGTGTCGAAGAGATAGGTCAGATCTCGTTTTCCCGACGGACCGCCCAGCTGTACATCCAAAAAGATTGCGGCGCCATCGTGGGCCATGGGGACGGAGATCGCGTTTTCGAGGGAGAGCGTCGATGGTTTGAGACGTGGCGCTGGGAAATCGCCACCGGCGGGATCGATCTCCTCGGCCAGTTCATGACCGAGTGCGCTCAAGGCACGCGTGGTCGGATGGGAATCCCCAAGTTGTCCCTGGACGACCCAGTCCAGCTTGCGAAGCGCCGTCCCTGTAATATCCGGGATGAGCATGGTCGCCACTAAGAGTCCTGCCGTATTCCAGACGGTCGGCAACCAAGCCATGGTTGCCCGGATCCGGTCAGGGCTCCCGCTGTGCTTCCAGGCGGAAAGCGCGAAAGGAACGCCAAAACTGATGCCGAAGGCCGTCAGCCATACCCAAAGGGCATCGGTGCCGGGGTTCGCGCTGTGCCCCATTGCGGTGGTCGTGATCAGCGCGATCAGGCCGGTAAGCAGCGAGAGCAACCCAAGCACAACCCATCCGAGGGAGGCCAGCAAAGACGCGATCGTAACCCGCACCTCAGCCGCGCTTCGAGGCTCGGGGCTGCCTTCCGGGTGGGTCACGGTCGCACGATAGCAGGATGTTGGCGACGTTGCTTGCTATCCAACCATCGCCCACGTGGCGGGAGCGATGGTTGGGGCGGATCGGCGCAAGGGCCGAGAGGCGCGGAGCCGAGCCTCGCCAGGCCAGGGCTCGTGGTGCATGAACGTGCGTGTCACGTATCTATGTTCGTTGCTTGCCGTTGCTCTTGTGTTCGTGCTTTTCCGACCCGGGGAGCGGCGACGACCCTGTGCCGGCGACGGAGGGGAGTCGGGGGGGGGGGGCCACCGGCTGCGAGAGCGGCAATTTGGGATGTGCATGTTTTCCCAACGACAGTTGCCTAGACGCGCTGGAGTGCATCGACGGGCTCTGTGTTGATCTCTCTGGAGACGGAGACGGAGACGGAGACGGAGACGGAGACGGAGACGGAGACGGA
>CAYTFJ010000005.1:0-100058 GCA_964437075.1 uncultured Nannocystaceae bacterium
ATCGGAGACCTGGCTGATCGAGATCATTCAGCTTTTTCATGCGATCGCCCTGGGGGGTCTCCCTACTCGAGAAGTGCGTCCGCGTTGACCCATGCGGCAATCGTCGCCAGCTCCGTCGAGGAGAGCGCCTTGACGGGTGGCATGGGGTCACCTTCGACGGCATGGAGCGCCTGGTTGTCGCTACGTAAGAGCTTGTGAATGAGGTAGCTCTCTGAAGGTCGTCGCGGCGATACCATAGGGTAGCCCGTCGAATGGATGGCGGTCGTGAGGACCAGGTCGGCATAGGCAGATTCGGGACTGCGCATATCGAGGCCGTCGGTGGCCGGACTCCCCTCAACCTGATGGCAGTTGCAGCGTTCTCTCGTGGGATCAAAAATCTCGCCCTGCGCGAACAGATCGCGCAGGGTCGGGCCCGATGACTCTGTAGTTTCATCGGTGTTCCCCGTCTCCCCAATGTCTGGTTCTACGGCGGTATCAATCGTAAATTCAACGTAGTGGCGTAGATCCCCTTGCCAGTCGTAAAGCCACCCGTTGGTGTCCGTCGAAAGTGGCTCCCCGGCCCAGCCCACAAGGTCGGGCTTAAGACGGAGTCGATAGAGGACGCCCCGGGTGAGCTCCGTTCGCGGTCGAACTGCGAGTACGCTTCCGGGGCACCACGGCTGTTCGCTACCAATGTCCGCCCAGGAGAAGAGTTGAAGCTCAAGATCGATGTCGAAAAAGACGGTCCCGGAACGCAGCGTGACGTCGAAATGATCGGAAGATGCTGGGTCGAGATACTTCGAGAAACAATAAAAAAAGGTTCCATCTGGAGCAACGTCAACGTCACCGTTTGCCGGAATCGTTTCGACGACCTCAATGGTTCCGTCGTGCCGCATGGTGCTGTCGATGCCCGAGAGTTCCGTGCATGCCGCCGCAAAAGAGGTGAGCGCCATGCACGCGACCCATCTCGACCTCCGTCGTCCAGCGCAAAACGCGAACTCCGATCGATGGGGCAAGGACTGTGTACGCTCCATTCTCGCAATCCTACTCGGATCGGCGCGTGCTGATGAGATGCGCAAATCACGGGGAGAGTGGACCCTCGTTGGAAGGCGGACGGCGATGCGGCCGAGACCCGCTTGGTGGAGGTTTCCCGGGACTTCTGCGGGGACGGAATGTAGCGAGGGCTGGCGTTGTGGTGCTGAAGTTGCGCCATTGTTGACCCTGCGCGTCTAGCCCTGCTATCGTCGCTCACGAATTCGCCTGTTTCCGCGGGCCATTTTTGACCCGCGAACCGACCCCCGGAGTCCCCTGTGTCCAGCTCCCCTTGGCCCCGACTCTCACAATTTCTTTCGATGTCCGCCGCCTTGGGTATTGTGCTCTGCGCTGGTTGCGGTCCCTTTGGCTACCTGAAGAAAGTGGCCAAGGATGCCACTCGCTCGGTCGCTGACGCCGAAGCTGTTGGCGCTCAGGAATACTCGCCTTACGAATACTGGGGCGCCGTCGCCTATCTCGAACAGGCGAAGGTAATGATGGGCTACAGCGAATACGAACGCTCTTTTGACTATGGTGAGCGGGCGACGCAGCTCGCGTCGGAGGCCAAGATCAAAGCCGAACGCGTAGTGGAGGGCCGCTCCGTTGTGCATGCAGAAGGCGTCGCGGCTCCCGCCGAAACGCCCACCGAGATAGTTCCTGTTCCGGCATCAGCCGTCCCGGATCCCGCAGATACACCAGAGAGCGCGCCCGCCAACACCTCCGCGAGCGCCCCCGGGACTCGTTCGGTGGCTGCTTCCACTGCGGTGCCGGCGGCTCCATCCCCCGCGGATTCGAAACAGCCCGTCGCGAGCACTGTTGCCGTGCCCGGAGAGACAGGAAGCACACCGTGAATTCACGTACGATTCTAAGAGGGATGCTACCCGTGTTTGCCTTGGGCATCTTGATGCCCGGATGCGCAGGAGAAAAATTGCGTGGTCAGGTGGCAGGCGTGCAGACAAGCCTTCAACGGGCGATCAAAGATGGATCCAAGACCATCGGCTGTGCACCGAAAGAGACCGCGCTGGCTGAGGCCAACATCAAGTTCGCGGAAGACGCTCTGACGATGGGAGAGTACTTTCGTGGCAATGAGCACGTCGTGCTTGCGGACACCTACGCCCAACTCGCCGTGGCCAAGACGGATCCAGTGCGCTGCCACTACGCCGGACCGGTTGCGGCCGGAAATCTTCCGATCCCCGGAGATCGGGATGGCGATGGTTTTCTGGATGACGTGGATAAATGTCCAAACGAGCCCGAGGACCGCGATGATTTCGAGGATGAGGATGGCTGCCCAGATCGTGACAACGATCGTGACGGCGTGCTCGATGCCGATATCTTTGAACGAGGTGTGTGGATCACCAAGGACATGAAGATCGTCGACGGGCAAGCGCTCGATTGTCGTAACGATCCCGAGGATAAGGACGGGTTCGAGGACGAGGACGGTTGTCCAGACCCTGACAACGACCAGGATGGGATCTTGGATGTGGACGACAAGTGCCCCGATGATCCCGAGGATATCGATCAGTTTGAGGACGAGGACGGCTGCCCGGATCCTGACAACGACAAAGACGGCATCTTGGATACTGTAGATGCCTGTCCGATTCAGCCCGAGAATTTCAACGATTTCGAAGACCAAGACGGTTGCCCGGATGTGGAGACGATCAAGGTCGACCCCTGCGCATTGCGGCTGGACGATAAAATCTATTTTGAGTTCAACAAGTGGGCCATCGATCCTCGGAGCTTCAGCCTGCTCGGCGATGTTGTGACCGCACTCAATCAGCACCCTGAAATCAAGCTTGAGATTGGCGGCCACACCGACAGCAAAGGTGGCGACAAGTACAACAACAAACTCTCGCAAAAACGTGTTGATAGCGTGTTGGAGTTTTTGGCAGGTAAGGGGGTTCCGCGTACACGCCTGGCAGCAGTGGGTTATGGCGAGTCGCAGCCCGTGGACACCAACCGGACGGCAGCGGGCCGTGCGAAGAACCGCCGCGTAGAATTTAATCGCACCGACAATCCGGAGTGCAACAAATAGGAGGCAGGGTAGGGCTCGTCTTCAGAGCCCTACCATGTTCCCCCTTCTCGCGGGGGTGTACCCACGCCCAGTGCTGGGAAGGCTTGAAATGAGATACTCGTTAAAACGAACGCCGCGCTTCCGGACTCGACAGGTTTCTTTGTCGATAGGGATTCCTTTTGCCCTGTTCGCGGTCACGCTTTGTGCGGCTCCCGAAGCCCAAGCCGGGATCCGTGAGGAGATTCGGACGGCCTACGACAATTCGGTCGCGTTGTTTAACGAGCTCGAGTTCGATGCCGCGCAGGCGACCGTTGAAGAAGCGATCTCCGCGGCGGAGGCAGGAGACGGCGCTCAGGATCCTACCTTGGCCGTGTTGTTCGTGGTTCAAGCGGCGTTGCACTATTCAACCGTCGGGGACGACGCCGCCGCGAAAATTCTTGCATCGCTGATTCGGGCGACGACGTTGAACTACTATGTTGTTGTTCCTCTAGAGATGCGTTCAGAGGGGCTAAACAACTATTTGAAGCAGGCGCGAGACGCTGCTGGGGGGGAAGCCTCGGAGGCGATCAGGCATGTCGAGCCAGAAGCCGCGTGCGGTGCGGATCTCGTTTTTGACGCGCTGCTGGGTGTGCCCGATGGTGGCCAGGCGGCACTCTATTGGCGCCCGATTGGCGCCGAAGAATTCCTTGCCATAGAGATGCCGGTATTTTCGAATGTTGCCCGTGCCGTGATTCCAGCGGCGGATCACGCGGATGCAGATCTCGAGTATTTCATATTTGCCTTCGATGCGACGAACCAACCGGTGGCGAACAAAGGCACACAGGCGGCGCCTGTGGCGCTCGATCAGAGCTGTGTGGTCGAAGAAGCCCCCGCGATTGTACCGGTTGAGAAGCCCGAACCGGTTCGTGAACCGGTTCGTGAACCGGTTCGTGAACCGGTTCACGAGTCAACACTGCCACGGGGATGGATAAACCTCGGATTTGGAATCGGATTTGGAACGGCCCGTGGTGAAGCCGAGCACACGTGGCAGCAGTTTGACCCTGAAGATAGCTCGGTGAACTATGGCGCGGGGCATGCGGGGTGTGCGATTGCGAGATGGCACGCGGGAGGGTTGTCGCCGAATAGTGTGGCGCTCGATCAGTTGGGCGCCGCATTCGAGCAGTATGGGATTGCAGGTGGACGCTCGACCCTTGAGAGGGCTTGGAATGACAACGATGGGATCTGCGATGTTCGGCACCCCGTCTCGGGTGGCTTTGGCGTTGCGCCGTTTCATATCGAGCCAGAGCTATCGTTTCGCGTGGGCGACAAGGTCGCCCTTGGTGTGTTCGGGCGCTTACAGCTAGCGACCGGCTCCAAACTTTCAGACAATGATCCTCGCAAGACGGTCGAGGCATCATTTCGTGACGATGTACGTAGCTCGGATCCGCAGGGCATTGTTGTAAAACCCGATTTTACTTGGGCCGCCGGCGTGAAGCTGAAGGTCTTTCTTGGTGACGAGTCGAGTAAGTTTCGCCCCTTTGTGGGGGTCTTTGGTGGTTATGGAAGAAGTCGTCTGCGTGTCGACCTTGGGTTTTCGAACGATCTGAATGGGAACAGTGTGCCTGACGATCGCGAAGTCGCCTTCGAGACCGATGCAGATGATAATTGCTATCCCGTGTGGCCCTACAATGGTGCATGCGAGGAGCAGGGCGACGTCGATATGGCAGCGAGTGTACGCGCGAATGCGAGCGGAAACCGAATCGACACCGTCGCCATTGGCCCTGTATTTGGCGGAGGCTTGTTCGGGTTCAACTATCAGTTGCATAAGAACTTCGCGATATTCGGGGAACTTCAAGTCGGGGCGTGGTTCCCAAAATCGGGGAGCCTGCTCTTTGACTTGAACGTCGGTCCCGCAATTACCTTCTAGCTTCTAGCTTCTAGCTTCTAGCTTCTAGCTTCTAGCTTCTAGCTTCTAGCCACCGAGCACCGCGTCAACTCCGGCGACGGAAAAATCGTGTTGACCGCGAATTATGGTTTTCGTTTCAGCCGATAGAGACAGGCTGAAGGGGCGCCTAGTCGGCTTACGCGGAGTCCTCGGAGTCAGGTCCCCGCCTGGCAAAGGAGGTGAGCTCATCTCCAGCGATAGTCGCCGCGGGTAGCTGAATCGAAAAAGCGGTTCCATGACCTTCGGTCGAGCGTACATCGATCGTTCCCTCGTGTTCTTGGACGATTCGATGGACGAGCGCGAGGCCGATTCCAGATCCGGTGGCCTTCGTGCTGAAGAAGGGCTCGAATATCCGCTCAATTTTTGATGCCTCTATCCCTGGACCGGAGTCGTGAACACCGATGCAGACGAGCTGATCATCGTGGTGGGACGAGAGGCGTAGCCGACCGCTGGGCATGGCCTCCGCAGCATTGCGAATGAGGTTCCAGATCACCTGAGAGAATTGTGCAGGGTCGACTCTTGCCAACGCGGGGGTCGTGGTCAACTCCAAGACCAGATCGATCTCTTGCATCGCGGGGTCGGATCTGAATGCCTCTGCAATGTCCGCGAGACAGTGATTGAGGTCGACCACGGCGAACTCTGGCGATTTTTGTCCAGTGAACGCGAGAAGGTCGTGCACGGTTGTGCTGAGCCGACTCGACTCCCGGCGAATGATGTCGAGAAGCTTCTTGTCCTCGCCGCCAAGCTCAACACGGCCGAGTAGTTCTGCGCATCCAGAGATCGCCGCGAGGGGGTTTCGCACCTCGTGTGCGACGGAAGAGGCCAATCCTCCGATCGCCGCCAGCCGCTCATTTCGTCGCAGTCGGCGTCCCATCTCGTGGATTTCGGTTACGTCTTGAAAGTTGATGACATGCCCCAAAAATCTCGATTCGTTGTCGAGTAGGGGACAGCAGTTGAGCCCCAGGTGCAGGTCCGTACCATCATCACGCGGCAGAAGCAGTTCAAAGCGATTTTCTGGCCCGCTTGAATTACTGAGATGAGGGCGGACTCCGGGTAAGAGTCGTTCGCAGTCGAGGTCGGGAACGGAACTGTTGATACCGAGGATCTCAAGGGCGGTTGGGTTGGCGTAGAGAACGCGTCCTTCCGGGTCGATGGTCAAGAGTCCAGAAGTCAACGAGCGGACGATATTTTCGTTGAGTAGCCTGAGGCTATCGATCTGGTGAACGGACGAGAGCAGCTGATTGTTGAGGTGTGCGGACAAAAACGCGATCATTGCCATCGCTCCATTCGTTCGCGCGATGGCCCACCAAAGTGTTGTCTGACTGATTGTGCTGACCTCTCCGGAGCTCGAGGTGGGCAATATGGCGCCCGTCGTCTGCAGCAGACCCATGGTCGCGTAGATGATCGCGCAGGTTCCGGCGGTCGCCCAAGTTTGTCGGCGGTCGCCCATGGTCGCGGCTCCGAGAATTGCTATGAGATACAAAAATGCAAAGCCAGAATCTGCGCCGCCACTGAGCTGCACGACGACCGCTGCGAGAAGAATGTCGAAGATCGTCTGGCCCCACGCCAAGCGACTCAGTTGTCGTTTTCGCGGAAAGGCGCCTCGCACCTCCCTGATCTGGCGCAGTCGGCTGGCGAAAATTACGGTCATCGCGTAGCCGAGCGCCAATGTTCCCCAGGTCAGACGCTCCGAGAATGGGTCTTGTCGTTCACCAAAGATATAGCTCGAGAGTGCCGCGAGAAGCGTGAAAATCGTGAGAAGACCTAGACGAAAGAGCATGAAGTAGCTCATTCGTCGGAGATAAGCCCTGTCATCTTCGACTCCCCGCACACCGAAGTCGTGAGTCGAGACCGTCTCTACGAACGAGCCGCTGCTCTTCGCTGCTATTTTCTCACCCACCGCGGGATTGCCTTTGATAAGCGATTACTTGATGTTCCCGGCGATCTCGAAGATCGGAAGATACATGGCGATCAGCATGCCGCCGACGCCGACGCCGAGAAAGACGAGAATCAATGGCTCGAGCATCGCCGTCATCGCTCCGACGGCAGCGTCGACCTCTTCTTCGTAGAAATCGGCGATCTTTTGTAGCATCTCGTCCATCGCTCCTGTCTGCTCTCCGACGCCGATCATCTGGACAACCATGGGAGGAAAAATACGAGTCTCAAGCAGCGGTGAAGCGATGTCTTTGCCCTCGGATATTTTTTCACGAGCATAAAGAATGCCTTTGCAGATCACGGCATTCCCCGAGGTCCGTGCGACGATATCCATCGCGTCGAGAATCGGCACGCCCGAGGAGAGCAGTGTGCCGAGAGTCCGGGTAAAACGAGCCACGGCGCCCTTACGGATGACCGATCCGACCACCGGCGTCTTTAAAAGCATGGCGTCGTAGAAATATCGGCCCTTCTCTGTACGCACCGTGAAGGTAAACGTCACGCTGACGACCACCGCGAGCAAGATGAGCAAGACGATGTTTCCGGTGACAAAATGACTTAGCGCCAGCACGAATCGTGTGAGGGCGGGCAGTGACCCTGCGCCGAGCTCTTTGAACATGCGTTCGAAGGTCGGCAGCACAAAGGTCATCATGATCACCATTACAAGCGCACCAACCGCGATGATCGCGGCAGGATAAACCAAAGCACCCCGGATTTGCCGGCGGAGTTTTGCGGACTTTTCGAGAAATGTCGCCATCCGACGGAAGATGACATCGAGAATTCCGCCAGCCTCGCCCGCTGCGACGAGATTGCGAAAGAGTCCGTCAAACACCTTGGGGTAGAGCCCCATGGATTCACTTAGGGACTTTCCGGATTCGACCTCATTTTTGACTTCGATAAGGATTTTCCCGAATCGACGATTGTCAGCTTGTGACCCGAGCATGTCGAGGCACTGGACGATCGGCAGTCCTGCATCGATCATGGTCGAGAAGGTCCGAGTAAAAACGACGAGGTCCTTGAGGCCTACGCCGGAGCCAAGGCTTGGCAGCTGAATTCCGGACGACTTCTTTTTGATCTTGGAGGCGGTGAGACCCTGGGCCGCGAGACGAGTGCGGACCAGCCCCTCGTTGTCCGCGTCAAGACTTCCCGAACGTTGTTCGCCATTTCGTGTGGTGGCTTCCCAAAGAAAGGTAGGCATTGTTTTTCAGTTCTTAGCAGGGGTCTAGAGCGGTAGAACGTTAGCGGATGGGCGGGCGGACGTCGCCGCGATGCGCGGCGCTAAGGCCCTTGCCAGTCTCGAGCATGGTCAAGAGCTCGTCCGGTTGGCTTGAGCGCGCGACGCCTTGCTCGCGTGAAATAAGACCTCGTTGGATGAGGTCAGACAAAGACTGATTGAAGGTTTGCATGCCATGCTTTCCCTGGCCCAGCTGCATCTGCGAGTAGATCTGGTGGAGCTTGTCCTCGCGAATGAGGTTGCGAATGGCATCATTGGGGATCATGACTTCCATCGCCAGAGTTCGTCCTCCACCGATTTTTGGCAGCAGCGACTGGCATACGACTCCCTCGAGAACGAAGCTGAGCTGGGCACGGACCTGACTCTGGGCGTGAGGAGGAAACACGTCGATGATACGGTTGATGGTCTGCACACTGCTGTTGGTATGCAACGTAGCGAAGGTCAAGTGGCCAGTCTCCGCAATGACCAATGCGGCCTCGATGGTTTCCAGGTCACGCATCTCGCCAATGAGCACAACGTCGGGATCTTGGCGGAGAATGGACTTTAGTGCGCGCTTGAAACTTTTTGTGTCAGGGCCGATCTCTCGCTGGTTGACCACGCATCCCTTATGTTGATGCAGGTACTCGATCGGATCCTCAATCGTCATGATGTGTTCACGACGTTCGGTGTTGATCATGTCGATCAGGGACGCGAGGGTGGTGCTCTTCCCAGATCCGGTGGGACCGGTGACAAGCACGAGACCCCTGGGCTTCTCGGCGAGCATGCGCAGCGAGTTGGGAAGACCAAGGCTGTCAAATGCTGGAATTTTGTAGGGGATAAGCCGGAATGCTCCGGCGACAGCTCCCTTTTGAAGAAAGATATTCGCGCGGAAACGGGCAAGGTCCTTGACGCCAAAGGAGAGGTCGAGCTCCTGTTCCTCCTCGAAAGTGTGTTTTTGCTTGTCCGATAGAATCGAATAACAAAGTTGTCGGGTCTCGACGGGGCCAAAGGCAGGAGTGCGGAGCGGGACGAGCTTTCCGTCCATACGCAGCTGCGGCGCAGATCCTGCGGTGATGTGGAGGTCCGTGGCTCCCTGGTCCAACATCGCCCTTAGCAACTGATGCAGATTGATGGTTCCCATGAGGAATTCCTGTCTCTAGCCTACAAACTTCCCTGGTATTCTCCAATTTTGCGGCAGCGATGGGCGCCGCATGGAGTCTCGGTCGTCGACCCTGGGATCGAAAATGTGCGAGATCGCCCAATGATGTCGGAGACGGCGGTAGATTTGAGCTGCGGGCGGCTGCGGATCATTGATTCTTGCCGATTCGCAAAATTCCACTGGATAAAAAAATAGCGTGAAAGTCGCTAAGAGCTGGTGCCTAGCCGTCGGATGCCGTGACCCGGACGACTTCTTCAAGGGTTGTCATACCTTCGTTAACTTTGTTCAATCCAGAACGGCGAAGCGTACTCATTCCCAGGCGGATGGCCTCTAGTTTGAGCTCGGCGGTGGAGGCGCCTTGCAGGATGAGTTCTTTCAAAGGGTCTGTCAGAACCATCACCTCGTAAAGCGCCACGCGGCCCTTGTATCCGCTGTCCCCACAGGTTTTGCATCCCCCGCCGGCGCCATGTCTGGGCTTGCAAGCCTGGGCCTCCGTGGTTGACATACCGCCCTCCACAAGCGCGTCGAACGCAACCGAGGGGTCGAGGGCCGTGCAGTCGGCGCAGATACGACGGGCGAGACGCTGGGCGACGATCATGTTTACTGACGCGGTCACCAAGAAAGGCTCCACTCCCATATTGAGCAGGCGGTTGATCGTCGACGGGGCATCATTGGTATGTAGGGTCGAGAGGACTAGATGTCCGGTGAGAGCCGCCTTCACGGCGATCTCGGCGGTCTCGAAGTCCCGGATCTCGCCGACCATGATGATGTCGGGATCTTGGCGGAGAAACGAGCGCAGTGACGCTGCGAAGTTCAGGCCGATGTCATCATGCATCTGGACCTGGTTTATCCCCTGAAGGTTGAATTCCACCGGGTCTTCGGCCGTCGAGAGATTGACATCTTCGGTGTTGAGTTCAGAGAGCGCGGAGTAAAGCGTCGTGGTCTTCCCAGATCCTGTCGGCCCGGTTACCAAGCACATGCCGTAGGGGCGATGGATGCATTCCTTAAAGCGGGTGAGTGGGGCGGTCTCGAATCCAAGCTTCGTCATGTCGAGCTGCAGGTTGTCCTTGTCGAGAAGCCGCAAGACGATTTTTTCACCAAAGAGCGTCGGGAGCGAGGACACGCGAAAATCCATCTCGCGTCCCTTGGATAGACGAATTTTGATACGCCCATCTTGAGGCAGGCGCCGCTCCGCAATATCCAGACTCGCCATGATCTTGAAGCGGCTCGTGATCGCATTTTTGAGCTTCAGGGGTGGAGACATCTCGTGGTGAAGCACGCCATCGACTCGGTAGCGAACGCGATAGGACTTCTCGTAGGGCTCGATGTGGATGTCGGAGGCGCCCTTGTTGATGGCGTTGACGAGAACGAGGTTGCAAAGCTTGACGACAGGGGCCTGTTCAGCCTCACTTTGGCTGTCGACGGCATTAAAATCCTCGTCGTCCATCTCATCGAGCTCGATGTCGTCGAGCTCCATGCCGCCCAAGACGTCTTGATAGGAAACCGGCTCGTCCGGCTTTTCGTAATAGCGTTCGATGGCCTCTTCGATCGCGGTGTCGGTGGTTACGACGGGTTCGATGTTGAGGCCGGTGAGGAACTTGAGATCGTCGATCGCATAAATGTTGCTCGGGTCCCCCATGGCCACGATCAAGGAAGAACCAGCCCGCTGTACTGGAATCAATGTGTGTTTGAGAGACACCTCTTTGGGCACGAGAGCGATGACATCTGTGTCAATTTCGAACTCTTCGAGGCTGATCGAGGGGACGCCATATTGTTTAGATAGGAACTCTGTAAGTTCGTTCTCTGCGAGGATGCCTAGCTTGGTTAAGCTGTAGGCGAGTCTTTTTCCTGTGTTGCGCTGATCGACCTTCGCCTGCTGGAGTTCCTCGGTGGAAATCAGGTTTTCGCGGACGAGCAGCTCTCCGATTCGATCTACGGACATGCTTCGAAATATTCTCCCATTAAGGAAGATGAGGATACACGGGCCCGCGTAACTCAACAAGATGGGCGCGGAGCTGCACGGGAGGACGAGTCGGAGAAGTTGGAGCCGCGATATCGCCCTGCGAGGGGTCGTCGCGCCGCCGAGAGGTGCCAAGCCGCAGTGGCCAAGGGCGGACACGCCCTTGCGGTTCTTGGCAGACACCTGACGGGGCAATCGAGAGCGGCGGCGTATTTTGTATCCAGGATTTTGCTCCAGCCCCCGACACGGCCACACCACGCGGTTGCCCTGTTGATCGTTCTCGCTCTGCGGTGATCCCAAGATGGGGCCCGCGCGGCCTGCCCTCTAGCATGTCACTCCTGCTGCGCTAATGTCCCAGGTCACATGGCTGCAGACCATAAGCGTGACACGCGCCACTCTCAAAGCTCGGCTCACGGCGGAACCGGCCAGCGCCCGGGCGTACGGGGCACCCAAAACGCGGGGCCCAAGCGACGTTCGGGCGGAATTAAGGTTTCGGATGTGGCCGCAAGAGCGCTGCGGGCCGGCCACCCCTGGGTTTTTCGGGAGGCCTTGTGGCGACCGATGACCGGGGACGCCGGGGCGATGCGCTTCATCGTGGACGAACGCGGACGGGGGATCGGCTGGGGTTTGCTTGAGCCCGATGGCGCCATCGCGCTGCATGTGTTGAGCGGTGACGAAGATTTTCAGTGGGGAGTGCCCGAAATGCGACGGCGCTTGCTCGTGGCCAAGAGCTATCGAGACAGGTATGTCGGCGAGGAGATTTCCGGTGCCTGTCGACTCGTTCACGGTGCGGCCGATGGTTTTCCGGGTATCGCGGTGGACCGCCTTGGTGACTACTTGCTTGTGTACCGTTATGCACGAGCTGCGACCTACATTGAGACGTTGCTTCCAGTGTTGGATGAGGTGTTTTCTCCCCGAGGAATCTATGTGCAGGACCGCGTTCGTGCCGTTCAAGCCGATGATGTTCGACCCCCCGCGAGTCATGTCCTTGGCAAGCCCGTGGCGGCTGATTTCCAGGTGTCGGAAGATGGGCTCAAGTACCTGATCGATGTGACCGCGCCCGTGTCTCCGGGGCTTTTTCTCGATCTTCGAGAGGGCCGGCGGCTCGTCGAGAGAGTGGCCCGCGACAAAAATGTTCTTAATCTCTTTTCATTCACGGGGTCGCTAGGGATGCGGGCCGTTCGAGGTGGTGCGAAGAGCGTCACCAACGTGGATTCGGCCGCGCGTTCCCACGCTCGATGTCGCCAAAACTTGGCGGCCTCGGGTCTGGATTCGGAATCCTGTGAGGCGGTGACGGGCGATGTGTTTAAGCATCTTGAACGTTTTCGATCACGCAAACGTAGCTTCGACCTCGTGGTCGTCGATCCGCCCCCATTTTCCAATGTCCGCGGGGCTGTTTTTTCGGCTCTGCGTGACTGGAGTCAGCTGATGGCGGCCATCAGTGGAGTGGTCGCACCCGGTGGCGAGATCGTAGCCGTGTGTAATGCTGCGGGACTCTCCGAACACGAATTTTTGAGCGCAGCAGGAGGCGGAGCCGGGGCTGGCGGGCGGAAGTTTCTGCTCATTGATGAGCGCGGATTGCCGCCTGATTTTCCCGTGATCCCGGCCTTTTCAGAAGGTAAGTATCTGAAGGTCAAACATTTCCATGTGATCTAAACGCAGTCGGCGCTGGCCGTAGAGCGTGTTGGGTAGCGGTTCAAGATGATTGCGACAATCGCTTGGTTTTCGCTCGCGGGCTCAGTAACGTAGCTGCGTGAACGAAATCTTCGATCGGGTTTTGCAAGCGGCGCGTAAACTGGGTGCGTCGGATGTGCATCTGAAGGTCGGGCTACCGCCGATCTTCAGAATCCGAGGAAGCTTGCGAACGTTGAAGGATGTGCCGCCGATGAACACGGATGTGATCATGACCTTTGCGGTGAACATCATGAACGAGCGGCAGCACCAGACGTTCATGGAAAAATGTGAGGTGGATCTGGCCTATGGTACGGCGGATGGTTGCCGTTATCGCGTAAACGTATTTCGTCAACGTGGCGAAACAGGGATGGTGATGCGTATTATCCCCGCTGATATCCCGCCTTTCGAACGACTCAATCTCCCCGCGCGAGTCAAGGACCTCGCCCATGAGCATCGAGGCCTTGTGCTGGTAACCGGGGTGACGGGGTCGGGAAAGTCGACGACCTTGGCCTCCCTGATAGACGTTGTGAACGCAGAGCGCGCTGCGCACATAATTACGATTGAAGATCCCATCGAGTATGTGTTCAAGGACAAACGCTCGGTCATCAACCAACGTGAGATGGGATTCGATACAATGGGCTTCGATACGGCCTTGCGTTCGGCTCTTCGCCAAGATCCCGATGTGGTGTTTGTGGGCGAGATGCGAGACTTTGTCACCATTCGAACGGCATTGTTGGCAGCGGAGACCGGTCACCTTGTCTTCTCGACCCTTCATACCTTGGACGCCAAGGAGACCATCGCTCGGATCGTTCAGATGTTTCCGCCGCACGAGCAGATTGCAATTCGTCTTCAACTTGGTTCGATCTTGAAAGCGATCGTTTCTCAGCGCTTGCTGCCGCGTGCTGACGGCCGCGGGATGATTCCGGCTGTGGAGGTGTTGATCAACACACCGCGGGTTCGAGACATGATTGTGGACGAGACGCGCACCGGCGAAATTATCGATGCCATCCGGGAGGGCACACATCCCTACGGAATGATTAGCTTCGATCAAAGCCTTACCGACCTTGTCCAGCGTAAGCTGATCACCTACGAGACCGCGCTATCCGCGTCGACCAATCCCGACGACTTCGCGCTGTACTTTCGAGGCGTCTCGGGAGGTTAGTCGGCGGTCTGCGCGGTAGGTGTTCGTTTCAGGGGGAGGATGGTTGGCGGAGGTGATTTATGTGCCTATGCTCGGGCGTTCATGAGCGAGCAGCGAAAATCTCCAGAGCAAGGCGCATCCTCCCGCGACGAGCGACCAGGAGCGCACGCTATTCGGGCGCGGTTCTTGGCATTTTTTGCCGAGCGGGGGCACGTCGTCGTACCGAGTTCCTCCTTGGTACCGCGCAATGACCCTAGCTTGAAGTTCGTGAACGCCGGCATGGTGCAGTTCAAGAACGTCTTCACGGGGCGAGAGACACGTGATTTTGTACGCGCCACGAGCTCGCAACGTTGTCTGCGGGCGGGGGGGAAACACAACGATCTCGACAACGTTGGTTTTACCCCTCGTCATCACACGTTGTTTGAGATGCTGGGCAACTTCTCCTTTGGAGACTACTTCAAGGCGGAGGCGATTGAATATGCCTGGGAGTTCTTGACCAAAGATCTAAAGATTCCCGCAGAGCGGCTGGTGGTGTCCGTTTACAACGGAAAGGGTGAGACGGTCCCCTTCGATCAAGAGGCGCATGACCTCTGGAAGCGGTATCTCCCCGAGGACCGAATATACGCTTGCCACGCGAAAGAAAATTTTTGGCAAATGGGCGACACCGGCCCCTGCGGACCTTGCTCGGAGATTCATATTTACAACGGTGCTCAGGCGCCGGGCAATGCGAAGAGAGGTGGGAAGTTCGGTCCTGAATTTGAGGATACGTTGTACACCGAGCTGTGGAACCTCGTGTTTATGCAGTACGAGAAACGCGAAGATGGATCGATGACGCCTCTTCCGAAGCCCTGCGTCGACACGGGGGCGGGTCTCGAGAGGCTCGCCGCCGTGGTGGCCGGTGTAGATTCAAACTACAAGACGGAGCTGTTGAAGCCCTTTGTCGATCGGGCCAAGAGCCTGGCAGGGGTCGCGGGCGATCAGGGCGAAAAGGAGAGTTCGTTCCAGGTGATCGCAGATCATGCACGCGCGACGGCATTTTTGATCGCGGATCGTGTTTTTCCAGAGAAGACCGACAAGGAGTACGTGCTGCGCCGGATCATGCGACGCGCGATACGCCATGGTAGCGAGGTCGGTCTCGACAGGTTGTTTTTCCACGAGGTGTGTCAAGAAGTGGTCGATCGTTTTGGCGACGTCTATCCGGAGCTGCGTGAGTCTGCTGCGACCATCGAGGACCAGGTGAAGACAGAAGAGCGCAACTTCCGAAGGACATTGAGTCAAGGGATTAAGCGGGTGACCGCCATACTCACGGATTTGGATCCCAAGGAATCGGTGTTCCCGGCGGCGGCGGCGGCGGACCTCTACTCGACCTACGGATTTCCGATCGATCTCACGGGGGTCATGGTTGCCGAAAAGGGCCTCACGTTGGATGAAGCAGAATCGCAGAGAATCGTTCATCAGGGCTCCGAGCAAGAAAACGCGGGGAAGGCCGGAACGGTGGGGGACGTCTATTTCGAAGTTCAAGAATGTCTTGATAGCGAGCCAGAGTTCGTGGGTTACGATACCGAGACTGTCTTGGCGAAGGTCATCGCAATCGTTGCCGGAGGGCGTAGCGTGGAGCGCTGCGCGGCCGACGATTCGGCGACGATCGAGTTGGTGTTCGATCGAACACCTTTTTACGCTGAGAGTGGCGGTCAAGTTGGAGATAGCGGGACGGTGTCAGGCCGAGGCCTTGCGCTACGTATCGTGGACACTCAAAAACCGGCGGGGCGCCATTTCTTTCATCGAGCGAAGCTGCAAAGAGGGTCCCTGGTTCTTGGCGATTCGATGATGCTTCAGGTGGACGCATTGCGTCGCGCGGCGATTCGACGCAATCACAGTGCGACTCACTTGCTCCACCATGCCCTAAGGGCTGTGCTTGGCGATCACGTGATGCAAAAGGGCTCACTCGTGACCGCCGATCGGCTTCGATTTGACTTCAGCCACGGCGCCCCTCTAAGTGGCGCTGAAAAGCGCGAGGTCGAACGAAGAGTGAATCTCGAGATCATGAAAAATGGCCGCTGCGGGACTCGTGAGATGAGCCTCGCAGCGGCCAAGCATGCTGGGGCGATAGGTCTCTTTGACGATAAGTACGGAGACCGTGTAAGGGTGGTCTCGATCGGTGGCGAGTCTGTCGAACTCTGTGGCGGTACGCACGTCGGCCAGACCGGAGAGATCGGATTTTTTGCTACATTGTCCGAAGTGGGGGTGGCTCAGGGCGTCCGTCGACTCGAGGCGGTGACTGGGGAGGCCGCGCTGGTCCGTGTTCAGGAGATGTCCGAGGTGCTCTTGCAGGCCGAAGTGGCTCTCAATGCCCGGGGTCTAGAAGATGTGATACCGCGCCTTGAGAAGCTGCAAAAAGATCTTCGGGTCCATGCAAAAGCCGTGGAGGTCCTCGAGCGTAAGCTGGTGACGGGAGCGAGTGATGGCGGGGATCTCGTTCTCGACGTTGGTGGTGTTCGACTGATGACGCGCAACGTCGGGCAAGCGGGGCCAAAAGTCATGCGTGCGGCGGCAGACACCCTGCGGGATCGCCTCAAGAGTGGGGTCGTGGTTCTGGCCTGTGAGCGCGATGGGAAATGCACTTTGCTTGTCGCGGTGACAAGAGACCTCACGAACCGTGTGCATGCCGGTAAACTCGTGTCCGTACTTGCCCGTCATATCGACGGTCGTGGAGGCGGACGTCCGGATATGGCGCAAGCGGGTGGACCAAAGGTCTCCGGAATCGGCCCAGCGTTGGCCGCCGCCAAAGACGCGCTTCGAGAGTTGTTGCGCTGAGGGACAGCGTTGTAGGCATGACTCTTCTCTTGCCGTGCACCGCGCGTCAATTGACGAGACGAGGGGGGTCCGTTTGCTCGAGGTATGCCTCAAGGGCTGCGTTCAAGTGGTGGGCATCAAAGCTGGGAGCGTTGAGCAAATTTTGTTTGCGGTCCTCTTTGAGGCCCTGGATCCGCAGCGATTTTGCCTCTGTTTTTAGGTTCCAGGTTAACTTCAAGTGGCCGTCGAAGGCAGCGACGTAGTCGTGGCTTTGCGCGCCTGATTTTCCGAATCGCCACGTCTCGGCGATGAGGACTCGTTTGCGCCTGATCGCGTCCCTTTTTGCAATTGTTTGAAGGGCGATACCGTCGAGACCCGGCGGGAAGGGAGACTCTGTCGCGGTCAGGATTGTTGGATAGATATCGACGATGCTGGCGACCGATCGGTAGCGGCCCGGGTGAAAACCATTGCCCTTGACGATGATCGGAATGCGAATGCTCTGTTCACGAACGTCTCCCCCGTGCCCTCTTCCGGTTTTATGAAATGCTTCTCCGTGATCCGAGGTGAAGACCACGAGCAGGTTGCGGGTTTCGGCGAGTGTATCAAGCCGTGCCAGAAGGCGCGAAACCTCTTGGTCCATGTAGAGAATCTCGTGTGCGTACCGCTCCTGCTGAGATTTTCCGAATTGTTTGACCTCCGGGTGGATCGTGTTTCCCAGGTGGGGACCGAAGTAGTGGACCCACATAAAAAATGGCTCGCGAGAGGAGGCCGCCGAGTCGAGCAAACTGAGGGCGTTGTCCGTTACATCTCGATCGGAATTTCGGCGGTGTTTCGCTGTGAGTTGGATGTCGAGATCCAGATATTGATCGAAGCCGGCGCCCATGAATTCCGGGTCGAGAAACTCCGAACTTCCATCGTTGACTACGGCCATCGTTGCCATTCCGCGATTGCTGAGCCACTGAGCGATGGGAACCCGTGGCTCGTCGAGCGGCAGGCCGTAGACGTACCGTACGGATTCTCCGGGGGGTAAATCTTGCTCAAAGGGGGCCCGCAGCAAACGCATTTCAGTGGTCTCGATGAGTTTCGTCCACTGCATACGACGTGGGGTAACGCCACGAAACAACGAAGGAATCGCTAGACTGGTCCATCCCCCCGAGGTGTAGGCCCTGTCGAAGACTGCGGCTCCGGTCGCCCATTTTTCGAGTTCCGGCGTGGTGGCGAGTCGGGCTCCATAGAGGCCCATATGGGGTGCCGAGAGGGTGTCTACGGTGATCAGGACGACGCTGGTGGGGGACTCTTCATCAGGCCAAACGACGTCTGCCGATGGCGCGAGTGCATCCGTGGCATCCCCGAGCCTGCAGTTTTCATCGATGTGGTTTCCTGGAATTTCTTGTGCACCTGGGTTGATCTCCGCATCAAAGGGGGCGCAGTCTGTTCCGCCGAGTATGGCAGAATAGCCGTCGAGATCGGGGTCGCCAAGATAGCGCATGGTTCTCAGCGCAAGGCTGGAATAGGGCCGCGCGAGTATGGCGTGGAGCGAAGTCTCTTGGGCAGGGCCAAGCGTCGCAGCAGTACCCGCGAAGGCGGCAACTACGGTTGAAAAAAAGAGTATGGCGCGTCGGCGGGGAGGGGGGCGTTGCGGGGCGGCGAGCATGACCGCGAACATCGCTGCCCAGAGGCCGGCCACCTGAAGAGCCATGTGCGCAAGCGGATACTCACCAACCTTGATAAGGCGGTCGAGCCCCATCGTTGCGGCGACTCCGAAAATCAGCAGGAGGGCACAGCCAGCACGAAAGGCGGGGGGGCGCCCGCCAAGCCATCCTCCTGGATATTTTTGTGTCGGTTGCGCGAGCATGGCTCCGACGCCGAGAGCGGAGCCCGCAACCAGGCTCCCAAGCAGTCCCGCGATCGCTAGATTTCGGTAGGGGCCGTCGAGGCGGTCGACTGCGCCTAGTTCTTGCGCGAGCCAGAGAGCACAAATGATGCCGATGATGAGCCACGCGAGTGGACGAACAATCGGCCACTTCGCCTTGGCGAGTAGGGAAAACATGCCGGCCCACAGGAGGCCGTGAAACATGCCAGCGCCGGCACCGATCGATGCGGCCCAATACATCGCAGGTGCACTGGAGGAGGAGCCAGCGGTCCACAGTTCGAGCACTGAGGCGACGCTGAGCATCACGGCCCCCACGATGGCCCACCAGATCCATGGCGTTTGTGTGCCGTGCATGATTATGTTGTCCCCAAAAAAAGTTATGAGGGCAAGGGCTCCCGCCGTGCTGGGGATAGGCGCAGAGAGAACGGGCGCGGTCGCGTGAGGTCGGCCATGACCTGGTTGCCACGCCGAAGTCGAGTCTTTCGGGGCCACCGCGTGGTGGCGATTGGCAGCTTCAGAGATTGGGGTCGTGGCGGTTGAGGCCACGCGAGAGCAAAATCCGGGCGCGATTCGTTTGCGGGCATGCTAGTGTGGCGGCGATGGAGTTGGCGCAGCTGCTCAAGCGAGAGGGCGAAGATGGAGTCGCGGTCCTGGTTTGGGCCAATGAGCGCGCCGGGCAGCTTGTTGCGCAGATCGACCTTGACTCCGAGTTGGGGGCGCTGCTGGGCGGCACCCCAAGCCGGGCGGTCCCCGTCGGCTCACCTGTGGGAACCGCTTTCGCGGAGGAGGGCCCCGTCGTCGCCACACCCGAGGACGAGATTGATCTTGAAGAACTCGAGGAGCTGGACGACGAGGATCTCGAGCTGGTCGACGAGCTTGTCGAAACCGATGCCGTCCCTTCCGTGGACGACAGTCTGCTCGGGGACCATCACAGCGAGGAGATCGCTCTCGAGGATGACATGGTCACAGCGGTGCATCGGGCGATCGATGATGACCTGCTTGATGACGGGGACGACGACCCTGATTTACTTGGAAACTCCACCCGAGAAAGAGGACGCTAGTCGTCGTCCTCCGGCATTCGATCTTAGGGGCGAGCACCTGCGACTCGAAAGTGCTCAACAAGCGCGAGGCGGCCAGCGCGGTCGCGACCCACAACGCCTCCAATGGCAGTGAGGGCCTGGTCGGCGAGGGTGGTGCGGGCATCGACGAGATTTTGCAAGGGATCGAGAAAATGGGCTTCGTCGTGGCTGCTTTCACCGCGCGCGTGGATACGAGCGAGCCCGTCACGCGCGATATCCAGCAGCGCCTTGCTGAGGCCCCATACTCTGTCGGATCGAAAACCGAGGGTCCGTGATTCTCGCCATAGATCGAGGCGATCGGGGTGGTCGAGAGACTCGACCCGCGACCAGGCTGCGGCCGTGGCATCATGGTCGTACAGGATGCCCTTCCAGAGGGCGGGCATGGCACATACCATCGCCGGGGAGACAGTATCGGCGCTCCGAACCTCGACAAAAGGCTTGATACGGACTTCCGGAAAAAGGGTGCTGAGATGCAACTCCCAGTCGGCGTAATTGGCTGACTGATGGGTCCCGTCGGGTGCATCGAATCCCTTGGCCAGGTATTCGATGAATCGCATGTGGCAAGGGAGGTAGCGGCCCGCACGTTTGATGAAAAACATCGGGACGTTGAGCGCCCAGTCGATGTATTTCGTATAGGAGAACGTTCCCTCAAACGCGAACTTCGGAATTCCGCAGCGGTCGGGATCAACCTCGGTCCAGGTATCGGATCGTTGGCTGAGAAATTTTGAACGGCGCCCCTCGATGAAGGGGGAATTGGCGAACATCGCAGTCACGGGCGCCGAAATGGCCAGCGCCAGCCGAAAGCGCTCTCCGCATTGATGCTCGCTGGAATAATCCATGTTCGCCTGAATCGTGCACGTTCGCAGCATCATGTCGAGCGCCCGATGACCTCGCGTGGGCAAGTAGTCGCGCATGACTTGATAGCGAGCCTTCGGCATCCAATGAATCTCATCCCGGTGTGCGAAGGGGTGAAAACCGGTGGCGAGAAAGGCGACTCCAAGGGGTTCTGCGACCGTTTGGAGTTCACGATGATGGCGCGTGGACTCCGCGCAAGTCTCTTGCAAAGTGGCGAGCGGTGCTCCGCTGAGTTCAACTTGTCCGCCGGGCTCTAAGGTGATCCCTGCGCGGTCGCGGACGAGGGCGACAATCTGTCCTTGATCCCCCCTATCTTCCCCGAGTTCCCATCCGAATTTCTCGACCATGCCGCGTAGCATCGGCGCAATGTGAGCGTCGTAGTTGATCGGGACCGCGCCGTTTTCTGAGAAGGCGACCCCAAAGAGTTCCTGCTCAGTTCCGATTCGCTCGGGGGTGTCGGTGGAACGCTCCGCGGATTCGAAAAAACGAACGAGATCCTGTCGGGAGAGGGGAGGGCTATCGGATTGGACGGTGGTCGAAGTCACATCGATCCTGCGCTCGGGTGCAAGGTTAGACGCCCTCCAACGAGGGGCCGTTGCAAGCGGGTAGAGCCGTTTGTACACCACTTGGCCGCGGGCGGCCCACTGTGTTTGGACTCAAGAGTCGCTGTGGACAGGCCTCTGCCCGAGGGCGTTTCGCGGGCCCACGCGTTTCCACCGCGTGAGTTCAGGATCGCTTGACCCCGTCGGGGGCTGGATGTAGCCTGGCGCCGCCTGATTTTCGGGCAAGACCACTCATGGGCGACTTTTGCGCACCTTTTTTCGAGTGAGCATCGCAATGGCAACATCTCCTACGAGCTCTCCTGGCATCATCGGCCGCCAGATCCTTATCCGTGGAACTTTAGTCGGCGAAGAAGACCTCATTGTCGAGGGACGGATCGAAGGCAGCGTGACACTTGCGGGGCATCTGATTGTCGCGGAGTCGGGGGTTGTACATTCAAACGTCGATGTCGACAGCATCGAAATCATTGGAGAGGTGGTCGGCGATATCGTTGCTGCGCAATCCATCACGATCCGTAAGGGAGCGCAGGTCCAGGGGTCCGCGCGGTCACCACGGATTATTATAGACGACGGCGCAAGATTTCAGGGCGCGGTCGAGATGGTTGTGTCGCTGCCCGACGCGCTTACGAGATCTCTTCCTCGCTAGATTCAGGTTCATCTCGCTGGGCCTAATCTTTCATTCACAACCATATCGACTCTAGGACTTCATCATGGCCAACACCGTCATAGGCAGCAGCATCGTTATTGACGGCGAGATCTCGGGCGACGAAGATCTTGTCATTTTAGGCACCGTAAAGGGGCAAATTAGCTCGCGGGAAAATATTCTTGTTGAGCGAGAGGGCGTCCTCGAGGCGAATGTCGAGACATCAACCATCACAGTGCATGGCGCAGTGACCGGCGACATCCGCGCGTCTGACCGCGTGGAACTCTGTGCGGATTGTCGCGTTGTCGGTGATGTGCACGCCTCTCGAATCATGATCGCGGACGGCGCGTCCTTCAAGGGTAGCGTCGACATGGGCAACGGCTAAATCATGGCTGAGCGTAAAAGTGCAGGAGAATCCCCCGCGACAACCGGCACATTGATCGGCGAGAATATTCAGGTTCGCGGCAGGATCGAGGGCGAAGAAGACCTGCACGTGCGAGGCAGCGTCGAGGGGGAGATCTCCCTGTCCGAAACCCTCTTTGTTGAGGAGGGAGGGGTGGTTCAGGCGAGTGTCGAGGCTCGGGACGTGGTCGTCTGGGGGGTCTTGGTTGGCGATGTGATCGCCATGGATAGAATTGTTCTCAATGCGGGATCGTCGCTGGTCGGAAATATCAAGGCGCCTCGTGTCGTTATCGCGGACGGTGCGGCATTTCGCGGCGAGATTGTGATGGGGGAACCTGCTCGGGTTTCCGCACCTCACGACATGCGCGCGTCAAAGTCGACCGGTCGAAGGTCCGTGCGTTCAGGGGACATCCCAACAAAAGCGGCGCAGACAAACGTGGCGGCCCGCCGCGGTGGCGAAAGTGGATCCAAGACACCTATTCGACGCCAACAGCCAGCCCGAGTTGCGCCAAGGCCGATCGTTAAGGCCCGCGACGAGAGCAACGACGAGGAAGTGACCGTCGTGCTCAAGCACACGAATCTGCGTAGGGGAGTCTCCGCCAACGAAGAAACTGTCGGCCTGGCGAAAAACCCGCAGAGGCGAGCTGTAGCCCCGGCGAAGAAATCGACGAAAAAGACGGCAAAGGCTCGGGTCCCTGCGCGCGGCAAAAAGCGCATTGCTCGTCGTTAGCCGCCAGTGGCGGGTCGTCGATCGCTGAACGAGGCATCCTCCTGTGAGGATGTCTCTTTTGTTTTGCCGAGCCCGTGCTTCCCGCTCCCCTCTTGCACTGAGTTGTTTCGATGGCGCTGGACGCTGTGAAACCTGATAGAGTCCCGTCCGTCCACCTCCAAAGGATCCTCAAAAAGCCATGCGTAAGCTCGTCCTCACTTCGTTCATTGTCGGCCTCTTGTCTCTTTCGGGCTGCGATACCCCTGATCCCTCCGCATACGAGACCTGGACAACCAAAATTAGGGCGAACGACGAGCGTGCCCGCTCATTCGGGGAGCTTCAGCGGCTCGTGTTATCCGTCTCCAGCGCCGGCGAGGAGCCTCGTAAGCTAGAGTTTGCCGAAAAGGTTCTTCCGCTCTTTGTTGAACTCTGGGACGACGAGACCGCCGTCGGTTTTCGAGTACAGATGTTGGAGATGTGTCGTGACATGGATCAGCCTGCGGCGTCGGTTCTTTGGAACAAGGCCATCATCCTCGACGGCTCAAGTGAGACCCGCAAGGGGGTGTTGCTTGCCCTTCAGGGAATTCGCGATGCCCGGGCCCTGGATTCGGTCGAAGCTGTGATCGCGGCGTTCGAGGCGTCCATGAAAGACCCCAGCAAGGACGGAAAGGGGGCCAAGGGGGGAGGCGAAATCCGCATGGAGTACGCCAAAACCCTGGGCGTGCTACGCGACAAAAGAGCGGTTCCGGTTCTGACAACTTGTCTCCAGCAGCCCAACGAGACTCAGCCGACCGCGGTTCACAAGGAGGCGGTGAAGGCCCTGGGCCTCATCGGAGATCCAGCCGCCACGGCGTCGTTGCTCGCTGTGCAGTTTAAAGTCGGGGACTTCGCGGGGACCCAGAGCATCGGCGAGCGCGCCAATCGTGCGCTCGCTGCGATCGGAGCAGGGGCGCTTCCGTTGGTGATTCAGCAACTGAAGGGCCAACTCAAGGCCGTGAACGAAGCGGCTGGAGCGCATGACGTGCCCGTGCGTGTTGTACAGCAGAGCGCCGCAGGAGCCCTCGGAGCGATGGGCCTAGAAGCCGCGACGGCAGATCTCGTCGCCTTCATGCCAAAGGCAGACTGCACGGAGAAACGATCAAAAGCAGATGAGCCCGATCCCGATGAGGTCGGCCTTCGTGCATTTGTCGCTCGTTCTTTGGGCTTCATCGGGGGGACCGCGGCGGTCGACGATCTTTGCGCTTGCCGGAACGCGACCCACAACCCGGGTGATCTCGATGAGATCGTCGGTGCTCTTGGTCGAATAGGCGGTGACGAGGCGTTCAGTTGCCTGACTGATGTGGTCACGAAAGGTTTTTACGACGCGGATGCAGTCGCCAATTCCGATTTTGTTCACGAGATCCGTTGGGAGGGCGTTCGCTATCTTTTGATGTCAGCGTCATCCGCCGACGCCGCAAAAATTCGCGCGACGCTCGCAGCCACCAAGGACAAAAAAGTGCGTCAGAACATGGCCCAGTGGGAGCCAGGGCTGAAGACCCTTGAGGACTGCAAAGATGACAAGGCGTGTTATTCGAAGGTGCTCGCCGATACCTCGGAAGAATGGATCTCGCGTGAAGTCGCCGCGACCCAGCTCTCAAGGCTTGGAAGAGGGGACGTTGGGGTCGCTCTCAATATCTCGAAGGCTTTTAAAGTCCGCAGTCCGGATGCGCGGGTGACAATGGCGCTGTTGGCATCTCGCACCGCCGCCGGGAAACCCTGTTGGGAGTGTGCGGATGCTCTGGAGGGGGTCATGAAGAGTGAACGTGGATCGGCCAGCGCGAAGATGCAGCTGGCGTGGCTCGCGGCGCGACAGAGTATAGCGAAACTGACTCGTGGGCCCCGCCCCGGGTCCGGAGAAGCGAAATCTGCCGTGGGCGAGACTAAGCCCGTCGGTGCCGAAGCCCCGGTTAAATAGTTGGTGATCGGGCACGGAGGACCGCCGGCCACGTGTTGTGCGGTGCTCCGGACGATGTCTGTGGGAACCTTGCTCCTGGCATGCTGTCTCTGATGGCTATGCTCTCGCCTAAGCACCGATGGACTCGCAACACCCTCCGGCTTGTGCCTTTGGTGTGGCTAGGTGTTGGATGCGCATCTCCTAGGGCGTCGCTTAGGCACGCCACCGCGGAATCGAGTGGCTCCACGCTGGTGAGTGCAGAGCCACTCCGCGAAGTGAGTGGCCCAATGCGGTGGTTCGAGAGGGGAGTTGTGGCGTTGCAGCAAGGTGAGCCGGCGCGGGCAGTTGCGCTGCTCTCAAGATATTTGGGAGCCGAGGTCACCGATCCCTCGTTGGATGTGTATCCAGTTCTCGCGCGGGCCCATGAGGAACTAGGGGACTGCAACGCAGCGATTCGCGCCTACACCACCTACCTCGGGGCGGCAAAGGGAAGCGCCGACCGCGGAGATATCTTTGCACGTCGCGGCGCCTGCGAAGCCGAGACGCTCCAGTGGGCCAGGTCGGCTGCGAGTTATGCCCAGGCGCGCTCCGCTTCCGGTCCCGGGATGCTCCCCAGCGAAGAGATCGAGCGACTTGCGCGCGGCGGCTACGCTTTGTACACGCTAGGCGAGGACAAACAATCGGAGGCCCTGCTGGTCGCCGTGGATGCTGTCCTAGTGCGCGCGCAAAACACCGAGGAGGAACGATTCTCGACCTACTATTTCGTTGGGATGGCCCGTTTCTACCGCGCAGCGCTGCTCCATCGCCGATTTCGAGCCATTCATATTCGTCCGTCACGAGATCAGATGGCGGCAGACTTCCAGCGAAAACTCGACCTGCTTGCGGCCGCCCAAGTCGCATACAATCATACAATCTCGGCCAAGCATGTGTATTGGGTCTCCGCGGCGGGCTATCAGCTCGGCGCGCTCTTCGAGGAGTTCTACGACGCGCTTATGTATGCACCCGTGCCTTCGTGGCTCAGATCGAGCCAGCGAAACACCTACTATGAGGAACTAAAAAAGCAACTGCGTCCCGTGGTTAACAAGGCGATCTGGGTGTTCGAAAAGAACCTCGAGACCGCTCGCCGCTTGGGCTATTCCAACAATTTTACCGAGCAGACCCAGGCGCGCCTCAGTGAGCTGCAAGCGATCTTGCTGGCGAGCGATACGCGGCTCGGTGAACCAACTCCTCATTTTTCCAAAGGAATCGACCCGGAGATTGACCCCGATCAAGGAAATCAGGACTATTTGAGCCTCCCCGCACAGGAACGCCGGTTGTTTGTGCCACGACCCACTCCATTGTGAACCTGTCCGAGCACTCTCAGCACCTGAACTCGACGGGTGGGGCCGCAGAATCCAGAGCGAGATCGACGCTACAGCCCAAAAAAATTTGCTTTTCGGGCGGATCACGGTTCCTTCGGTGGTTGACCGGCCGGCCTCTCGGGGATATACACCGCCTCCACGCCTGTCAGGAGCGCTAAAGCGCCGGTCAGGCCTCCCACCTGGTGGGACTCGACCAAGACACAAACAAACGAGACAAAGGGCGTCAAACAGGACACACGATCGGCTGGCGTAGCTCAATTGGTAGAGCTCCTGATTTGTAATCAGGCGGTTGCGGGTTCAAGTCCCATCGCCAGCTCCACCAACCTCGCAGACATAGAGTAAACAAACGGATGGGTGCCCGAGTTGGCCAAAGGGAGCGGACTGTAAATCCGCCGCGTTATCGCTTCGAAGGTTCGAATCCTTCCCCATCCACCACAAAACTTGTACCAACGCGGGAGTAGCTCAGTTGGTAGAGCGTCAGCCTTCCAAGCTGAATGTCGCGAGTTCGACCCTCGTCTCCCGCTCCACGTGTTCCGGATACAGTCCGGGCACAACACATAGGCCACGGCCACTATCGCCCTCGTAGCTCAGTTGGTAGAGCGCATCCTTGGTAAGGATGAGGTCAGCAGTTCAAATCTGCTCGAGGGCTCCGGGGGTGCAATCCCCAACACCCAACGAAGGAAATAAGGAAAGACCATGTCGAAGGAAAAGTTCGTCCGCGATAAGCCCCACGTCAACATCGGCACCATCGGCCACGTTGATCACGGAAAGACCACGCTGACCGCAGCCATCACGAAGACGCTTGCAGGCCGCGGATGGGCTGAGAAGGTGGACTTTGAGAACATCGACAAGGCGCCCGAGGAGCGAGAGCGTGGCATCACGATCTCGACATCCCACGTGGAATACAACTCGGAGAAGCGGCACTACGCGCACGTCGACTGCCCTGGGCACGCTGATTACATCAAGAACATGATCACGGGAGCAGCGCAGATGGACGGCGCAATTCTCGTAGTGTCGGCACCCGACGGGCCGATGCCGCAGACGCGCGAGCACATCTTGCTTGGGCGGCAGGTCGGTATACCGTCGATGGTGGTCTTCCTGAACAAGGTGGATCAGCTGGACGACGACGATGAGGAGATGTTGGAGCTGGTCGAGGTGGAGCTTCAGGAGCTGCTGTCGAAGTACGACTACGATGGAGACAACACACCGATCATTCGCGGGTCAGCGCTGAAGGCACTGGAGGCGGATCATTGGGAGTCGCCGGATGCGAAGCCAATATTCGACCTGATTGAGGCATGCGACTCGTTCATTCCGGACCCGGTGCGGGAGCTGGACAAGCCGTTTTTGATGCCGGTCGAGGACGTGTTCACGATTTCGGGACGCGGGACGGTGACGACAGGGCGAATCGAACGTGGAAAAGTTCACGTGGGAGACGAGGTCGAAGTTGTCGGTTTGCGAGAGACGACCAAGACGACGTGTACAGGCGTCGAGATGTTTAGGAAGTTGCTTGACCAGGGCGAGGCAGGGGACAACGTAGGGTTGCTTCTGCGTGGCATAAAGCGCGAGGACGTAGAGCGGGGGCAAGTGCTGACCAAGCCAGGGGCGATCACGCCGCACACGACCTTCATGGCGCAGGTGTATGTGCTGAAGAAGGAAGAGGGCGGGCGACACACGCCGTTTTTCAAGGGCTACAAGCCTCAGTTTTACTTCCGGACAACGGACGTGACCGGAGACGTATATTTACCCGAGGGCACCGAGATGGTGATGCCTGGGGACAATGTGGAGCTGAAGGTAGAGCTCCTGAAGACGATTGCCTGCGAAGAGGGCGTGAAGTTCGCCATTCGTGAAGGCGGCCGCACCGTAGGTGCGGGCGTCGTGACCAAGGTTATCGAATAACTCATCAATTCTTGCGATAGACTCCGTCAGACTGCCCTAGGTGGCAACTGACGGATTTGTTGCTTGACTCCTTGAAACTTGGAACGCAGCTTGCTACAAGCTGCAACCTTCGCGGTTCAGGACGACGCCCTCATGGCTAAAGCCGGCAATAGAATCATCCTTTCTCTTGAGTGTTCATCGTGCAAACGACGCAACTACTCGACCACTAAGAACAAGCGCACGACTCCTGAGAAGGTGAAGCTGAAGAAGTACTGTCGCTTCTGCAGAAGTCACACCGAGCACAAGGAGACGAAGTAACATTCGAGCGTAGGGTGGTCCGCCGCTCAGGTCAGGCTCCGGCCAGGAGCGGTGGGTTTTACGCGCCCATGGCCAGACGGCGGTCCTGGAGCACAATTTAAGGGCGTTAGCTCAGTTGGTAGAGCAACGGACTCCAAATCCGTAGGTCGGGGGTTCGAGCCCCTCACGCCCTGCCGAAAGGCGCCATCGACTCCGTCAGATGGCGCTGATCCAGTGACAATAATCCCACTCGCATTTCGAAGTGACGTCGGGAACCAAGGCCATGGCACGCACATACAAAAAAGAGATCAAGACAGGGGAGTTCGACTCCTCGCGATGGGCGCACGCTGTCTTCATGCTCTTCGCCTTCATGGCGATGTGGATGTTCTCACATCTAGTTGAGGACTTGTGGGCCTTTACATGGTCAAACTGGCCCGGCGACGTGCCGCGTCCCACCACGTGGATCGCTAACGCGATTGGTATTTCTGTCGGGCTGATATCCACAATCGTCGCTTGGCGAGTGGAACGCTACTTTCGCTTTGTGTGCGAAGTGGTGGTAGAGGTCGAGCAAATCATTTGGCCAACAAAGGCCGAGACGAAAGCTGCGACGATCGTCGTACTCGTCATCACTCTAATTGTGTCCGGTCTCCTGTGGGGCATGGACACCAGTTGGTCCTACGCGACTGACTATCTTTACGATCTCTGACCTACGACGCGGACAAGATCCATGGACTGGTACATCGTCAACACCTTCTCCGGCTACGAAAACACCGTCAAGAAGGCCCTGGATGACCGCATCAAAGCGGCCGGTCTTGAGGAGTGCTTCGAAGATATCCTTGTGCCTTCCGAGAAGGAGACGGTTCTTCATGGCAAGCGTAAGGTTCAGATCAATAAGAAATTCTTCCCCGGTTATGTGTTCATTCGCATGGACCTGACCAAGGAGGCTTGGCATCTGGTCAAGAATACACCCAAGATCAGTGGGTTTTTGGGGGGGAATACGCCACGGCCGGTACCGCAGCGGCAGATTGATGACATGCTCGGCCGGGCCCAACCCAAAGAAGTGCCAGCAGACGAAGAGCAGACAGCTCCAGAAAGTTTCGTTGACTACAATGTCGGCGATCAAGTTCGCGTCAAGAGCGGCGCATTTGCCAACTTCACCGGTGAGGTGGAGGAGGTCAACGCCGACAAGCGCAAGATTAAGCTTTCGGTTTCTATTTTCGGCCGACCGACACGGGTCGAGGTCGATTTCACCGAGGTCGAACCCGCGGCTTAGGCCGGGGATTCATCACGATTCAATGGGCTCTACCAGGGCCAAAACCCAAGATCCTCAGAAAAGACCCGAGCCATGAAGAAGGTCACCGGAATTATCAAGCTTCAGTGTAAGGGCGGTCAGGCAAACCCCGCTCCCCCCATCGGTCCCGCGCTTGGCGCAAAGGGCGTCAATATTATGGATTTCTGCAAGCAGTTTAATGCTCGCACGCAGAAGGAAACCGGAACCGTGATCCCTGTTGTGATCACGGTCTACGCCGACCGTTCATTCACTTTCATTACCAAGACGCCTCCCGCGCCGGTGATGTTGTTGAAGGCCGCAGGTATCGCAAAGGGTTCCGGCGAGCCTAACAAAAACAAAGTCGGCAAGGTCACACGCGACCAGGTCCGTGAGATTGCTGAGTACAAGTTGAAGGATATGAACGCCTACAACGTAGAAGCCGCGATGAAGACCATTGCTGGGACAGCACGTTCGATGGGGCTTGAGGTCACGGACTCGTAATTTTCGTTGCCGTCGACCGACGGCGCGCAAACAAGGGGGAGGGGCAACCCGTCAGAACCCCAGGAGACAGTCAGTATGGGTAAAAAGTACGAAGAGGCGAAGAGCAAGGTCGACGCAAAAAAACGCTACACGATGAATGAGGCGTGCTTGCTCATTCCCGAGATGGCGTTCGCAAAATTTGATGAGACGGTCGAATGCGCCATTCGGTTGGGCGTGAATCCGCGCCATGCGGACCAAATGATTCGTTCATCGGTTTCCCTTCCACATGGAACGGGCAAAAAGGTGCGCGTGATCGTGTTTGCAAAGGGAGATCGCGCGGCCGCGGCACTCGAGGCCGGGGCGGATGTCGTCGGGGCCGAAGAGCTGGTCGAGAAAATTCAGAAAGAGAATTGGCTGGATTTCGACAGTGCGATCGCCACTCCAGACATGATGGGCCTCGTCGGGCGCCTGGGTCGGATCCTTGGGCCGCGCAACCTGATGCCGAATCCCAAGGTGGGTACCGTCACGATGGACGTCACCAAGGCCGTGACTGAGCTCAAGGCTGGCCGGATCGAGTTTCGAACAGAGAAAACGGGCATTATACATGCGCCGATAGGAAAAATTTCCTTCGGAAGCGAAAAATTGGAGGCGAACTTGTTCGCGCTTCTTGCCCATCTTCAGCGCCTGAAACCAGCGACGGCCAAAGGGCAGTATTTCAAGAGCGTGGCGATTGCACCGACCATGGGGCCGGGCGTGCGCCTCGACGTAAATGCAGTCGCTGCCGCGGTCGTTGAGTAGTCGCGCGACACCGCCGCGACAGGACGAAAGAACTAGAGGAGGAAGCACCGAATCGGTGAAAAGAACATGCTCCACTTTGTTGGAGCTCTCTCTCTCGAGACCGCTGGTGGCGTAGCCTGAAAAGCTCGGCATCGATCGAGCAGCCAGCCTAGGGGGGAGGAAGTCGTCAAGAAGATCCCAGAGCAATGGTGTTCGGGGGTGTCTGGCCACGGTCCTCCATCTCCGCACAGAGCGAGGACCCGGAGATTAATCATGGAAAAATCAGTCAAAATTGCCAACGCCACCGAGCTCCAGGAGCAGATCAAGGATGTCCCTGGTCTGATTCTCGTGGAGTACTCTGGCCTTACCGTCGAAGCTGCGGATGACCTCCGCAACAAGATGCGTGATGCCGGATGCACCTATCGTGTGTACAAAAACTCGACCATTCGTTTCGCGGTCGAGGGAACCAGCCATGCGCCCCTTGCAGCACTCTGCAAAGGCGTGACCGGGCTGGCGTTTAATGCAGAAGACCCGGGCGCTCCCGCACGGGTTGCACGTGACTTCGCCAAGGACAACGACAAGTTGTCCACAAAAGGTGGAGTCATGGAGGGAGACCTCCTCGACCCCGCTAGCTGTGCCATTTTGGCCGATATGCCGGGACCGCGCGAGCTGAAGGCGAAACTGCTCATGCTCTTCAAAACCCCCGCGACTCGGATGGTACAGCTTGTTCAAGCTGGCCCGCGGGACTTTCTTCGTGTTCTCAACGCCAAGAAGGACAAGGACGCCGCCTAGGCTGGGGAGCCTAGGACAGATCCTTGTTAATCGGAATTTCCCCAGAAAAGAGACAAAAAATGTCGGACATTACTAAAGAACAGGTCATCGATTTTCTCAGCAACCTCTCCGTTATGGACATCGCAGGGCTCGTCAAGGAGCTCGAGGACAAGTGGGGCGTCGAAGCCGCTGCTGGCGGTGGAATGATGATGGCCGCCGCTCCCGCCGAGGCTGCCGAAGAGAAGACTGAGTTTGACGTCCATCTCGTCAACTTTGGTGCGAAGAAGATCAACGTGATCAAGGCGATTCGCGCCCAGATGCAAGGTCTTGGACTTAAAGAGGCAAAAGAGCTTGTCGAGAGCGCGCCTGCCAATATCAAGGAGGGCGTCTCCAAGGATGAAGCCGCGGAGCTTGCGAAGGCACTCAAAGACGCTGGCGCCGAGGTTGAGGTCAAGTAGCTGGCCTTCTGGGTGGCCAGTCCGATCTTCGTGTTGTCGCTGGCGCCCCATATTTCGGCTCCGACGTTTTTACGTCGGAGCCGCCCATTTTCTGAGTAAACACGTTTGGGTCATAGTCTGACCCGCAAGGCCGCTCCTGCGGCACGACCCACGGTCGAAGAACGAGCAAGGAAAACCCGATGGCGCGTATCCAGAACAACTTCCGAGTCCGCAAGAGCTTCGGGAAGCTCAAAAAGATTATCGAGGTTCCAAACCTCATTGATATCCAGAAGCGCTCGTACGACAAGCTTCTGCAGGCTGATGTTCCGCACGATGAGCGCGAGCAAGTAGGCCTTCAGGCTGTCTTCAAGAGCGTATTTCCCATCAAGGACTTCGGTGAGACCTCGTCGCTCGAGTTTGTGAGCTATGCTCTCGATCGTCCGAAGTATGACGTCGATGAATGCCGCGCACGAGGCATGACCTTCGCTGCACCGATCAAGGTCGTGGTCCGGCTCGTGGTCTGGGACGTCGACGACGAGACCGGTACGCAGTCGATCCGTGACGTGAAGGAGCAGGAGGTCTACTTTGGTGAGATCCCGCTCATGACGACTCATGGGACATTTGTGATCAATGGCACCGAACGTGTGGTTGTATCGCAGCTTCACCGATCGCCCGGAGTGTTTTTCGATCACGATCGAGGCAAGACCCACGCCTCAGGTAAGAAACTTTTCTCTGCCCGCGTGATTCCTTACCGCGGGAGTTGGCTCGATTTTGAGTTCGACCACAAAGACTTTTTGTACGTACGGATCGACCGCCGGCGCAAGCTGTATGCGTCGGTGTTGCTACGCGCGTTGGGGTACTCTACCCAGGAGCTTCTCGATCAGTACTACGATAAGGAGAGCATCTTTGTTGAGGGGGAGAGCATCAGTCGCGCAATTGACTACGACCTTCTTGGTGGACAAAGGGCCGCGACGGACATTCTGAACCCCGAAACCGGTGATGTGCTGGTACGCAAGGGTCGGAAGTTCACCAAGGGCGCGATCAAGAAGATGCGTGCCGCCGACCTCAAGCGCATTCCGATGGAGGCCGAAGAGTTGATCGGCAAGATTGCCGCCGAGGACGTCTATGACGAGGACACGGGCGAGGTGATCCTTAGCTGCAACGAAGAGGTGGCTGAGGAGCACACTGCGCGACTCAAAGAGGCCGGCATCTCAGGTTTCAAGGTGTTGTTCATCGACGATTTCAACGTCGGACCATTTTTACGAAACACTCTGATCGCCGACAAACTCACCACGCCGGAGGACGCGATCATGGAGATCTATCGGCGGCTGCGGCCTGGAGATCCGCCCACGCCGGATACCGCACGCAACCTGTTCGAGTCGCTGTTCTTCCGGGCCGATCGTTACGATCTGTCGACTGTGGGCCGGCTGAAGCTCAACCACAAGTTTGGACTGGACGAGGACCTGGCAACCAGTGTCCTGACGAAACGCGATATCCTCGAGACCGTCCGCTATGTGCTTGAGTTGCGCAATGGGCGCGGAAAAATTGACGATATTGACCATCTCGGAAATCGCCGTGTACGTGCGGTCGGCGAGTTGATGGAGAATCAATATCGTATCGGATTGGTCCGAATGGAGAGGGCGATCAAAGAGCGCATGAGTATGTCCCAAGAGATGGACGCGCTCATGCCCGCCGACCTAATCAACGCGAAGCCCGTGTCTGCGGTTGTGAAGGAGTATTTTGCGTCTTCGCAACTTTCGCAGTTTATGGACCAGACCAATCCGCTAAGCGAGGTGACACACAAGCGTCGTCTCAGTGCGCTTGGACCCGGCGGCCTGACACGTGAGCGCGCTGGATTTGAGGTCCGCGATGTACATGCGACTCACTACGGCCGGATCTGCCCGATTGAGACTCCGGAGGGGCCAAACATCGGCCTGATCGCATCGTTGTCCACGTACGCCCGTATCAACGAGTTCGGGTTCATCGAGACCCCCTATCGGACCGTTGAGTCTGGGATCGCATCGACCGATGTTGCGTACTACAGCGCATTGCAGGAGCACGATCATTACATCGCCCAGGCAAACTCACCGTTGGGTGACGATGGCGCCTTCCAGGACGATCGAGTGCAGTGCCGCCACAACGAGGAGTTCGAGGTTGTCGCGCCCGTCGATGTGACGTTGATGGACGTGTCTCCGAATCAGCTCGTGTCGGTCGCCGCCTCATTGATTCCGTTCCTCGAGCATGATGACGCGAACCGTGCGCTCATGGGTTCCAACATGCAGAGGCAGGCCGTGCCCTGTCTCCGGACCGACGCACCGCTTATCGGTACGGGGATGGAGTCTCACGTTGCCCGGGATTCAGGATCAACCGTCGCGGCGATTCACGATGGACGGGTCGAGCAGGTGGATGGTGGCCGGATCGTTATCAAACCGGTGGCCGGACGCGAGCAAGAGCGAAGTATTCTCGGGGCGAAGCCCGACATCTACAATCTGGTTAAGTTTCGGCGATCGAATCAAAATACCGCTCTGAATCAAAAGCCGATCGTTCGGGTGGGGGACCGTGTGAGGGCAGGTGACGTCATTGCTGATGGCGCCGCGACGGACACGGGGGAGCTTGCGCTCGGACAAAACCTCTTGATCGCGTTTATGCCGTGGCAGGGGTACAACTTCGAGGATTCGATTCTCGTATCAGAGCGTCTTATCCGCGAAGATGTCTACACCTCGATTCATATCGAGGAGTTTGAGTGCGTTGCCAGAGACACCAAGCTTGGCAAAGAAGAGATCACGCGCGACATTCCGAATGTCGGTGAAGAAGCACTCAAAGACCTCGACGAGGCGGGTGTCGTCCGTATTGGGGCCGAAGTTCATGCCGGCGACATTTTGGTCGGCAAGATTACTCCGAAGGGGGAGACACAACTTTCTCCAGAGGAGAAACTGCTGCGTGCGATTTTCGGTGAAAAGGCCGGCGATGTGCGAGATACGTCGTTACGGCTCCCACCCGGAGTGAGCGGAATGATCATCGATGCTCGTGTGTTTGCGCGTAAGGGCGTCGATAAGGACATCCGTGCGCAGCAGATCGAGGATCAAGAGCGTGAGCGGCTTGTCCAGGATCACAGTGACAATGTGGCGATCGTATCATCCGGCTATCACGGCCGTATGAAAGAGATTCTTGCGGGCAAGAGGACCGCCGCAAAGCTGGTCGATGACAACGGGACTGTCCTCGTCGAGGCAGGGATCCAACTTACGGAAGAGATCCTAAACGGCGTGGCACGGAAACATTGGTCGACCTTTGCCCTTGAGGCGGTGGAAGATTCTGAGTTGATTGAGGCTCTTGGTCGCCGTCTGGAGAAGGACCTCGACGAGACAGAAACCATCTACCGCGAGAAAATTGCAAAGCTCACGAAGGGCGATGAACTTCCGCCTGGAGTGATCAAGATGGTGAAGGTCTATGTCGCAATCAAACGGAAGCTACAGGTCGGCGACAAGATGGCAGGTCGCCACGGCAACAAAGGAGTGATCTCGAGGATATTGCCGACAGAAGATCTCCCGTATCTTGAGGATGGGACGGCTGTGGACATCGTCCTCAACCCGCTAGGGGTTCCATCACGGATGAACGTAGGACAGATCCTCGAAGTTCATCTTGGCTGGGCCGCACGTCAACTCGGCGTACAAATCGACGAATACATGGCGACGAATTTCTCGCCTGACGTATTGCGGGCGCAGCTTAAGAAGATCTACAGCTCGGAAGAGGCGCAGTCCTTCATCGAGACCCTTGGCGACGATGATGTCATTCGGTTTTCGGCAAAACTGCGCCGGGGCGTCCATCTCGCTACGCCGGTCTTCGACGGGGCCGAAGAGAGCGAAGTGAAGAGCACGTTGGATATGGCGGGTCTGCCTCGCTCTGGCCAGGCAATCTTGTTCGACGGCCGTACCGGAGATGCCTTCGAAGAGGATGTGACCGTTGGGATCATGTACATGCTGAAGCTACATCACCTCGTGGATGACAAGATTCACGCACGTAGCATTGGCCCGTATTCGCTGGTTACTCAGCAGCCACTCGGCGGCAAGGCCCAATTTGGTGGCCAACGGCTCGGGGAGATGGAGGTTTGGGCACTCGAGGCCTATGGTGCGGCTTACGCTCTCCAGGAGCTTCTCACCGTGAAATCCGACGATGTTGTCGGTCGTATGCGAATGTACGAATCGATTGTGAAAGGGCAGCCAACGATGCAACCAGGCGTGCCTGAGTCTTTCAACGTCTTACTAAAAGAACTCCAGGCACTTTGTCTGGATGTCGAACTTGTCAATGTTGACGACGCGGAGCGTCGTCGCTACGGGGCCATCGACGCGGCTGAATAGCCGCGCTTAACGCCAAGAGAGAGCAGGAACCAGATGCGAGACATCTTCAGCTTCTTCGAAAAGCCCAAGGAGGCCGAGGTCTTCAACGCTCTACGGATCGGTATCGCTTCGCCGAAAACCATCAGAGAGCGTTCGAGCGGCGAGGTCAAAAACCCCGAGACGATCAACTACCGGACGTTCAAGCCGGAACGAGATGGTTTGTTTTGCGCCAAAATTTTTGGTCCGATTAAGGACTACGAATGTCTGTGCGGAAAATACAAGCGGATGAAACACCGTGGCGTTGTCTGCGAAAAATGTGGCGTGGAGGTCATCCATTCCAAGGTGCGCAGGGAGCGCGCTGGTCATATCGATTTGGCGACACCTGTCGCGCATATCTGGTTTCTCAAAAGCTTGCCATCCAGGATGGGTACGATCCTGGATATTCCGCTGACCAAACTGGAGAAGGTCCTCTACTGCGAGAGCTACATTGTCATCGATCCGCGGGACTCGGGCCTCGAAGAGCGCGAGATTCTCAGCGAAGAGCGATACGATCAGCTTTACGACGAGCTAGGACCGGATGCGTTTCGCGCGGGTATGGGCGCGGAGTCGATCAAGGAGCTCTTGGAGCGACTCGATCCAGTCGTCGACTCGCGAACGATCCGGGCGGAGCTGGCCTCGGCAACCTCTGAGGCCAAACGCAAAAAATGTGCAAAACGGCTGCGTGTACTGGAGGCTTTTCGCAACTCCAACAACAAGCCAGAGCACATGATGCTGGACGTGGTGCCGGTACTCCCGCCCGATCTACGGCCGTTAGTGCCGCTCGATGGCGGCCGATTTGCAAGCTCGGACCTGAATGACCTTTACCGCCGGGTGATCAATCGTAACAACAGGCTAAAGCGACTTCAGGAGCTTGCAGCACCAGAAATCATCATCCGTAACGAGAAACGGATGTTGCAGGAGGCTGTGGATGCGCTTTTTGATAACGGCCGTCGCGGAAAGACCATCACGGGTCCGAACAAGCGTCCTTTGAAGTCGCTATCGGACATGCTCCGTGGAAAATCTGGCCGTTTTCGCCAGAACTTACTTGGAAAACGCGTGGATTACTCTGGCCGGTCAGTGATCGTTGTGGGCCCGGAGCTCAAGCTGCACGAGGTCGGGTTGCCCAAGAAAATGGCGCTCGAGCTGTTCAAGCCGTTCATCTACAATCGGCTTGAGGCGCGTGGGCTCGTAACGACCATCAAATCGGCGAAACGGATGGTCGAACGGGAGTCGAGTGAGGTGTGGGATATCCTCGAAGAGGTCATCAAGGAGCACCCTGTGTTCCTCAACCGTGCTCCGACCTTGCATCGGCTTGGCATCCAGGCTTTCGAACCGGTGTTGATCGAAGGAAAGGCAATTCAGTTGCATCCTCTCGTCTGTACCGCGTTCAACGCGGATTTCGACGGCGATCAGATGGCTGTCCATGTGCCCCTGTGCATCGAAGCACAGATGGAGGCGCGTGCGCTGATGATGTCGACGAACAATATTCTTAGCCCGGCGAGTGGTCGACCGATCATCGTTCCGTCGCAGGATATTGTTCTCGGTCTGTATTATATGACTCGTGAGCGCTCTTACGCACTCGGTGAGCGCAATGAGCAGCCCGAGAAGGACGGCTATTTCGCCGGGCGATACGGGTCTCCTCGTGAGGTCCGTATGGCCCATGACCACGGCGTGTTGCATTTGCAGGCACGGATCAAAGTGCGGATAAACCGCGGCGAGCCTATGCAGGACACGACTTGCGGCCGTGTATTGCTCTATGAAGGGGGAATCCCCTCGCAGATTCCCTTTGAGGTTGTAAATCGTGCGTTGGGCAAGAAGCAGCTCAACACGCTGATCGACCGTTGCTATCGAGATTGTGGTCAGAAAGCCACTGTGCTGATGGCCGACTACCTGCGTACGCTCGGGTACGCCGAGGCTACGAAGGCTGGAATCTCCATTGCGATGGACGACATGGTGATCCCGCCGGAGAAAGAGCGTCTGCTCGATGCCGCAGCATCGAGTGTGCATGATATCGCCGATCAGTATGCCGATGGCTTGATCACTTCGGGCGAACGCTACAACAAGGTCGTCGATATCTGGGCCAACGTCGCAGAAGAGATCGCCGACAAGATGATGATGGGGATCGAGACCGCCGACGCGGTGGATGCGGTTACCGGAAAGCCCATTCTCGATGATGATGGAAAGCAGTTGAAGGTTCCATCCTTCAACTCGATCTTCATTATGGCCGACTCAGGCGCGCGAGGCTCGCGTCAGCAGATGCGACAGCTGTCGGGGATGCGCGGCCTGATGGCAAAGCCATCCGGCGAGATTATCGAGCAACCGATCACAACCAATTTTCGTGAAGGGTTGACCGTACAACAGTACTTCATCTCTACGCACGGAGCGCGTAAGGGACTCGCCGATACCGCCCTGAAGACGGCAAACTCCGGATACCTGACACGGCGACTTGTCGACGTTGCGCAGGAGGCCGTCATCACCGAGTTTGATTGCGAAACGTTTGCCGGGGTCGATATGACTGCGCTGGTCGAGTCTGGTGAGATCATCGAGCCGCTTGCCGACAGGATCCTTGGTCGTGTTCCTCTCGATCCTGTCTATTCCCCTGGCACCGACGACGTGATTGTCGCCGAGGGAGATTTGGTTGATGAGGCGAGCGCCGACAAAATCGAAGAGGTTGGCATACAGTCAGTGCATATTCGCTCTGTGTTGACCTGCGAGGCTGCGCGCGGCATCTGTGCAAAGTGTTATGGCCGCGACCTCGCCCGCGGAAAGCTGGTCGACGTCGGTGAGGCCGTTGGCATTATTGCCGCCCAATCGATTGGAGAGCCTGGAACTCAGTTGACGATGCGTACGTTCCACGTCGGCGGTGTAATTACCCACGAATCTCAAGAGAGCGAGCTCCAGGTCCGATTTGGAGGCATCGCCGAGATGCACGATCTCAACACCGTGGAACGCGTTGGCCCGGACGGTGAAAAATATTGGGTCGTGATGAATCGTCACGCACGGCTTCACCTCTTGGACGACAAGGGGCGGGCACGCGAACAGTATGCGCTCCTGTACGGCGCGCATCTACTGATTCAGCCAGGTGATGTTGTTCCTGCGCAGGCTTTGGTCGCGCGTTGGGATCCGCATGCCATTCCGATTATCAGCGAGGTTGGCGGTAAGATTGAGTTTGGTGACATCATCGAGGGTGTGACCATGAAGGTCAGCATCGACGAGAAGACAAACATCTCATCGATCACGATCGCCGAGGGGTCTGACAAAGATGCGCGGCCACGTCTGGTGGTGGTCGATGATGAGGGCAAAGCAATACCGACCGACGGCGGGAAACACGACGCGCGTTATTTCCTGCCCGTCGGAGCATCGGTCTCGACGAGCGACGGCGACAGTGTCAATGCCGGCGATGTGATCGCAAAGATTCCACGTGAAGCCTCGAAGACGAAGGATATCACTGGGGGCCTACCGCGTGTGGTGGAGCTTTTTGAGGCTCGGACGCCAAAAGCGCACGCGATCATTGCGACCACCGATGGGATGATCAGTTTCGGGAAGGACAAGGGCGGCAAGCGTCGCGTGCACATCACTCAGGAAGATGGTGATGTACACGAGTTCCTCGTCCCGAAAATTCGACACCTTCAGGTGCGTGAAGGCGACAAGGTTCGCGCCGGCGAAAAACTCATGGATGGCCCGGCGAACCCGCATGACATTCTCGCGGTTAAGGGTGAAAAAGCACTGGCGACGTATCTTTTGGACGAGATCCAGGAGGTGTATCGACTTCAAGGCGTGAAGATCAACGACAAGCATATTGAAGTGATCGTTCGTCAGATGATGCGGCGTGTGAAAATCACCGATCCGGGCGATACCAACTTCCTGGCCGAGGACCACGTGGAGCGTAAGAGTTTCCGTCGAGAAAATAGGCGCGTAAGCGCGCTAGGCGGTACGGAGGCGACCGCACAGGCCCTTTTGCTCGGGATCACAAAGGCCTCGTTGTCTACCGAGAGCTTCATTTCGGCATCCTCCTTTCAGGAGACGACCAAAGTGCTGACCGAGGCCTCGTTGCAGGGCAAGGTCGACTACCTTCGCGGTCTGAAAGAAAATGTCATTATGGGGCGTTTGATACCGGCGGGTACAGGGCTTTCGGTCTACGAGCGGTTGAATATGGAGACCGACGATCTGACTGGGGATGGTGCGGAGCCGGCTGTCCGTAGGGCATCCGAGCGAGATTTCGTCGCGCTCGACTAGCCGCTCCCCGATTCAGAAGAGCGGGGCAGGTCCATGTTGGGACCTGCCCCGCTCTTTTTATGGAAGATGTGGGTGACAGAGTGCTTCCGAGCGCGACAATTGTCCGGAAACCCGGCGATTGTGGCGATTCCTCCTCTCGATGCCTTGATCGCCCGCTCGACTTCTCTATACTCCGCATCCGCGGGACCGAGTGCCCGCTTCCGTCTTCTGCCATCCACAACGTGCGGTAGATGACATTCTCGAACTCAATCTGAGAAACCAAGATGCCTACCATTCAGCAACTCGTCCGCAAGGGACGAAAACGTCAGGTCAAAAAGGGCACCGCGCCCGCGCTAAAGGAATGTCCTCAGCGTCGCGGAGTCTGTGTCCGCGTCTACACATCCACCCCTAAGAAGCCGAACTCTGCTTTGCGTAAGGTCGCCCGCGTGCGGCTTACCAACGGCATCGAGGTTACGAGCTACATCCCGGGCGAAGGTCATAACCTTCAAGAGCACAGTATCGTGCTTGTCCGTGGAGGTCGTGTCAAAGATCTCCCGGGTGTTCGTTATCATATTGTTCGTGGAACCCTCGATACGACAGGTGTTCAGGGCCGAAAGCAACGTCGTTCCAAGTACGGCGCCAAGCGACCTAAGTAAGGAGTCACGCTATGTCGCGCAAGGGATACAAAAAAAAGAATCGTCCGCAACTCGATATCCGTTACACAGATCATCCTGTGGACATAAATCGAGCCATCGCCAAATTCATCAACGTCGTGATGATGGACGGAAAGAAGTCGTTGGCTGAAAAAATCGTCTTCGGCGCCTTTGAGATCGTCTCGGAGAAGACCAAGGACGATCCCGTCAAGGCCTTCGAAAAGTCGCTCGCAAATATTCGACCTCGTCTAGAGGTTCGCGCTCGGCGCGTTGGAGGATCGAACTATCAGGTGCCTGTCGAGGTGCGTCCCGAGCGGAGTCTCGCGCTCGCGTACCGCTGGCTTGTGGCATGCGCACGTTCGCGCCCCGAGAAGACAATGGTTGACCGTCTCGCCGCAGAGATGTTGGACGCCCACAATAACCGTGGCGCCGCAGTTAAAAAGCGCGAAGACGCACACAAGATGGCGGAAGCCAACAAGGCATTCGCCCACTACCGTTGGTAGTCGCATTGAAACTGTAGTAATCAACACTCGTTAGATGTCCCAACCCCGCTTCGGCGCGGGGAGGAGGGCATACTGGGTCCGGATTCTGCCACACCCCCTCCACCAGGAGACGGATGGCCAGGACCGAGGCCCTAAACCAGTTTCGAACTCGAAAAGTTCGTTCAATTCCTACGCATCTCGCTCATGTCCACCGTCTCCGAGACCCACATCGATCGATTCCGAAACATCGGAATCATGGCGCATATCGACGCTGGGAAAACGACGACGACCGAGCGTATCCTTTATTATACGGGGAGCTCACACCGAATCGGTGAGGTTCACCACGGGGCCGCGAAGACGGATTTCGACGAGGAAGAGCAGCGTCGTGGCATCACGATCTACTCTGTCGCCACGACATGCTACTGGACGCCAGAGACCGGCACCCGCGCCGGCCAGGAACATCGCCTCAACCTCATCGACACGCCAGGGCATGTAGACTTTACAGTCGAGGTCGAGCGCTCACTCCGCGTTCTTGATGGCGCCGTCGCGGTGTTTGACGGGGTTGCGGGCGTCGAGCCCCAGTCGGAGACGGTCTGGCGTCAGGCAGAACGCTACGGCGTTCCACGAATTTGTTTTGTCAACAAGCTCGACCGTGTCGGCGCCACCTTGAGTCGTACTGTGGAGATGCTGCGCACTCGGCTCGACGCACACCCGATCGTCATTCAGTTGCCCATGGGCCTGGAGGCGGACTTCGAGGGCACGATCGACTTGATCACGATGCAGGCGATCCGCTGCATTGGCGAGAAAGGCGAGGTGGTGGAGCGCCTAGCGATCACCGCCGATCACCCCCTGTTTGAGGAGGCGCTCACAGGCCGCGAGGCCATGCTCGAGGCGCTTTCAGAGGTCGACGACGGGGTCATGGAATGTTTTGTGGATCAGGGTAGCGATGGCCTCGATATAGCGACGATTCAGGCTGCACTGCGCCGCGCAACACTGGCCGGCGACGCGGTACCCGTGCTCTGTGGCTCGGCATTGAGCAATAAGGGAGTCCAAGGCCTATTGGACGCCGTGATCGAGTATCTTCCAGCTCCATCGGATCTCCCACCAGTGGAGGCCACGCGAAAGAAGGACGGCGCGGTCGTCTGCCGTCAACCGACCGCCGACGCGCCATTCCTCGCGCTCGCATTCAAAGTCGTTCGGGACGAACACCGTGGTCGAGTGGTGATGTTCAGGGTCTATTCTGGCCAGCTTTCGGTACGCGGGCAGATCCAAAACTGCACTCAAGGTCGCAAGGAACGGGTCAACAAGCTGCTACGCGTCCAAGTCGATAAAACGTCGGAGATCGATTTGGTGGGGCCCGGCGAGATTGCGGCGGCGGTGGGGCTGAAGTTCACGACGACCGGCGACACTCTGATTTTGTCTAAGGACAAAGAGCCCGTCATCTTGCCCGGTATGGCCATTCCAGAGCCGGTGATTTTCAGGGCCGTGGAGGCACGCAGTGCCGCCGATCAAAGGGACCTTGATGCGGCACTTGAGGACATTCAGATCGAAGATCCAAGCTTTACCGTCCGCGAGGACCGCGAGGCAGGACAGACGCTGATGTGCGGACAGGGCGAGCTGCATCTTGAAGTGATCGTCAATAAGCTCGAACGCGATTTCAACGTACAGGCCCGCGTCGGTCTGCCCCAGGTGGCCTACAGAGAAGCCGCGACGCGACCGACCACTCAAACGCTGGAGTACGACCGAGAAATTGGCGGCAAACGGCAGTACGCAAAACTCACTCTGTCGCTGGCGACGCGCGACAGGGGCGCCGGGTGTCGCTATGAGAATAGGTTGCCCGCGACAGAGATCTACGAGAAACTCCAAGACGATTTTCTCGAAGCAATTTCCGAGGGCGTAAACGACGCGCTGTTGCGCGGGCCACTGTTGGGTTTTGCTGTACAGGATGTAGAGATCTGGCTTGTCGATGTTGTGTGGCTGGAGAACTGCTCGAGCGTATCGAGCTTCCGAGCCGCGGCAACGATGGCGACCAGCCGAATGATCGAGGCTGCTCACCCCTGTCTCCTGGAGCCGTTGATGGCTGTAGAAGTCGTCGTACCGTGCGATTTTGTGGGAAACGTGCATTCCGACCTAAGCACCCGTCGAGGCCGCGTTTTGGGCATGGATACCCGGGGAGCCAATCAGGTACTCAGTGCAACGGTTCCCTTGGCAGAAATGGTTGGCTATGCTACCGAGCTTCGCTCAGTGACTCAGGGTCGCGCCAGCTACACGATGCTCTTCAACTGTTACGCCGAAGTCCCCCAAGACCGGCAAGTGCAGATCATCAAAAAGGTTCGCGGCTATTAACGCCAACCGGCGAGCCACACCTCAGATTACCCCAACCCTCTCCGAGTCAGGATTCTAGATGTCTAAAGAAAAGTTCGTCCGCGATAAGCCCCACGTCAACATCGGCACCATCGGCCACGTTGATCACGGAAAGACCACGCTGACCGCAGCCATCACGAAGACGCTTGCAGGCCGCGGATGGGCTGAGAAGGTGGACTTTGAGAACATCGACAAGGCGCCCGAGGAGCGAGAGCGTGGCATCACGATCTCGACATCCCACGTGGAATACAACTCGGAGAAGCGGCACTACGCGCACGTCGACTGCCCTGGGCACGCTGATTACATCAAGAACATGATCACGGGAGCAGCGCAGATGGACGGCGCAATTCTCGTAGTGTCGGCACCCGACGGGCCGATGCCGCAGACGCGCGAGCACATCTTGCTTGGGCGGCAGGTCGGTATACCGTCGATGGTGGTCTTCCTGAACAAGGTGGATCAGCTGGACGACGACGATGAGGAGATGTTGGAGCTGGTCGAGGTGGAGCTTCAGGAGCTGCTGTCGAAGTACGACTACGATGGAGACAACACACCGATCATTCGCGGGTCAGCGCTGAAGGCACTGGAGGCGGATCATTGGGAGTCGCCGGATGCGAAGCCAATATTCGACCTGATTGAGGCATGCGACTCGTTCATTCCGGACCCGGTGCGGGAGCTGGACAAGCCGTTTTTGATGCCGGTCGAGGACGTGTTCACGATTTCGGGACGCGGGACGGTGACGACAGGGCGAATCGAACGTGGAAAAGTTCACGTGGGAGACGAGGTCGAAGTTGTCGGTTTGCGAGAGACGACCAAGACGACGTGTACAGGCGTCGAGATGTTTAGGAAGTTGCTTGACCAGGGCGAGGCAGGGGACAACGTAGGGTTGCTTCTGCGTGGCATAAAGCGCGAGGACGTAGAGCGGGGGCAAGTGCTGACCAAGCCAGGGGCGATCACGCCGCACACGACCTTCATGGCGCAGGTGTATGTGCTGAAGAAGGAAGAGGGCGGGCGACACACGCCGTTTTTCAAGGGCTACAAGCCTCAGTTTTACTTCCGGACAACGGACGTGACCGGAGACGTATATTTACCCGAGGGCACCGAGATGGTGATGCCTGGGGACAATGTGGAGCTGAAGGTAGAGCTCCTGAAGACGATTGCCTGCGAAGAGGGCGTGAAGTTCGCCATTCGTGAAGGTGGCCGCACTGTAGGTGCGGGCGTCGTGACCAAGGTTATCGAATAACTCATAGGTGCAATCGTGGCGACCAAGAATAAACTCCGCATCACGCTGAAGGCGTACGACCTCAAGCTGCTCGATCAGTCGGCAGCAGAGATCAAAGAGACCGCAAAGCGTGCTGGTGCAAAGGTGGTAGGCGCAGTGCCGCTACCCACGCGTATCAACAAATACACGGTTCTTCGCAGTCCCTTCATTGACAAGAAGTCCCGAGAACAGTTCGAGATCCGTACACATAAGCGGCTCATCGACATCCACGAACCAAACCAGCAAACGTTGGACGCGCTTATGAAGCTCGACCTCAGCGCTGGAGTGGACGTCGAGATTAAGACCTGAGCTGCGAGGCGAAACGAACCATGGCCAAGCTCAACGTAAGAGACCTGACGGGTAAAAACATCGAGGAGATCGAAGTCTCCGACGACGTCTTTGGGACCGAGGTCAAAGAACACCTTCTGTGGGAAGTCGTTCGCTACCAGCGCGCAGCAAAGCGCTCGGGTAACGCAAAGACAAAAGAACGCAGTGAGGTCCACGGTACACATGCGAAGATGTATCGCCAAAAAGGGACCGGAAACGCCCGTCACGGCGCGCGTCTCGTGAACGTCTTTCGAGGCGGAGGACAGGTGCATGGGCCCCGCCCGCGCAGCTACGCTTTTCACGTCAACAAGAAGGTTATGGCCGGCGCATTGCGCTCCGCGTTGAGCCTTCGAGTGGCCTCCGGCGACCTCGTCGTAGTGCGGGACTTTTCCGTCGCCGATGGAAAAACCAAGAACCTCCTTACTGCACTGGCAAAACTTGACAGTTCAAAGGCGCTTTTGGTCGACGTAGGCGCAAACGAATCTCTCAAGCGCAGCTCGAAGAACTTGCAGGACGCAAACTTCCTCGACGTGGCTGGTTTGAACGTGTACGACATCTTGCGTCACCCGCGGCTGATTATTGCCGAGAGTTCGTTGCGCGCGATCGAAGCGCGGTTAACCGGTGTGCGTGCCGCGAAAGGGGCGGCGTAATCATGTTGCCACAGCAGATTATCATCCGACCGATCGTCACGGAGAAGAGTTCGGACCTCGAAGCGGATCACAACCAATACATCTTCGAGGTGTTGCGGCAGGCCAACAAGATCGAGATTCGTAAGGCGGTCGAACTGGTTTTTGGCGTTCGCGTACAAAAGGTCCGCACGCAAGTGGTGCGAGGAGACCTTCGACGGGTTGGGCGTTTTACCGGAAAGACCAAGCAGTGGAAGAAAGCCATTGTGACCGTGCATTCCGGCGACAACATCAATTTTTACGGGGACGAATAGATGGGCATCAAGAAGTATAAACCCACGAGTCCCGGTCGTCGGGGCATGACCGTGACCGACAAAGATGCGCTCGGAGGCGAACTTACGCCAGTGCGCGCCCTGATGTCGAAACGGCACAGCCCGGCTGGCCGCAACAATAATGGGCGAATCACCTCCCGCTTTCGAGGGGGTGGAAATAAGCGACTCTACCGAGAGATCGACTTTAAGCGTGATAAGTACGGTGTGCCAGGTGTCGTGGCCGGCGTTCAGTACGACCCGAACCGTACTTGCTTCATCGCATTGATCCACTATGCGGACGGCGAGAAGCGATACATCCTGGCGCCTGCGGGCCTCGAGGTCGGGACCACGATCATCAGCTCCGCAAAAGCCGACATTCAGCCGGGAAACAGTCTTCCATTGGCGACCATCCCGGTTGGGACCATCATCCACAATGTGGAGATCAAAATTGGTCGCGGTGGTCAACTCGTTCGCACGGCGGGCGGCGGCGCGCGTTTGATGGCGCGCGAGGGCAACTGGACCCAGGTGCGCTTGCCATCTGGGGAAGTTCGTCGAGTTCATATTCGCTGTCGCGCGACGGTCGGTAGCGTCGGCAATGCGGAACAGGGAAACGTAAAACTCGGAAAAGCTGGTCGTGTTCGTTGGGCCGGTCGTCGTCCACACAACCGCGGTGTCGTGATGAACCCGGTCGATCACCCCATGGGTGGTGGCGAGGGTCGTACCTCGGGTGGCCGTCACCCGTGCACGCCTTGGGGAAAACCAACCAAGGGTTACCGTACGCGTACAAACAAACGGACCGACTTCTTCATTGTCTCTAGGAGGAAGAAATAGTGCCTCGCTCAGTCAAAAAAGGACCGTTCATCGACGAACATCTTCTCAGGAAGGTGGACGCCGCGATTCAAGCCGGAGGCCGAAAGGTCGTCAAAACATGGTCGCGCAGATCGACCATTATTCCGGAGTTTGTCGGTGCCAACATCATGGTGCACAACGGCAACAAATTCATTCCAGTCTATGTGACGGAGAACATGGTGGGCCATAAGCTCGGCGAGTTCGCACCGACTCGAACATTCAAGGGTCACGCAGCGGACCGCAAGGGTAAGCGTTAGACATGGCCGTTGCACATCTAAGAAACGTGCGCTTGGCGCCTCGAAAGGCACGCATTATCGCCAATATGGTGCGTGGCAAAAACGTAAGCGCAGCGATCAACAGTCTACGCTTTCTGAACAAAGCAGGATCTCGTGAGTTCTTCAAGCTTCTGGTGTCTGCGGTGGCAAACGCAGAGGACCACGGCGAAGAAGAAGTCGAAGCGCTGGTCATTTCGCGGGTGTCCGTGGATCAGGGCGCAACACAGGGACGTTGGCGCCCGCGCGCCATGGGGCGCGCGACCAAGATTCAAAAGAAGACTAGCCATATCACCCTCGAAGTTTCCCGGGTTTCGGCCGCACAGGCACCCGCTCGAGAGGAATAAGAAACCATGGGTCAAAAGACACACCCCGTCGGCCTTCGCCTCGGAATCGTAAAAACTTGGAGCTCTCGCTGGTTTGAGGAGGCGCGTTATCGTCAGTGGCTGCACGAAGACTTGAAGCTTCGCGCATTTCTCAAGGGAAAACTCGCTCAGGCTAGCATCTCCGAAATCACCATCGAGCGCGCCGCAGATAAGGTGAAGATCAATATCTTTTCGGCGCGACCGGGAATCATTATCGGCAAACGTGGCGCGGGCGTTGAGGCTCTACGTCGCGATGTGCAAAAGATGGTCGAGGGCAAGATCTTCTTGAACATTCAAGAAGTTCGAAAAGCCGAGGTCAACGCGCAGCTTGTGGCAGAGTCCATCGCTCAACAACTTGAGCGACGGATCGCTTTTCGAAGAGCGCTCAAGCGTGCCGTGCAGACCGCCATGAAGTTTGGCGCCAAGGGCATTCGCGTCAACGCGGCCGGTCGACTTGGTGGCGCAGAAATGGGTCGGCGCGAATGGTATCTGGAAGGACGCGTTCCGCTACACACACTTCGTGCTGACATCGATTACGGCTTTACTGAGGCCAAGACACCAGCAGGCCGGATCGGTATCAAGTGCTGGATTTTCAAAGGGGAAGTCTACGGCCAGTCGGCTGGCGTTGATCCCCGCTTCCCACGCCCTGCTCGACGTGAGCGCTAGATCATTCTCAGTCTAGGAGCGAATTTCAATGCTTTCACCATCAAGAGTCCGGCACCGGAAGGTGCACAAGGGCCGCATGAAGGGCGCCGCTAAGGGCGGAACCGAGGTCAGCTACGGCGACTTTGGTCTTCAAGCCCTTGAATGCGGCTGGCTTACGGCGCGGCAGATCGAAGCTGCACGTATCGCTATCAATCGATACGTCAAACGTGGCGGTAAACTGTTCATCCGGGTATTTCCCGACAAACCAATTTCCAAAAAGCCCGCTGAGACCCGCATGGGTAAAGGTAAAGGCGGACCCGAACTTTGGGTCGCAGTCGTTCGTCCGGGACGCATGCTTTTTGAGATCGAGGGAGTGGAAGAGCCTGACGCGCGCGAAGCATTTCGGCTCGCCCATCACAAGCTTCCCATCAACACCCGCTTTGTGAAGAGGGACAGGATCTAAGATGAAACCCTCAGAACTTCGGGACAAAGATGCGACAGAGCTTACGGAGCTTGAGCAATCGCTACGCGAGAAACTCATTCGGCTTCGTGTGGCCAAGGCGACCTCAAAGACTGTTAACACCGCGCAAATTGGTGAAGTGAAGCGGGACATTGCCCGTATCAAAACTATCCAAACCCAGCGCGCAACAGCCTCAGGTGAGTAGATCCATGACTGACGACAACAAAGAGACCAGAGCCCAACGGCGCACCCTCACGGGTGAAGTGGTGTCGGACAAGATGGACAAGACCTTGGTAGTCCAGGTGATCCGTCGCAAGCGACATCCCCGTTATAAGAAATATGTTCAAGAGCGGCTGCGCTACAAGGCGCATGACGAGAAGAACGACGCCAAAATTGGCGACACGGTGCGCATTGTCGAGATTCGACCGCTGTCCCGTGAAAAAAGATGGGCGCTGCAAGCCGTCTTGGAGAGGGCACCCGCGGTATGATCCAAGTAGAATCAACGCTCGACGTAGCGGATAACTCAGGCGCACGTAAAGTGCGCTGCATTAAAGTGTTGGGCGGTTCAAAACGCCGATACGCGAGGGTGGGGGACATAATTGTTGTGTCGGTGCGCGAGTCGCTTCCCAACTCCAAGATTAAGAAGGGCCAGGTCATGAAGGCCGTGATCGTGCGTACTCGTAGTGGCATGCGTCGACAAGACGGTTCGTTGATTCGTTTCGACACCAACAGTGCGGTGTTGATAAACAACGACAAACAACCCCTTGGAACTCGCATCTTTGGACCGGTTGCCCGTGAGCTTCGGGCACAGAAGTTTTTGCGCATCGTAAGTCTCGCGCCGGAGGTGCTCTGATGGAACGAGTTCGTAAGGACGACTCTGTGGTGGTGATCGGCGGTAAGTACAAGGGCTCGAAAGGCACTGTCCTTCGTGTACTTCCCGGCGCAGAGCGAGTTTTGGTCGCGGGCGTGAATATCGTGACCAAACACGTGAAACCTACGCGACAAAATCAACGCGGTGGCATCGAGAAGCGCGAGGCCCCGATTCATCTTTCCAACGTCATGCTCCAGGACCCAAAGACCGGAGAACCGACCAGGGTACGAATTCGGTTCCTGGAAGGTGGGCGCAAGGTTCGAGTGGCTGTGAAGTCCGGCGAGCAGATCGACAAGTAAGGCGGAACAAACATGGCTAACGCTAAACCGGGGCAGCCCCCCAAAAGAACCGATCGCGGCTACGCGTTCAAGTTTCCGAACGCTCGCAGCGGCGGTGTCGAACGCGCAGGCATCGCCTCATCGCTTCATCAGCAATACGAGCAGACTGTCGTGAAGGCGCTGACCGAGGAGTTCAAGTACTCTAACGTTCACATGGTGCCGCGCATGACGAAAATCGTCTGTAACATCGGACTCGGAGAAGCACTCAAGCAACCGAAGTTGTTGGAGCAGTCTTTCGAGGTCCTTGGCAACATCACGGGGCAACGTCCGGTTGTCACCCGTGCGAAAAAGTCCATCGCTACCTTTAAGCTCCGCGAGGGGATGAAGATTGGTTGTATGGTCACGCTTCGTCGCGCCCAAATGTGGGACTTCATCGAACGTTTGTTGATGGTCGCGCTGCCGCGCACACGAGATTTCCGAGGCGTGAACCGCAAGGGGTTCGACGGCCGAGGAAACTACACTCTAGGTATTAAAGAGCTTTTGATCTTCCCGGAGGTCGATATCGATAAGCTTACCGTAGTTCCGGGAATGAACGTCTGCATCCAAACCTCGGCAACTACCGACGAAGAGGGGCGCGCGCTCCTGACACTTCTCGGGATGCCGTTCCGCAAGGCCTAAAGGGGAGACTGCTCATGTCCATGACCGATCCCATCGCTGACATGCTCACGCGTATTCGAAACGCGTTGCAGGCAAAGCACTCCACGTGCACTATTCCAGGCTCGAAGACGAAACGTCGAATTGCCGAAATCCTTCATCGGGAGGGCTACATTGATAGCTTCGAGTGGAAGTCGAGTGAGGTATTCAACTCGATTGAGATCCAGCTACGCTGGGTCAACGATGTCCCAGCCATTGAAGGCATCGCTCGAGTTAGTAAACCGGGCCAACGTCGCTACGCGCGAACCGGAGATATCCCGGAAGTTCGCAACGGCCTAGGCATCATGATTGTCAGTACGTCGCACGGCATGATGACCGACCGCGCAGCTCGGAAGGCCCGTGTGGGTGGCGAGCTAATCTGTAGCGTTTGGTAGCTCAGGAGAATTATCATGTCTCGTATTGGTAACGCATCGATTAATATTCCTAAGGGCGTGAAAGTGACGCCCAAGGGTCAAACAATTGCGGTGAAGGGTCCAAAGGGCGCGTTGAGCTTCGACGTACCCGCACCCATCACTTTTGAACTCAAGGGGGACACGCTGTCCTTCAGACGGCCGAACGATCTGCGCAATGTTCGGGCATTGCACGGACTGGCTCGGGCGATGACCAACAACCTTGTGGTCGGTTGTTCCGAGGGATTCGTGAAGGTTCTGGAGATTACCGGCGTCGGTTACCGTGCCCTTGTGAAAGGCTCGCGCGTCGAGCTTAGTCTTGGGTTTTCGCACCCCGTTTCGTATCCGCTCCCCGACTCGGTTAAGGCCGAAGTCATCGATAAGGACGGAAAAGTGCTGCAGCTTAGCTCTCCGGACAAGGCTGCGCTCGGTCAGGCCGCAGCGGACATTCGGCGATACCGGCCGCCAGAGCCCTATAAGGGTAAGGGCGTGAAGTATCGCGGTGAACACATCATCCGCAAAGAGGGTAAGGCTCGCGGGAAGAAGTAGGTTGTCATGGCAAGTAATAAAAACACGGCCAGGCTGCGCCGCAAGAAGAGCATTCGTAAGAGGGTCAGTGGAACCACCGCTCGGCCCCGCCTCACAATCTTCCGCAGCAATAAACACATGTACGCCCAGGTCATTGACGACGTTACACAGCGTTCGTTGGCATCAGTATCGACTGAGCAAAAAAGTCTCGCTGGGGAGATCACTGACTGTGAGTCGAAGATCGACCGCGCGAAAGTCGTCGGTCGAACCATTGCGAAGATTTGTTTGGACAAGGGCATTAGTCAGGTCGTTTTTGACCGCAACGGTTACATCTATCACGGGCGCGTCAGCGCCCTCGCTGACGCCGCCCGCGAGGCCGGTCTCGAGCTCTAAGGAGCGACTAGTCTGATGATCGATATCGAATCCCTCGGAGATCTGGTCGACCGTGTCGTCCACATCAACCGCGTAGCAAAGGTCGTAAAGGGCGGCCGCCGCTTCGCATTCAGCGCGCTGGTTGTTGTTGGCAACGAAAACGGATGGGTAGGCTACGGCTACGGTAAGGCACGTGAAGTTCCCGAAGCCATTCGTAAGGCGAATGAAATTGCACGAAAAGCGATGTTCCAAGTGTCGCTTGCCGGTAGTTCCATCCCACATCAGGTCGTGGGCGTATATGGTGCAGGTCGGGTTCTGTTGCGACCCGCATCACCAGGTACCGGCGTTATCGCAGGCGGTGCCGTCCGTGCAGTCGCGGAATGTTGTGGAATTCACGACGTGCTAACCAAATGTATCGGCACGAACAACCCTCTCAATGTCATCCACGCCACCGTCACGGCGCTGCAATCACTTCGTAGTCCTGAAGCTGTTGCACGACGTCGTGGGATGACCGTGGCCCAACTCCGCGAATAGCGCGGAAGAATCACGGATAGCGACATGGCTCTTAAGCTCAAGATCACCCTGGTCCGCAGCCCGATCGATCGCCCTGCCACGCAAAAGGCTACGGTGAAGGGACTTGGACTGTTTAGACTCAACCAATCCGTCATTCGAGAAGACACCGACTCGATTCGTGGAATGGTACGGAAAATCCAGCACATGGTCGCGGTTGAGCCCGCGGATGATGCCTAGGGTAAGAACCCAAGGCATTAGTGCGGAAGCAAGATAGAGGAATATTATGGGAACCGAACTCCATACTCTCCAGCCACCGCCCGGTGCGCGCAAGAAGAAAAAGCGGATCGGACGTGGACCCGGATCGGGCAACGGAAAGACCGCAGGACGTGGCAGCAAGGGCACGAAGAAGCGAAACTCCGTCCCGATCGGCTTTGAAGGCGGACAACTTCCAATCCATCGGCGGGTGCCAAAACGTGGCTTTATCAACATTTATCGAGTCGAAGTGTGCGGCGTCAATGTCGGTCGGCTGGGTGCATCGCTTGAGGACGGCGAGACACTCGGACCCGATGAGCTCAAATCACGCGGTTTAGTGCCGAAGAAGGCCACCATCGTGAAGTTGCTTGGTGACGGAGAGGTCGGCACCAAGAAGATCAACATCAAGGTTCACCGCGCTAGCGCGAAGGGCCGCGAGAAGATTGAGGCAGCCGGGGGGACCGTTGAAATCCTTCCGCTGCACGAGCCGAAATCCGAGTAGGACGTCGAACCGTGGTGGAGATGAGCCCGCTCAACTTCGCCGCGGTATAGCGGAATCTCAGACGCGAGCCTGTGTTTGGTCGACGAGGCCAAACATTTTTTCGGATAGCGTCAGATTCAGGACCGAACGGGGCAGGCTGCAGTCCCCGACAAAGAGGCACTTCGATGGGCGTCATCCTTAATATTTTCAAGTTGCCAGAGTTGCGGCGCCGCGTGTTGTTCACGTTGGCGCTTCTTTCTGTTTATCGATTCGGCGTGTTTGTGGCGGTGCCGGGCGTGGATAGAACCGTGATGGCGAAGGTCGTGGCTTCAGGGTCTGACGGATTCCTGGGCTATTTCAATCTGTTCTCCGGTGGTGCACTTGAGAACCTCTCGGTGTTTGCGCTCGGTATCATGCCGTACATTAGCGCGAGTATCATCATGCAGCTGATGGCGGTCGTGATCCCGCGGATCGAACAGCTGCAGAAGGAAGGGGAGACCGGTAAGAGGAAGATCAACCAGTACAGCCGCTATGGCACGGTATTCCTGGCCTTGGTCCAAGGGTATTTCATGGCGAACTACTTGGAGGGGTTGAATAACCCCTCGGCGCAGGTGGTGTTGGACGCGGGCCCGGGCTTCAAGTTGATGACCATGCTCTCGCTCACCGCGGGCACCTGTTTTTTGATGTGGCTGGGTGAGCAGATCACCGAGCGAGGTATCGGCAACGGGATCTCTATGATCATCTACGCCGGAATTATTGCTCAGCTGCCCTCCGCGCTGTACCAACTTTTCCAAAAGTCCCAAGACGACCCCGAGAACTTTGGGCCGATGACCCTAGCGATACTGCTCGCGGTGGTCATTGCTGTGGTCGCATTTGTGGTTGTCATGGAACGGGGGCAGCGGCGGATGACGGTGCTGTATGCGAAGCGAGTTGTGGGTCGAAAGATGTTCGGCGGATCACAGAACTACCTTCCCCTTCGTATCAATAGCGCTGGTGTTATCCCGCCGATTTTTGCCGGCTCGATCATCATGTTCCCGAATCAGCTCGGATCGATGACAGGGAACGCGTTTCTGCAACGTTTTGCTGCGGCAGTGAGCTATGGGAACTGGCTCTACCTCACGCTCTACGTCGCGCTTTGTATCTTCTTTTGCTATTTTTACACCAATATTCAGTTCAACCCGGTGGACCTGGCCGACAACCTGAAGAAGCAAAATGCATCGTTGCCGGGCATTCGCCCAGGCAAGCGGACGGCCGAGCACATTGATTTTGTCCTGACGCGTCTTACTTTCGCGGGTGCCTGGTACATCGCCGCAGTATGCGTTCTCCCGACCTTTCTCCAGACGCAGTGGCATGTACCGTTCTATTACGGGGGAACCTCGCTGTTGATCGTCGTGGGCGTTGCGCTCGACACGGCCCAACAGATCGAGAGTCATCTCGTGACACGTTCCTACGAGGGTTTTGCGGGCCCGCGTGGGCGACGCGGATCATAGTCTCCGTGTCCTGGTCGCCGGAGCGCTGTATGTTTCAACGATCGAGATCTCTTCGGCTGTCGACGACAGGTTGTCGATCTGCTGCTGTGAGGCGTATAAAAGCGGTAATTAATCCGCGTGCACGCTATGGACTTGGCTCGCCGATGATGGCAGGCTTCCGCGCCCAGTACGGTCGATTGTGGCTGATGCTGGATTCAACAATCATTCCCATGACTACGCTAGAGGCTACGGTTGTCGCTGAGTTGCCCCAGCAGTTGTATCATCTCAAGACCGATGACGGTTCGCTAGTTGCGAATCTTTCTGAGGAGACAAAGCGTTTGGGTGTGAAATTTCGGACGGGGCAATGTGTGCTGGTTCGTAGAGCCAGCCTCGATCCGGGCCGAGGAATCATCGTGTCAGCGGTGCCGGCCAAGTGAGTGAGAAATGAAAGTACGAGCAAGCGTTAAAAAGATTTGTGACAAGTGCAAGGTGATCAAGCGCCGTGGGGTGCTTCGAGTTATCTGTGAGATTCCCAAGCACAAGCAGAGGCAGGGATAACTCATGGCACGTATCGCAGGGATCGATCTTCCCCGTCGCAAGCGGGTCGAGATTGCACTTACATACATTTATGGCGTCGGGCGCACGCGTTCGCGCGAGGTTCTCGATAAGGCGGGCGTTGGCTTGTCGATTCAGACGGATGATCTGAGTGAGGACCAGGTGCAGGCGATTCGCCGCATCCTAGAGTCTGATTACACCATCGAGGGCGACCTTCGGCGGGAAATCCAGATGAACGTGAAGCGCCTGATGGACCTCGGTTGCTATCGCGGTCTTCGCCATCGTCGCGGACTGCCCGTGCGTGGACAACGTACTCACACCAATGCCCGTACTCGCAAGGGTCCGAAACGCGGCCAAGTTTCGATGAAGAAGAAATAGGGGGGTCTAGAATATGGCTGGACCAAGAAAAAAACGTATCAAAAAGAATATCGCCACCGGCGTTGTGCACATCCGTTCGACCTTCAACAATACGTTGGTCACGATTACCGATGTGAACGGCAACGCCATCTCCTGGGCATCATCGGGTGTTCGGGGATTCAAAGGGTCGCGTAAATCGACACCCTTTGCGGCACAACTTGCCGCCGATCAGGCAGCGCGAGCTGCACAGGATCATGGCATGCAGACCGTTTCGATCCGCGTGAGTGGACCGGGAGCCGGTCGAGAGTCGGCGCTTCGGGCAATTCAATCGGCAGGACTTCGGGTCACCTCGATCAAGGATGTGACGCCGATCCCCCACAATGGTTGTCGTCCGCCAAAACGGAGGAGGGTGTAAGACATGGCTCGCTATACAGGTCCAGTATGTCGACTTTGTCGACGAGAAGACACCAAACTGTTTCTAAAGGGCGATCGCTGCTTCAGTGAGAAGTGTGCGTATGATCGTCGGCAGTACTTTCCCGGTCAGCACGGGCAGGGGCGCCGTCGCCGGCCGAGCGATTATGGCCACCAGCTTCGGGAGAAGCAAAAGGTCAAGCGCATGTACGGTCTGCTCGAGAAGCAGTTCCGCGGATATTACTTCAAGGCCACCCGTATGAAGGGCATCACAGGCGAGAACCTGTTGGTCCTTCTTGAGCGGCGCATCGACAATGTCGCGCTGCGATGTGGGTTTGCCGCGAGTCACGCCGAGTCGCGCCAACTGGTGCGTCATGGTCACTTTTTGATCAACGGCAAGCGTGTCAACATTCCGAGCTATCTTATTCGTGAGGGCGATGTGCTCTCAGTTCGCGAGAAGAGCCACAAGGTTCAGAAGATTGTTGACGCTCTTGCGAAGGTTGATCGTGTCCCAATGCCGGCTTGGATCGATCTCGACAAAGAGAAGTTTAGCAGCAAGATCACCGCGCTTCCGACTCGTTCGGACATTTCTCAGGACATCGACGAGCAGCTCATCATCGAGCTCTACTCGAAGTAGGAAGGAAGATTAGAGGTCAAGTATGCAGGACTACAACACAATTGCCCGCAACTGGCGCGATCTCATCCGTCCCAAGAAGCTCGATGTCGACGCGGGGTCGAACAACGAGAGCTACGGCAAGTTCACGTGCGAGCCGCTCGAGCGGGGCTACGGCCTCACGCTGGGCAACAGCTTGCGTCGTGTCTTGCTGAGTTCGCTGCAAGGGGCCGCAATCACGACTGTACGAATTGATGGAGCTCTGCATGAGTTCACGTCAATTCACGGAGTCGTAGAGGATGTGACGGACATTATCTTGAATGTGAAGGCGTTGGGCCTACACATGGATGACGCGACGCCGCGTACCCTGATGCTCGAGGCGAATGGCGAAGGCGCCGTTAAGGCTGGAGACATTCAGTGCCCCACCGGCGTGCGGGTGCTCGATCCGGAGCAGCACATCGCGACGTTGTCGAAGGGCGGCAAGTTGCAAATGGAGATGAGCTGCGCGATGGGCCGGGGTTATGCAACCGCAGATCAGAACAAGAGCGAGGGGATGCCGATCGGAGTCATTCCAATCGATAGCTTGTTCTCGCCGATCAAGAAGGTGAACTACCGTGTCACCAACGCTCGAGTCGGTCGTCAGACTGACTTCGATCGTTTGATCTTGGAGGCGTGGACCGATGGATCTGTGCGTCCGGAGGATGCGGTCGCGTTTGCGGCCAAAATCCTTAAGGAGCAACTCTCGATCTTCATTCACCATGAGGAGATCGAGGAGGAGATTCAGCCCAATCAGACCGAGCAGGACAAGCTAAACGACGTCCTTTGGCGCTCGGTTGATGAGCTGGAGCTCAGCGTGCGTTCTGCGAATTGCCTCCAGAATGCAAATATTCACTATATCGGCGACCTCGTTCAGCGGAGCGAAGCCGAGATGCTCAAGACCAAAAACTTCGGCCGCAAGTCGCTCAAAGAGATCAAAGAGATCCTTGGGCAGATGGGCTTGGCGCTCGGAATGAAGATCGACGGTTGGCAGGGCCCTCCTCCCACCGGTCGCTCTGAGACAGGAGAACTCTAGTCATGCGACATCGTAAGTCAGGCCGAAAACTGGGGCGTAATAGTTCCCATCGTAAGGCCATGTATCGTAATATGGTGACGTCGCTGCTGGAGCACGAACGGATCACGACCACTCTTGCCAAGGCCAAGGAACTCCGTGGCGAGGCCGAACGGACGATCTCCATCGGGGTTCGTCTCGGAAAGGATCTTCTCGACAAGAGCGCGGGAGATCGTGATCGTGACGAGCAGGCACGTTACCGCCACGCGGTGACGGCCGCTGCAAAAATGATCCGCACCAAGGAAGTGCTGAACAAGTTGTTTGCGGACGTCGCACTGCGTTTCCAGGATCGGCCTGGAGGCTACACGCGTATCATTCGTACCGGCAAACGTGTCGGCGATGCAGCAGAGATGGCGATCATCGAACTGGTGGATCGACCCGAGGCCGTCGAGACGGCTGAAGCCTAGACCCGAACGCGCATGCGCTCGGCATTGACGCCCGCCCTGAAAGGGGTTGGGCGTTTTTTTGTGCGGGCACGTGTCGCCTGCGGATAATTTAGGGTGGACGCTTGCTTGACCTATGTTGGCCTGTGCTCGCACTCGGTTCAGGGAAGGGCCTCGCTTTGCTCGAGGTCACAGCGGTGTTGGTGATTGTTCTCGGGGTTCTGTTTGTGTTGACACGGAGACAGCGTCATCCGAGTCGATCTGTGACCACAGTCCTCACAAGCCAACACGCGTTGCACGTCGTCGAGGTCGAGGGACGACGGCTTCTGGTGGGCACGGGGCCCGGAGGTCCTCCGCGGTTGATTGTCACCTTGCCAGAACTCGGTGGGGTACACTCCGCGAAGTCGGTTGAGAACAGGCGGTAGTCGGCGGATGGATCTTCCAGCTACGCCGATGTTCGCCTGGCTCCTGTTGGCTGGGATCCCGCTGCTAGTGGCCGCGTGCACAGCATTTACGAAGGTGAGTGTAGTGCTAGCGGCGGTCCGCATCGGCCTTGGGGCGGAGAGCCTCCTTCCCTACGTGGTGGTTGTGACGCTCTCCGTGCTAGCGACGAGCATCATCATGGCGCCAACCGCGATCGAGGTGGCCGCGGCGGTGGAGGAGGCAGGGGGCCTAAAGTCCGTGAGCGACGCTGGCCCAGGGGTCTGGTGGACGCTTGCTGAACCTCTTCAGAGATTCATGGCGGACCATGCCGACGTCGATGAGATCGCATTTTTCTCTGGGCTCTATGGCGTAGGGGACTCTCATCCGCTTGCACTCATCCCTGGATTCTTGATCACGGAGCTTGGGGAGGCGCTCTATATGGCGGTGCTCATTCTGCTCCCGTTTGTCGTGATCGACCTGATCGTAGCCCAGCTGTTGACCTTGCTGAGTATGCAGCAACAGTCGGTAGCGGCCATCAGCCTACCCGCGAAGATCCTGCTGTTCCTCGCGGCGGGTGGGTGGGACCTGATCTTGGGTGGTTTGATAGGGGGCTACCGCTAGGTGAGTCCGCTGCAAGACCCGCAGCTTCTTGGCGATTTGTTGGCCGAGGCTTTCTTGTTGGCGAGCCGCTTGTTGCTGCCCTTTCTCCTCGTCTCTCTGATCGGTAGCCTGGTTGTGACCACGTTGTCCGCGCGTCTCGGGATTCAGGATCCGAACCTCGCCGCGATTGCCCGAACGGTCGGCGTGGCGGCGGCCCTCGTATTTATGAGCGCGACCATGAGCGGCGAACTCACGGCATTCGGTGCGAGGCTGTGGAAGCAGCTGCCCGCGGCGGATTGGACCCGGATTCAGGCTGGTTTTGCTCCCGAAGCCGTCGATCGCGGCGCTCAGGCCGAGAATCGGAATACGGGCGAGAGCGAAGGCGCTTGATGGCAGGAACCCTCGATTGGCCCGCATTGGCGCTGGGATGGAGTATGGCTGTGGTCCGGATTTGGGCGATTCTTCGCGTGCAGGTTTTGTGGCGTCGCGCCATTGGACCGGTTTGGGAGCTGGTCGCGCCGGCGGCCGCGTTGGGGCTGGGCTTCTTGTGCGTGCCCGGCGGTAGCACGTTGGGGGCGCGGATCTCCCAGATACCGATGTCTAGCCTTGCCGGGCTTACCGGGGTCGACATGTGGATCGCCCTCGGGTTTGAGGCTGCCCTCGGGACCGCAATGGGTCTGCTCACGAGTCTTCCAGGACATGCCCTGATGGGGGCGGGGACGGAATCCTCGAAGAGAATTGGGCTTGGCGCCGCCGACGGATCGTCGGGGTTTGTGACTCTATTCGCGAGTTTGGGGCTGCTCGCGGGGCTCTTGATGAGCGCTCATCAGCCTGCCCTTTTGGGGTTGCGGGAATCGGTTCAGATCTTTCCGTTGGGCTTGCCGGCGCAGTGGCTTCACTGGGGTACGGCTGAGGTCGTGGGCGAACTCGGCATGGCGGCCCACGCTGTATTGAGTCTCGCGTTCGCTCTCGCCACGCCGGTGTTGCTGGTGAGCGCAGTCGCGGAGACCTTTACTCGATTACTCTCGGGCGGACCGGTCGCCATGGTGGCGATCGGGGAGACGATCTTGCCTTGGGCACGACTTACCCTGGCGCTCGCGGGTCTAGTGGCATCTTGGGCGACATTTCCAGGCTCTTGGGCCGCCGGGATTGGCAGCCCATAGGACGGCGATGGCAATGACGAGTCCCATAGGGCTCCGCAGGGGGCCACTGCGTGCGGTGTGATTCATGCTGGGAACTGGGGGGCCCGCCATGACATGCTCAAGCGATGCCTTTGAAATTTCCGCGCAGCGCACGAGCGAGGACCTGCGCGCAATGGCTGTAAATCGGTCGTCGGGTCGATGCTGGATACCGGCAAGCGCGCTGGCGCTGGCGACACTACTCGGCAGCTGTATCGCTTCACACGACGAACACCCGCTAGACATTTTGCGGCAGCCTACGGGTCTTGCGATTTCCCCCGGGGGCAAGATGTTGTTCGTCAGCAACGGCGATTGGGATCGGCGATACGAGACGGGGACTCTGGTCGCGCTCGATCTCTCACGACTGGACGCTGGCATAGAGCAGCCGCTGCCACCGGGGACGCACGTGTCGGGGGGACGTCCATGTCGCCGGACCGCAGATCTACGCCGAGTCGAATGTGATCCTCGCCTCTTGATCAACGCCCAATCGACGGTGAGAATCGGAAGCGGTGCTGGCAACATCGCCATCGATCGGCCTGGCGGCGACCACGGGCCGCTGCGTCTACTCGTTCCGAGCCGTCACGCCGCAGATCTGACATGGATCGACGTCCGTGGCGCCGATGAGGGGGAATTGGAGCTGGAGTGCGGTGCTGGAGCGACCCGCCACTGCGATAGCGATCATATTCTCACCAACCTCCATCGAGATCCCGCTCGTATTCTCGTGGACTCCCAGGGGTACCGATATGCCTACTTGCCGCATCTGAGCGAGGGGCAGATGTCTTTGATCGATCTGGATGGGGAGTCGGGCCCAGAGTTGGTCCGCGTGTTCGAAGAGTTTTTTGCGGAGGACCAATTGTTTGACTCTGGGTTACGAGGAGGGTTCTCGGTGGCTCAGAGACCTTGCGATCCCGAGCGGCGAATGCCCGCCGACAGCCGAGAATGTACCCGCCCCTATCTGCACGCGAGCCAGCGCTATTACCCGGCCATACGCCCTTTCGTGGTGGATCCTGGCAACGCAATTGTTCGTCCTCGCTCGTCCTATTGCCTCCAGGGGAGGAGCGATACCGGGGCCTGCGCACACGGAAGTTATGAAGATGCGGTTCATGCACGTCCCATCGTCGCGGACCTTGAATTTGTGGATCCCCAAATTGGCGACACTTTACTGGCCGTGAGCACGACTCCGCCGAGCCTCACGGTGGTCGATACCTCGGTGGACGAGCACGGTGCGCTGATCAACGAGCGTCTCTCAAGTATCCCCATATGCAACAACCCAAATCTCCTTGAAATTCACAGGCCGGACGATGGCACATGGCTGGCTTTTGTGGCCTGCTACGCTGTGGCAGAGGTCGTTGCGGTCAGCCTGGCACATTTCTCGATCGTAGCGACACTTCACCTGGGGGCCGGCGCGAATGAGATGTTGATAGACTCGGAAAGAGAGCACCTTTATGTGGCGAACACTGTCGAAGACACGATCTCAATCGTTGAACTCGACTCTCTCTCTCCTCGCTATCTACAAGAAATCGCCGTGCTTGGGCTCAACACGCGGCGCGAGGAGACCTGAGCCCTGCCGGCGACGGTGCCGAAGTCGGGGGTCATGTCATGGGGCGACGCAAGCGCCAACGTTGACTTGGTCGAGGATGCCGAGGGGATCGCATTTCAAGTTGGCGCCGACGCAGTTGCTTTCGTCACATAGCGGCGTACAACACATTGAGCTGGGGCAGCTCGTGAGTGTGAGGCCGTCGATACACGCGAAGCCGATGCCACAGTCGCGCTGAGACGCGCACGGTTCTCCCTCGACGCCCGCAACGAGCGTGCGGGGCAGACAGCCGGCGATCGTATCTTCGCCGGCGGCTAGGGGATAGCAGCCGTCCATCACGTTGGAGCAGGTTTGGGTGATCAGGGCGCAAGACTCGAAGCACACATCTTCGGCACCGGTCCCGAGATCGGCATCGATCCAGTCTCCACACTGTCGTCCCTGGACGCAGGTGTCTTGTTCGTCCCGGCGGCAGCCCTGTAGACATCGTGCAGATTCTCCATTGGCAAATCCACAGACCAATGTGGCGGCACAACTGTCGACGATCGGCGCCGAGGTGCCGTCGACGGTACAGGACTCGTCCTGCGCCTGCTTACCTTCGAAGGGCACACACCCATTCTCATAAAAACTGCACTTTTCATCGGTTTCGCAGCCTGAGTCCGTCCGGTAGGGGTCGCAGACATCGCCGCCAAGGTCGCTGGGGACATCACTCGCCGGCGAATCTCCCCCGGTGTCGGTGTCGGTCTCGAGCTCTTCGGTCTCTGTACCGGAGCGGTCTCCAGGGATTCCGAGGCCCTTCGCGCCTCCGGCGGCACCTGGAGGAAGTTTTTCGGGTGCACGGCACCCGCTGAGGGATGGCAGCGTCGCAAACGCGCAAAGAGCCGCGGCGTAGAAGGTGGCCCGTTGGCAAGCACTCATGACTAGAGAGTGCCATCTAGGACACAGCGAGGCCAATTATTGGGAGAGGACGAGGGCAGCTGTCCCACGGCGAATCCCGGTGCAATCGCCGTTAAAGCTGGCATCCGCCACGGTCGAAACGTCTATGTGGCCCGTTTGTTCCGATCTGTACCGTCGAAGGCGCCAAGGAGTTTGCGGGTGGCGCTGGGCGGTATTCTTGCTTGTCTAGTCTCCAGCGGGGGCTGTGGTGGTCGAAACGGCGACGAGCTGGGAGCCCTGGCGAAGTTCCGGGCCGCGGATGGAAGTTTTGCGTTTGAGTACGCCGCGCCGCCGTGGTCCGTGATCGATCGTGAGGACAACTCCATTGAGATGGAGATCGCGGCCGAAATATTCGGTGTGGCTCTCGATGGATCGCCGCCGACCCATGCTCTCTTTGTTGGGAAAGTCGATCTTTCGGACGGGCTCGATGATTTTTTTGCCGAGAATCCCGAGCTTAGCGAATTCGAATCTGGAAGTGGATTTGGGACCGAGTGGGGGAGCAGTGATCTTGAGGGGTTGGAGACAGGGACTGGAATCGAGGATGTTCCCCAGGTTCCCGACTATCTTGTTGGCGTCGATCTAGCGAACCCTCGAGATGTAGCCTTTGCAGAGCTCACGTACCTTATCGAGGAAGAAAATGCCGAGATTGATAGCGGTGTTCAGGTCGTGGAAACGGAGTCGGGCCTCGAAGGGGTGGTTTTTCAGGCGGTGATCGACCCTGGGGTGTTTGTGCGATCATTTTATTTCCCGAGCCACGACGCCACCGTTCGCATGGCCTACGTCTCGATCTTCAATCTGGAGACTCAGGACATCAAACTCATGGTGTCATCATTGCGGACCAGCTCGAGAGGGGCGACTATCTAGTGGTCTATACAACGATTTTTATGTTGATTTGCGGCCCACCATCCTTGCCGCCGCAGCCCGGTGGTGGGCTTCCGGCTCCGGCTCCGGCTCCAATTGAATCCAAGGAAGAGCCCATGACCCCCGAACCGACCGAGCATCTAGATCCGGTGGGGACCCCGGCGCCCGATCGACCTGGCGCAGTAGGCCCTTCTCCAATGCAAGAACTTCCGCCTGCAGAATCGGTTGAGCTCCATCTGCCACCGGAGTTCTCGGGCAAAGATCCTCGAAGCACGGAGGATGGGCCCCAATCGGGTCAACCCGCGCAGGCGGGAACGATCCTTGAGGTCCCCCGACAAGCGCCAGCTCCGGGGCTCCCAGGAGACTCGATATCGGATTCCGTCGAAGAGATCGCCGGTCTCGACGGGCCCGTGTATCCCGGATTCGAGAACTACGTGTCGATTCGGACCGCAGCCGAGCGTGAGCCGCCGCCAGAGCTGACCTACATCGGTAGCAAACAGCCGCCCACACGTAGCGCCGCCTTTGTGTTTGGCTATCGGCAGTTCTCGATTTCGGATGGCCTAAAACGTCAGCAGGACTGGCATATAGCCTCGATCGAGGTGACGCCACTGCGCCGATATTTTCGCCTAAACTTACTCACTGAGCTCGGTTTTGAGGGTGGTGAGGCGGCCCAGGCGGGAGACAGGGCAGACCTTCTGCTCATGGAGAAACTCGGACTTGGTTTGCAGTATCCGCACTGGGTGTCTCCATTTATTGAGTTTCAGACGGGCATCGGCGCTGCGCGGGTCGAACTCTTTGAGCGCAATGACCTAGCGATTGTGACGTCGGTCGGGATCGATGTGGGCGCGCAATGGGCCATGGCCAAACATTTCTTTCTGCTCGCTGCAGTCGGCTGGATCCGCCCGGTGTTTAAGGTTGGGGAACGGCGCGTCTACTACGATCGAATGGCGTTTAAGGTCGGATTCGGCTTCTAAGTCCGTCGAAGCCGACTTGAAGTCAGGGCTGGAGAAGTCCGCCGGCCAGCCAGGCGGTACGACCAGGATCTGCGTTGCCAGAGCGATCAAGAGCTGGGATCCGAGGGCGAAACTCGACTCCCGGTTGGCGCGCCTGTCTGGGACGTGTCGTTGAGATCATTGCGTCGAGGGCGGACTTCATCCCAGGGCGCGCGTTGTTCGCGGGGCGCGAGTTGCTCGAGGGCCCGCTCTCGTCGAGATCGATAGGTCAGCATGACCCCGCTCGTTTCTGGATTTTCGGGCCTGGGTAGAGCACCATCATGTCGGTGAGCGAGGCCACCATTGCGCCAGACAACGCACGCTTGAAGCGAGCCTTTGAGGCTGGCCACCGTGCGCGCTCGCGGTGGATGGAGATCTCGGCGCTTTGTTTGTGGGTCGCGGCAGGTCTCGAACTGTTCGATACGAACATGGGTGTTCTTGCGAGAGACTCCCTGCATGAGTCCCTCTTTGAGCTCTTGTCTGGGGGAACGAGCCAGAATCTTGCGAATGCACTCGGCCCGCTCGTGCGCATGCTGGGTGCGGTATTGCTGGTGGTGGCGGGGCTGAGTGCACTCGGAGCGATGAGTGCCGCGATCGTGGGAGGATGGTTCGGGGCCCGCCGGGGTGCGCGTAACAATGCTGACTTCGCGGGTGTACGGGGCGCACCTTCGGCGTGGGCGCTCGGTATCTTGAGCCTGGTGTTGCTTCTAGCGATGGTGGGGGGATGGCTAGAATTGCTGGTCCCGGCGGCTGCCGGCGCGGCCCGAGCCGTGGATGCGTCTTCGAAGGCGATGGGTTCATTTTGGTGGGCTTGGGCCCTGCGCATTCCCTTGTGGGTCGGCATCGGCCTGCTTCCGCTCGCTTGGATCGAGCGTCAACTCGCTGTGCGACAACAATGGCGAGAACTTCACGTGACTCCGAGCGAGGATCGAGCCCGTCGAGAACGGATCGGGCGCCGATGAGAAGTTCGGGACCATTGGGGAACCAACGAGGACGATGTGTGTCGGTGGCGGTGCCGGTCGCTGTTGATCGGGGCTTTAGTTATTTGGTTCCTGACGAGTGGGCGTCGATCCCTGAGGCGGGAAGTCGGGTTTTGGTGGGCTTCGGGCGACGGGTCCTCGTGGGCATTGTTCGTAATGTGGATCTGGACAAAAATCCGGGGGGGCCGGCGGTAGGGATCGGCGATTCGCCCAAGGCGATCGAAATACGTCCACTCCTCGAATGTCTCGACAAGAAGCTCGGTCGGGGTCCTGCGCTTTCCCCCGATCTGGTCTCGCTCTGCGAGTGGATACAAGACTACTATGTCGCTCCGGTTGGCGAGGTCTATCGGTTGGCGTTGCCGGGCCTGATGACCAATGCAGATGCACGGGTTGTAAAAGTAACTACACAGGGAAAGACGATGCTCGATGCGGGGTCGCTGTTTTGCACCGGGGGAAGTGGAGAAACGGCGAGCGAGGCCCAGCTGAAGATCCTCCGAGTGCTCGAGAGCGGCGGAGGATCTTCCCGCGCAAAGGGAGGAATGGCCGTCTCTGCCCTGATTCGTGCGGTGAAGCCGGCCACGGGAATGTATGCGCGCTTGGACGTGATGGAGCACAAGGGGTGGATCGACTGGCATTGGGAGGATGACTCGCGAGAGGCTCGTAGCGAGCAGCATCTGCGGCGGACCGATTATCTGAGGGGCGCGAGCGGTGATGAGCACGCCGTGAGAGCGATCGTTGGCCGCAGTAAGATCCGCCGGGGAGTGCTCGACTATCTTGAGATGCAGCGTGGTGTCGCCGAGCAGAGAGAGGAGGCGGCTGGCTGGGTCGCGCTCGCAGAACTTCGTGCTAGTTTTCCGCGTGCGAAGGAGCTGGTCGCGCCGCTGGTCGATGCGGGATTGGTGACCGTCGAAGAGCGGCTTCGTTCGCTCGACGCCTTTGACCCTGTGGTGGAGGAGGTCGAGAAGAGCCTCGTTCTCACCGATGAGCAGGAGCACGTTTTGGCGGCGCTGCGCACTTCATTCGACGAGAAGGGTTTTTCGTGTACCTTGTTGCAGGGTATTACAGGGAGCGGAAAAACTGAGGTCTACCTGCAACTGATAGCAACGGCGCGGGCGGAGGGCGCCGGGGCGATCGTCTTGGTGCCAGAGATCGCACTTACCCCCCAGCTTGCGTCCCGGTTTCAGGCTCGATTTGGAGAAGAGGTCGCGGTCCTACACAGTGGGTTGACGCCACGGCAGCGCCTCGACGCCTGGGAGCACATCCGGCAGGGTAAACGACCGATCGTGATTGGCGCTCGTTCTGCGATTTTTGCACCGATTCCACAATTGCGGGTGATCGTCGTTGACGAGGAACACGACACATCGTTTAAGCAAGATGAAGGGGTTCGATATCATGCTCGGGATGTGGCCTTGGTACGCGCCCGTATCTGCGGCGCCACGGTTGTCCTCGGTTCGGCGACGCCCTCATTGGAGTCCTTTGAGAACGCTCGGCGAGGTCGCTATCTGTGGCTGCATCTGCGTAATCGCCCGAGCCAACGGCCGCTTCCCGAGGTAGAGATCTTGCCCCTGTCGATACACCGAGCGGACCCCGATACGATGCTCAGCGCGCGCCTCAAGGACGCGATCGTCGAGACGGTCGCGCAGGGGGGACAAGTGATCGTGTTCCTCAATCGGCGTGGATACACGGCCTCGATCACCTGCAAAGATTGCGGTGCATTCCAACAGTGCCCGGACTGCTCGGCACCATCGATGACGTACCACCTGAAGCGCAACCGTCTGATGTGTCACCTGTGCGGGCACATCGAATCTGCGCCGCGTACATGCTTGGCCTGCGGGGGCGAGTCCTTGATTCATGGGCGGGCAGGGACAGAGCGGATCGAACTGGCCATGGCTGCGGCCCTGCCCAATATTCGGGTTCTGCGACTCGATCGAGACACGAGCCGTGGTGCCAATCTAACGCGGACCTTGGCGAGTTTTCGTGCTGGCGAGGCCGACCTTCTGGTCGGCACGCAGATGCTTTCAAAAGGCCACGATTTTCCGGGTGTGACATTGGTGGGGGTGCTGCAGGGAGATCATGGGCTAGCGATTCCCGACATGCGCTCCGGAGAGCGTACCTTCCAGCTGCTGACCCAGGTTGCGGGTCGGGCAGGACGAGGTGATCGGCCCGGAAAGGTGATTGTTCAGGCATGGAAGACCGAGCACCCTGCGCTCAAATTTGCGATGCGACATGATTTTTCTGGTTTTGCGTCCCAAGAACTTGAGCTGCGCGAGCCGTTGGGGAATCCACCCTTTGGACATCTCGCCTTGGTCCATATTCAAGGGCCCCTCCCAGAGGCCGTTCGGGAGCGAGCGGAGCAGCTTGGCGGCTGGATCTCAACCTTGATCGATCGTGTTGAGAGTTCGTCCGCCTCAACGGAGCCCGAGCCGAGCGGGGAGAGCGGGGGAGAGATGGGGGCAACGGAGCTGACTCCGTTGATTCCGCGTCCTGTGATTCAACGTTTGGGTCCCGTGCCTTCGCCGATTGAGCGGGTGAACCGTAAGACTCGCTGGCAGATCCTGCTGCGTGCCAGATCGCGCGTCCCGCTGCGGTGGTTGCTTCGTGCGCTGCGTCCTGCGCTGGGGCGGACAGGAAGCGGTCTCCGCGAGACCCAAGCCCGCGTGGATGTCGACCCTCAGAGCCTTCTTTAAGGCTGCAGAAACCTTCTGTGCTTCGGACGATTTTCGTCCGAAGATCGTGATACCTTCACGTCAAGCGTGACTCCCGAGATTCTGATCGTTGGGGATGCTGTCCAGCGTCGAGACTTGATTCATAGCGTTCGGGACCGACGCTACGACGTAACCTTGTGTCAGCCGAACGAGCTAAGCGAGCGGATACGTACGGGCCCCGAGCCCGCGGCGATCGTGGTCTGCATCGCGGATGTGGATCCCGGTCCCTTGCTTGCCGGGCTGCGACGAAGTCGAGAGGGGGCCGCCATCCCGGTGGTCTTGCACGGCAGCTTAGGGGGCGAAATCCAAGACTTGGCCGATGTTTTGGACCTGGGTGCCGATCACTTCATCGCGGATCCGGTGCAGAACGATCTTCTGGCCGAAGTGCTCTTGGAACTGGCGGGTCCGGCTTCTCCGGAAACGGAGATCGGGAACCGGGGGCCTTCGATAACGTATCAGCAGGGCGGAACCCGAGGAGGAAGAGAAGAGCGACTCCGACCTGAGTTCGAAGATCGAGATCAGGTGCGCCACGGTTCGTCTTCATCGGGTCGACGCACGGCCCCCCGAGGGGATCACGGAGCTCCTGCGCTCGGGAATCTACATCAGACCTTAGACCGCCTCGAAGCCCGTTTGCGAGACAGCGATCGGGATTCTGGAATCGAGAACGATGAATTCTCGGCACCTCATGAGTCGATGGACCTAGAGTCGCTCCGCCTAGGTGATATTCCGGATGTGGATGGCGCGCTGGAGCCCGACGAAACCGTGGACCCGGCCGACTCGAGCCTAGGTCTGCGGGTGACCACGGAGAGAGAAACTTCGGTGCTACACGCCCCGTCCGAGGCGATGGCGCTTGAGGTGAAGCCGCTTTCGATTCCAGCGCTGCAGCTCTCACAGACAAAGAAGGTGGGCCACGAGCGAGAGGCGACTGAGAACCTAGGGCGTGCAGAGGGATTAGGGCGGGGTTCCGGTCGTCAATACCAGCCCTCGCCAAGCCCTGAAGAACCGAGGCCCCCCAGTGATTTCGCAGCAGGGGAACTCCCTGGGTTGTTGTGGGGGTTGCACGAGGCCGAGTATTTTGGGTCGCTGGAGTTGAGCTGTGAAGATGCTGAGATTCGCCTTTGGCTCGAAGATGGCGAAGTCGTCGGCGTGGATGCCCTGGAGGGCGGCGATGAAATCGAGGACCTCGTACAGGGCTTGTTGGCACGCGGGATGTTGACCCGCGCCCAGGCAGAGGAGGCACAAGGGTGGGTCGAGGATGATTCTCGGGAGGGGGGATCCCTGTTGATTGAGGCCGGATTTCTGAAGGCGAGTGAGTGGGCGAGTTTTCACCAAGATCGTCTTGGTGAAACGATCGATTCCAGTTTTTCGTGGCCGAGTGGCGAATACTCCCTAAAAAAATCCGAAGCGATGTCTGACGAAATCGTTCGGCTTGAGCGGTCGATGACGGCCGTGATCTTGGAGGGTGTGCGCAATGGAATGGGGTTGCGTGATACTCGCGATCTCCTCGCAGGCTCGGCGGATGGGGACTTTGGTTGTCCTCGACTCATAAGGCCCGGGCACTCGAAGCGCTCGGTGGTTGCGGAATGCATCGAGTGTTGGCGCTTGGAGGGCGATGAGGAGCGTTGGGTGCGTCAGTTTGATGGCGAGCATTCAGTCGGGGATCTGCTCGACCGTGATGACGATGAAACGAGATTGCTCTCTCTCGTTTATGCCCTAAAGACCTGTGGTTTTCTCACGTTGGGGTCGACGAAAGCGAAGGATGCCGATAACGGGGTCCCGTGTGGGGAGGACCCCGTCAAAATCGATGGTCAGCGAATCTTCGATCGATTGAGTCTCGCCCGCGAATCAGACTATTTTGAATTTCTTGGTTTGCAGCGAGATGCCGATCGAACCGAGATTCGAAGCGCGCATGCACGTTTGTGCGCCACGTTCTCCAACGTGAAACTTGAAGAGCAATCCGCCGAGTGCTGGGCGAGCGACCTGACAGAGTTGCGGGCCGCCCTCGACGACGCGCGCGACGTTCTTCTTGACGACCCGATGCGCAGTGCCTATCTCGCCCAGCTAGAGGAACCATGAGTAAAAAATTGAGAGCAGTGTTCATGGGCTCGCCGGATTTTGCGGTGCCATCCCTACGGGCCACGGCAGATGTGTGTGCGCTTACGCTGGTGATTTCCCAACCAGATCGACCCGCGGGACGCGGTCGACGCATGAAGGCGCCCGCGGTCAAAGTTGAGGCGGAGCGTCTGGAGATACCCGTTCTCCAACCAGAGAAGGTCCGTGACGGCACGCTTGTGGCCGCGCTCAAGGCTGAGCGCCCCGATATTGTTGTTGTCACGGCCTACGGCCGTATTTTGCCCGAAGAGGTGCTGCGGGTCCCGGTCTACGGATGTATCAATGTGCACGGCTCGATTCTTCCCCGGTGGCGGGGTGCAGCGCCTATCCAAAGAGCTGTGCTCGCGGGGGATGCCGAGACGGGGGTGGCGATTATGCAGATGGATATTGGATGCGATACCGGGCCGGTATTTTGTGTGGAGAAGACCCCGATAGGGGAGCACGAGACGACCGGAGCGCTGTTTGAGCGCCTGGCCGAGCTCGGAGGCCTGGCGCTCGAGCGTTTTTTGCGTCAGTTTCCCGCCGTGCCGGATGCCCGGGCACAGCCCTCGGAGGGGGTTGTGCACGCTGCGAAGCTGGCGAAGTCGGAGGGCGAGCTGAACTGGGCTCAGCCCGCGGAGGCGGTCGTGAACCACATTCGTGGCATGGATCCATGGCCGGGAGCGTTTACAACCCGCGGCGATCAACGCATCAAGCTCTTTGGCGCGCGTTTGGCCCCCGAGTCCATTCGTCGCGGTGATGTCGAGCCGGGCACCGTGCTCTGTGGCCAGGGGGCTGGTCTCTACGTGGCATGCAGCGAGGGGTGCCTGGAGATCATGGAATTGCAGTCCTCGGGTAAGCGAAGAATGGCTGTGGAATCGTATCTATCGGGGCATCCTTTTTGTCCCGGAGAACGGCTTGGAGACGCGTGACGTGAGGGTAGCCCAATACTATATCAATCGAGTCCCGTGGGGCTTCTGCCTCACCCTGGGTGTTTCGTTTGGATGCGGTGGCGGTGCGGGCGTGGGAGCGACCGCAGTCGCCACGACGGCCGTGGTCGGGGAGCCTAAAAAAGAGGTCGTGGCGGTAGACGAGATTGGCGCAGAACGGCCGCGCCTCGTTGTGCTTTTGGTCGTGGACCAAATGCGCGCGGACTACCTGGAACGCTTCGACTCACAGTGGAAATTTGGTTTCCGACAGATCTTGGACAACGGCGCGGTGTTCAAGAATGCTCACCATCGTCACTCGGTCACCATCACCGCCGCCGGGCATGCGACCTTGGTGACGGGGGTGGACCCCGCGCGTCACGGGATCGTTGCGAACAGTTTTTTGGATCGCAAGAGCTGGAGAACGGTGGGGATTACCTCGGACGAAGACGGACATATCGTAGGCGGGCAGGCGACAAAGGAGATGAAGTCTGGATCCGCTCATTCCGCCCATCGTCGTCGCCGCAGCGGAGTGCTCGATTGGCTGCAGGCGGCCCTGCCCTCCAGTCACGGGGTGGTCTTTGCGTTGAAAGATCGCGCGGCCGTGTGCGCAGGCGCAGTCGCCGGGTCTCCGGTGTATTGGCACGACCGAGATCGGGACGCGATCGTTTCTTCCTCAGCCTACATGCAGAGCCTTCCTGGTTGGTTGGTGGAGTACAACGACGGATTTAGCTCCGAGCGTTGGCTCTCCGAAGGGTGGGGGCGTTTTGCGCCCGAGCAGAGCTACGTCCACCAGGGTCCGGATGCGGTCGAGACCGAGAGTGATGGCCAACACACTGTGTTTCCCCACCCCAAAGCCGAAATCCTAGAGATCGACGGCAGCGCGCCTCGTGCCCTGCGTTGGACGCCCATGGGGCAAGATGCGAGCTTCTCGGTGCTAAGGGCCTTGTTGGCAGGTGAGGGGATGGGGGAAGACGAAGTGCCAGATCTCCTGGTCGCGAGTATTTCGTCGCCAGACTATATTGGGCATCGCTACGGTCCCGACAGCCACGAGATCGCGGACGCCTATTTTAGGTTGGACAAGAACTTAGGGGATTTCATGCAGCATCTCGATTCGAGCGTCGGTTCGGGCCGCTGGACACTGTTGCTGACCTCGGACCATGGAGTTATGCCGCTTGCAGAGCGGATCGAGGGCGGTTTTCGAATGGGTCCGGAAGCGATGAGGTCACTTGTGAATTCGGCCGTAAAGACCGCGATGAAAACGGTAGAACTTGAGACCGCCCCCAAAACACAGAACCGATCCGGGCTCTACCTCCGCTTTGATCCCAAAGTCTCAGCCTTGACCCAACGTGAATTTCGAAGCGCGCTCGCGGACGCTCTCGAGCGTGATGCACGGGTGATTCGGGCCTTTACTTGGGACGAACTCGGCGAGGGATCCGCCCGTGGATCTTCGGACAAGGACGGCACAAAAGACCCCCTTTTTCGTACCTTTGCGCGTTCGTTCGACGACGAGCGTTCTCCGGACATCATGATCCACTATGCGGCCAATATCTATGCCCACGATGGCAGCCTTGGCACCAGTCACGGAAGCGCACATGACTTTGATACCCATGTGCCGCTCGTCGTTTACGGTGCGGGCGTGGTTCCCGGGGTTCATGAATCGCGGGTCGAGACGGTCGACGTGGCTCCGACGCTGTGTATGGCGTTGGGTATCGATCCGCCAGATGATCTCGACGGGCACAGTTTGGCCGGCGTGTTTTCACCCTAGCTGTGGCTTGGCGATCGGAGCTACTTGTCGCCCCAGCTCGAGACGATGGCGACATCGACGGCGATCGGAACGCTTGTGATCAGGGTTTGCATCGCATTTTGCATCGTTTTTTGGACGAGGGTCTTGGCCTCTTGCGCACGGGTTCGGGGCACCTCGGCGATGTATTCGTCGTGGACACACAGGACTCCTCGGCCACCGAGGCTAGCCAGCGCTGGGTGCAAGAGCCGAAGAGCGAGCTTGAAACCTTCGGCCGCGCTGCCTTGAATTGGGATATTGAGGGCGGCATTGAATGCAAATTTTCCGGCGGGGAATCGTCGTTGGCGGCCCATGGCGGTCGTCACCGTGACAGGGCGGCCGCCCGAGGAGCGGCCGAGCTGAGCGGTGCGGCGATGCCAGTCGGCGATGCCGGGGTAGGCACAAAAAAACGCTTCGCGGGCCTTGTGAGCCTCAGCTTCGTCGAGACTCAAGCCGAAGCTCGTCAGGGCGTAGCTTCGGAAACGTGGAGCGCCCATGCCAAAGAGAAATCCAAAATTGATCGCCTTGGCAAGTTGGCGTTCACGAGTTGAAATTTCGTCCTCGGTTTTCCCTGTCATGGTCGCGGCCGTGGCTCGGTGTGGGTCACGTCCACGTAAGAAAACCTTGCGAAGTTCCGAGCAGGGCGCGAGGTGAGCGGCGACACGCAGCTCGATCTGCGAATAGTCGGCGACCACCAGGCAGCTTCCCTCGGGAGCACAAAAGGTCTTCCGTAGCCCTGGTGCAGTGTGCTCCGCGGGAAGTTGTTGTAAATTTGGAGACGCGCAGGAGAATCGTCCCGAGTCTGTCGCTAACGGCTCCAATCGATAGCGCATCCGCCCGTTGCGGGCGTAGTCTCTTGCCCAGTGGCGGTAGGTTGAGATCAACTTGTCGAGGCGTTTACAGCGGGCGGTGTCGGTCGCCGTTGAACGTTCGAGTTCCCATGCAACGGCGACACTTTCGAAAGCGGCCGCGTCGACGGGCATGCCGGCGGTCTCCATTGCGATCACGGCCGGCAACAGGCGGCACTCAAAGGTGTAGACCCGGTTGAGGCCTCGGTTGCGCAGCAGTGCAGTTTGGTGTCGCATCAATGCGAGGGTGCACTGGGCCTCGGAGGCGAGGCGGACGCGTAGGGCCTGACCTCCGTCATCGATCGGCGCCCAGCGATCTGGAAGTCGGCGGTGGAGCGTGGGCCCGATGCACTCCTCCAGCGGGCGGTCGTCACGTTTCCCATCGATGCCGGCGGCCAGCAAAGTCGCTGCGGTCTTGGTACACCCGCAGCGCTGCCCGAGACGGGTAAAGGTCGGGAGAGCCTGTAGCGCACGGTGAGCGTCCGCGAAGACCAGGTAGGGCAGGGGCCGGGCCAAGTCTCTGAACATCGCCACGAGATCGATGCTGTCCGTGTTGGGGCCGGGCTCGATAAGCAAGACGGAGGCCTCGGCATCGGTTGCGATCGCCAGACCCACGACGGTTTCTGGGTCCTGGGTTGTGGGTGTGTGGCGAGTACGAGACGGATAGGTGGGGGGGGCCTGCTGTGCTGAGGTTGCGTAGGCGATACCAAACGCCGGGGGGTTCTTTGCCAGGAGTTCTTCAAGCCGAGCCCGAGCCCGAATGGGATCCGAGATCAGCTCGATCTTCGGGGTCGGCCACAAGCGCAAGGGGCCAGCGTGTTGAGAAGGGGCGACGATGGTCGAACGATAGCAGGCCTCCGGCGAGGAATTGAGGATGGAAACGCGCAACGCCCGGCTCGTCGGATCCAGCCTCGAGGACCTTCGCTGAACCTTCGTTGCTGTGAAGTCGGCCACAAGCGAGGCTTGGACTGGAAGTGGGACCGCTTTCCGCCTATGCCCACAGGATGAATTCGTCGGGCAAGGACAGTCTCCCTATCGCGGACTCCACGGCAGGCCGCGTGAAACCTTCTGTGGATCCCGCGACTCTCAACCACCGTGATTTGCTCGAGGGTGATTTCTGGCGCGCAATACCCGCATATCAGAATGTGGACGAGGCGACCTTTCTCGATCATCGCTGGCAGTCCAAGAAGTCGATCACCCGGGTCGACAAACTCGTGGAAGCCGTCCAGGGGTTGGCATCCGAGGCCTTCGTCGCCGATATGCGTGATGGCTTTGCCAAGGCGCCGATGGCGGTCCGGGTGTCACCCTACATGATCTCGTTGATCAACTGGAACGACCCCTACAACGACCCGATCCGTCGTCAGTTTGTGCCGATCGGATCTTTGTTGCTCAAGGACCATCCAAAACTAGATTTTGACTCCCTTCATGAGCAGGAGGACTCGCCGGTCCCTGGTTTAACCCACCGTTACCCGGACAAGGCCTTGTTCCTCGCGTTGGACACCTGTCCTGTCTATTGCCGGTTCTGTACCCGTAGCTATGCGGTGGGTACATCGACCGATGAGGTTGAAAAACTCAGTCTCAAGCCGACGAGCGAGCGCTGGGAGCGGGCGTTTGCGTACATCGAATCCCGTCCGGAGTTGGAAGACATCGTGATCAGCGGCGGAGACTCCTACAATCTACGCCCCGATCATATTCGAACGATCGGGATGCGATTGCTGGCCATTCCTCACGTTCGCAGAATGCGTTTTGCGACCAAGGGACCCGCGGTGATGCCCCAAAAATTGCTTACGGATGACGCTTGGGTAGGGGCGCTTGGTGAGGTGGTGGAGGCGGGCCGTAAGGTCCATAAAGAAGTTTGTGTCCACACCCATTTTAATCACCCGGTGGAGATCACCGATATCACCCGGCGCGCATTGAATCGCTTGTTTTCCATGGGGATCACTGTGCGCAACCAGTGTGTATTGCAGCGCGGTGTCAACGACGATGCAGCAACCATGGGCTTGTTGGTCAAGCGTCTGGCCTACGTCAATGTGCATCCCTACTACGTGTACGTTCATGACCTCGTGAAAGGGGTGGAGTGCCTGCGCACGACCGTGCAATGTGCCATCGATATCGAGAAGCAGGTTCGGGGGATGACGGCTGGGTTTAACACGCCGACCTTTGTCGTCGATGCGCCGGGCGGAGGAGGAAAACGGGACGCGCACTCTTACGAATTCTACGATCGTACGACCGGGGTGAGTGTCTACCGTAGCCCCGCGGTCGACGCCTCCGCATACTATTGCTATTTTGATCCGATCGACCAGCTCCCGCAGTCGGGACAGGAACGCTGGGCCGATCCTGCTCAACATGAAGCGATCGTCAACGAGGCGATCGATGCGGCGCGTTCTGGTTCGCGTTGATCGTGCGCCCTTAGGGGCCCTCGGGATGTTTGGCGCTCACGTCAGAAATTGATTCGGTGAGCGGGGAGGGAGCTGAATTTTGCCAACGCCATACGGTGAGCAGACCTCCTGCAAAAAAGAGCAGGATCAGGGTCTGCCGTAGGGACATCTTTGTCGCTAGAGCAGGCTCCTCGCGGTTGGTTTTTGCCATTGGTCCCATTGTAGACCGAGTATGGAAGCCCCGGCCACTCGGTGGGCACTCTGGGACTAAGCAGGCGAATTCAGGCTGATGGCGGCCTATACTTGTGGGGCTTGGCGCGCCTTTGACAGTGTTCTCCGGCTGGTCCAAAAAGTAGCTGGATCGTGGTGAAAGTTCGAGAACAGCAGAGCGCGTCCCCCAGTGTCGAGCGTGGGCAACGTAGTCGGGAGCAACGCCGAGAGGAGATGAGCGAGCGGATCGTTGAGACCGCGCTTCGGGTGTTGGGGGATGAGGGGTTTGAGGCTGTTACGATTCAGAGGCTTGCGGGAGAGCTGGGTTGCGCGGTCGGAGCTCTGTATCGCTACTTCAAGTCGAAGGATGCGTTGCTGGTGGCCGTATTGCGACGAATTATGGACCGGCTTAGCCAGGACCTACAACTCGCGGACAAGTGTGTTCGTGAGCTTGAGGAGCGATCGTCGCGACTCGGAGAAAGGGTGGGCTCGGAGGTTGGAAAGAAATCGTCCGTCGATGGGCTGCGTGACCCGATCGATCGAGTTCTGCTGCGGGTCTTGATCGCGGGTGAGGTCTACGTGAACAGTTCGATGCGTCATGCACGCGAGTTCGGACTCGTGAGCACCCTGATGGGAGACCCTCGTGAGCTTTTAGCGACGGATGACGCCGCGCCGTTGCTACCGCCTATGATGCGAATGCTGGCCGAACTCACTCGCGGTTTCGCGGATGCCATCGAGCTAGGGGCCATGGAGCCCGGTTCGGCGAGCGCTCGCGCCGTGACCTATTGGTCGGCGCTCCAGGGCATTTTACAGCTTCGAAAACTCGGTCGTTTCGGGGCCTCGGCGCTACACTGGGACCAACTCGCGCCCGACTTGATCTCCGGACTGTTGATTGGGTGGGGTGGGGAACGGGCTCGTATTCGACGACTTGCCCCGCAGGCGAATCGTATATGGAACGAGATTCAGGCCGCTCGGTAGCTTTTGTCTAGCGGACCTCAACCACACCGATCGTCGCGTATTGGTGTTTTTTCCCGCGGATTTTCACGCCGAATTTTCCTTTCTTTTGATCGGCAGGAGGGTCGGTGATGTCCATCTGTGTCTTGCTCGATTTTTTTAGAGCGACGATGAGTTTGTGCCGGCCGGGGAGAGCCTGAAGCCACGAGATGTCGACTTCAACACGGTGGTGAATGAAGTCTCCCTTTCTCCAGTAGCTCGGCGGGTAGAGCCCCTGTGCGAGTTCGTGGGGGGCCGCGTTGATGCGGCTCATCTTGCCCTTTTGCAAGCGAGCGATGACCTTTGCGCCATTGGGGAGCTTACGAAGCACACGAAACGCCAAATGAAAGGTCGTGGTTTTTCCGCGGGCGAGCGGTGGATCGATTTGCCAAGCGATGAGTTCGACGTATTTTCCGAAGCGTACAAAAGTCTCGTGCTCGAGCGCCGGAGGAGCGTCGAGAACGATGTCTTTGAGAGGATTGTGGTCGACGAGCCCGGGTGGGAGGTGATTCGCCACCAGGACGAACTTGTGGTGGTCCCAGTCGAGTGTGTGCAGCGAGACATCGCGTCCTCGCAGCTTCTGAAACACGTAGGCATAGTCGGTGTGACGGAGCATGGCGACTCGCGGTTCTGGCTCTGCGAGCCAGCCCACGAGGTCGGCTCGTGCTTTGATGTCGATCAACGCGTCGTTTGTGTAGAGTTCTGAATAGCGCTCGACTCCCGGATCGCGTAGGCGATGCACGCCGAGCAGAGGCGGCAGGGTCTCGCTGGCAGCCCACTTTGACCAGCGTTCGAGGGGGCCTCTCGCGGACATTTGACGTGCGGAGTCCCGAAAGACACTGTTGTAGGCAAGGGCTTGAATCGTGAGGGCGGCGACCATGGTCATCGCCGCCGCTTGGGTCCGTAGCCGTGGGGATACGACTTGTTCGCGTATCCGGAGGCGTTGGAGAAAAGTTTCGAGCCAGGGCGGGCTTCCCGGGAATGGTCGCCGTCGAGCCGGCTCAGAGGGCGGCGCGAGGGTAAAGGCGGCCAAGATCCCGAGGATGGCGAGTGATCCCATGCGTCGAAATCGGCCGCTGGCATCTGTCAGATCTGCGGGATAGTGCTGCTCACCCTTGAGGTTGTGCATGGGCGAGGCGACCTTGCTCGGCGCGGTGTCGGCATCCTTGGCGAGAACGGCAATACCGATCACCATGATGGCGACAGAGAGCCGGCGCACGAGGGCTGGACGACCCGTGTCGAGGGTCTGCTGAATTGCGGACGCGCACAGGACCGCGGCGGGCACGGTGACCGCGGGCGCGGTGAAGCCGTAGACCAGGCTCCAGCCTGCGCTTGCGAGGATGCTTAGGGTGAGCCAGATTGCGGATCCGCGGTCGCGGCTGGGCCTGAGTAAGCCGACGATCGCCACCGCGGTCCAGGGAAAAAGTGCATGGCCTGCTTCACGAAAGCCAACCGTGAATAGGCGACGCTGGGGTCGGTCGATGAGATCGAGATCTTTGGCAGCACCGAGCAGCGGGATGTAGCCCTCGGTCTGTCCAAGCATGAGATGGAGGGCTGTTGCGCCGCAGACGGCTGCGGCGAGCCAGGCGATCATCGAGGGGATCTTGCCGATGTCGACGGTCACCCCGCGGCACAAGGCGAGGATCGTAAGAGGAAGGGCTGCGCCGAGAAAAATACCCAGGCTAAGGACTGCGGCCGCCAAGCCGGCGAACGCCAGACCGCATAGGGCGACACGAGCCGGCCAGTTCCGCGAGCATCGGCGGTTGAACGCGCCGATCCCCGCAAGAATCGCCGTCGCCACAGCAAGCTCTCCAATGGGATTGCCCTGCAAGGTGCTCCCGGAGACCTGGAGGACAGGAAAGCTGAGGGCGAAGCCGCCGGCGAGAATGCTCTGCAGCGGTCCGCAACCAGATCGGTGGGTCCAGCCGGTTGCGGCGCCGACGAGCGCCGCGGCAGCAAGAGCCCCGGGGATGCGGATGCCGAGGTCGCCGCCAACGGTTTCGAGTCCCCATGTTCGCAGCCGGTCCGGTAGCCATGGATGGGCGGCCAGGCCCTCGAGAGATTCACCGAGGGCTCCCCGGCTACGGTTGAGTATCGGGAAGTCGGCCTTGGACCACAGGCCAAGAGCATCGAGATTGAGATACAGAAGAACGAAGGCGCAGAGCGCCGCGGCGACGCCCCAAATAGCGCTGCGAGAGAAAGCAGGCGCTTTGATGTTCGCAGCATCGTTGATGCGAGATGACGTCACGGACAAGCGAGGTTAACCAGGTCGTGTTGGTTCGCAAATGCTCAAAAAAAAAGGCTCCCATCGGGAGCCTTTTTTTGAACAAGGGATTCTAGCGCTTGCTGAACTGGAAGCGGGCGCGAGCACCTCGACGACCGTATTTCTTACGCTCTTTGCAACGAGCATCGCGTGTCAGAAATCCAGCGGCCTTCAAGTCCGTCCGGTGTTCTGCATCGATGCGAAGCAGTGCGCGGGAGATCCCGAGACGAACCGCTGCTGCCTGGCCGGAGAGTCCACCACCCTTGGCCGTTGCCCACACGTCGAAACTCTCGCGCGTGCTGGTCGTGTTAAGCGGCTGCTCAACGATTTTCATATTAGTTCCGCGGGTGAGGTAGGCCTCAGCATCGCGGCGGTTGATGGTGATTTTTCCATCACCAGGCATCAACCACACTCGGGCGACGGCACTCTTGCGGCGGCCAGTGGCGTAGAACTTCGTATCGCTCATGGGTCAGATCTCGCGGGTTCGGTTAGGCCGACATCAAGTCGAAGGCCTTGGGTTGCTGGGCTGTGTGAGGATGCTCGGGACCGGCATACACCTTCAGCTTTTCAAAGGTGCGGCGTCCAAGCGGACCCCTTGGAAGCATTCGCTTCACAGCGCTCAAGATTACCATCTCGGGTTTCTTCTCAAGCATCTCGGCGGCGGTTACCGTCTTGAGATTTCCGAGATATCCCGTGAACTTGTTGTAGGTCTTCTGTTCGAGCTTGCGGCCAGACAGCTTCACCTTCTCCGCATTGATGCAGACGACAAAGTCGCCCGTATCGAGATACGGTGTGAAGACGGTCTTGTGCTTGCCTCGAAGAAGGCTTGCGATGCGCGTCGCGGCTCGGCCGACGGTCAACCCGTCAAGGTCTACGAGCAGCCAGTCGTGCTTAATCTCTGCGGAAGTGGGGTAGTGGGTACCCATGGGGTGGTGAGGTTTAGGGCAGGCCAAATGCCGTGTCAAGGATCATTGAAGGGGCTTTTCCCGAAGGAATGAATGTCGTGCGCATTCGCGCCTATCCTGATTCGATGCGGAGAGGTCCATAGCACGGAGAAGGCCCGTCGATGGCTGCTGAGGCCGTCGCTCGCGCTTTTTTTTGAGAAAAGCGTGGAAACACTGTGCCTGCCCCCCATTCCAGGCCATACTGCGGGGCGAAGCATCGATGACCACGCCCCGAGAGAAAATTCTCGTCGCCGATGACTCCACAGTCGAACGCAAGATCGCGTGTGAGGCGCTGGAGGATGCCGGCTACGATGTAGCGGAAGCCGCGGATGGCCAGCAAGCTCTCGAGATGTTTGCGCGAGATCGGCCGGATCTCGTGATGCTCGACGTCGTGATGCCGCGTCTAACGGGGCTTGAGACCTGCCGGATCCTCAAGGCAAAAGCCGGCTCAAGCTATCTCCCCGTGATCATGGTGAGCACCCGGAATTCGGTTAATGCGCGGGTCGAGGGCCTCCGCAGCGGGGCCGACGACTATCTTGGCAAGCCCTACGATGCGAAGGAGCTGCGCGCGCGGGTTGAGGCCTTGCTGCGGACTCGGCGACTGCTGGCCGATGCGCAAGCCGGCAGCGCGAACGGATGGTTGATCGATTCCGGTAAGCGCGCTTCGTCGAGCGCTGTCAGCGATGAACTTCGGGACCCGCCCTCACGCGCGTGGGTACAGCGACAGGTCGAAGATGAATTTGACCGCGCTCAGCGCTATGGCGATCCTTTGGCGTGTTTGCGGATCGAGGTGGACGATTTTGATGCGATCTCGAGTGTGAAATGCGCAAGTCCTTTTGGGCACGTAATGCACGCGTTGCGAGACGTCGTCGAGGCGAGCGTGCGAAAGATCGACCGCGTGTTTCGTGTCGATGAGCGCGGCTACCTGTTGCTGCTGCCCAACACTCACTTTCCCGGGGCGCTGGCGGTCGCGGAGCGGATCTCCGTCGATGCCCGCCGAATCCGCGCGAATCCAGCCGAGACCGCATGCTGTACGGTGAGCGTGGGCGTGTCGTTTTTTCCGAACAAAGAGACGGACTCTGCCGGCGACCTGCTCGATTTGGTCGAGGCGGCCCTCGAGCGAGCTCGGGGCGAAGAAGGCGGGAAGATCTGCTTGTTCCAACACCAAGGCTACCTCTACACTCCAGAAGGGTGACTCGGTTGACATCGAAGGGCGGCGTCGTTCCTCCCGTCAAGTTGGTGATGCTCTATCCGCGTGAGGATGGGGCGAGGGCCTTCGAGGTGACCGAAGAGGCCGCCCGTCGACTCTTGGCGCAGGGGGTGAAAGTGGCCGTGCCCAAGGACCTGCTCAGTTCGAGTGAGTTGCGGCTCCCTGAGGGGTGCATCGGCCTGGATTCGGGGGAGGTGCCCGAAGAGCTTGATCTCATGATCGCACTTGGAGGCGACGGCACGCTGTTGCGCGCGAGTCGCTGGGTGGCTGCCCTGAGTGTGCCTGTCGTGGGAGTGAATCTCGGTGATTTGGGGTTCTTATCCGCGCGCAACCGCGAGGATCTTGGTGACCTCTTGGAGGACGCGGTTGCGGGCAAGCTGTCTTGGGAACCTCGCTTGCGCATGGCGATAAAAGTCGAGCGCACGGTTGACGGTGAGCGACGAAGCTCCAATGCCGCTGCGATCAACGACGTCTATATCAAGCATGGCGAGATTCCCCGTCTGCTCCGGCTAGCGACTTACATCGGCGACCAGTACATGGCGACCTACAAGGCCGACGGTCTGATCGTTTGTACGCCACTCGGCTCCACCGCCTACAATCTTGCGGCAGGGGGGCCGATTCTTGCGCCGAATACCGATGCCTTTACGGTGACTCCGATCTGCCCACACAGTTTGACGCACCGTCCGGTGGTTACGAATTCTGGCTCCGCGATCCGCATCGTTTATGCCGGGCCGAGCGATATCTCCTCGGCATTTTTGACCACGGATGGCCAGTGGAACCTGAAGTTGCAGCTCGGAGATGAGATCACGATCACTGCGGCGGAAAATCCGCTGAGGATCGTCCCTGCGCGGGCGAGTGTATTTCAGGTGCTCGCCAACAAGCTCGGTTGGTCGCGGCCGGACGCGTAGCTCGCCCGGGGGGGAGAACTCGTGGCACCTGAGCTCGAAGGGCGGCTCGCGCGGGCCCATGATCTGGTTCGGATACAGGGCAAGGACCTGGTTGTGGTATGGCCACCGATTCGTGCTCGACTTTCTGCGTATTCGGGGGCTGGCCCTTTTAGACGATGTCTCCTTGGAATTTCGGCTCGGGATGAATGTCTTGACTGGCGAAACGGGAGCCGGAAAGTCGATCATTGTCGATGCCTTGGAGCTGCTTCGCGGCGGGCGTGGCCGCGTGAATCTCGTGCGTCAGGGCGCACAGGAGGCTCGTGTTGAGGCTCAGTTTCGTCCAGATGCCCGGGTCGCAGAGCGGTTGAATAGAGTGCTCTCGGCCCAGGACCTCGAGTTGGAAGAGGGCATGTTGGTGGTGGGACGGCGAATCGGCGCGGCATCACGCAGCCGGAGTTTCGTTCAGGGCGGGCTTACGACGCGGAAGGTCCTGGCCGATATCAGTGGTGAATTGATCGAAATTTGCAGCCAGCACGAACACCACTCGTTGACGCATGTCAGCCATCACCTCGAACTCTTGGATGTCTACGGCGGTCTCGAGGCGAGAGTCTCTGAGCACCGAGAGCTGTATCGGCGATGGCGTCAAGCGGACGATCGTCTTGAGAGCCTGAAGGAGCGGGTCGATGAGGGGCAGGCGCGAGCGGACTACCTTCGTTTTCAAGTCGACGAATTGGAACGCATCTCACCTCGACAAGGCGAGTATGCGGAACTGGACAATCGGTTGGCGCTGCTGCGCGATGCCGCGGAGTTGGGTGGATTTGCACGCGATGCCCACGAAGCACTTTACGAGGCTGACGACTCGATAGCGAGTCGGTTGGCGCTGCTGCTTGAGCGCGCGCGAAGGGGTCCGGAGTCGCTGGCGACTCTCGGCGAGATTGCGGAACAGCTTGAGACCGCTCAGATCGCCTGCGAAGAGGCTGCCGCTGCGGCCAGCCGACTGGGCAAAGACCTGGTGTTCGAACCCTACGAGCTTGAGACTGCGGAGGAGCGTATCCACGAGCTTGAGCGGCTGCGTCGCAAGCACGGTTGTGAGGCGGACGAGCTGGTGGCGAAGCTGGAAGAGATGCGGCAGGAGCTCGAGACCGTCGAGCGTTCCGACGATGCGATCGCGGAGCTTCAAGAAGACGTGCGTCTGGCGCTCTCGCGTTGCTTGCTCGTTGCGGAGGACCTCAGTGGGCGCCGTCGGCGAGCCGCGAAGGGGCTACAGTTGGCGATCGAAGGCGAATTGCATGCGCTCCATATCCCTGACGCGCGGCTTGAGGTCCGCTTTCGAAGCGCATTGGACCACCCCGGTCCGCAGGGGATCGATCGCATGGAGATCATGTTTTCGGCCAATGCGGGCGAACCGGTGGCAGCCTTGACGGAGGTCGCATCGGGGGGGGAGCTGTCGAGGGTGTTGCTCGCCTTCAAGAGTGTTCTCTCCACCGACGACCGGGTATCGACCTACGTCTTCGACGAAGTCGACGCGGGCGTAGGTGGCGCTGTGGCGGAGGCGATCGGCGAGCGTCTTCGGGCGGCATCGCGAGAGCGGCAGGTTCTGTGTATTACCCACCTTCCGCAAATTGCTGCCTTTGCCGACGTACACTTCAGAGTGGAGAAACATCGGGTCGACGGAAGGACGGTCACGCGAGTCGTTCAGCTCGATGCCGAGCAGAGAATCGAGGAGCTGGCGCGGATGTTGGGTGGAGCGAGGGTGACGGCCAGCGCACGTCGGCACGCCGCCGCATTGATCGATGACGCTCGATCCGGAAAAGGAGCCCCCTCTACCCCACAGGCGTCTCCAGTGAAGGCCACACCCAGCCTCAAAAAAGCGAAAAAATCGACATCATCGCGAAGACGGTCGACTGCGTCCCCTTCGCGTCGTTGAACGGAGTGCAGTCCCGAGCCGCCGCCTTGGGGGGCGGCCTCAACCGCATGCACGATGGGGTACACTCTCGCGGGTGTCCGTCTTCGATCCGCAAAGCAAACCCCTGGCGGGGTGGAAAAGGACCGTTTACGGAATAATCTTTGAGCACGATACCCGCGCGGGGACGATTTTCGATGTGACCCTCTTGATCGCCATCGTCGCAAGCATCGTGGTGGTGATGTTGGGGACCGTCGATTGGGCCCAAGCGGGCTATGGTGAGACTCTTAAAATCGCCGAATACTTTCTCACCGGACTGTTTTCGATCGAGTATGGGCTCCGACTCCTGGTGGTTCGCAAGGCCGGTCGATACGCCTGGTCGGCGCTGGGACTGATCGATCTGCTCTCGTTGCTGCCCACGTACCTCGCCGTGTTGGTCGGCAACAGTGCGGGCGGCCTGATCGTGTTGCGATCTCTTCGGCTGTTTCGTGTCTTTCGGCTGTTTCAGCTCGGTCCCTTTATTCGGGAGAGCGATTCGCTCTTTCAGGCTCTGGTCGCTGCTCGTTACAAGATCATCGTGTTTGTGGGAGCGCTGCTGATCATCGTTACGGTGCAAGGGGCGATCCTGTATTTTGTCGAGCCGGACACCTTTCAAAACCTTCCTCAGGCCGTATATTGGTCGATCGTGACCCTTACGACGGTGGGTTATGGTGACATTGCACCTCAGACTGGCATCGGTCAGGGCATCGCATCACTTCTGATGTTGATGGGCTACGGGATCCTCGCGGTTCCGACTGGGATCGTGGGTGTGCAGATGGCGAGAGTCGGGCACGAGCGTTCGCAGTCGAGTCCTACGAAGCGCGTTGAACACGAAGCGCCCATCCCAGTCTTCAAGGCGTGTTTTCAATGCCGCCGAACCGAAGATGACCCCGAGGCGACCTTTTGCCGCTATTGCGGACGGGCTCTCGAGGGCCACGAAGGCCCTGCGAGCGGGCGGGGCGACGGTGAGGGCGAGGGCGAAGCGCGCCCATGAATCTGGCTGTGGGGCCTGGCCGGACAGCGATGTACCGGGACGGTTGACCCCGAAATATCCCCGAATTTGGTCAGCTTCGCCGGGTTTGATACGGGCGAAGCATGGCTCGCAAGCGCGTCAACTCTCGCGTTTCCGGTGGGGATCAGCGCAAAAAGCGCAATCCCGAACGGGGAGCGTCTGCGCGCCGGGGTTCACGCAAGTCGAGGGGTCCTAGCAATCGCCGCGTCGGCCCCGAGGAGAGCGGGAAGCAGAGAGGTCGTCGAAGCCCTGCGGACCCTCAGGACCTCCGTGTTCGGAACCGGAGTTTTCTCCTGATCTTCATCCTCGTGTTGGTTAACGGCTATGTGTTTTTTTGGCGCGACGAGGGCGGCATCGACAGCTTTCAGACAGGTCGGGTCGCGCTCAACAAGCAGCCCGAACTCGCGGTGGCCTCCGTTGCTCGTCAGAATGCCTGCGGCGGCGACCCGGTGGATATTTTCTCGGGTCTGGCTGGATCCTTGCGGACGGAGTCGCGTTTGAGCGAAGGCCGAACCCTACGCCTCGCGCTCTTGAAACTTGGCGTTGAAGGCGATGAGATCGACGTCGTTGAGGCTTCGATACGATCGACGATGGACCTCGGGCTACTCTCGGGCAGCGGTGCTCCATTGAGATTGGCTAGCGATGCGCAAGGGCGAGTGATGGCCCTGGAGCTGGAGCTGGCCGATGGCCACTTAATCCAGGGCTGCCGCGAGTCGGAGGGCATGAAAGTGCGTAATATACAGCATCCTTTTCGGATGGATGTAGCGGTGGTGTCGCTCGAACTGGGACGCAACGCGAGCCTCGCGGAGGCCGTCGAGCAGATCGACGAGTCCCCCGATCTTGCGCCGATCATCGCCGACACGTTGGCCCACTACGTCGATTTTATGGTGGAGTCTGAACCCGGAGATCGCGTTCAGCTTCTCATTCAAAAACGCTACCTCGGGCATCGCTTTCACCGCTACGGAGCGGTGCTCGCAATTCGTTACATTGGCGCGGCGGGTCGACTGGCCTTCTATCGCTACAAGCCCGAGGGGAGCGAACCCGCATTTTTTGATCACAAGGGCATGCCCATGCTTCGTGGGATTCGTCGAAGCCCGGTTGCATGGTACCCGGCAGACCCCGATGGTCGTGCCAGCCGTGCGCCGAGAATCGAGTTTGTCGAGGGGCGAGCGGGGGCGATCTATCGGCGGGGCAGGGGGGCACCGGTCGTCGCTTTGGGCCACGGTCACGTGCATGCCATCAAAGTTCTTGCGGACCGGGGATTGGAGCTTCGTCTGCGCCTCGATGACGGAAAAACGGTGATCTATCAGAATCTTCTACGGACGGTTGGTGACCTCGCTGTGGGCCAAGAATTGCAGCAGGGCCAGCTTGTGGCGCTCGTAGGGTCGTCGGGGAAAACTCCGGTTACGCGGCTGCGGCTTGAAGTCCTTGACACCGAGGGCGAGCCGCTTGACCCGATGCTCAGCAGTCTCCGGGGAGCGAATGCAGCGACACGTGTTGGTGACCCAATCTCCAAGGCTCAGCAGGATCAGTTCAAGAAGGACATTGTCCCTTGGCGTTCGGCGCTTCGTGCCGCGGATCTTGGCTAGGGTCCAAGGATTCGCTCAAGGCGCTTCAGCCCGCTTTCGGCCTTACGATGGCCCAGCTTACGGGCAGTCGTGTATTCGGTGCGAGCGTCGGAGTAGCGCGAGAGTCGGAAATAAATATCGCCGAGCAGCATACGATATCGTGCATTTCGAGGTGCGAGTTGTACGGCTCGACGTGCGTAGCGGGCAGCATCAGGAATATTGTCCTGTTCAAACGAAAGGTCGCTGAGCGCGATAAGTGCAGCGTGGGAACGGGAATCGGCTTCGAGTGCTTGATGCAAGAGCGTGCGGGCCAAGGCCCAACGGGTGGCCTTGATGGCCTTTCGGCCGCGGCTCACTCGTTTGCGGGCCTTGGAGGCTTCGCGTTTTGAAGCGGCCTTCTCTCCAAGATCATTCGAGGGTCTCGAACGTTTTTTGGCTTTCGATAGCGAAGTCGCCGAGGGGGGGCGAGATTTTTTTTCCGTGGTTGACTTCGAGAGTCCGGCACTCGGTGTTGCGTCTGGCCCCTGGGCAGCGATTTCGAGTTGATGTGAAAGGCTCGGGGATGGAGTCATGCGGGACGAGGAGCCCCGCATCAGGGTTGTCAGCTGATGGGATGTGCGCGGAGAGAGGTCGGAGCGCTTCGCCAGCAAGGTGCTCAGGGCTGCGTGTCGGCGGGTTGCATCCATCTCCATAGCGAGCACCTGGAGTGGTTCGACGGCGAGCAGCTCCTCTTCTTCGAAACTTCCGGAGCTCGCCCGATCGCGAAGTACCGTGAGTTGACCGAGACTGATCCTCGCTCGGTGGGTGGCGGTCTCGAGACTGCTATCAAAAATGATCGCCTGGGCGTAGTAGTCGACAGCGAACCCCTTGCCTCCTGGCGCGTCCCAATAGCGATCGCCAAGACCTCGTAAGGTTTGTCCAAATTCTTGCCGTAGGACTTGGCTCGCCTCGTTGGCATTGCGCTCATCGAGGTCTTCGAGCGCGACAACTGAACGGTAGGCGGTGATCGCTTCGGGGTTTCCAGGCGGAGGATAGACAAAATTGGCTTTCGCGGCGGCATCGTGAGCATCGCGGGTCAGCTGCTCCACTCTTTGATCTTCGCTAGAGGCCTGCGTTTGCGACCAGACGGCGGTTGCCATGAGGCCGAGCGCGATGGCTGCGGCGGAGAGCAGGCGTCGATGGTTTTTGCCCTGGAGATCGGCAAAATCGCGCTCGGGATCGGGCATGTTTGCGATGATTGCCGCTCGTCGATCTGGGTCGATCGCAGGGACCGGAAGATGGTCCCAGGCCGTCGTAAAACCGCTAGCGATCTGCACTTCACAAAGGGCAGCCTCAAGCTCCAACATGTCGGGCCAGCGCTCGTCTGGGTTCTTGGCGAGGCAACGGCGCAAAATATCTAGGAGCGGTGTTGGGTACGAGGGCTCCTTGGGGAATGAAACCTCAGTTTTTAAATGTTGGCGGAGGACATTTTTTACATCGGTGCCGGGAAAGGGCGCGCGTCCAAAGAGTAGCTCGTAGCCAGTGCAGCCCAGGCCGTAAATGTCAGTTCGGGCATCGCAGGCCTGCCTACGAATTTGTTCCGGCGCCATGTAGAGCGGTGTGCCGGCGAGTTCAGACCCGCCAGAAGCTAGCGCCAGCATCTGAGCGATGCCGAAGTCCATGATTTTAAGCGTGTCGGTGATCTCCGCGTTGTCGAGGATGAATAGGTTTTCCGGTTTGATGTCACGGTGAACGATCCCCTCGCTGTGCGCGGCATAGAGACCTTTGCAGGCCTGGCGCATGATCCCGACGAAGCGCCCAATGTCCATCTGTTTTCCGGCATGGAACGAGATGGTTTTTCCTTCAAGGAGCTCCATGACATAGAGCAGCCGGCCGTCCTCAAGGGTCGTGAAGTCATACACCTGGACGATTTGGTCGCAGGCGACTTTGGTCATCATCCGCGCTTCGCTGCGGAAATTTTCCGCTTGATTGGAGTCGACGCAGAGGTGTGGGTGCAGGAGTTTGAGCGCGACGTGGCGGCCGAGGTCGAGATGCTCGGCCTCGTAGACAATTCCCATGCCGCCCTCGCCAAGCCAAGAGATCACCCGGTAGGGGGTCCCCATGATGCGCGCTCCTCTTCGCACCCGGACCCGCTCTTCGCGGACCATTTCGGGATCCCATGGGACGCCTTCCACCACTGTTTTTCCCGCGAGGGGCTTGACAGTGCCAGAACTTGGATTGCTCGTCGCCATCCTTCCTCTATATGAGAGAGGTCGACCAAGACGTCCATTCTCGTCTCGGGCTGGCTACGCGACTTATGTCCCAGATCGGTTCACTTTTATTCTCTGCGCTGCTGAGCCTCGGTTCACAGGCGACGGGGCCGTCATCGGAGGGCCCAAAGGTGTTGGTGTCCCCCGTAGAGATCGAGGGGCGTCTCGCCGTGGGGTCGGTGAGCGCACTGCAAGCGAGTGTGGTGCGTGGCCTGCGGCGGGCGCGGGTGACGATTGTCCAGAAGCAGGGCAAGCAGGAATCGGTGGGGCCCACACATAGTTTGCTTGTGAGCGTCGAAGTGGATGGACGGGATTATGTCTTGAAATTTGAGCTTCGAGATCTCGACCAAGACCAGCGGGGCATGGAGATCGTGCGGGAATGTACGCTGTGCGGTATCGCTGCGGTTCGTGCGCTGATCGAAGATCAGGCGGCAAGTTTGGGCCACAAGGTGCTTGATGAGGCCCGAAAGACCGTAATGTTAACGATCGAAAGTCAGCCAAGCGGTGCCGAGGTCGTGGTCGACGGTGAAATCATCGGAACCACACCCTTTCACGATTGGGTCCCTTCGGGGGCGCACAGTGTCGAAGTGAGCAAGCGTGGCTATCGGAGCCGTCAGAAGAACCTTTCGCTGATGGAGGGTAGCCGTGAGCAACTCTTGATGAAGCTAGAGCGTCGCCGAAGATCGAGTTCCGGCCCACGAAGAAACCTCCAGAAAGGCGACGGTCTGGCCGATGGAGAATTCAGGGCCGTTCGAAGCGCCGGATGGATTAGTTTCACGCTAGGCGGCATCGGCCTAGCGACCGGGAGCGCTCTGCTGATTCTCGAGGGACGCCCAGTGAAGAACCAATGTGCCGGAGACGACATCGACATCAACGGACTGTGCCGCTACCGGTACACCACGGCTCGGTCTGGGATCGCTGCGATGATCGGAGGTGGGGTGGTCTCGTCGATCGGCGTGGCTCTGCTGTTTCGTGGGAGGCGCTTGCGCCACCAGGCGACGGAGACCGCTCTCTCGAGGACCCAGTTTTGGTTCTCGCCCCAGGGGTTTGGGTTGCGCGGGAGATTCTAGCATGAGCGCCGCCCTTGAAGGGGCCTCGGTCGATCTCATCGAGGTCGTGCTGTGTATTCTCGATCCGAGACAGCGTGATGCCACCGTGGCGCTACTTCGTGAGACCTCGGGCTTTTCGGTGGTGGCTCAGGCGGGCAACGGCGAGGAGCTGGTGGCGATGTGTCGTGAGCATCAGCCCGACCTCTTGGTCATGGACGAGAGCGCAGGTGAAGACGCGCGCCGAACTTTGCAACGTCTGGTTACGGAGCGCCCCTTGCCCGCGCTGTTGCTGGTATCCAAAGAGCGGATGTCAGGGATGCAGCGCAATCTCGATATTTTCCGTGTCGCGGTGATGGATCGGTCGCGGATGTTGAGTCGCGACAACGTCGGTCTTTCGAGCGTCCGGACCCAGCTTCAACTCTTGGCAGCGCGCGGCAAGGAGGTCAAACGCACCCTGCCGCGGGACGGCCTTGAGAGCGTCGTCGAGGAGCTGCTGAGGGAAGATGCCGGCCCGAACGGGGACACGCCTTCCGACGACGTGAAGGACATGGCGAGCATTCCCCGAGACCTTCTTCTTGTCGTTGTGGCTCCCAATTCAACGAGCTTGCTTGGAGGCCTGCTGGCTCAAATCTCGAGCACCCGTGTGCCCGTTGTTGTGCTGATGGATGGTGGAGTCGAAAATGCGCGTGCGATGGGCCTCGTGGGTGCTCGCAGCTCGTTTCCTGTGTTTCCCCTGGAGAGGTCCGTTCATCTCCGCCGGCTGCATGGGGTCTCGGTAGGTACTCTGGACGGCCCCATCTCTGTACAAGATGAGCTCATCTTGGTGGCCACTCGAGGTTCGTTCGTTCTCGATGACACTGTTGCTAGCATGCAGAGTCTCGGAAGCGCAGGGATCACATTTGTGCTCAGCCGCCATGAGGGCTCCGTGAGCGAGACCTCTGTGGCATCGGTTGTGGATGGTGGCGGCGCGGTTGTCCGCCTGTCTCACCGGACCCAGCCCTCCACGAAGGACCTCGGGGCCGCCGCGCTACTCCCGATCCACCAAGGTGCGTGGCTGTGGAACCACATGTTGCCTCGGCGCGTCTGAGGACCCCCGAGTGAGGCCATGGAGGTCAACGATCGCGCGAGTCGCATGCGCTGACCGCCATGGCGATCCATCCGGAGATCAGCGCGATACCACCGAGCGGGGTGATGGCGCCGAGCCAGCGCGGTCCGCCGAGCACCATCGCGTAGAGGGTGCCGGCGAAGAGCAGGCTACCGCCGATCCACAGGCTCGCGGCCCTGCGGCGCGCGGTCGACCATCGGCGCGTAGAGAGTCCTAGGGCCAGCAGCGCAAGGGCATGCACCATGAGGTAGAGCGTTCCGGTGCGCCAGATCTCGAGATCGTGGGGCGGGACGTGATCGCGTAGGAGGTGCGCACCAAAAGCGCCGGCGGCGATTCCTATCGCGCCCATGATGGAAGCTATGAATGTGCAGCGGCGAGCGTCCATAGGCAGACGAGTAAAAATACGGATACCATGGCGCAATGTCGACCGAAAACATGGCATGGCGCAAAGAAGCGAGCGCGGAGACCGAAGGGATTCTTGTGGGTGTGCGGTCGGTCTATGTGGCTGCGCGATCGGAGCCGGAGGAAGGCCATTATTTCTTCGCCTACTGCGTGATCATTGAAAACCGCGGTTCCGTGCCCGTGCGCTTGCTGCGAAGGCGCTGGCGGATCTTGGATGCCGACAGTAATTTGGAGACCGTCGACGGTCCCGGAGTCGTGGGAGAGACGCCCCGTATCGAGCCAGGGGAGAGCTTTCAGTACACGAGTTTTTGTCCGCTCCCGACGCCGATCGGTACCATGGAGGGGACCTACGACATGGAACTCGACGACGGTGCTGAGCTTGAGGTTCGGGTACCGGAATTTGTGTTGGCGGTTCCGACCGCAGTCCAGTAGCGCCGCGGCGCCTCAGCGGGCGGCTTAGGGGCGGGGCTCGCAGGGTCCTGCCGTGTCGTCCATATCGTCGTAACCCAGCTCGAGGAGAACGTCTTTTTCGTCGTCCTCGGGTTGATCCGCCTCGACCTCGGCTTTTTCTTCGCGGCGTCGTCTTCGGTAAAAGACAATCTCCTCGCTCAGGCCGAGCAGAACAAAGACGGCCAGGAGTCCGAGCAGCATCGCGGGCGCGTTGATGCGGACGACCATCAGCACGGCGAGCCCTGCGACGGCGCCCGCGCCCGCGATGGTTCGTTTGTTGAGCTCGAGGTCCTTCATCGAGCGGAACCGCACACGGCTGATCATCAGGTAGCCGAGGACCGCGACAACGATTGCGATTGCGACGTTGTTGGTGACCTGCGTGAGACCGATGGCGTGGTTGGCGAGGATCATCGCCACCAGAAAATTGGCCGCGATCGGGATGGGAAGCCCGATCATGAATTTGCCTGGCTTGCCCTGTTTGCGCATGGCAAGCACATTGAACCGCGCGAGTCTTAGGAGCCCGCAGGCGATGTAGAGGAATGCGATAAAAAGCCCTGTGCGTCCCAGGACCTCGAGGCTCCACCGATACACCAAGAATGCCGGGGCGAGACCGAAGGTGAGCGCATCCGCAAGGCTGTCGAGTTGCAGACCGAGCTCAGACTGGGTCTTGGTGAGCCGGGCGATGCGACCGTCCGCACCGTCAAAAAGCAGCCCAAAGACGATCGCCAACGCGGCCTTGAACAGCAGCCCCTCGTCTTGCGCTGGATCCACGCGAAGTTGAGCCGAAAGGACGATGCTATAGAACCCACAAAATACGCTAGCGAGCGTAAAAAGGTTTGGCAGGATAAAGAAGGTCTTGCGGAAGTCCATTCTTGTTCCTCGACGGCCGCGAAGGTAGCACGGCGCGAACTCGCGTGTATCCCCACGTCCCGCACCGCATACGCTCGTGGCTCTGCGTGGACATCCTCATCGTCGAAGGCATGATTGAACACCATCAGGGTGGTCAACGAGTCCCTTTTCGATCCACGATGGGCTCATGAGCTTGCTCCTGCGGGTGGCCTACGACGGCACCGATTTTCACGGGTTTGTGCCGCAGCGGGGTTTGCGGACCGTGCAATCGGTGTTGGAGCGCGCCCTTAGCACGATCTACAAACAAAGCGTCACGGTGCGGCCGGCCAGCCGTACCGACGCGGGGGTGCACGCGCACGGCCAGCTCGTTGCCTTTGACCCGCCTCTTGCGATCCCGGAGCGCGGCTTGTTGTTGGCTCTGGCCGGCGAGCTTCCTGAGGACGTCTCGGCGAGCGCAGCTTGGTCGGCAGAGTCGCTCGATGAGCTGCGGCTGCACCCAAGATTTCACAACCTCGGAAAGCACTACCGGTATCGCATTCGCTGCTCGAGATTGCGGGACCCTCTCACAGCTCGTTACGAGTGGCATCTTCGGACCTCGCTTGATCTCGATGGCATGCGCGACGCCGCGGAGGTCCTGGTCGGACGACACGATTTTGCATCGTTTCAGGCTGCCGACTGCCAATCGAAGACCAGTGTCCGGCGGATGCACAGTGTCGAGATCGTCGAGCTCGCCCCTGAAATTGTGCTGCCAGATCCTGGGCGCTATCCGTTGCTCACCACAGACGGGCGGGAGCCTTCATGTGTCGACGTACACGTGCATGGCGAGGCTTTCTTGAAGAACATGGTACGAATCATGGTCGGGAGCCTGGTCGATGTCGGTTTGGGGAAGCGAAATACGGCTTGGATGGAAGAGCTTCTGTCTCGACCCGACCGTTGTCGAGCGGGCCGTACCGCACCGGCGTGCGGACTTACGCTCGAACAGGTGAAGTGGCCCGAGCCATGGCCGCCGAAGCAGCCCCGCGAGCATTGCTGAGGCACTTCGGCATGGTCCTCGGATCTTGTCGAGCGTTCACCCCACGCGCCCTGTCACGCTGGCGACCGCTCCTCCAAAGAATCGGTCGACATGGACATCCGAAAGCTCGGCCTGTTTGAAAAGGGTCTCGATCGCGCCGGTTTCGCGCTTGGGTGCATTCTGAGCCCAGGTGGCGAGCGCGGCTGCCGAGAGCCCTGAAAGACCTCGTTGTTTGCCGATCTGGGGGGCATCGGCCATCAGAGCTGGGGTCGGGAACAACACCGAGATTCGCCCGCCCGGCCGCACAACCCGAGCCATCTCGTTCACCAGTTTTTCAGGCTCAGGCACCACGTTCACCACGGATGCCGCGAAGGCCACATCAAAACGGCTGTCATCGAGGGGGAGGGCGAGCGCGTCGCCCTCGACAAAATTGCAATCGGGCGTGTTTTTGCGCGCGCGCGCGACCATCGTCGTGGATCGGTCGAGGCCCGTCATGGCGATGCCTCGCTTGTGCAGCTGGCTCGTGAGTCGTCCTGGACCACATCCCACTTCCAGCGCCCGGTCTCCGGTTGCGATCGGAAGGGTATCCACCCAGTCCGTGAGGATCTGCATGTACCAAGGCCGGCAAGCGAGCCACTCGAAGAAACTCGATGCGTCCCACTTGATCCACGCGAGGATGTACGCACGGTAAATGATCATGTCGCGATCATGCCACGAAAGTCCATCGAGCCGTAGCGCTCGGTCTTGCCGAAGGTCTACGTGTGTATCGAACCGGGAGGTTGGTCTCCGCTTGAGAGTGGAGTGGTCGCTGCGCGCGGACCCGAAATGACCACTTTGTACCCCTCGGGTCCAGCCAGCCAAAGCTCTTGTTGCTGGGAATTTGGGTTGACCATGGGACCATCGAGTATTGTAGCGTCCGCGGCCCGAGCTCGCGCGAGGATGGCGTCGAAGTCGTCGGTGTTGAACCAAAGCAAGACGCCATTGCCTCTCGATGCATCTGTCGGGTCGCCGAGATGCGGATGATCGTGTGTTGCCCATTTGTGAAGCTGAGCGACCCGTACGTCACCATCCATCAGCATCTCGTACTCTTGCCCGCCATGCCCAGAGACCAACCCGAGGACGGCCTGAAACCACCTGGATCCCGCTTCGACATCGTCGAGAACGATCATGGGATCTGGACGAATCATCACGCGACGCTACCACAGGTCGAATCGCCGAGCGAAAGCCGCGCCCTGAACCGCCGTGCCCGCACCACCGAGAAAGCAACTCCTACCTTGTGTCGAGGACCGAGGCAAGAGGGGGGTCGAAGCGATGGTGCGACGCGAAAAAGGGGTCAGATCGGTGAAACGATGCCATTGAGGAGCACATCGAGGTTGTCTGCGCACCACTGTCGTTTGTATTCGGGGTCACTCATTACACTTTTTCCGTAGGTCTTTTCGATCCACGGGGCGAACTGAACCTGGTTTAGAATTCGATCGAGCATGAAGCCGGCGACCATCTCGATATTTAGATTTTTGCGTACATGGCCGGCGTCTTTTGCGTCGTTCAGGAAACTTGAGAGTCGTCTCCTATACTCCGGAAGCGCCTCGGGGCTCGCTTGTTCGCGTACGACCACCATGAATACGGCGCGTTGTTCGATGTATGCGTCCAAGGTGGTCTCGAAGAGCAACTCAAAACGAGAGATAAAATCATCTTTGGAGCGAGGCGCCTTGTCGAGCAGGCGCATGGGGATGGCGAAAACGTTCGCGCTGAATTGTCCAACGATGGCTTCGAGCAATCCGCCTTTGGATCCGTAGTAGTGGTGGATCATGTTCATGCTGGTGTCGGCATGCTCACAGATCTCCCGAACTGAAACCCCCTTGAACCCCTTTTCAGCGAAGAGCAGGGTGCCTGACGCCAAAATGCGTTCCTTGGTCGGAAGTTTCTCTGCGTTCTGCATGGCCATCGCTCAAAAAATCGTAGAGGCGCGCTACACTAAAATTTCCCGTTTTGATTTTTCCACTCGGACGTGGGGGCGACGGTCTCGATGGTGTCCCAATGCTCAACGATGGTGCCACCGGAGACGCGAAAAAGGTCGTAAAATGCGGAGTGCAGGCCTTCTCGGGTGCCCTCACAGACGGTGAGAACGAAGGATCCATCCGCGAGGATCCGGTGCACACGCTGGTAAGAAACCACCGGACCCTCGTCGGTCTCGGCTTCGAGTGCGGATTTCAATGCTGCGACGCCATCGCAGAGCCCTGGGTTGTGCTGTTCGAAGCTCTTGCTGTGGACATAAACGGAGAGCTGGTCGATTCGACGAGCGATGAGTATCTCGTCAACAAAGCGCTGAACGAGGTCACGGTTTTTCTCGGTGCGGTCGAAATCGGTGGCTTCGGTTGGACCGTCGACCATGCTGCGGCCAGACGGATTCGGTCCTCGTCTCGGCTGTATGTTGTCCCAGTGCTCGACGGCTCGGTCGCCTTCGAAACGAAAGACTTCAAAGCCAATCCGCCGTGTGGAGAAATCGTACTCGGTGTGAGCAAAGACGAAGTCGCCATCGGAAAAGGCCCGCACAATATTCACGCGGGGATTGCTTTTGGCGATTCTCGCGAACAAGGCCGCCAAGCCCTCGCTGCCTCCGTGTGTCTGTGGATTGTGCTGGATGTACTTCTCTTCGTCCACGACTGCGACCGCGGCCGGGTCGCCTGTTTCGATGCCTTTGAGGAGTTTGCGAATCATGTTTTTTCGTCGTTCACTCATGGTCGTCTCACTTCGTCGTTGTGCACTGGTAGTTGTCCCTGCTCATTGCGTTCGTCGTATTCGTACCGTGAACCGCTGGCGATTCCAACTCGTTCTCAGTGCGCCTCTCGTGTCGTTCTGGGGCTGGGCCCGCCCCACGGGACCGTGGAGGACGGGCCCCTACGAGCCGCGGAAAAGTTCGATTTTCGAACCGTACTGTGGGCGGCCTGGGAACGCCGCGTGGAGGGTGTGTCGCCGTTGTCGGTTCCGATGGGATCCGGTCGTTTTCGTCGTGTACGGTGAGTTTCGTCCAGTTTCGGCCATCCTATCGGGCGAGTCCTCGGTTTGAGGATGGGTCTTGAAGGCCGTTTCGCCGTCGATTGAAAGGAGATTCCCCGATCTCGTTCATGCGGCAACGAGGTTCACTCTCGGCGAGTTGGACCCGCCAAATTTGGGTCCCAGAAGAGTCGTCGGGATCGCCCTCGATCGATTCGTAAGCGACTTGGTGGCCGTCCGGCGACAGGCTAGGGGCTCCATCGTAAACGCTGTGGTTCGTGATTCTGTCTATCTTCGAGTCGAACAGTGAAAACCTAAATAGATTGGCAAACTCGATGTCAGAGTTGTCGGCGCTAAAAACTAACGACGAACTGTCCGCAGAAAATGATGCATCGGTCTTGTTGCCTTCACCAGAGGTTATTTTTCGGTGGTTTGTGCCGTCTTCATCGACAAGCCATAGGTCCCATTGTCCTCCTGAGAGCTTCTGATAGGCGATGAACTTGCCATCCGGTGACCAGTTTGGTTGACGACAGTCGTCGTCTTCCGCCGTGAGATTTTCGTAGGATCCGCTTCCGTCCCTACGAAAACGAGTGATTACGCCGTTGTCTTCGACATCGATCGCGTGGGATTCAAACACGACCCAAGTCGCATCGGGAGAAAGAGCAGGCTCGTAGGCCTGTGTATCCGATCGATCCGTGATCTTGATCTCATCTCCGGGAGAGGCGTTAATATTCGTCGTGTAAATCTCGTCGTGGTCCCCTCGCGAGGACGAAAAAACGATGATACCCGTGTCTGCATTCCAAACGGACCCGGGTAGATTGACATTGGTGCTGCCGTCGGAGACGAGAGTCCGGACGTCTCCTGAAGTGATGTTCACGACCAGAAGGTCCGCTGGGCCTGTGTTGTAGCCATCTTGGAACCGGGTAATCAGGAGTGAGCGGCCATCCGGTGCCCAGGCGGGGTTTTGTAGACTCCCCGAAGCTTTGATGGCCAGCTTGGTTGTGTTGACCTCGACCGGCGATGCGTCTTGGGCACATGCAACGAACGTCCCGGCGACGAAGAGCACGGTGCGGTACTTCACATGAAATGGTCTCAAGCGTGCGGCCTGCATTCTTGCCCTATATCAAAATAGCCGTCCGACAACATTCTCGCTCGACAGTCTCGACGGGTGATTCAACCGACGGGATCGTCTGTCGCGCCTTTGCCAGGGACTTCGGTACTCTTTTTCCCTTTTCCATCTTTTGCGTTGCCTCAGCGTCCAAGTCCCCACGATGGTCCATGGACCTCGCGCTTTAGGCTCGCCCCAAGTCATCCGCCGCAAGCACGTGGTAGGAGGAGGGATCGCGGGCTCCCATCGGGGATCTCCGGGGGCAGGGGGCAGGGGGCGTGGGCGCGTCCCGGCAACGAGTCACCCCGATTGCAATCCAGCCGTGTCTCCGTTCTTTGACGCGAGAAGAGTTCCTCGCGGAACGGCAGGTCGTGACGATTCGAAGCATGAACGGACTCGTGGGCGGGGAAGGCGCTCGACGCGGCGCGCAGTGACTTTTTTCCTCGCAAGAGGGAATGGATGTCTATGTTGAGCTGGAGTCGTGTCTCGAGGGATAACAATCCTCGGGTCGCCCAAGGAATTTTCGCGATGAAAACTACGACTGTCTCGACCGCAAGCGCATGTGGCAGCGACGCCTCGCCCGGGGGTAGCGTCGCGGGCGACGGAGACGGAGACGGAGACGCGATAGAAGAAGACTGCGAATCAGAGTTTCCGACGGGGAACGCGGAGCCGCTGTGGGCATGATGACCATGATCCGCAAATTCGGACAGTTTTGATTGCAGGCAGCCAAGATTGTGGCAGCGTGTTGGGATTCAAATCGATTGGGAGAAAGGTAACCTAAGGTGTAGTCGCTACGATTTGATCGGACAGGGGCCCAAGGTTGATGTGTCTGTCAGTTCAAATCTAAGCGGCTGTGTTTCCTGAGTCCTTTTGCCTCCAAATGGTCAGGGCTCCCAGCGTGTGGTCGGCAGTGGGTGCATGGCGGCACGCTCGATCTGATTG
>CAYTFJ010000006.1:0-97725 GCA_964437075.1 uncultured Nannocystaceae bacterium
GCTAGGCGCGGTCCCAGGGCCGCGACCCAGGTCATTCCTCTTCAAAATCCACAGTCGAATCGACCCAATAAGCCGATTCAGGGAGCGCCGACGCATGAATGGCCAACCCGGCCCCGTCGAACTCCTCGGTCGAGATCACAGGGACATGGGGCTGGTGACCTCGCAACAGCGCAGCAAAAGCGGGGCGCGCCCGTGCGGTGGTGAGCAGCCACATCGGCCCCCCGGGCTCCTCTAAATCAAGCGAATGAGCCCTCGTCAACGCCAAGATCCATGCCGCACGTTGACGACGGCCCAATGCAACCTGAAGGGGTTCTCCCCACCGCTCTTCACCCGACTCACGAAAGGTCTCAAGCAGACTCTCTTCGAGATCGGGTGTCGGGCGTAGGCATCGCAACGGACCAAGTCGCGCGAGACCGTCAAGCAAATCACCCAGCCAAAAATCGGCAAGCGCGACACGAAGTCGCTCAACAGATTTAGGTTTTCCCTCCGCCAGGACCCCCAAAATCGACTCCATGGGCGGCACGGGAATCCGCTCACGGAGGAACATGCGCACCACCGCCAAGACGTCTTCGGGCGCCGCATGTTCCAGTGCGCGGCGAACGATCGCGGACTTGTGGACACGCAGATTTTCAATCTCACGATCGACATGTTGAAGATCGACAAGGTCCTCGGCGTGGTTCACGACTGCCCGATATCCGGCCAACAGCAGCCCTTCTTCGACATCTCCCTCGATCGTCGAGCGCGAGAACAGCCGTTTTCCGAAGCGGATCTCGATCGTCCTTCGATCCCCTAAGGCACCTCTGTCATCAACTACGGAGACACCCTGTGGCGCCGAACCCAGGACCAACGGAGGAACCTCGATTCCCAACGCCTCTGCACAGCGCTCACGTAGTGCCGCCAACGTGGCCTGCAATCGGCGTTCAGCAAATGCCGCGCCGCCGACGAAGATCGTAATTTGTGTAACCCGAGGTGACTCGTCGGGCGAAGAAGACACCCGACGAGCGAGACCTACCGCCGCCGCCATCCATGCCACGGCCATGGTCCCGAAGGCGAGATAGGGCATTCCTGGAACCGCGGCGAGCACCGCCAGAAAGAGCGCTGGAACCAATAACATCCCTGGTTGCAACCAGGGATACCTCTCTTGTGTCTTGCCCTCGCTGTCCACCCGCGACACTAAAATTCCCGCGGCGAGGCTCACCAAAAGCGCTGGGATTTGCGCCAAAAGGCCGTCCCCCACGGCGAGCGTCCCATAGAGTTCAAGGCTTGATTCGAGGTCCATCCCTCGGCGGCCCATACCGACGGAGAGCCCACCGAGCAGGTTGATCACGGTGATCACAATTCCTGCGACGGCGTCGCCTTTCACGAAGCGAATCGCTCCATCCATCGCTCCGTAGAACCGGGAGCGCTCACCAAGCCGAGCTCGTTGTTGGGACGCCTCCCCCGCACTGATGACTCCTGCGCGTAGATCTGCATCGATGGCCGCTTGGTGGCCAGGCATGCCATCAAGTGCAAAACGTGCCCCCACCTCGGCGACCCGCTCGGCGCCCTTGGCGATCACGAGATACTGAACCGTCGTGATGATGGCGAACATCACCGCGCCAATGATCAAATCGCCACGCACAACAAAGTGGGCGAACGCGTCAACCACCCGACCTGCGTCCGCCTGAGAGAGGATCAGCCTGGTCGTCGATATATTGAGCGCGAGCCTGAACAACGTAGCCAGCAGCAACATCGACGGAAAGCTCAAAAACTCGGTGCTGCGTGGGACCTTGAGTGCCGCGACCAGCAGCAACACCCCGAGCGCCAAGCTTAGCGACAAGCAGACATCCACCACCACGGTCGGCAGCGGAACCAATACACACGCCAACAGCCCAAGAATGAGCAAGGTCGGCGACAAACCTGGAATCTCACGTAGCAGTCGTCCGCATGCCGATATCAAACTTCGAGATGCAGATGAGGGGTGCCCAAACAAGAGACCCGAACGCTACACCAACGGAAGGAAGCTTCGCAGGTGCAAGCGCGGGTCAATCCCGAGTGTGGGTCGGCCAATCGAGGCCGACCCACACTCGGGCTCCGCGCATGTCGGTCACCACGCGGCCATGACGAGGCGCGTGCACGGACACCAGCCGCGCGATCCTCTGGGCACGCGCGGCATCGGTCCCAACGATGAATGAACTCCGCGTGTTGCGGGCTTCATCCACCGCTCCACGACCTTCCAGATTGAAAATTAGACCCCGCAAGCCCGCTCCGAGTTTCGCGGCGACGTCGCGGAGAGACTGTGCGGCGCGTTCCATGGGATCCGCCGCTCGTGCCAGGCCTGCGCCCCGCCAGACCCAAGCTACGACCACGCCATCGAAACACTCGACGATGTGATCCGGTCCGCTTTCAACGACCGATGTCTGTATTTTACAGATCGGCTCGTAATGACGCTTGCTCATTATACTTGGTAGAATGAGCGGTCCGATCGGAAAGGACAAGTCCTAATCGAAGTCTTATGGGGCATAAGATCCCAATCGAGCCGCGCATCGGCTCGGAAATGCGCAATCTCACGCATCCTAAGGTGAGATCTGTCGAAGAGCCCATACAGAGTCTCCGCGAAGGCGGATTCGCCAAACCGGAGCACACTCCCCCCAAGGAAAGCCCTAGGGCCTCTGCGAGTCCAGCTCTCGAACCTTTTTACGATTGGCCTTCGTCGCTCTCAGATTGACCTTCACGCCGTCGATCTGCAGGAATCGACGCAAAGCCGCTTCGTCCACGCCAGCCGCGCGCTCCGCCAAGAGCGCGAGATTGTTCATCAACGGTCCTAGGTCACCACTCACACGATTGAGCGTCTCGCTAAGCGCGCGAAGATTCCCGACCGCCAATGCCATCTCGCTGAGCGTGGTTCCCACCACGTCGCCGTGCTCGACGCTCAGCTGTGCTGAGAAAGCCTCAAGATCTTCGAGCACACGGTCTGTACGCGCGAGCAGCGGTGGAACATCTCTCGCGGCGCTGGCCAGCAAACGATCGAGATTTCCAACGATTCGGTTCAGTCGCCGATCGTCGAGGGTGTGATTCAACTTCGCCAAGAGAGTCTCGACCTGAGCCTCGTTGCCTTCGGTCATACGCCTCACCGCGGCGAGAGAAGCCCGGAAATCGTCCACGGCGGCGGTCAAGGCTTCCCGTGTCACCACAGGCTCCCCACCGTCTTCACCACTCGCGGCGCCGACGAGTGAATCGAGACGGGCGATCACCGGCCTCAATGTCGCGGCAAGCGAGTCATCGCCACCCAAGATTGGACGAAGCGCATTCAAAACTTCATCCATCTCAAAAGTCGCCTCGGCCTGGTCGATCCGGCTATTTTCGAGCAATACAGGCGTATCTTCGGTGCCCGGATCTAACTGCAAATATTTCTCGCCAAGCAAGCTTTTTGCCCGAACCAAGGCCACCGCATCCTCGTGCAACTGCACGCCATCGTGCACCTGAAGAATCAACACGGCGGTGCGGTGCTCGACTTGAATCGATTCGATCCATCCTACTTTGACGCCCGCGATTCGAACCGCGTTGTCCTCCACCAAGCCAGCCGCGTTGCCGAGCGCAAGTTCGTAGCGCTGGGAGGATGGAGCTCCAAGAGCACCTACGCCCCTTGCAAGCCACAGCACAAGGCCCATGCAGACGACAAAAAAGACACCCAAGCTGATGTGTTTTTTGTTCATTTGGTTGGCGGTGTTCATGGTGAATGCAAAGAAGACCTGCCCCGACTACAGAACCTTGATCGGACCCGTCGTAGATCGGGCGAAGAACTGTTGCACTGCAGGAATATTCTCTTCCAGCACATCCGATGCTGGCCCAAAGGTCAACAGTTTCCCCTGAGAAAGCAAGCCCAACGTATCCGCGATCATTCGCGCTTCCGCGGTATCGTGACTGATCACGACGAAGGTCGTGCCCAAGCTTCGATGAATCTCAAGAATCAATTCATCCAAGGTGGCCGCCATCACCGGGTCAAGCCCCGACGACGGCTCATCACACAACACAATCTCTGGCTTAAGCACAATCGCGCGGGCAAAAGCAACGCGTTTGCGCATCCCCCCACTCAGATCCGACGGGGACTTTTCTTCCACACCCGGAAGTCCGACCTGAGCCAAGGTTTCACCCACCCTCCGACGAATCTCATTTTCGTTCCGCAGACCGTGGTTACGCATGGGAAAGGCGATGTTATCAAATACGCTCATGTCATCGAAGAGCGCTCCATCTTGAAAGAGCATGCCGAAACGCCGACGAATGGCAAACAAGCGCCGACGATCGACGGGCCGCCGTTCATCAAGGCCGCCCACGTCCTCTCCAAAAACCTTGATCGTGCCTTCATCGGGCTTGATCAAACCGACCATCAACCGTAAAAGCACGGATTTCCCTGTCCCAGAGGGGCCCAGAAGCACGGTAATCGATCCCTTCGGAATCTCAAAACTGACGCCATCCAACACGGGCTGACCTCCAAAGGATTTCTTGAGTCCTGCGACCGAAATGGCGATCGTCGAACTTGGTGCGGGATTATCCATAGATGAAGAACGACAACACAAGATTCATGACAATCACCATGACCGCGGAATGAACGATCGCCAAGTTCGTGGCAACTCCGACCCCCTCGGCCCCCTCCCGCTTGTGCGCGGCTAGCCCGTGAAAGCAGGAGATCGCCGCAACAAGCCATCCCATGATCAGGCCTTTGAACATCCCCGCCGCGATATCGACGATCCCCACATGTTCTTGCACCTGACGAATAAAGCTGCCCGGGTCGAGACCGAGTTGGTACACCGCGCCCACATAGGATGCGAACAGACCAACCACATCTGCATACCCACAAAGCAGAGGAAGAGCGATGGTCGCCGCCCACATTCGAGGCGAGACGAGATAGCGAAAGGGGTCGACCGCCATCACCTCCAGGGCCTCGATTTGCTCGCTGATTCGCATGCTAGCGAGACTCGCGGCAAGCATGGCGCCGATTCTTGCGCCGCAAACCACTGCCGACAGCACCGGATAGAGTTCGCGCACGCCACCGACAGCGGCAAAGGTACCCAACATGTCTTGTCCGCCAAATCGTGCAAATGCACCATAGGACTGGACCGCGAGATTGAGACCCGTGAATCCGACGAGCACCGTCAACAACCCCATCGACCCCCAGCCGACCACGACCAACTGATCGACAAGCGCCCGACGTGGAGGCATTTTTGTCAGCTGCGCGTGGCCAGCCATGAGCGCGAAACGAAAAAAATCGACGGTTCCCGCCACACTCACCTCGCTAAAGCCCCAACCCCAACAAAACCATGCTGACCGCGTAGTCCACCACCAAGATCATCACGATCGTCGTCACAACGGTGTCGTTGGCCGCCTGACCTACCCCGGCGGCTCCGCCAGTCGCCTGAAGCCCGCGATACCCCGCGATCAATCCTATCCCCACACCAAAAATCGAGCACTTTCCGAGTCCGATCCAAAGATCGGCCGGATGAATTTGTGCCGTGAGATTCGCCAAAAAAGAGCCAGGGTCGACATCCCCGAGCGGGACGGAGAGCAACCATCCACTCGCTACCCCTAAGATGTTGGTCAGCACACTCAACATCGGGGTCACAAGCGCGCAAGCGACCATTCCCGGCACAACCACGTATCGTACCGGGTCGACCGACATCACTTCTAGCGCCTCAATCTGCCCACGGACCTTCATCGTCCCAATTCGGGCGGCGATCGAGGACCCCGCCTGAGCAGCGACCATGATCGATGCCAGCGCCGGGCTGTATTCACGAAAGATGGCCATGCCCAAAAATGCCGACAGCTCCTGCTCGGCCCCAAAAAGCCGAAAAATCTCGAGTCCCTGCAACGAGATCACCGCCCCCACAGGAGCCACGGCCAGTCCAACCGGAATCATGCAACGCCGAACTAGGACATGCATCAGCCCAAGGATCTCATCCCAATAACGCGGTCGAGACGCTGCCGCGCGCATGACCTCGAACGAGAACAACACCAGGCCGCCTATCGTCTCAAAGGTACGCGCAAGAGCATGCACTGTCGGTCACCCAGCCTCGCTACCTAAGCTGTCCTGCCATCATCGATCGTTGTACCAGAAAAGTCTTCGCAGACCCCATGATGCGAGATCCCGGCAACAGCGCTCACTGAACAATCACAAAATTTGACAGTACGCCGGCCTCCAGCGAGAACCACGACATGCCCGGCCGATGGCCGCCAATCGTCCGCCTTGTCGCAGGATTTCTCGGAACCATGTCCCTCGGCTGTGGTCTGATCAACTGCGGGAAGCCGCCGGCATCAAATCCAGGGCCGGCGCGCATCCCCAACGCGACCCGGTCCCTGAGCGCTGGAAACAACGGCGATTCGGAGCCCACAGCGGTCCGTCCGACCTCGCTGCCCAAATCCGTTCTGGCAGCACGGGTCGACGCCCAACGTCGGATCCTAGGACGCGGAAATCTCTTTGAGGGTATCGATGGCAAACCCATCAAGATCGCCCACGCGCTCCCCCCCGAGGGCGAGTCTCCGCCCGACGCCGACCTTCTTGATGCGCTCCCTGGCTCCGCCGGCCGACTCGACGAAACAGGGCGAGCAAACACTCGCGTCAACGGCAATGAACTCGGCCTCGTCGTCCCCATTGAGAATCCAGCGCGACAGCCGGGTCTCGCTCACTTTTACGAAGAGCTGCGCAAGCTCGAACAAGGGGTCAACGAAGACGGCAAGGTCCGTATCTTGGCCTACGGCGCGAGTCACACCCAGAGCGATATCTACACCGGTTATCTTCGTACCTACCTACAAGCGCGCTTCGGCAACGGCGGTCAGGGTTTTATTCCCTTCACCAAGCTCAACAAGTGGCACAAGATGCTCGACCACGGCATCGAATCCAAGGGGTGGATCCTCGAACACGCACAACGTAGAAAATCGCGGGCCGATGGCTTTTTCGGTCTACTCGGCGCAAGCATCAGCAGCTCTAGCAGACGCGATTTTTCACGGATATACCCGCGCAACGACGACGCAAGGGTCAACGCCAGCCATTTTGAGCTCGCCTTCCTTGGCCAGCCAGATGGCGGAAAGTTGAAGTTGGTCATCGACGGTGAATCGAAAGAGATCGTCGATACTGCCTCCAAGATCCACACGGCCGGCTACCACACGATTGATCTTGAGCCGGGGCTACACAGCTTCGAGGTCCGGCCCCTTGGCAACGGCGAGGTCCGGGTGTTCGGCATGATTTCCGAGCGAGACGAGCCGGGCGTCGTGATCGATACGCTGGGGATCTCAGGCACACGAGCCGCCAACATGTTGAAGTGGGACCAAGAGTTGTGGACCCAAGCGATCCGCCGCCGCAATCCCGACCTTTACATGTTTGCCTACGGAACGAATGAGAGCAACGACACCGCGCAGCCCATCGAGCGCTATCGCACACGATTGCTCGGGGTTCTCGCCCGATTTCGCGACGCGGTTCCCAAGGCCAGCTGCTTGATCGTCGGGCCCGGCGATGTCCCGCGAAAGCTCTCCGATGGGAGCTGGGGACATCGTCCTCGCCTCGACGCGATCATCGATGTCCAACGTGAGGTCGCCTTCGAGACCGAATGCGGGTTCTGGGACTCTCGTGAGTTCATGGGTGGAATCGGATCGATGCATCTGTGGGCGACCTCACGGCCTCAGATGGCCAGTCGCGACCATATCCATTTTACACGACGCGGTTATGTTCGTCTTGGTATGGCCCTGGCCGACGCGATGATGGCCGGCTACGACCGATAGACTCTCCACCACCGTGCCCCTCAGTCCCTAGTCTCAACTAGGCGTGAATCGGCGGCCGGCGCCTCCCCGCTTTTCCAGCGCCTTAGGAGCAGGGCGTTGCTCACAACACTCACAGAAGAGAAGGCCATCGCGGCGCCAGCGATCATCGGACTCAAGATTCCTGAGGCGGCCAGCGGGATTCCGAGAACGTTGTACCCAAAGGCCCAAAATAAATTTTGCCGAATTTTCCGTGAGGTGGCCCGAGAGATCGAGATCGCATCGGCGATCAGACGCGGATCGGCGCGCATCAATGTGACAGGGGCCGTATGCATGGCGGCATCCGTGCCCGTCGACATCGCAAAGCCAACATCGGCGAGCGCAAGTGCTGGGGTGTCGTTGATCCCGTCTCCCACCATGGCCACCACGTGTCCCTTGGCTCGCATCTCCGCCACCACTTTGGACTTTTGTTCGGGAAGAACCTCCGCGATCACGCTCTCAATCCCGATGGCTTTGGCAACCTGTTGGGCCGTTATCGCGTTATCGCCCGTAAGCATCACCGACTTGATACCGATTTCACGTAGCCGCGCGACCCCCTCACGGGCAGTCGCTCGAATCGGATCTGCCACAGAAATCCAGCCCAAAACGAGCTTCGCGGTAGCGACAAGCATGACCGTCCCTCCCGATTGTGCCGCGGAGATCGACGTCTGCAGCGGGCCGAGATCGTGCCCTAATTCGGTCATCCATCTTGGGCTTCCGACAAAAATTGTCTTCCCTTCGACGCTGGCTTCAATCCCCTCACCCACCCGCGTCTGAAAATTTTCGGTGGGATGAACTTTTATGCCGGCCAGCTGGGCACCACGCAACACAGCCTTGGCCAGGGGGTGCTCGCTCCCCTGCTGAACGCTTGCTGCAAGTCGAAGCAGCTCTTCCTCACTTCCATGCATGGCCTCGACCTTGGCGATTTCCGGCTGGCCCTCCGTGAGGGTGCCGGTCTTGTCAAAGATGACAACATCAATTTTGTGGGTCCGTTCGAGCGCGACAGCATCCTTGATGAGAATCCCACCGCGGGCCGCCCTCCCGGTACCCACCATAAGTGCTGTGGGGGTCGCCAATCCAAGTGCACATGGACAGGCAACCACCAACACGCTGACCGCAGCCACAACCGCTTGCTCGACCTCGCCGTCAAGCAGTAGCCACGCCAACACGGTCAGCACAGAGATGCCCAAAATACTTGGAACAAACACTGCAGAAACCCGATCGACGGTCTCTTGAATCGGCGCCTTCGATCCCTGGGCCTGTTCGACCATCTCGATGATACGCCCCAATGTTGAGCCCTCACCGACTTCGGTGACACGAATTTTCAAAAGACCCTCGCCGTTGATGGAGGCACCCGTAACTCTATCCCCTGCCCCCTTCACGACCGGCGCGCTTTCTCCGGTGACCAGAGACTCATCGACGCTGCTCACTCCAGCCTCAACGAGGCCATCGACCGGAATTCGTTCACCCGGCTTGACGATCACCAATTGCCCACGGCCAACCGCGTCGGTCGGCACCTCGACCCATTGACCATCGTCTTGCTGCACATTCGCGATATCCGGCTGAAGCTCCATGAGCGACCGAATGGCTTGGGTTGAACTTCGTTTCGCACGAGCCTCAAGCCCCTTACCGAACAGCACCAGGGTGATAACTGCCGCTGAGGACTCGAAAAAGAGATGACCGCCACGCCCGAGATTCCAGAGTGAAAGGAGAAATGCCGCGCTCGTTCCAAGAGCGATCAGCACATCCATGTTTGCAGATCCTCCGCGTATTGATCGCCACGCTCCCTGATAGAAGCGGCTCCCGGCTATCAGTTGCACAGGCAGGGCCAAGGTCAATTGAATCCACGGAGAGAGTGCGAGCCCCTCGCCCCAGGGTCCAAGAAACATGGGGAACACCAGCGGCAGAGTCAGCAACGCCGCACCGACGACCATCATTCGATCCGAACGTTCTGCACGACGAAGTTCCCGCTCCGCGGTGACATCAACGGTTTTCCCCCTGAGCACGGTCGCCCCGTACCCGACCTTCTCAACCGCAGCCGCGAGTTCAACGCCATCGATGCCCGAAGGATCGTATGCAACCGTCGCTATCTCCGAGGCAAAATTCACCTGCGCAGAGACAACCCCCGATTGGCGACGCAGCGCGGTCTCGATGGTGTTTGAACAACTCGCGCAGGTCATTGAGCTCAGCCGCAACCGTATCGTTTGGACAGGGACCTCAAAGCCTGCACTCTCGATGGCCTGCGCGAGGACCTTCGGCGACACTTCTCCAGAGGTCCGCTCAACACTTGCATTTTCGCTGGCGAAGTTTACCACCGGATCGCGCAGGCCATCGACCTCGCGTAGGGCCTGTTCGAGACGCTGCGCACAACTGCTGCAGCTCATTCCTCGGACCGGCATCGATATTCTTGCGCCTCTTAAATCCGATGCCGCTCTCATGGTAGTTCTTCTACACCCAAAAATGCTCGATCTTCTAGAATCGATCACAAAGGATGGGCTTGGGCACAAACAGCGTTGCACTCGAGCCCCACGGCTCCCCAGTCCGCGAACCCCGTCTCGTGTGTGGGCGTCTCAAACACCGCTCGAATAATCGACGTAAAGCTCGCACGATCGAAGGGTTTGTGAAGAAATTCAAAAAAATTACGACCGACAAAGCGCTCCGTAACGTCAAGCTCGGTATAGCCGCTCATCAAGACGATACGGACATTGGGATCGAGCCGGCGCAAGGCGATAAAGACCTCCTTGCCCGTCATCTCCGGCATGGTGAGGTCTAAGAGCACCAGATCGATCTGATGACCAGCATTGCTGAAAATTTCAACGGCCTGCCTACCATCAGACGCCATGAGCACTTCGAGACCAAGCCGCTCGAGCATTCTACGCGTGATGCTTCGCACCGAGTCTTCATCATCGGCGACCAACACGCGGCCACGACCACGCCACGCGCCATCCTCACCGCGCGAACGGTCTCGATCCAACGCTACGCTCAATCCAGCGTCGGTGGGCAGCAAAATTCTAAATGTCGTCCCCAGACCGGGCTCACTATAGAGCCGAATCGTGCCCGCATGCCGTCGGACGATGCCAATGACCGCAGCCAGCCCAAGCCCGCGCCCGGCAATTTTCGTTGTGAAAAAGGGGTCAAAAAGCCGTGCCTGGGTATCGGTATCCATACCGCAGCCAGTATCCGAGACCTCGATCGACGCGAACCACCCAGGGTCTACCTCCAAGAGATAGTCGACAAGAGTCTCGGCATTCTCATGGACGATGCCCGTACGCAGGGTGACCATACCGGTATCTTCACCGATCGCATCCGAGGCGTTCGTGATGAGATTCATCACCACTTGACGCAACTGGCTGGCATCGGCACGGACAACGGGGACACGATCCGAGTAGTCCTCTCGCAACACCACTTTCTTCGAGACCGAGACACCCAAAATCTGTCGCATCTCTTGGACGAGCCTATTGAGATCAATTTCCTCGACCACAAAACTTCCCCGGCCCGAGTAGGCCAGCATTTGGTTCGTGAGTTCTGCTGCCCGCCTTGCGGCGGTCTTGATCTCCTCGAGACTTGAGGCGGCGGAGGACCCCGGTGGAAGATCGTCGAAGGCCAGCTCCGCATTGCCGAGAATCGCAACGAGGAGGTTGTTAAAGTCATGTGCGATACCACCCGCGAGCACTCCAAGACTCTCGTGCTTCTGAGCGTGCTGGACCTGCATCTCCAAAGTTCGTCGCTCGTCCTGTGCGGCCTTACGCTCTGAGATGTCCTGAATGATACCAATGAGGTGCGGGCCTCCGCGTGCCCCTTTCTCGTCGATGGGGCCCACGCCAGCTTCAATTCGGATCCAGCGCACCTTGCCCTCCGCGCGGGGCACACGAAATTCGCACTCCAAGGTAATGCCTCTTCGCTGGCAATCTTCGATGGCACCAAGCAGCGTTTCTCGGTCCTCTGGAATGACCCGATCCACAAAAAGATCCAGGGTAGGGACAGCTTCTGAGTCGAGCGGAAGCTCCAGAATACGGAGCAAACGGTCCGCGCCTTCGAGGACTCGCGTCTCGAGATCGCAGTCAAAGTTGGCGATATTGGCGATCCGCTGAGCCGACTCGTATCGCGCTTGGCTCTGGGTCAGCGAGGCAACCCCCACGGTCTTGTTTTGCCCGTCGACGAGATGGGTGTTGTACCACTCGCAGAGAATCGCGCGGCCGTCACGGGTGATGTTGCCGTTGGTGCTACGCGACCCTCCAGTCTGGGCCAACAGCGAATCCCAGATTTCGTCGACGTGCTCTCGGTACTCCGGAGGAACCACGAGATCTGCGGCATGCCGGCCCAAAGCTTCGGCTTCGCTGTATCCAAAAATCCGCTCGGCGGCTGGATTCCATGCGACCACACAAAAATTGAGGTCCCAATCGATCACCGCCAGCGGCGTTTGCTGAATGTGAAGGCGTCGACGCTGAGCATCTGGAGACAGGTCCACCGAGTTCACCGACTCGGGCTTGGACTCAGGCCTGTGGTCCACTCGAACGGTCTTGTCATCGATTCCCATGCGCGGTCCCTCCGCACCGAATCATACACCATCGGCGGGAATTCCTAGGCCTAGGCCTTTCGCACGATCGAAGAAAAATGTGCGGATACGAGCCTAGGGCAAAGGACCCGTTCGGCTGGCCGGCAGGCTCTGCCTCCCTGCTGACGCTTCAGTCGTCCCCGAATCGGCGTCCCTTCGGCTCTTAAGACGATGGGACGCCACATTCATGGCTTCGCAGCACCCAAGAGGGTCGCTACTCGCCCTTACTCTCCGCCTTTCCATGACACTTTTTGTATCGTTTCCCCGATCCGCATGGACACGGATCATTGCGACCGACCTTTGGAAACTCAGGACGTCTCGGCTCCACCAGCGCTCTCGATGAGGCCACCGATCGCCCCTCATCGCCCTGCTGTAGTTTTTCTACGGCCCGACGAGCCGCGGCCTGCAACTTATCCACCTCTCCTGAAGCGCGCCGGCGTGACGACGTCCGCTCGCGCCGTTGCGAAGCCTCGGTGAGCGAGGTTTCATGCTCAGCCCCCTCGGCGGCCTTGTTTTTCTGCTCCTGCGTAAGACGCATCTGAATGATCTGCTCAAGGACGGTGTCTTCAATGCTGTCCCACATATCCTTGAACAAGGTGTACCCACGAATTTTGTATTCGTTCTTGGGGTTTTTACTGGCGTAACCAATCAGACCGATTCCGGCACGCAGGTGCTCAATATTTTTGAGATGATCGATCCACTGCTCGTCGATCTCGTGCAGATAGATCTGTCGAACGTAGAATAAGAAGGTGTAAAGGCCGTAGTCTCTCTCTCTGCCCAACAGCGACCCCTGCACCTTCTCCCAGCAACGATCGACAAGTTTCTCGATGTCTTCCTCGACCTCGGCAATCTTCAACGTCACATGAAAGCGCTCGAGCATGGCCTTCTCGACCCCCTCGATGTCCCACTCATCAGGATGAACATCTTCTGGGCACAGCTCGCCGACCGTGTCATCGACAAGTTTAAAGGCCAGATCCATCAGCCGTTCACGCTGCTGAATCAGCGATGAGGCGACATTCTCGGTAATGCGTTCTAGGACTGCGGTGCGGTCCGTCTTAATGTCGTCGAGCCGCGCAAGCGAGCCATAGTGACGGTAGATCTCATGGGTCAGCTCATGAGGGACAATACCGGCCTCAGGATACGGACGTTTGTCGGGCACCTCTCCGCCTTCGGCCTCGATCTTCTCGCGGCAATAACCATCGACGATGGTCTCCACCCGGCCCCGGACTTCCTCCATGAGACTCGCCGTCGTGTGAGGACCGGATTCGCTCGGCGGAGGTACCAGCTTCTCTTCGGACTTCTTGCCCTCTTCGTCCAGCACTTCCGGGACGTAGCGTCCCTCAAGAATCTGCTTTCGCAGGGCGTAAATCGCCTTGCGCTGCTCGTTCATGACATTGTCGTACTCGAACAGGTTCTTGCGCGTGTCGAAGTGCATGGCCTCGACCTTGCTCTGAGCGTTCGCAATGGCCTTGTTCACCATCGCGGCCTCGATCGGCACGTCCTCTTCCATCCCTAGACGCTCCATCAGATTCGTAATTCTGTCTGCGCCAAAGATGCGCATGAGGTCATCTTCGAGGCTCAAAAAGAACAATGAAGCCCCAGGGTCGCCTTGACGTCCCGCCCGACCGCGCAGCTGGTTGTCGATGCGTCGGCTCTCGTGACGCTCAGTGCCGACGATATAGAGACCGCCGAGTTCCAGAACTTCCAGGCGCTCCTCGTCGCACTGGCCCTTGAGAGCGACAGCCAGTTCTTTGTATTTCTCGGGCTCTTCGTCGGGGTCGAAGTGGGCTTGAGCCATCATGTCGGGGTTTCCGCCCAAGATGATGTCGGTCCCACGCCCCGCCATGTTGGTCGCCACCGTAATCGCATGTTTACGCCCCGCCTGGGCCACCACATTGGCCTCACGTTGGTGTTGCTTGGCGTTCAGAACATTGTGCGGAATATTATCCCGCTCCAACATCCGGTGAATCAACATCGATTTTTCGACGCTCGTAGTCCCGACCAGCACGGGCTGCCCTCGGTCGTAACAGTCTCGGATCTGGTCGACGACTGCCTTGAACTTCCCCGAGGCGGTCTTGTAAACCAGGTCGTCGCGGTCTTTTCGAATCAGCGGCTTGTTGGTCGGTATGACGATGCACTCCAGGTCATAGATTTTGTGGAACTCCTCCGCCTCAGTGTCGGCGGTTCCGGTCATTCCCGACAACTTGTCGTACATACGAAAGTAGTTCTGATAAGTAATCGTCGCCAGCGTACGGCTCTCAGGCTGAATCCTCACGCCCTCCTTGGCCTCGATCGCTTGATGCAGACCATCGCTCCACCGCCGGCCCTCCATCTTGCGACCTGTAAACTCGTCGACGATCAAGACCTCGCCGTCTTCGACCAGATAATTGACCTCTTTTTTGTACAGCGTGTGACCGCGAAGGGCTTGCTGGACGTGATGCAAAAGCTCGGAATTTTCTGCAGAATAGAGGTTGCTGCAATCCAACAACTTTTCCACGCGATCGACCCCAGCCTCGGTCAACTGCACACTCGTGGCTTTCTCGTCGAGCACATAATCCAGCTCACGACGCAGCGAGGGGATCATCTTGTCAACGACGATATAGGTTTCCGCGGGCTTGGAGGCCGTCCCTGAAATAATCAGCGGCGTGCGGGCTTCGTCGATGAGGATCGAGTCAACTTCGTCGACGATCGCGTAGTTCAGTTCCCGCTGAACATACTTCTCGATGGTCTCCTTCATGTTGTCGCGCAGGTAGTCGAAACCAAACTCATTGTTCGTTCCGTAGGTGATGTCCGCGCGATAGGCCCGTTGGCGCTCACGATGGTAGAGACCATGAACGATGACACCCACCTCCATGCCCAAAAATCGAAAGACCTCGCCCATCCACTCACCATCGCGCGACGCCAGATAGTCGTTCACCGTGATGAGATGGGACCCCTTGCCCCCCAGGGAATTGAGATAGAGCGCCGTTGTCGCCGTGAGCGTCTTGCCCTCGCCCGTCCTCATCTCGAGGATCATCCCACGATGCATGGCGATACCGCCGAGCATCTGCACATCGTAGTGGCGCATCTTCAACACCCTCAGCGCTGCTTCCCGCATGGTCGCGAAACTCTCGGGCAGGAGGTCGTCGAGGGCCTCACCGTTGCTCAATCGCTGGCGAAATTCACCCGTCTTCGCCTTCAGAGCCGAGTCGTCGAGAGACTTCAGCGACGCCTCCAAGTCGTTGATGCGGTTGACGAGAGGCTGGAGCTTCTTGATCTGTCGGCCGTGCTTGGTGCCGAAGACCTTGGTCATGACTTTGTGAAACATGAGCGCGATCCGAAGGGGCGTCCGTCCGGGTATACCGGGCTTGCCGGGCTTGCCGGGCTTTCCGAGTCTGAAGGGTACGAGGGCGAGGGCGCGCTGTCCACGCCGACGTCTTGGGGGGCGCCCGTGCAATGCGACGGCTCGTCGCGACCAAACTCGCAGCCGGATCGGCGGATCGCCCTAGGGGATTTCCGCGCCATCCTAGACGAGCCCGTCTACGGTCTGACGAACACCCGACAAACGATCGAAAGGGCGCACTCGTCGCTAGTTCAAACCATCGAACCTAAGCGCGCGGATGCCTCTAGAGCTGTACAACGGCCGGTTCCCTGCATAGCGTTTGTCTGGCCAAGCCCATGACACCGCTCCCCACCCCAAGGGCCCATCGTTCGGGCGACCCGCTCCGATTCATCGCCCCCTCCGGTCCCATCGATCAGAACCACTTCGACCGGGGCCTCGCCGTCATTCGCCACGCGCTGCCTGGGTCCCCACTCCATGCACCTGAGACCGTGCGGGCTCGTTCCGGATATTTCGCGGGATCCGATGCCGAACGTCTGGAGAGTCTACGCGCCGGCTTGGCCGATCCCGAGGCTCGAGTCCTGTGGTGCGCGCGCGGAGGCTATGGGCTCACGCGTCTCTTGCACCGCCTTGATCCTTCGATCCTCCGCGAAGGTCCAAAGCTCATCGTCGGCTTCTCCGACATCACCGCCCTGCTGGCTTGGGCGCTCGAAGCCGCCGGCCTAAGTTCCCTGCACGGTCCGGTCGCTAGCCAACTCACAGAACTCGACGAAGACAGCCGCTCGCGAGTTTTTGACATGATCCGTGGAGAGCTTCCGGTGCCGCTCATCGCAGAAGAGGGGACCACGCTATGTGGCGGCCGAGTTGAGGGTCCGCTGATCATCGGCAACCTGGAGGTCCTTCGCTCCTTGGTCGGCACACCCTTTATGCCCTCCCTCCAAGGTCGAATTCTGGCCATCGAAGAGGTCGGAGAGCGACCCTATCGCATCGATCGTGCCTTGACCCAATTGATTCAAAGCGGCGCACTGCGAGGCGTACGAGGCATCGCGGTCGGTCAACTTACACGCTGCGACGATCCTGACAATGCCAAGTACAAGGGACCCCAGGCGCGCGAAGTCGTGGTCGAGCGCCTGGAGGGCCTGGGAGTTCCCGTGGTCACCGGATTCGAGTTTGGCCACGAGCGGCGTCGAAACGTCGCCCTGCCCTTCGGGCGCATGGCCCGACTCGACGCCGACAACGCTTGCCTTGAATGCCTTGAACCAGCGGCGACCTAGATTCGAGGGGCCTACACCAGTCCCTGATCGAGCATGGCGTCGGCGACCTTGATGAAACCGGCGATATTCGCTCCGTTCACGTAGTTCACAAAGTCTCCGCTTCTCCCGTGTTCAAGACACGAAGAGTGAATCTCTCGCATGATCGCATGCAGCTTCGAGTCGACTTCTTCCCGCGTCCAGGACATGCGCTGGCTGTTTTGACTCATCTCTAGACCCGAGGTCGCTACGCCTCCAGCATTGGCGGCTTTTCCGGGACCGAAGAGCAATTTGTTGGCATGAAACACCTCCACCGCTTCGGGTGTTGTCGGCATGTTGGCCCCCTCGGCGACACAAACAACCCCGTTCACCGCCAAAGTCTTGGCATCGTCACTTCCGAGCTCATTTTGTGTCGCGCAGGGCAAGGCGACCTCAGCCTTCACCGACCAAGGCCGCTTGTTGGCGTGGAAGGTCGCGCTATCGAAATGTTCTGCGTATTCGTAAATCCGAGCCCGCCGAACGTTTTTTAGCTCCATCACGAACGCGAGACGCTCTGCATCAATGCCATGAGGATCGTGAATGAATCCGCCCGAGTCCGACATCGTCACGACTTTGGCCCCGAGCTCCGTCGCTTTTTCGCAGGCATATTGCGCGACGTTTCCTGAGCCCGATATCACTACATTTTTTCCACGAAATGAATCGCCCCGGGCGTTGAGCATCTCCTCGGCAAAATAGACGGCGCCGTATCCCGTCGCCTCCGGCCGAATCAAGCTTCCACCCCAATTGCGGCCCTTCCCCGTCAGCACACCCGTGAATTCGTTGCGCAGACGCTTGTACTGACCAAACATGTAGCCAATTTCTCGACCACCCACACCGATGTCCCCCGCGGGCACGTCGGTGTTGGGGCCGATATGCCGAGACAGCTCCGTCATAAAACTCTGGCAGAAACGCATGACCTCATGGTCGCTGCGCCCCTTGGGATCAAAATCCGCCCCGCCCTTGCCTCCGCCCATCGGTAAGGTCGTCAACGAATTTTTAAAGACCTGCTCGAAGGCCAAAAACTTAAGAATACCGAGGTTCACCGACGGGTGAAAACGCAGGCCGCCTTTATAGGGACCGATCGCGCTGTTCATCTCGACGCGGTAGCCACGATTCACATGAACTTGGCCCTGATCGTCCATCCACGGTACCCGAAACATCAAGACACGTTCCGGCTCGACAATTCGTTCGAGAATCGAGGACTCGCCGTACTTTGGATTGGCCTCAAGGAAGGGCCACAGTGAGTCTACGACCTCTTCGACAGCCTGGTGAAAATCGGACTCTCCCGGGTTTCGGCTTCGTACCGAATCCATGAATTGAAATGCACTCATTTTTGAAAACCCTCGCGTACTTGTCTGTACGGCTGTTTCGGCTGCTTACCAGACAGATTGAGAAATACACAATTACGGCTCTTTTTAGACCGCTCTTCGCCACGACCTCTCTCGCACCCGTATCCATTCACTCTCGATATGCGCGAATACGACCATGCTCATGCTCCCACAACTTGTACCTGCCCCCCACGTGCGCCACTTTTTTGCCACAAAGCTGCACCTACAGACCCGGAGAACCAAAGCCGTGGATCGGACTTTTGCCCCACAGGGTCTCAGGGCGCGGTCACCCGACGACGAACCGCCGCGTGGGTCCCTACGGCTGAAATCGCCGGAAGTCCCCACAGAATATTTCCGCGAAATCCTACAAAAAATTGGGCGGCGGCTGAACGCCACATGGCTGCCGGGACGTCGTCACGGACCAAGGATCCATCGTATTGGGCTCCCACGACAAGCGCTCCCCAACCCCCGACCGAGAATCCTAGGTCAGCCGCAATGCCGAGCGGCGACCGACCTGGGCCCCGCGAACCCTGCCGGTCTTGCTCACGAAGACGAAACGTCAACGCCGTCGTGAACTCCAGCGCGGGAGACCACGCTCCGCGGCCAAACCAATAGCGCCCTGCCAAGCCAACGTTCCCCCAAAGATCATCGCTGTCACTGGCGATCACGCCACCCTTGGGGCCCAACGTAAGCCGCGTGAACTTTGTGTTTCCGCGAATCGCCACCACCGCCGGTAAATCGAGCCAAAAATCGTAGGCGATACGCCCCGAATGCCAACGTTGGTTGTCGTCGGAAACGCTGATATCCCCCTGACGTATCCGGTAGGCGTAGGCCGTGGTCGCCACAAGCTCCACGGTGAACCCGCAGCGAGGATCCGGCACCAGGCATCGAAAATCTGGCGCTTTTACATCTTCGCGGGGATCGGGATCGATGCCGTATCGCGCGCGCAGTCGATCGAGATCCTCGAGGGTATAGACATGCTGGCGAGGCGATACGCCCGCCGTCAGCGCAAGCGACGAGGTTCCCTGCTCTGCCTCGACATCCTCCACGTCCGCGGCGTTCACTGGTGACGTGGCGGCACTCGCGGGCACAACAGTGTTTCCTTGTGGCTCCTGGATCGTCTGCGGCTCCTGGGAAAGAAGCTCATCCGCGGGTGCAAACCCCAGCGCGAGTGCAGCGATAAATAGAACTGTCACGCTCATAGCGCTCCCCCTGCAAGCATGCCCAGCAAGACAAGGCCGATCACGGGACCGGCCGCGACCGCATGGGCTCGAAAACCAGTCAGCACTCGCGCGTCGTCATCGAAGAAATCGCCTCCCACAAACACCTGTCCCCAACCACCGAGCCCGAGCCCAAATTCGACGGTGGTACCCGAGGCCCAACGAGACTGTAACCCGGTGCGTCCGCGCACCATCCCCACCGTAAAATCGAGATGCGCCGCATTTCGCTTCTGCGCCAGCCATAACTGATTCACCACGGCAACTCGGTAGGCTTCCGTGGCGAGCCCCCCTTCGGCCGAATTGTCGGCATCCGGTGGAATCACAACCGACGAGCCCTCGGACCAACTCCCAACGACACCTAGACCCCAACGATGCCAACGGTCTCGTCGCATCGCCACCGGGCGCAAGGTCACCCCCCAACGGACGCGAAATTGCGTATAGGGCAGCTCGATCCCCCGCTCTCCACCGATCACGTTGATTCCTGCCGCTACGTCCGCATCGACAAGAAGCGCGACTCTGCAATCGAAATCCTCCACGAAGCAGAAGCGACCATGACTCACCGAGAGCGGTGCATATTCCCGAGTCCGTCGGCCAGGAAATTGAACATTCGACGGCGCCACCTTTTCGAAGAAAGGGCCATATTCCGCTCGCTCAAGATTGTCCGCTTCGTCGGTCGGGTCACTCTCGGGGAGACCGTCTCGTTCACTATCGACAACCGTCTCCGGACCGTCGTCCCACCCCGGTAGCTCGGCGGACCCCTGAGGATGAAAGCCGACGTCCGCCTCCTGACGATCGTCGAGTGCCAAGCTTGGTTCGGAGACCAAGCCAAGCGCAAAAATAATGCTGAGTGAGAGTACTGACACAACCACCGATCCTGAGAATGACTAGAGCACCCGGATCTTACAGTACGTCGACCGCCAACAGCACCTCTCCGCCGTCGGCCTTGGATTGGGCACAAGCACGCTCGCTTCGCTGCACAAGCGCCGCACCGCGCTCTTCGCTCTTTGCCTGAGCCCCTCCGATGCCCGCCCCTCCTAAACCGGCAGCCAGCAGCTTTGCGCCGATTCTCTCCGCGACAATCCGGCCACCCCGCGCCTCGGTATGAGGAAGAAGCACACAAAAACAACCTGCGCCGTCCGTTCCCACATCATCCACCCCGCGCACGCAACGGAGAATGAGCGATGACACGTCAATTCCACACGGTCCCTTGTCTGAGAGCTGAATCGACAAGACCGTCACCTCGTGCCGATAGCGCTCTCCACACTCTAGCGCCGCCTCAAGGCTCGCGGCCATTTTGCGCATCGTACGCACCTGTGGACTCAGGGGCGCATTTTCGCGTGTTCGCAACTCGGACTGCAAATCCTCAAGTTCTCGACCCATCCTTCGCTGCTTCCTGCGCAGCCGTGCCTCGCTCGAGTGATCAACGAGCACCAACCATCGCTCCTCCCTGTCCTTGCCCTCGACCAGGGCGGGCGAGAGCTCGCGAGCGATCCCATCGTCGCCGACGTGGGTAAACACCGGAGGCTCGGGCATCGCCGCTTCGCCAAGGCTCCCCAGCGCAGGCATGCCCGGAAGCAACGTGTGCACTTCGAGGCGGCCCTTCGAGCCCTGGCGGATTCCAGCCAACACCGCGAAACCCTGGGAATAATCTTGCACTGTGCCATCGGATGCCAGGCGGCAAACGCCGCCGCCGGTCGCATCAACGAGGCGGTCGAGAACGCTAGAAACCTCCATGAGCGGTTAGAATACACCGTATTGCCGTGAGGTCTCGAGATAACGGTCCGTTTTGGGCGATTTCGATAGATTTGCTGTCGATGGCCGATGCTGCGCCCATGCTTCCCCTCGGCAATGCTGCAACTCACATTCTTTGCGACGCGATCAGCGACGGCGTGATCTTGATCGACGAAAACGACCGGGTGACTTTTGTGAATGATGCCGCAGAAGCCCTCCTGATGGTCTCACGACGTGATCTCAAGGGCATCTCGGCGCACGGTCTCATGACCGAATGTTTTGGGGCGACCGCGACCAGACTCCCTCGTCTGCGCGCTGGCGAGCATATCACCTGTGACGGACCTGCTCGTCGAGGCCAGCATCGCCCAGGCGCTTTTCAGGTCTGTCGACTTTTGTTGCCGGTCGCTGCGCCATGTTCCACGGGCGATCGCCCGACCGCGTTCATCATTCGGGACATGCGCCCAGCCCAAAATCTGCGCACCGCCGAACGGGCGTTGGACGAGGCACTCGGCAGGACGTCAGTCCCCGATCCACACAGCTCGACTCCATCCTTTGGACAGGCCCAGCTCCTCCAAATGCTCGCCACCGAGACACGCAATGCCCGAGGCTCCGCCACCCAACTGAGCGCCGTGTTAATGCAAGCGCCCAACCGTCTCGATCGTGACGAGGTCGCCGAGCTGCTCGACATCGGTCTGCGTGACAGCGATCGCGCCAGCATGTTGCGCGCTCCCCTCGCAGGCACCGATTTTTTCGAAACGACCTCCGAAACGAAATCGACGGAAACAAACATCCTCGCCTTGCTCGGGCCCGAATCTCACTGGGCGTTGTTTGTCCTACCCGAGACCTCAAGCTCCGGAGCGGCCGCGCTGATGATGCGCCTGCGTTCACTCGCCGCGAACAACAAACTTCGAAACATCGCCTTCGGTTCCGCAACCATGCACAACGGCATTCAGGCATGGGGGCACGAAGAAGACACCCCGTGGACCATCCTTCGGCGAGCCCTGCACCAATGTCAGATCGATCGAGAAATCATGGAGGATGAAATATTTCCCCAGGCCGCCTGAGCGACCTCTGTCGCGGCCCTGCGCAGATCGGTGGATCTCAATTTGAGAGACCCTCGTCGGCCGAGCTATTTGCCTCTGACGGCTGTCGACCATCCAAATAGGGGAGCCATGGGATCAACAGCATAGACGGCACGGTCGCCAAAAAAGTCAGACCAAAATAGTTTCCGTAGCCCGCCGCCATGACTAAATATCCGCTGCTCACACCCGCGACCGTAAAACCAACGCTCATCAGCGCACTAAGAATCGCCATGTGACCCGCTTTATGATTCGGGTGACAGCATCGCATCAGGAACACCATCAACACGGCGGTACCAAGGCCGGCCCCCACGTGTTCAAGGGCAATTGTTGCGCCGAGGACAGATGCTCCTAGTCCCGAAGGTTCTGGGCTCAAGGCCAAAACCATATAGAGGAGATTCAAGATATTTTGGCCCAATACAAAGGGCCAAATGCAACGTCGAAGACCGATTTTTCCGATCGCCCAGCCGCCGATGAGGGTCGCGGCCACCGAGGCCACCGTACCGACAGTACCATTCAAGATCGAATATTGCTCCAGCGTCATCGCCAGCTCTTTGTGCAAAAATGGCCAGCGCATTTTTATAAGAAATGACTCCCCCACCCTATAGAGCACGACAAAAGCAAGAATTGTAAGTGCCCGAGGCTGAGCGATAAACGTCGTAAATGCACCCAAGAAGCCGGAGTCATCCGCCAACACCTCCGCCCGCGGGGACCCGTTCCTACGTCGGAAAACCAACGATGCCAAAGCCGCTGCGGTCACGACGATCGGCAGCCCGATCGCCACCCAACTCGCCAACCCAAACCCTCCAACGACCGGCAACGACGCGACCCAGGTGTGGATCACAGACCATGCCGGGCGCACAAAGGGCATCTGACGTTCGAGCAGAAGCAATGTCGCTAGCACTCCAGCCCCCGCAAGAACCCGGCGCTTGAGGAATCCACGCAACAGCAGCCCGATCGGCCTCTGCTCCCGCTCCGGGTCCGGGAGCGCGAACCAATGGTAGACCGTCAAACCAATCATGATTGCGGCGATGACAAGTATCCCGAGGAACCATCCCGCACGACCGATCAGCCATAGTATCGGACCCCCCATCACGATCCCGCCGATGCGATAAAATGTCGCCCGCCAACCTACGTAGGCTGACTGTTTCGACTCATCGAGGGCCTCAAGATAGAACGCATCGATCGCAATATCGTGGGTGGCGCTCAAGAACGCCAGAAACAAGAAACCTAGCGAGACCGCAACCCACAGGTCGCCACCGCCTCCGACCACAAATGCCAACCCGACGATCACTAAGGATAGCGAGATCTCAGTCCACAACAACCACCGTCGCTTCGTCTCGTAGCGATCAAGAACTGGACCCCATAAAAATTTCAGGTTCCACGGCACATGAAACAACGACGTCAAACCGATCGCCTGGAGACTCGCTCCGAGCTGCTCGAACATGATTTCTACGAGATTGTTGACGAGCGCGTAGGGCGTCGATTCTGCCCAATATGTGCTCGTCACCCAAAACTGAGGCGCGACTCCTCGGCGTTTGCTCGTCGCTCGTCGCTCGCCCCCCACCCCTCGTTTTCTCCCGCCCGTCACAGCCAAAAAACAACCACGGTTTTGCGGGTCTCAAGCATTCAGCGCATCTCGTAGCACGGATCTAGGGACGTCCGCGGGGTTTTGTCGCTCACGCCGAGCCGCGACTCGGGTCTTCGTCGGAGCCAAATCCATACTCAAGAATCCTGGGCACAACGATCAATGCCGAAAGTACCATCGCCGCGATCAGGCCAATTTTTGCGTTCGAGAAGAAGTCGGTCTCGTGCCACGCGAGGAAGGACGGCCAAACCAACATCGCCGAACCACCTGCAAGGCCCACCAGTGTGCTTTGCAGCCAGCGACGTCCGGAACAGAACGTCCATAGGGCCCCGAGACCAAGACCGGCGACGGGCATGATCGGGATGAGATAACGATGGTCGACGCCCTGCCCGCCCTCGGGTGTCCGATGCAGGCAAAGTAGAAGAATCCACGGCAGCCACATCGCCAATCGAACGGCACCGCGCGGCCTCTTCGAGCGCCCACCGACAAAACAAGAGGCGATCGTCCCACACAGCCCGAGAAAGGCGATCGGCGACTGGGCCAAAAGACCCGCACTCTTTCCGAGTCCCCACTGAACCCAAAACCCGGTCAACAGACTGCCGTCGAAGGTTGTCCACCGATCCCGAGCAAACTTGAAATTTGCATGATGGTCGTAGCCAAGGCTGAAGGGGCTGCCGAAGGCTAGATCGTGGTAAATCAGAGTCGCCACAACGATCGGTAGGGCACCGAGCCACAACAACCACCATCGCCTCCATCGTACGCTCGACATCGTTAGAGGTACCATCACGACGACAAGAAGGTAGTCCGTCGCCGACGCCCATCCCCCCGCGAGACCCAACAACAGAGTCCACAAGACCTCAGGACGGCGCAGGCCAGGGCCTCTCCGGGAGACATCGCCATTGAGATGATCGATGGCGACCAGGACGATGGCAACCAAGGCCGCGGCGGTGGAATGAGAAAACAGCGCCGTGCTGTAGGGTCCAAGCAACGAACCAAGACCGAGGGCCAAGACCGCAAAAATACAGCCCCACAGGTCTACGCCGCGACGCTCAAGAAGATGCCAAAGACAGGCTAGAGCGACGAGGCCCATCGCCACCGACTGCAAACAAGCCGCGAGAATCGAGCCCAACATCAGCACCAAGAGCGGTGGCCGGTGGCCGCGATGATAGTAGGTCCGCTCGAAAGGAGCCGATGCGGTCGGTGTCATCATCTCGTTGCGTCGACGACTGCCCCTCAACAACCGGCCATCAAACCCATGACCTATGAGGACCGCCGGCAGGGCGAGAAACGCCGTCCCGGGAGGCCTATCCGAATAGAAATGACCGCGGCGCTGAGCGAGGTCCACCCGCAAAGTCAGCGCCGCCTCAGGGTCGATGTGTACCTCTCGATAGAGCGCCAAGGCCCGAGCGAGTGCGAGATGCGAACCATCGTTCGAGCTGACGATCCCCGTGCCGCTGCCGACCCAAAAACCAGCGAGCAAGACAAAGACTGCGGCCCGCAACCACCGGTACGCCTCGCTCCCTGGTGCGGGAGACAGGCGGGTGATCGATCGAGCGGTGTCCTTGGCCATTGCGGGCTCGCGGGACCGGACGATACTCGATAACCTCTGGATGTGGGCGATCGGGGACATTCTGGGACACGAAGCGCTGCCGAACGCCGCTTTGACCAAGCTCGCCGCCGTCTTGGGCTCTTTTTGGCACCCGCGGCGCTGCTCGTCCTGCTCTCGATTCCAATGCCAGGACTGAGCGACCAGGCCCACCGCATGGCGGCGATCTCCGTGATGGTGGTGATCTTATGGGTCACCGAGGCGATCCCGCTTGCAATTGCGGCGCTGCTCGGCCCCGCCTTGGCCGTGCTCTTCGCGGTTTCCCCGGCCAAACAAGCCTTCGCTCCCTTTTCACACCCGTTAATCTTCCTATTTCTCGGCGGTTTTATGCTCGCCGAGGCCCTACGAGTGCAGGGCGTCGACCGCCGCGCGGCGCTGTGGATGCTCTCACGCCGGGTCATCGCGGGGTCCCCCACACGCGCGCTCATGGGGGTCACCATCACGGCCTACCTTTTCTCGATGTGGATCTCGAACACCGCGACGACCGCAATGATGGTGCCCATCGCGCTCGGGCTCTGCGCAACCATCGGAGAATTTAGCCGCGACATCCAACGGCCTCGTAGCGATAGAGGCGAACACACCGATGACGTCGCCCGCCGTTTTGATGAAGGCATGTTGATAAGCTTGGCCTATGGCGCCTCCCTCGGCGGGGTCGCCACCCCCATCGGAACCGCACCGAACATCGTTGCCCTGGGGGCACTGGAGGGCCACACCCACATCGATTTCCTTCAATGGATGGCCTTCGCCACCCCCATCTCGTTGTGCGCCCTGGTGGGCCTTTTGATCTGGGCCGCCTATCGTTTTCCCCCTGTGGTCCGTCGCATCCCTGGTCTGCGCCAACAGGTCCGCAACGAACTCACGGCCCTCGGTCCCCTACGTACCGGCGAACGCCGCGTATTGGGTATTTTTGTGGTCACCGTCCTCGCGTGGTTAACGCCATCGCTGTTGCGGCTGAGCCTCGGCGAAGAGAGCCCAATCACCCTCTGGGCAAGAAACGGCCTCAAAGAGGGGGTGGTGGCCATCCTCGGCGCCAGCGTGCTCTTCATGGTTCCCGCGAAGAAGTCACCGCACAACGAAGCGCGACTCCTCAGCTGGTCCGATGCGGCCTCCATCGACTGGGGGACGCTCTTTCTCCTCGGGGGCGGACTGGCCATGGGAAACCTGGTTTTTGAGACCGGTCTCGCCAAGGCGATCGCCGAGGTGACCGTCGGCCAACAAAGTGATCCCGGCGCGACCCTATTTTTGCTCGCAGCTTCGACGATCTTGGTGCTGTACATGACCGAGCTCACCAGCAACACCGCGACCACCAGCATGATGATCCCTGTGCTGATCCCCGTGGCCCAACGCGCCGGTGTCGATCCCGTTCCGGTGACGATCATCGTCGCCATCGCCGCGAGTTTCGCCTTTATGCTCCCCGTCTCGACGCCACCCAACGCGATCGTCTATGGAACTGGACGTGTGCGCCTCGGGAGCATGATTCGTTTTGGCGCCTGGCTAGACATCGCCGCCATCGTGTTGCTTGTGGCGAGCGGCTATTGGTTTCTACCGCTGTTTCAGCTGGGGGAATGAGCGACGCCGCCGCGCGATCCACCGACTAGCTCGGGACGTCAGAGGCTGCAGAGATTTCCGCCAAAAAACCTTCTCCATACTGTTCAGCCTTCGCCGGACCAATACCGTGGGCCAACTGAAGGTCCTGCAAGGTCCGCGGTTTCAGCAGGACAAGCTCACGAAGGGTCCGGTCGCTCGCTACCCGATAAGGGGGGACCCCAGCCTCTTGGGATTCTCGTAGGCGAAAGGCGCGCAAGCGCTCAAAAAGCCGCATTCCAGCCTCGTCGAGGACCACCTCTTGCTGTGCGCGCGCGCCTGAACGCCCCGCGGCCCCTGAACCTGCTCGTCCCTCCTTACGCTTGCCCCTAAGCTCGGGCGGCAGGACCATCCGCACCGGAAGCTCCCCCGCCATAACGAGCTTTCCTTCGCGGGTAAGTGAGACCACAGGACGATCTCCACTCGAGAACGTCACCCAGCCTGCCGTGACGCAGCGGCGTAGCAGCCGAAGAATCCACTCTTCGCTGGACTCCGCGAGTATGCCAAAGGTGCGCACCTCATCGAGACCGGCCCGTTGCAGCCTCTCATCGGCCTTTCCCTTCAGAAGTACCGCCGCCGCACCGAGACCAAAGCGACCGTGGATGCGCGCGACACCGCTGAGGGCCTTGCGAACCAGCAAGCTCACGACCTCGATGTCCTCACCACCTTCGTCGTCGAGGCTGAGGCAAAGGTCGCAGCGTCCGCAACCCCTCAGAATCTCGGCATCGTCTCCAAAATAGCGCAAAATTCCATCGTGGCGGCAGGTGCCCCCCTCGACCCAGCGCATCAGCTCCAAGAACAGATTCCATTTGTGTTCGACGACCTCCGGGTCCGGTGCTCTTCCGTCGTTCTCGCGCTCCAGCAAGCGGCGGCGCAGGGGCACGTCCCCAGCGGTCGTGAGCAAAAGACCCCACGCATCGTCGCCGTCCCGGCCGGCACGTCCAACCTCTTGATAGTAGGATTCGATCGAGCCAGGCGGTGCAAGGTGAATCACCGCCCGGACATCGGCACGGTCGATGCCCATGCCGAACGCATTCGTCGCCACGACAATTTCCATGGTCCCGGCCGAAAATCGCTGCTGAACTTGTTCGCGACACTTGGACGACAACCCGGCATGATAGGCGCCTGCCGTCCAGCCCTCGGCCTCCAGACGTGCACATTCTTCGTCGGTAAATTTTCGTGTCGGCGAATAAATGATGGCTGACCCACGCCCACGGCCTGGACCACCAAGAGCCTTCGTCAACATCGCATCCACAAGGCCCGGCCGTTCGCTCCGCGCTCCATATTCAGCGACAGAGAGGCTTAAATTCGGGCGCGCAAAGCCCTTGAGAACCTGTGGCGTGTCGCTTCCAAGGCCCAGTCGAAGCAGGATTTCATCGCGCACCACCGGTGTCGCCGTCGCGGTACAGGCCAACACCCGCGTCCCCTTAAGTTGCGCCACAAGTTCACCGATCTGCATATATTCGGGGCGAAAGTCGTGACCCCACTCGCTGATGCAATGAGCCTCGTCGATGGCCAGCAGCGGTATCTCGCAATCTTGCAGCAACGCGCGAAACCCCGGGTACGTCAGCCGCTCTGGAGCCACATAGACCAGCTTGTAGTCGCCTGCCGCCATCTTCGCCATGCGCTGGCGGATTTGAGCCGAGCTGAGTGTTGAAGCCAGGTAAGTCGCGGAGACGCCAAGCGCCTCGAGTCCTCGCACCTGATCGTGCATCAACGCGATCAACGGAGATACGACCAGAGTGGTGCCCGAAAGCACCGTCGCTGGCAGTTGGTAACACAAGCTCTTTCCACCGCCGGTCGGCGCCACCAGCAACAGCCGTCCGCCCTCAAGGAGCTCACGAATGGCTTCACTCTGCCCCGGACGAAAGGATGAAAACCCAAAGTTTTCGAGACCCCGAGCGAGAAGCGCGTCGATCGATTCGGAATTGGCGGAACTGTCGGTCTCGCTGGGATCGGGCGGCTCCATCAGCCTTTGTATCGACCAAGCCCATAGGCCGTTGCAAGCAAGCCGACCATCGAAGACAGGACCAGACAGCGCCTGTTGCGCCATTTATCTATGCGATCTTCGCGCATGCCAAAATCACACTCCAATGCTCTCGATCACCAGCAGAGCGCCCTGCGGAGCTGTATCTCCGCGGAGATCGACGGTCGCCTCAATCACCCAATCGTTGTCGCCCTCCGGATCCAGCATGATCTGCCGTACGCGCCACAGATGCTCTTCGACGGTATCTATCATTGTTTGAGACGGCGCCCGAGCCTGATGGTCGTACGAAAGCGCGTCATATTGATCGTAAAACTGAACCATTGCCCGCTCGAAGCGCGCCGCTGGCCAAGGCTCGTCGCTCGCGTCGTTCACGGCTCGGACGTTGGCTTCGGCACCCGGCCAATCGCGCTCCGACAGGCAACGAACGAGACGATGCATCTCGGCACGAATCCGAGCAAAAAAACCTTTGCGGTCGGAAGATAAATCTTTGACCTCTCCGTCGGACTCTTCATCCAACGATACACCATCCGATTCACGCGGCGGATTGAGCATGGTCTCCCACTCCTGCACCAAGCTAGAATCGGCTTGCTCGAGGGTCGCGCGCAACCAAGCGATCGCATCCAGGACCTCATCCGTCTTGTCGCCGTCGGGAACCGACTGCTCAAGGGTCTTGTAGGTCTGATGAAGATGCCGAAGAAGCAACCCCTCGCTGCGCTCCATCCCGTACTCCTTCACGTACTGGTTGAAGCTTGAAAACTTCTCATACATATCGCGCGCGATCGACTTTGGACGAATATTCTCCGTGCCGATCCATGGGTGCTTCGCGGAGAACTCGTTGAATGTGTTGTAAATAAATTCAACGTTTGGCTTTGGATAGCTCACCGTCTCTAGCTTCTCCATACGCTCTTCGTATTCGACCCCATCGGCCTTCATTTCGGCGATAAGCTCGGACTTGGCCTTGCGCTCTTGGCAAATGAGAATGGCATTTGGGTTCTCGAGTACGGACTCCACCAAGCTGATGACGTCCATGGCATAGGTCTCTGAACCCTGGTCGAGGCCAATGAGCGCGTCAATCAGGTAGAGTGACAGGGTCTGCATCAAGGAAAAATCATCTTGAAGGTCCTCTGAGACGAGAACATCCCTCCCCCTTTTCGTATCGCGCGGCTTCAACTCAACGATGCCCGCGCCTCGTAGGGCCCGAAACAACAAGGCAGCATCCTGCCTCAAACGAGATTTTCGCCCTTCGCGCTCATGCGAATTGGCAAGCAGCTCCATCAACTCTCGATAGCCCCCGCCGGACCGCAATGCACGGTCGCGTCGCTGCAAGAGATTCAGCATCAACCCGTGGTCAATGCGGAAACTTGAAACCAGCTCCTCCGGTTGCCCCTCCACCAGGCCCTCGAAAGTGCCGGCATCAAAGCGCACGTATCCGCGCTCGGGTGGCTTCTTCCGAACGAATTTTTTCTTTCGGCCGACGCTCGCCTCGGCCTTCATTTCTAGCCGCTTGTTTTCGATCACGTGTTCGGGTGCCTGCGCGACCACCCAACCGTGGTCGTCAAAACCTTTTCGACCCGCGCGCCCCGAGATCTGTTTAAAATCTCGAACGCTCAAAATCCGAGTGGACTCGCCGTCGTACTTGCAAAGCTTGCTAAACAACACGGTACGAATCGGAACATTCACACCCACACCGAGAGTGTCGGTACCGCAAATCACGGCGAGCAAACTTTGTTGGGATAGCTTCTCGACCAGCAAGCGGTATTTCGGCAATAAGCCCGCATGGTGCAAACCTACCCCTGCCTTGATGAAGCGCTGGATGTCCTTTCCGTAGGGCGAATCAAAACGAAAACCGGCCAAGGCGGCATTGATCGCGGTACGCATCTCCTTCGTCACCAGCTTCATGCTTGTGAGATCTTGAGCCATCTCCGCAGCGGCTCGCTGCGTGAAATTTACAATATAGACTGGCGCCTTCTCGCCAGCGATCAACGCCTCGATCGTCTCGTGAATCGGAGTCTCCCGATAGGAAAAATCAAGAGGCACGGGACGAACCGTCGAACGGACCAATACGGCCTCTCGCTGGGTGCGCTGGTGAATATCCGCCTGAAAGCGCGTCATGTCGCCAAGCGTGGCCGACATCAACATGAAGGTGGTCTGAGGCAGGGTCAAAAGCGGAATCTGCCAAGCCATGCCTCGATCTCGATCTGCGTAATAATGGAACTCGTCCATCACCACGTAGTCCACGTCTGCAAAGGCTCCGTCGCGAAGGGCAATATTTGCGAGCACCTCTGCAGTGCAACACACCACCGACGCCTGAGGATTTAGACTTGCGTCGCCGGTCAGCATCCCGACCTTTTCGGGTCCAAAAACACGGCAAAGATCGAAAAATTTCTCACTGACCAAGGCCTTGATCGGAGAGGTGTAATAAGAACGTTGACCACGGCAGAGCGCACGAAAGTGCATCGCTACCGCGACCAGTGATTTTCCGGATCCAGTCGGCGTATTGAGGATGACGTGTTTGCCCGCCATGATCTCCAGCACGGCCTCCTCCTGCGCCCTATAAAGTTCTATGCCCTGGTCACAGACCCAGTCGAGAAAAATCTCGAGGATCGTGTCGTCATCCATTGAGTTCCCGGCTGAATCGCTGGCAATGCGATCCCCTAGGGTTGCCACCGGTGCGCCCTTGTCGACCATTATTCTCCTGCCACCGGGTAACGAGGACGAATATCCACAGGCACGTCGGTAAGGCCAGCGAGCACCTCACTCGTCTCGACACTTAGTTTTCCGTACGTCATGAACATCGAGTCCACGACCGCCTTGTCTCCTTGATGTTGCCACATACACACGTCCTTCACGAGCCTAGTGATCGACGCTTCCAATCTGTCGAAGTCAACGATGTACTTTCCGCTCACAGCGTCGCGCTTTGCCGCACCGTCTTCGATAAATCGATTGATCTGCATGGCTGCACCTTTTCCGTGTGCCTCGGCGACACCAAAGCGCACGCTGCGAAAGAGCCCCGCGAAATAGCTCAGCAGCAATTTCTTTCGAAAGTCCTTCGGAAACTTCCCTTTTTCGATCATGTACAAGACGTTGTAGGCGCCCATCACATCGGCTTTACCCTCTTCGAGCGCGGCGTAGCTCGCCCCCAATGCGCTCTTCACCTCTCCCTTGCTCTCATCGTTGCCGACAAAAGCCGGCCCAAGACTATGAGAGAGCTCGTGGAACAGCACTTCGTTAAAAAATGCATCCTGATCGAGAAATTTCAGCTGGTGATCGACGATCACCCGCTTGGCGATCGGCACCATGATCGCGGTAAATTTAGTGTTGATCGCATTTCTCAGCATGACCTTCTTCGCACCCTTTTCCTGGCGCACTCGCTCGTCGTTCGGAAGATTGAAGGCGATGGTCTGTACTGACTTCCTCGCGTCCCCCGAGGAAAAGACCAGGTCAACCACACGAATGGGACTCTCGGCACCCCGTTGATTTTTGACAGCATCGTCAATCGGAAGATGCCGCTCCATCTCGGGAAGAAGCTCCTTGAAAATCATGAGGTCTTCGGATGCCTGTACATCGGACACTGTCACGAAGGCCTCGAAGGACCCCTTAATTCCCATCAACTTGTCCTCGTAGGTCTCGTAGGGCCCTATTGTGATCTCAACCCGCGAGTCGAGGTCCATCCAGTCCTTGTCGGATTGATAGTAGTCGTCGCTTCGGAATGCCGCCGCGCGGGACCTTAAAAATCTCTGGAGGCTGGCATTTTTTGTTCGTGTAGCAGCACTCTCCAGCTTCGCTGCCGCCTGCTCCAACCAAGGCTTGTAGACCTCGCTATAGGGCAGCGCCACCAGGGCAGCGCCCTGGCGACTCACGACTGTAACCAAGCTCTCTAGCGCATCTTTTTGATTTGGATGGGTCCGAAGGTATGCAGAGAACTCATCGGCAGAGAGCCCCTCGGGATAAAAACCGGCGCCCTTCGGATGATCGCGCTCGATCGCAAATCCCTTAAAATGGTCCTGCCGGTCCCAAGGTCCACGCATGATATCGAAATACTCTAACTGAGCGCTGGACAGAGCCGCACCGGGCCCCTCATGGTTTGATTCTTCCTCGATTTTTTCACGAAGTTCTGCGTATCCATGAAAGACCTGGCGATCAAAAATCGGGTCGAGATGACGCGCAGCCTCGATCAATTCCGACAATACCTTTCGTTCACCCTCGGATAGGGTCGTCAGGTCCGTCTGAAGATCTACGGGAACAAACTGAGCGGTTTGGGCGCGAAGGGCCTGCAAAGCGGCCCCCTCATGCTTTGCCGGGGGCAAAGGTTCGGTCTTCGTGGAGCCAGATAACGGGGGAATCTCTTGGGAGGATGAGCGTCCAGCGGACTGTCCGCCACCGCACGCAAACGACGCGGAAAACACGGTCAAGGCCGTAAGCAGGCCGATCGTCGGTGCAGACTTTAAAAAATTGTGGCTCAACATGACGATCTCCAACCGCAAGCGGTGCGCCAGCAGCCTTGCATGACCCTCTTCAATGAACCAGATCTAGTCTTCTAATTCTTCGATGCCACCCTCGGGGACGAAGTGACGCTGCAACTGCTCATCGCTGGGCGCAGGAGCCTCGCCCCTCCGAAGACGGCGACGCTCATCCTGCGCATCCACCCGGGCTGCACGGCGCTCGTAATCTGCGTTGTCTCGGTAGTCGCTCGCGGACTGGACATAGCGGCGGTTTCCCGGGACGACCAACATCTTGCGACGCGCCGCGCGTGCCAAACCGTGATAGTCGCCATAAAAGACCTTCTCGCTGTTCACCATCCTGTCCGCGATCCCTCCTTGACGTCTGGCTCGCCGCCGAGCGTCAAGGACGGCGTCTTCGAGCGCGGCCTTCACTGAGGGGGCGCCGCCGTCGTAGAGATTTCGAATGGCCCAAGTGCTGTGCCAGACATCAAACTCATCGCGGAGTTCATCGACATGAAGAAAATAGAGTTCAGCCACCCTCTCCGCCTGCGCGCTCGTGATCGTTTGATCGCGCATGATCCACAATCCCAGCGATTGGTATTTTCGAAGATTGTCGAATCGATACGCGGCGATCTCAAGGGTCTGGTCGATATCGACATGTTCAACCTTGAGCACGGCCGAATCATCGGGGTGGTAGGGGACCCGGCGCTCACAACCAGAAATCTGCCAAAAGGCGATGAGGCTGACCAAACCGGCGAATAGAGAATTTGAAGTCCGACGGCGGATCACCCCGATACGGTAGCGCGAAGCCCAATGCTGTCGAGAGATTTCAGCGTGTCGGCGCATAAAGGGTGGGATCGTCCACCCCCGAACGTTCGAATCCACGCCGACGAAAGATACAGCTGTCGCATCGACCACAGGCGAGCGCATCGCCGCGCTGCGTACCATCGCCAGACACACTCGGGTCGTAACAGCTGAGCGTATCGTCGTACTGCACTCCTAGGGCATCTCCACGGACGATGATTTCGTGCTTATGCAGGTCGATAAGGGGCGCACGAAGACGAAATGATTTCCCTTCGGTCCCAGAACGAGTCGCCAAGTTCGCCAACGTTTCAAATGCGTCCAAGAATTCTGGACGGCAATCAGGATAGCCAGAATAGTCGACCGCATTGACGCCGAGCCACAACTCCGTGGCTCCCAACACTTCCGCCCATCCGAGCGCATAGGAAAGAAAAAGGGTGTTGCGCGCGGGCACATAAGTACTCGGGACAACCGAATTGTGGCCGATTCCTCCTTTGGGAACGCTTTGTGCGCTCTCGCTAAACAGTGAGCTCCCACTCGCCACCAACGCTCCGAGATGGCTCAAATCGACGACGACGTGGGCATGCACCGCAAAGAGCTCAGCTTGCCGCCGCGCACATCCCAACTCATGCTCATGCCGCTGTCCGTAACGAAAACTGATTGCATACACCGCACGGCCAGCATCTCGGGCCATGGCCAGCACGGTTGTGGAATCTAAGCCCCCCGAGAGCAAAACCACAGCTCTATTCTCTGTGTTCGCTGGGGTGGGCGACGTGGTCGAGGGCATCACAAGTCAGAAGGTACCCCAAGATATCAGGGCGTGGCGATGCTGTCCGCGCCACCATTCGCGTCAACCACTGTATAGGTACTCTCAATCTCAAGATTTTGCTCGAAACGTTTCTCCTGTCCACCGAACTCCACGGTGACCTCAGAGGCCTGATAGCCCTTTAGTGAGACTGGCATTTTCTCCGTCAAGTCGAAAACGAGCCGGAGCTCGGTCTCTTCGAGGGTCGAGACAAAAAATGATCTCTGGTTTCCCTTGATCTCCGCGGCACCGCCCCCCTCAACCAGCACATCCACAGTTGCGACTTTATGACCCTCGACCGTTCGCAAGGCGACCAACGTGTAGCTGTAGTCGAGCTCCATTGGGACCTCGAGCCGCCCAAAAACCGCCCGGGTCTCCTGCTGCCGAGCCAAGACGACGGTCTCTCCGAGTTTAAGAGCCCGCTTCGGTAAAACAGGTGCCCCCAAGAGCTGAACCAACGAGATCGAAGCTGGATCGATTTCACTGTCGGCCTCCTCGGAGCCCTCGCCCGAGCTTTCGGCAGGCTCATTCTTCTCTCTTTCCTCGACGACACCGAGAAAATCGATGAAAGACTCGAATTTGGAGCCCTCGATCTGCTCCCGGTGGTCAGCCTCCGTCTTTTTGGTGTCAAAGCCTTCTCCGAGGGCAGAGAACGACTGCAACTCTTCGACTTGAGCCATGACTCGAAGTCGGCTCACCCCGGCTGGAGCGAGCTTGAGCGTTCCGACCAACGTTGCTCGGACATCCACAGCTCCGTCCCCGGTGACCGTCATCGCTACGGTCAGACCTTGGCGCAGCCGAGCCTCTTGCGAGCCATAACTCAAGACGATTTCACCCGCCTTAGCGACCGGTGGCGCAGCCTGCGGCGATGTCGCCATACCCGAGGCAAGACCCCGATCACAGCCCGCCAACCCGGCAACAAGCACAAGACCCAAACCGGAGATCCCGAGCACCAAGTTAGGAAGCCTGGCAAAAATACGGTTCGATGGCGACGGCACCATGGGCCTACGCTAGCGGCGCCCGTGACCGTGCGCAAGACGAACGTGTCCCAGAAGCCCGTGGATAGCCAATGGAGCCAGTCCTTCTCGTGCGCAAAGCCCTGGATGAAACCCGTCTCGGGGTCTGATACAAACCGCCACCGTGTTCGACTTTCTCTCGGCTCTATTCAACTCGCGCGGGAGAATGCCCCGAGACAAGCGGACTCGGATTCCTCGCCGTGCCCGCAAGGCCGCCCAGGAACATCTCGACAATGTGCAAAAAGCGATCGATGGGCTGGCCGCACTGCCGGGTGTTGCCGACATTGTAAAGACGAAGCGTGTTCCCAAAGGTTTTTACGGGCTCATTGAGGGTCTCTTGGAGCATCACGAGGCGTGGCTGGCCTCCATTCGTAAATCGATGAACATCGGCGACGCCAAACGTCCTGGCTCCCCCGGAGGATGCGGGGCCTGCTATGCCGCGCCAACCGGTGTTCACGCGGTTGAATTGTTGAACATCTACCGCGGCGCCCGACCCAAGAACGACTTCCCTCAGCTCGCTAACAAGTGCGCCAGCCTGGCTCAGACCCAGATGGAGCTGATCCAGGAGAACTACAAAGGAGACGATCCGGACAAGATCCGCATGGCCTCCAAGGGCACTCAAGAGGCACTCAAAAAGTTTGCCCAGCTCGGCAAGCCTTGCGCTTTCCTCGATGTAGCGAAGGAGCGTTGCAAGATTTGGGAGACTCGCCCGCTGTCATGCCGCATGCACCACGTGACCAGCGATCCGGCATGGACGGACCCGCGACACGCGAAACATGAGTCCATGACCTTCGTGAACATTCGCCTGCCTCTCAAGGTTCAGGCCGCAGTCGCTCAACTCGAGAAGCGTATGGGTTTCGGCGTAACCCCGTTTTTGTACGCAGGGCTGCTGCAGATCGTGCAACTCAACAATGGAGAGCTCGTTCAAGAGATCGGCGAAACACCGCAGCCGATCGGTCAAGACGGTCGAGTTGCGCAGCGCGCCAATCGTGACAAGAAGGGCGCGAAGAAGTTCCAAAAAGGTAAAAAGAGCAAACGATCAAGGCGCTAGCGGCTCGGTTTTTTGTTGAGACTCAAGAACGCCGTCTGCTTGCCCTTCGCCTCCCCACACACGACACTGACCGTGTAGGTCGCGGTCTCCCCGGAAAATTGCAACTGGCCGTCCTGCTGTGGAACTGCAGCGGTGGCTCCCAGCTCGACATCTCCCGCTATTTTAGCCCTGAAGAGATCGAGGCAGGTCTCCGGGGTGTGCTCGGCCTTCATCTCAAACAGCATGAACGCCATATAACTGCCATCGGCTTCCTCTACGGTCTTCTGCTGTTGGATCACGCCCAAATTTTCGACGACATCTGCCGTGTACCAAGCAGGAACGGCAAATTCTACAGCGGAAGAATCATGCGAGCTCGGACTCGCTACGGTGTTCATCGCGGGCTGTTCCTGAACCTTCTTCGATGGAATGGGAGCCTGGGAACATGCGCCCAGACACAGCGGAAGGGCAAGAAACACCATCGCCGAATAAATTCCGAGTCCACGTGGGTGCATGCTCAAGAGCCTACTCTCTCATAGGGAGCGGACGCAACGGGCCAACAGGGCCTCGTTCGGCTTGACTTCAATCGCTTCCCACGGCGCCTCGGCGCCACTTTGAGTCTGTTCAACCGCGCCGTCGGTCGTCCAAAATGGGCCTGGACCGCGAAACTTTGTGGCCCCCTTAATCTCGGCGAAGCTCGGCAGGCGCCAATCACGATTGTCCTCGACCGTGAGATTCTTACAGAATCGACTAGCCTCCGAACTGGATACGGACTCTGCGACACCCCCAAAAAACTCCAAATGCCCATCGACCCCAGTCGTCGGAATCGTGCTGGCAACCGCCGGCACCGTGAACTCAAGGTCACCCGGAGCCCGATTTTGTGCGCAGCGAAATCCGAGCATGGGATGATGCTCAAAGGCTCGCCACCCCTCCATTGTGCGGTCCGGACCCTTGCGCCCCTCATGGGGCTCGCGCGCAGCATTCGTCTTTCCGAGTACGGCATGTTTTACGACATGCCGTAGCGGCGCCGTCGAGGGCGCCCGACAGCCCGCGGAAGCGGGCTCTCCACAGGCCCATTTTTTCTCCCAGGCCGCCCGTGACCGACGAAGCGGGCCCGAGCGCTCCCTAAATTTTCCCGCCAAGAACGACGAGAAACCACTGTCAATCTCGTAGACGTCCGCCACCCACTCCCAGGCGTTGCTGCCCTGACCACGCAGGCCGAAATAGCCCTCGTCCCTGTGAACACCAATCGGTACCAGGCCCGGCATGATTTCGTCTCGAATCATATTCCCCCACGGATACACTCGAGCGTCGACCCCGCGCGCTGCGAACTCCCACTCGGCCTCCGTCGGCAGCCGGCCGTCATTCGCCTGGCAGAATATTTCTGCCTGAGCATGGCTTACACACGTTTGTGGAAATATCGTCCGATCGCCACTCTCGTGTTTGCTTGGTGGCCCTCCGTCGTTCCCATCGGTGCAAAGGGCCTTCGTACAAGCGCCCGAATCCACGCATGTCTCATAAGCCGCGCGGCTGACCTCGGTCAGGTCGATCCAAAAGCTACCCACTCGGTCGAGGCGTGGAGGCTGTCCCGCCCAACGCACGGCCGGTTGTTTCCGTCCCTTCGACCCGCTGTAACGAGTGGGAACATGGCCGCGGACGAATTCGCCACTGGGGATCTGCACTCGCTGACCGTAGCTCGAACTCTTCGTTGGCAAGAACACACACTGCCCTTGAAGGTCTCGCCCTGTCCTTGTGCCACACTCCTTGGCCAACTCATGCTCAGTGGTATCTCCAGCCTTCAAGCTCGATGCTATCCGGCCGGCCGGCCGGCCCTCAGGCACCGCGGGCAATTCATCAAGCCCCGCGTAGACCGGTGCACTTGAATCATCGCAACCGCCAGGGAGCAGCATCGATGCCACACACAAGAGGCCAAGGACACGGCGATTGCAGATCGGTGGGCTGCTTTTTTGATTCATGCTCATCATGCTCATCCTGCTCTCGGCGGTGCTGCGGCCAGAGAAGGCAAAAGAATAACCAACCCCAAGGGGTTCCTACCACCCGCCAAAACTGCGGATTTCTCCGCTCAGGTCGAAATTTTTTCATCGAACAAGCGTTTTTTGCGCGTATCGTTGCCGCGGCCCGCTCTGGTCACGGGAGCTCTCATCGTGCTCTACCCACGCCTCTGCAACCCATCACATCGCATGACCATTCGCGCTGGACAACGCTTCCATGTTCGGTCTGACATCAGTTCGGTCTACCATCACTTTTGAAACTGCCCGCTTAATGCTTGACCGAGCCCAGCATGGCCTCTGGGCCCGACCGGATGGAGCGGGAAACATGTCGATTCGGTGGCCCAAAACGGCGTTTGTGGACTCAGAGAAAAGGAGCAAGACCGGCCGGCGCCCATTGGATTGTGGCCACCCGCGGCAAGTTTTCAGGAACCACTGGCGGCGGCTGCGAAATGAGCCATGCTCAATCGTAGCGGTGGAATCGATGAGGTTCCACCCGCGGGAGGTCATCATGAGTCTTGCAGCCAATATCGAACATCTTGCCGTTGCGTCTGGGATCGAAGCCGTTTGTGTGGATGCCGCATCTCGCGCATTTCGCGGAAACGAGCGGTGGACGCCATTCCTCACCGGGGCGCTCGATCTCTTCGGAAAGACCGAGGAATCCAGCGTCCGCTTTGTCGTCGGTTCGCACACGATCGTCGTCCAACAGGAAAACAACGAGATCGTGGCGGTCGTCCTACCCACCGGGCACGCGATCGCAAAATCACTGCGGCGTATGATCCGACGGATGGCAAAAAAGGACCGCGGCCCCCTGGCTCAACCCGCCCAACATCCCTTGCATGCCGAGGCGCCATCGAGCCCAAGCTCGCAGCCGGCGGCGACGGCCCCAGAGTCACTCGTAGCACCGAGTGCTCCACGTCCCCCGCGGCTTCCTCTGGGCACAACGACCTTCTAGCCCAGGCTCCCGAACCGAACCAGTTCTAGCGCTCGGGTCTCGCCCCCGCACGGCCCCACCGTGGGACCGCTCGCAGGCCGTTGCAGGGGTCGTCGACCTTCACGACCAGGCGAGGGTAGTTTGCTCATCCACAAGGCGGTAGCGACCACGTGCATCCTTTTCAATCCGGCCGGCGCAGATCGTCGGGTCGTGAGTAAAAAATGCCCAGCCGTGCTCCGCGATGATCCGTTCCAGCATCGCCGACTTCTCATCGATAAGTAGCTCTGGATAGCGGTCATAGCCCATCGTGATTGGAAGATGGACCCATGGGGCTCCAGGAACCAGATCTCCTAGAAATGTCACCGGGCCACAAGGGCCCTCGATACGCGTCAGCATCAGTCCCGGCGTGTGCCCCTGACTGAAGCTAAAGCGGTATCCGTCGCCGAGAACATCGCTCGTCTCGGATCGCACCCGCTCCACCCGTCCGGTCTTCTCCAGCAAACCGCACAGCTCCGGAATAAATGACGCGCGGTCCCTCGGATGAGGGTTTTGGGCCCGAGACCAACCATCTTCGCTCACGACAAAATGGGCATTGACGAACGCGAGACGCCGATCTTCCGATTCTCTCCAAGGATGCAATAGACCCCCCGCGTGGTCAAAATGAAGGTGCGAAAGAACAACGACGTCGATCTCTGAGGCCGGGCATCCGAGGCTCTTCAACGATGAAAGCAAGACATGTTCCGATTCCTGAACACCGTATCGGGCACGCATTTTTGGTTCGAAAAATGAACCGATGCCGGTCTCGAACAAAACCGTGCGGCCACTGTCCTCGCGAACGAGCAGCGCCCGGGAAGCCAGCTCGATACGATGGTGGTCATCGGGTGTCGCCCATCGTTCCCACACTGCGCGTGGACAGTTTCCAAACATTGATCCGCCGTCAAGACGCTGGGTGTTGCCGATCACTGAGAACATCTGCATCGCTGGAAAATACCACTCGCTAGGAGGAACCAGGAGTCTCTACATGGGGCACACTCACAAGGCCCCAGATCTAAGTGTGCTCGCCAGTGAACCGACCGCTCGGACTGCAACTCCCGCGCTCCCATAGCCCCGTCCGTAGCGGAAAACGCGGTCCGTCAAGAGGGGCCCGATGCCGCGTCTCGCCGATCGATTCATCCCGTGCTAAGTCTGCCATCGGCAGCTTGATCGGGCATCGCATCAGCTCCCGCCTCCCCTCAATCCGGCGGGACACGGCGGAGGCTGGTATCATGCTCTGGGCGACAAAATCGATTCTGCCGCCCAGGGAGAACGAATCTCAACGCGACCCCTACGAACTGCTGCAACGGAATCATCCATGAAAAATCTCGCCTCGACCCCCCGCGTTGGTATCCTGATGGGCAGCGCTTCCGACTGGCCAGTTGTGCAACACACATCTCTGATTCTCAGCGACTTCGATGTCGCCCACGAATCGAGAGTGCTGAGCGCCCACAGAACACCGCATGAATCCGTCGAATATGCCGCACAGGCCGCAGAACGTGGCATCCAGGTGATGATCTGCGCCGCTGGAGGTGCCGCCCACCTCGCGGGGGTCATCGCCGCCCACACTCACCTCCCAGTCCTCGGGATTCCCATGAAGGGTTGGGCCGTAGAGGGCATGGACGCACTGCTTGCTACCGTGATGATGCCCGCAGGTATTCCCGTCGGCACCCTCGCCATCGGCAAGGCCGGTGCAAAAAACGCTGCGCTCTTGGCGGTTTCCATCATGAGTCTCTCCGACCCCAGCTTGGCGAAACGCTACAAAGACTTCCGAAATGAGCAAGCCGCGGCGGTGCTCGCAACGGAGCTACCGCCCGCCGGAAGCGCCTAGCCCCGGGCTCAAAAACAAAGGGAGAGCACGGTGGATTCCCCCTGCTCTCCCCATGGAGCGATGCTCACGGATGCTCGATCGGAAGAGTCAGCGTCGTCACATCATGGGAGAGCCAGCTTCACCTCCCCCGCAATCGAAATCGAGGCCCGCGGTGTCCTCACCCGAGCCGGTGCGTAGCCCAATGTGTGCATCGAGATTCCTCGTGCCGCCACATGGTCGATACTCGTGACGCTGTCAAAGGCATCGGGAAGTCGACTTCGAACAATCACACTGTGATCGTCGGAGAGTTCGACATACTCCGCCGCTTGAGAATCGAGCAAGATATCGCCGGCAAAAAATCCGAGATCGGGCCCGTTGCCTCCAGAGCCACCTTCGATACCAATAAGACTCCGCTCGGTCCACCAGATCTCCTCTCCATCGTCCTGGAGAATCCCGACCAATACGTCGGCGACCTCGAGTTCGGCTCGCGCCATGGCCGACGCATCTCCGGCCCAGCTTTCGATACCCACAAGAACGTCAAAAGTCGTGTCCCATCCCCAGTCGGAGATCCATTCATTGCCACAATAGCTCATGAAATCCGGTTGGCTGGGAGTCTTGATACTGTCGTCGCGAAGGTCCCATCCCCAGTGATTCACGATCCCGCCGGGATGTGGGTAATTTGGCTCGGGGCTGGCTTCCCCACCGCTGCACGCCACGTGTCGACGACCGTGATTGTGTCCGAATTCGTGCACAAAGGTAAAATTTGAGACGATTCCAACCCCGGTTCTATACGGTGCAGCCCCCATTGCCGTTGGATTTCCCGGAGCATAGCCGATCCCCGCGATCCCGCTGGTCGCGCTGCACGGCACCAGCACGCCATAGTAGAAGGTATTTGGCGCAGCATTGTCCGCGGCGCGAAGCTGGCTGATCTGGGACAGCAAGCTGACCCAGCCATTTCCGCTTAGGTCTCCTCCGTAAACCAACGGCTGCTCTCGTGTCCGAACCTCCATTTCGTTGATCGGGTAGGTCGCATAAAGCACGTCCTCATAGGCAGCCAACACCGACCCCATCTCAGGCGTCGAGCTGCAACTGCCAACGCTATGAGTCACGGGCACCAAGGTGAGGTCAACACGAGTTCGACCCGTCGGAACCCCCAGCTCTGCGACACCGGATCTCGGGAGACGATTCGGCAACGAAGAAACGGCCTCGCCCGAGTGGCCACTCTCGACCTCGAACAACGACACGCTATACGTGCTTCCCGGCAACACCGCCGCGCCGGGAACCTCCCAATTGAATGACCCCTCCCAGCGACTAAAATCGCTTGCTTCGGCCACGGGTCGCTGATCCTCGTATCGAACACCATCGAGTTCAAGAACCGCCAAAATCTCCCTCTCCACGAACCCTGGTTCAAGGTGCCAAGCCGCCCGCACGGTGAGCGGCCGATCTCCGACAAGCGTGCCGTTGCGCGCTCCAGGTTCGACGAGGTCCCCGCCGGTAGCGATCACAATGCCCACGCCCTGGTTCGCATGGATCTCGTCGATGCCGATGCCACGTGCCCCCTCAACCTGAACACAGCTTTCTTCCCCCGGGCCGTGACCTGTACCGGGCACACAGAGGTTCTCGGAACTGCATATACTCCCGGGACCACAAGAACCACAAACCGCGGATCCGTCGCATCCACACTCCATCTCGATGCATGCCATCTCGCAATCATCGCCGTCGCAGGTGAGTTGCGCGTGGGCAATGTCTTGCGCGTCGCATCGCGTAACATTCCCATCGAGAGAGGCGACCGAGTATGGGAGCGTGACAGAGTCGCTAGGCTCTTCGCCGTCACTTCCCTCCAGTGAGACCTCGATCGTCAGCGACGGTTCCCCTAAGGCGATCGGGGTACAGATTCCAACCACATAATTGCTCTTCGAGACCGCATCCACTCGGTACGCGACTCGCCCGAAGGCCTCGGCCAACTCCCCGTCGAGTTGACTTGCATAAAATTTTCGTCGGTCGATGCCAGCTCGGCCAACTTCGTGGGGTCATAGTTCCCGTCAATCCCGATGCTATAGAGATTCGCCGAGGTTCCTTTGCGAGCCTCCATGGCACGCTCACGCATATTTTTCTCATCACCAGCCTCATGGGTGCCGTCGGTGAGCAAGATCACGAAACGCTCATCGAGCTCGATGTCCGCACCGGGTTCCGCCACGAGTTCGATCGCCCTCATGTAGGCGCCATAGAGGTCCGTGCTTCCGCGACTCTCGCCTCCACGCATCTCCTCCAGGACTCTTCGAAGCAGAGCAAAGTCTGCGGTGAAGGGCTGGACAACATCAAACGCCTGAGGACGCCCAAAGGCCACCAGCGCCACTTCGTGCTGCACGTTCGCCCCAGGCCCCTGTTCGACCTGCTCAAGGTATTCAAGAGCACCATCGATCACATCGTCCACGGCTCCCGAATTAAATATGGAGTCGGACATGTCGAGGGCGACCACCGAAAACAACCCATAGTCGGTCGGGACCCCCAGCTCGGATATTCCGCCACCCTCGAGGCCCGCCCCAAAGGCTTCACCCTTCTCGTTGTTGATGATTTTAAAGTCCGCGCTCGTCAGCGGCGGTACCGGGTTGCCCTCACAATCAAGAACTCTAAATTTAACCTGGATACCCGCGGGAGGAACAACTGCAGGCTGCTGTGCACGATCGATCTTGATGCAATCGAAATCGAGTTCCACGGAGACGGGAGCCATGCCCTCGCCTTCCCCTTCCCCAGGCGCCCCCGTCGATGACTCTCCGGCGCTCTGAGCGTCGTCACTGCCGTCCTGGGTCCCTTCAGTTTCGCCCTCACCGCTCTCGTCGTCTCGCTCCCCATCCTCTTCAGACTCCGCCTCGAGCAATCCACAGGCGCCAGAGCCAAATATGAACAACGGAGCCGCGATCATTAGCGGAAGGATCTTCTCTTGATTCTTGTCTTGCATGGGGCGTAACCCGCATCACTGCGACTACCCCCCTTCGTCCCAACTCGATACTTCTTGAACCCGAATGAGGCCTGCGGTGGGCTTATCTAGATGCAAGGTGCACCTTATCCTACCCCTGACCCGTGCGAAATCGAAGACACTGCGACGAACTTAGTCCCGCTCACGAGCGAGCGCTCGAAAATACAGGGCATAGTTTGCTGCATCGGCATGCACGCGGAGCCATGCGTCCAGGCTAGGCTGAAATTCGGGGTTCGAGACCATAGAGATCGCCTCGCGAATACTGGTGTAGTCCAATGGCGTTGAAACCGCCCCGTCGAAGATGTCATCCAGCTCGGGGGCCTTGTCGTGGCAGTGTTCGCGAAGCAACCGCCAGCGCTCTTGGGAGAATTCGATGGCCGCCTCGCAGTGGTCTCCACACAACCTCGCCAAGGCCACGTGGTCCCCGAGCTTGATCAAAACCCGAATATGACCCTCAATCAACGAAAACACCTCTGGACGCAGGGCCTGAAGCTCGTTGTGCTGCTCGGTCCACAACCAGTCGTCCCCCTCCTCCAGGAACACCACCCCCACCATGTCCACGCCGACGGGCAGCACATCGACCAACTCCGAGAGACCGGAGGCAAGTGGTTCCCAGTCCTTGGTATTGATGGGGTCCCGAATGAGCTGCACAAACGCCTGCAACTCGTCGGGAGAGATCGCCATTCGACATTTGCGTCCCTCCGTATTGATGACCTGATAAAAATCAGAAGCCCTCTCAAACAAGATGCGCCACTCGCCGCTCAGAAGCTCGACGTCGATCTCGTGCTCCTCGAGCAGATACATCAGCCGATCCCGCTCCCCGTCCCGTAGCTGCGTGAGAATCTGCGCCTCAAGCTCGCGGTAGACTTCGCTCGTGATCACATAGGCGTGGCAACGCACAGATCACATCGTACCCCAATCTCACCTCAAGGAGCAAAGACGACCAACCGTCGGTCTTCACAAATTTTGGGTGCCGGAACGGGCCTGGTCTGCGCGCCCAAAGAGGTGCCCTGCAAAGGCAACGAAATTGCCTAAAACCCCCTTGGCTATCGCGACTATCGATATGGGTCCAATTGAACTTGCAAGCAACCCTCGAAGTCCGTGAGTTCATCCGAAATTCTCTTCAATCGCGCCCGAAGACTCGCACGGCCATCCCGTCGATCGAGTTTCCATCCCTCGACCTCGATCCACTGGCGCACGCGCTCGGGCTCCACACCGAGATCTTGGAGCAGCAGACCATCCGCCTCCGAAAGCTGCCCTAAGATCGCGGCCCAGTCCGCGAGCGCGCGGCTCGACGCCTGGAGGCTCGCATCGAGCGACTCCCCCTTGTCGAACATCTGGCCAAGCGTGTCCTCGACCTGGAGCTGCGGCAACTCCAAGCTCACCCCGAGCGTCCGTGTCTCACGGGCGAAGGCCTTAAGCGACCGCGGCAGGTGCTCAACATGCAAAGGACATTCGTCCGTGGCGGCCCGAAGATAACCACGAACTCGTGCACGGTAGCTCAAGGTGCGAACGAGTTCGAATCCGGCCAGGCATGCCCCAAGCAAGTAGATCATCGCCATCATGTGCCGCCGCACTATAAACGAGCCGCGCGTTGGCGCCTAGCGCTCGATCCCTTCGCTCTCTCGACGGCCCACACACATGGGCTGCGCAATCAAAAGAAGCGCGAAGAGTTCTGGCCGCGATGACATTTAGCGCCCTGTACGCATGCCGAGTCTCGACCCTCGAGCCCAGATACCAATCCAAGGCTTCCCAACGCAAACTACGCCATGACGCGCGTAAACACGGGCCGGACATTTGATGCCCGCACGCGGACGCGAGCACAATAGTACCGCCTTGGGCCTGCGCACACGTCGAAGGGCGGCTACCCTCTGCCCGTGCCGCTGATCTCTCGACTGCGCCGCTACACCCCTAGCGACTTCAAAGCTGACGCCATCGCGGGCATCACCGTGGCTGTCGTCCTGGTCCCGCAGGCCATGGCCTACGCCGTCCTCGCCGGACTCCCTCCGGTCGTCGGCCTCTACGCCGCGACCATTCCCGCCCTTGTCTACGCCTGGATCGGCTCGAGCCGACATATGGCCATTGGACCGGTCGCCATCGTCAGTCTATTGATCGCTAGCGGCCTTGGCGAATTTGCAGAGATCGGCACCGCGCTACACAGCGAACTGGCGATACTTCTTTGTTTCTTGGTGTCGGGGATCTTTTTTGTGCTCGGTCTGATCCGAGCTGGTTTTCTCGTCAATTTCATCAGCCATCCGACGATATTGGGCTTTAACGGCGGCGCAGCCCTGCTCACCGGGGCGAGTCAGCTCCGGTCATTTTTCGGAGTTCCCAAATCCGCGATTCCCGGCCTGCAAGCCACACGACCTTGGCCGGTCCTGCTTCACCTTGATCGTACTCATCTCACGACAATGGTCGTCGCCGCGGTGACCTTGGCGCTGCTGATCGGCCTACGCCGCTTCGCCAAGAAGCTTCCCGCCTATCTGATCGTCTGCGTGCTCGGGACCTTGGCCTCATGGTGGTTCGATCTTTCTGCCCGCGGCGTCGGCATCATCGGCGACATCCCTACGGGCATGCCGAGCCCGCGACTTCCCCACTTTGAGTGGGGGACAATGCTCGACCTCCTCCCCACCGCGCTCGCAATCGTAATCGTCGGCTACAGCTCATCGATCACCGTGGTCAAGGCGCTGGCCGCCAAAGAAAATGACTCGTTGCAACCCAACCGCGAACTCTGGGCCTTTGGCTTCGCCAATCTAGCGAGCGGCCTTTTTGGCGCGTTCCCCGTGACCGCCGGGCTCGCCCGATCCACGGTCGCGGCGCAGGCCGGTGCACGCACCCAGCTCACCTGTTTTCTAAGCTCCGTGGTGGTCTTGGCGGTCCTCTTCTACCTCGCGCCGCTCTTCGAGCTGCTTCCTCACCCGGTACTGGCGTCGATCATCATCATCGCCGCGTCCCGACTCTTCGACATTCGCGGTGCAATCTCTGTATTTCGCACCAAACGAACGGATGGCATCACGATCGTCGCGGCCTTCGTCGGCACCATCGCGCTGGGCCTGCAAGAGGGACTCGCCATCGGCATGTTGGCTGCAATCCTATTTTTTGTCGCCCGCAGCACTCGACCCCACAACGTCGAGTTGGGACGCATCCCAGGTACCCAAGTCTACCGAAACGCGAAACGTTTCGAGGTGGAAACCTGCCCGCAGATCGGTCTTCTCCGTATCGATGCACCTCTGTACTACGCAAATGCTCGATTTCTCGAAGATCGAATCCTCGCAATGTTCGCGGCGCGTCCGCAGATGAAACTGCTGGCGCTCGACTGCGCGTCGGTCAATGACATGGATGCGACCGCAGCCCAGTCGTTGCGCCGAATCATCGAAAATCTTCGCGACCAGGACCACGACCTGCATCTCGTGGCCGCGATCGGTCCCGTGCGCGACCTCCTTGATCGATCCGGACTCGCAGAGCTCATCGGGAGCAATAACATGCATCGAACTCTGCTCGAGGCGGCTCCCCTACTGATGGCCGCAGTCTCGCGCACCTTTTGTGAACAGAGCTGCCGCTCTTCAGCCTTCCCCGAATGCACGCAGATTCGACGCCCGCAGCAACCGAGCGAGGAACCTGCTGGCGCCGCGGCCCAAGGGACCCCCAATTAGGACTCTTGTGCGCAGCTCTCTTCAGCGCACATCGGCCCGGTCCTCCGAGCCTATCTTGCGCACCTCAGAGATGCGGTGCCCTAGGGAATTTTTCGAAGACGCCCCGCGGAGATCGGCGAACCCAGACCTTCCGCCACCTCGTACTGCCGACGCGCGTCGGCGAATCGGTCGAGTCGAAAATACGCGTCCCCCAGTTCGATGTGCAAGTGCGCATCCTTGCGGGACACGGCCACGGCCCGCCGCCAATAGTGGGCGGCGCGCGAGTACTGCTCCTGATCGAATTCGATCGCTCCGAGCCTCGAGAGTGCCAACCGATTGCCCCGGTCGTAACGGAGCGCGTCGCTAAAAAGTTTTTTTGCCAACTGGATCCGGCCGCGGCCACGTTCATTCACGCCCCGTTTGGCCAACTCCAAAGCGCGGGTTGGATCACGTTCCGGCGCCACAGAGTCCTCTCTTGCAGGCTCAATTGCAGGCTCGATGGAGTCTGACTCCGCCTCGCTAGAAACTTCGCCCAGCACGCCCACAACCTCCGACCGCTCCTCAGGGCCAACTTCTGGGCCCGTCGATTCCTCCGCTTCCGACTCGATAACTTCCCCGGTCGCGGTCGACAGACTTTTTTCTTCCGATCGGTCGACGCGAACCATCGCCCGCGAGCCATCATCGATCCGCACGGCCGCCACCCGATTGCCGGTGTGGGTCTCCTCTGCGACGTCACTCATACGGCCAATCATCACGCCGGCGATCAACAGGATGAGTCCGATCGCCACCGCCCCAGCCCGCTTCACTCCAGCCCTCGGGTTCTCACGATCGACCGATTCCCCTGGCGACTTGCTCTGCTCACCGCTGACGCCTGCCCGTGCCAGCGATGAGCGAGGGCCAACGGACATGGGAGTTTTGGCCGCTGACTGTGTTTTTGGCGTCGTGTGGGCGCTTGATGGTCCCGAAGATTCAGATCCAAAAAGGTTGACTGCCGGCAGGATCGGCTTGGATTTGCGCGCTTCGGCGGGGTCTGGAGCCAACCTGAACTCCAATCCGCTCGCGCGACTCGCCGCCTCCAACTCGGCCACAAAGATTCCCGCATCGGCCTGACGGTCACCCGCTTGTCTGGCAAGAGAACGCTCGATCACCGCACAAATCGCTTTGGGAATCGCTTTGCACTGCGCATGGCTGGCGAGCTGCGCAACATCCTCCTGCGCGTAACGGTGTGCGAGCGGGCCGAAATTCTGCCCGCTAAACGGAGCCTCCCCCGCCAACAACCTATAGCCCAGCGCCCCCAAGAGATAGACGTCCTCACGGGTCGATGGCGCGCATTCAAGCGCGTTTTCAGGAAGGTGAGGAGCCGAGCTTGGCTCCAAGATCTGTGAGGGCAAACGACCGCCTTCAAAAAGTTCGCGCAGGCCGAAATCGCTGATCACAACCCCTTCACGGCCCGAACTCTCGACCCGAAACGTCACCGCATTTAATGACAAGCTACGATGCAACAACCCAACGCCGTGTCCACCGTGCAATACGCGTCCGCACTGGCGAAGGATGGCAACCGCCCGGGACAACGACAGCCCTTCGGTCTTTGCGAGGACCTCGAGGGTCGTACCCTCGACACGTCGAACCGCATAGCCCAACCGACCTTCGGCGGTTCGCACCAGGCCAAAAAATTCAGCAACCTCGGCTCCAAGTCCGGTTGCCAGGCGAGCGGCCGCGCTGCAGGCGTCGCGCCGAACTTTCGACAGCTTCAACTTTTCGGCAAAAATTGTGACAACTAAGGATATCGAAGCATCCGCGACCAACTCGGCCTCCACGACCTCCCCGATCCAGTGCCTTCGCAGAACTGCATTGACCCGAATTTCCGGTAGCAAACGCTCCGGTAGGACTCCCTGCTCTGCCCTTTTTGCAGAATCCGCTTGAACCCGGCGCTGCGGTCTGTCGCGCCGGGGCGGTGGGGGCGGCGGGCGGACAGCCTCAGAGCCCTCAACGGCCCGTGAACGCGGACGGACGGTTCCTGCGCTGCGCTCAAGCATGCTTCTCACCTGAACCGTCGACTCCGATGGCACGGCGGCGTCCACGGAGGGCGACCTGCGCCTGTTGTTTTTTCCGCGCTTGCTCATGGGCTGGAGCTGGACGGAGTCTGCCATAGGAAACGAGCCTCAAGAACCAAGCGCGTCACGATTTTTTGGTGGTCTGGTTTGGTGTACGCGACCACGCACCACCTACAGCCGGGCATCGCCACACACGCGGTTGCTCTGGTACCCCCGTTGCGAGTGTACTACGGTGCCGCCATGTCGCTCGCTGGCAAGCCGATGAGCCTCCTCTGTGCACTGCTCGCCCTCCTGTCAGGTCTGCAAGCCGATGCTGCCGAACCTGCGCGCGTCGCTCTATTGCCTCTCGAGATGGACGCGCAGACCCCACAAGACAAACGCGATCGCTTCGAGAAGAGCCTGCGCCAAGGACTCGCCTCTACAGGGATCGAGATCGTCAACGTAAAGCACCGAGGCTGTGCCGACACAGAGTGCCGCCGTGCATTGGCCCGAGATGCCAACCAGGCGTCGGCTGTTGTGCAAGGCACGGTGGCATCCACAGGGCGTGACTATCAGCTACAGATCGAGCTCTTCGATGCCCAAAGTGGAGAACTTTGCTACCACCAAGAAAGTTCGTGCGAAATATGCACCTACACCGAGGCCGCAGAGGCACTGGGTTACGAAGCCGCAGCGATGCGTTCTGAAATCCAAAACCATGGCTCCAAGCGAGCCCCGCGGCGAAACGCAGCCGGCACGACATCCAAATCGCTCACCACACCGTCAGCACACCGTCCTGCGGCTTTCGGCCGAATCTTAGGGTGGTCGACCCTCGGCCTCTCCGTGCCGTTCCTGGTCAGCGGGATCACACTGATCAACATCGATGAGAACCCCTACGTCAAGAACTGCTCGGGCACCCACGCCGATGCAAACGGAACCTGTGAATTTCGCTACGATACGATGAACGGCGGTATCGCCATGACGACCGCCGGAGTCGCAAGCGCCGTGCTTGGGATCATCCTCCTGGCGGTCGACCGCCGCAAGACCAAGCGAGCACGCAAACAAAGATTCACCCTCCTTCCAGGAATTCACGGGGTCAGCGGACAGTTCTAGCGCCGAACCTGCGATGCAGCGGGCTCTTGTCCCCGGCCCTTTCATCACGCGCGATCGCGCACAATCACCTCACGATGACATCGAGCCGGCCTCGACTCCCGCGGTCGAAGCCGCCCCTCCCTGCCACGCTGGAAAAAACGGGATACGCGCATTTCAAATATGCAGAATTCATGGGTTTAAGGACCCTTTAGCGCCAACCCTCCACGAGCGACAAAAGCGTGGTCCCACAGCCTTCCAGCTTGGCGGAACGCACCATTGAAGAGTATGTTTCGGGCGGGATTCAGAGCCTTCACGGGCTAACTTTCTCGATCCGAAGTTGCCCAGATGGCCGAACAAATATCGACCCTCAACATTGAAGACGAAATGCGTAGCTCCTTCTTGGACTACGCGATGAGCGTCATCATATCGCGTGCCCTTCCGGATGTCCGAGACGGCCTCAAACCCGTCCATCGCCGCATTTTGTATGCGATGTACCAGCTTAAAAACACTCATTCGCAGGCGTACAAGAAGTCCGCACGCGTCGTGGGTGATGTGATTGGAAAGTACCACCCACACGGCGACTCCGCGGTCTACGACGCCTTGGTGCGACTCGCTCAGGACTTCGCCATGCGCTATCAGCTGGTCGACGGTCAGGGCAACTTTGGATCGATCGACGGCGACTCCGCAGCCGCCATGCGCTACACGGAAGTGCGCATGCAAAAGCTCGCTAGCGAGCTGCTCGCAGATCTCGAAAAAGAAACCGTCGACTGGGTTCCGAACTACGACGAAAAAGAACTTGAGCCGGCGGTACTTCCAACCCGAGTACCCAACCTGCTGCTCAACGGAGCCGTGGGAATCGCCGTGGGCATGGCGACCAACATCCCGCCCCACAATCTCACCGAGCTTATCGACGCTTGCCTGGCGCTGATCGACAACCCCTCGATCGACACTCCCACACTGCTCAACTACGTAAAAGGACCCGATTTCCCCACTGGAGGGCTAATTCTCGGGCATTCAGGCATTCGCCAAGCCTACCTGACCGGCCGCGGAAGCATCCTCGTCCGTGCGCGCGCGGAGATCGAAGAGGACGCAAAAGGCCGCGAGTCCATCGTCGTTACGGAGATCCCGTACCAAGTCAACAAGACCCGTCTCATTGAGCGCATCGCTCAACACGTACGTGACAAAAAATTGGAGGGAATCTCGGATATCCAAGATTACTCCGACCGTACGGGCATGCGAATTTGGATCCAGGTCAAACGCGACGCCTCCGCACAGATTGTTCTCAACAGTCTGTACAAAATGAGCGATCTACAGACCACCTTTGGCGTCAACATGATCGCCATCGTCGATGGCCGACCTAAAATCCTCACTTTGCGTGAGTGTCTCGAACTCTTTATCGATCATCGACGAGTCGTCGTCACGCGCCGATGCCGTTACGAACTCAACAAGGCCGTCCGCCGCCGGCACGTCGTCGAAGGTCTCGGTGTCGCGACCGACGCCATCGACGCCATCATCGCCTTAATCCGGGCCTCGAAGGATCCCGACGAAGCACGCACAGCGCTTATGGCCAAGGAGTTGGTGGGATTCGCGTCGTTCCTCGAGCGCTGTGACCGCCCCTCCGAAGATGTCGAAGCGGCGCGCAAGGGGCCCTATCGGCTTAGCGAGGAGCAAGCGAAGGCGATCTTGGAGATGCGTCTTCAGCGGCTTACCGGACTCGAGCGCGAGAAGATTGAGGCCGAATACAAAGAGCTGTGCGTTGTCATCACGGAGCTTGAGCAGGTCCTTCGTGACCACCACCGGCTCATGGAAGTGATTCACAGTGAGCTGCTTGAGATTCGCCACGGCTACGGTGATCCTGAAGGCCAAGGCTCAGGCTCGGGAGCCCTCGACGACCGTGGCTCTCGTCGTACAGAGATCATCGCCAACGAGCTGGAGATCCAACCGATCGATTTGGTCGCCGACGAATCGATGGTCGTGATGCTCACCGCCAAGGGCTACGTCAAGCGCATGCCGACCGCCGAGTATCGCGTACAGGCACGCGGCGGCAAAGGTGTCAAGAGTGGCACTGGGCGTGACGAGGAGGACACCGTCATGACCCTCTTCGAAGCCTCTGCCCACGCCCACATCCTGATGTTTACCGACACCGGTCGGGTGTTTCGAAAGCGAGTTTTTGAATTCCCGCTCGGCCGACGCGGGGGCCGTGGAAAAGCCGTCGTGAACTTTCTCGATCTGCGGGAAGACGAACGAATTCTTGAAATGATGGCCTACCGCGAAGAAGAGGTCGACGACGATCACTTCGTGGTCTTGGCATCGCGCCAGGGGTACATCAAACGAACCTCGCTGAAGGAATTCACAAATATTCGGGCCTCGGGCTTGATCGCCGCCACCGTCGGCGAAGGCGATCAGCTTCTCGACGCGCGACTCACGAATGGATCCGCACACATCATGATGGCCAGCCAAAATGGAATGGCCATACGCTTTCCTGAGACCGACGTACGTCCAATGGGACGTCTCGCACGTGGTGTCCGTGGAATGAACTTACGCGAGAACGATCGTGTGGTCTCAATGCTCACGCTCGATGCGAACAGCGAGCGCAGTTTGCTGACGCTCTGCGAAAACGGCTTCGGGAAACGTACCCCAGCCCCCGAATATCGGGTGCAAAGCCGCTCGGGCCTCGGAATCAAGACCATCAAGATCTCAGAGAGAAATGGCGTCATGGTCGGGATGCTCAAGGTCACTCCAGACGATCAGCTGATCGTCGTCACCAACAGGGGAAAGATCATTCGTATGGCCGTGACCGACATCTCAGAACTCGGCCGCGATACCCAGGGCGTCCGTGTGATTCGAATGGGCGATCAGGAGATCGTCGCTGGACTCGCCCGTATCGACGACCCGGGTGACGAAGACACTCGCCCTGATGACGAGGCTGACGCGCCCGGTGCGCCTGGTGCGCCTGGTGCCGCCGAGGCCGCCGAGGCCGCCGAGGCCCCCGAGGCCGCCGAGGCCCCCTCCGAGGGCTCTACGAACGACGGTACCGACAAGTCTGACGACTAACGGTCCGGGGACACAAGCGCGGAACACCCACGACAACAAACGACAAGGTAGCCAGACGATGACAGACGACGGTCGCGCAGGAACACGAAGCATCGAACTGTTTGAAGCCGCAAAGCGGTATATTCCGGGCGGTGTAAATAGCCCCGTCCGCGCCTTCGCGGCCGTTGGCGGGCAACCTCCTTTCGTCCGCAAGGCGAGCGGTTGCCATCTCATCACCGAAGATGGCGCTGCCCTCATCGACTATGTCGGTAGTTGGGGTCCGGCGCTGCTCGGCCATGCCCACCCCGAGGTCGTCGATGCGGTCATCCGGGCCGCCCGCGATGGCCTGAGCTTCGGTGCCGCCACAGCCATCGAGATCGAGTTTGCCGAGCTTATCTGCGAGATGGTGCCCAGCATGAACGAAGGCATGGTCCGCCTGGTCTCTTCGGGGACAGAGGCGACCATGAGCGCCCTTCGGCTTGCACGCGGGCACACCGGGCGGGAGAAGATCATCAAATGCGATGGGGGCTACCACGGCCACGCCGACATGTTGCTGGTCGCCGCAGGGTCTGGGGCCGCCACCCTCAACATCCCCGGATCCGCGGGTGTGCCGAGCAACGCGGTAAGCGACACGCTGCTCGTGCCCTTCAACGATGCTAGCGCCGCGGAGGCGCTGTTCTCTCAACACCTCGACGCGGCGGGAGACTCGCAGATCGCAGCGATCATCGTCGAGCCGGTCGCAGGCAACATGGGCTGCATCCCACCAAAGCCCGGCTATCTCGAGGCCTTGCGCGTCCTATGCGACACTCACGGAGCCCTGCTGATCTTTGATGAGGTCATGACCGGATTTCGTGTCCACCCCGGAGGCGCCCAAGCTCGCTTTGCGGTCACCCCCGACCTCACGTGTTTGGGCAAAATCGTCGGCGGCGGCATGCCCATCGGGGCCTACGGTGGCAAGCGTAGGATCATGGAAGACATTGCGCCCCTGGGGCCCGTGTACCAAGCCGGCACACTCAGCGGCAACCCTCTCAGCGTAGCCGCAGGGCTGACGACCTTGCGGATCATCCAGCGTGAGGCGCCCCATGCAGCGCTCGAAACACGAACAACCGAGCTCTGCACGGCCTTGGCGAAGGCCGCAAATGACGCCGGCGTCGACTGGACGGGAACCCAGGTCGGGGCAATGTTCTGCGGATTTTTTCACGCCGGCCCCGTCGAGAACTACGCCCAGGCGAAGGCATGCAACTTGCCACGCTTTTCTCGATGGCACTCCGAAATGCTCGCGCGTGGGGTCTATCTGGCACCTTCTCAATTTGAAGCCGCTTTCATGTCCACGGCCCACGATCAAGGCGCGATCGAGCACACGGTCCAGGCGGCTCGCGCAGCATTTGCGGCTGTAGCGACGATCGCTACTCAATGAAATCGCTCACGGAGGCCTGTGATGAGTCGTCTAGAACAACTGCAGCTTCGCAAACGTGAGGGCCCACGTGGGCAAGCGCGATGGTTTCGTTACACGTCGGCAAGCTCGCTTGGCATCGAGATCGCAGTGGCGATCATCGGCTCCACCCTGGCAGCCCGGTGGGTCGAGCAACACTGGACCGGCTGGGCCCCCGGCACCACGATCGTCGGGTTTATGATTGGATGCGGCGCTGCCATCGCTGCAATCGTGCGCACCGCGCGAGATTACAAGGCTTGGAGCCAAGCCGAGGCGAAAGCGGCCGAAGCCGCCAAAGAAGACCCTGTCGATGCAAGCCAGTCGTCCTCCTCCACCTGAGCAGCCTGCGGATACGTCCGACGGCGCGGAGCCCGACTCGCACCGCATCGAAGCCCCGGTCGTGCCGGTCGCTCCGATTTTACGTTGGACGGGCTTCCTCGCGGGCCTCGGCTGCGTGCTGGGCCTTCAATGGGATCCGGAGTTCTCGCTCGGAATCGCGCTTGGGGCGTTCATCGCTAGCGCGAATATATTGGCACTAGGACGCGGGATCTCTCGCATGTTAACACACGCGGTGCGGGCACAGCATGAACATGGTGCCGAATCACGTAAAAGGCCTGCCAGTGGGCTTTCATCACTGGTTCGCATGCCCGCCCTCATGGTTGCACTGGTTGGAATCCTTTGGTACATGCCCGCCCGACCCGAGGGCCTTGCCGTGGGCATGACTATTGCGCTCGCGGCCACAGGGATCGCCATCTATCGAGGCGCGAGAAAACTCCCCTCCAACGCATCGTGACGAACCGGTAAGAATTGACGGAACCATGGGAGACCACGACACCCTCTATACCGTCTTGATGAGCGACTTCTGGGCACGCCTGGAAGGTCGACCCGGCGCGGAGTCCTTCGGCATCAAGGAGCAGCTCGCACGCGAGTGGACCTGGATGGTGTTTCGAGACACCCACTTCTCGCTCACGCACGTCGCCGCCGCGCTGATCGCGGCACTCTTTATCGTGTTCGTGACCTTCCGGTACCGGGCAAGTCTCAAGGACGACACCCAGGGGGTCGTGCCACCGCGCAATTACAGTCTCGCGGCCATGATGCACGGCTTCGTGAACACGACGTTCACCATGAGCGCCGATATCATGGGCGAGAAGAACGCCAAGCGGTTCTTGCCCTTCATCGGCACCCTGGCGCTGTTCATCTTCGTCAACAACATTCAGGGCCTTGTCCCGGGTTTCCTCCCAGGAACCGACACGCTCAAGACCAACATCGCGCTCTCGCTGATGGTGTTCGTGGTCTACAACGTCGTCGGAATCAAGGAGCAGGGTCTCCACTATCTTGCGCATTTTCTCGGACCCAGCTTTCCGGTGGCCGGGATCAACTTCCCTTGGATGTTTCCGCTGATGCTGCCGATCGAGATCGTCAGCCACATTTCTCGCCCGATCTCGCTGTCGTTGCGACTCATGGGCAACATCCTGGCTGATCACAAGGTCGTCGGCACCATGCTGGTGCTCGTCCCTATTCTCATCCCGGTTCCTTTCATGCTTCTGGGTGTGCTCGTGTCCATCGTGCAAACGGTGGTGTTCACCCTGTTGACCGTTATCTATATCGGCATGGCTTGCGAGCACGCCGAAGAACACTGAGCGCCCACTGCACCGGGCACCGTCGACTTTCCGAATTCAAGGACACCTATCATGCACAAGCGCATCATCGCTCCTCTCGCGGCCCTCGTGGTCTTTCTGCTTCCCGCCATCGCCCTGGCTGCACCCGCTGCTGAAGCCGCTGGCGCCAGCATGACCGGCCCGATCGCCAAGGCCCTCGCCATCGGCCTCGCCGCACTCGGCGGAACCCTTGGACAAGGACGCGCCGTCGCTGCCGTGCTCGAAGGTATCTGCCGCAATCCCAGCTCGGCCGACAAGGTGTTCACCCCGATGCTTCTGGGTCTCGCATTCATCGAATCTCTCGTTGTTTTCGCCCTGCTGATCGCCTTCTTGATTCAGTAGAGCCCTTCACCGGGCGACCTTCGGTCTGCGGCCGCTTGTGATGCGACGGGAGTCTCCCGACGCGTCATTGGCCGCAGGACCATGGACAATACCCGTTTTTTCGCGTTGATCGCCCCAAAGCACGATGTGTTTTGGGGTTTCGTCTTGTCAGCGGACTGACCGAATTCTAGAATTTCGACGAGGCGGTCAACATCATTAGCCGGTCATTCGAGTCCCGGAGCCGAGCGCTTAGAGTTCGCACGAAGCGCCACAGCAGCTCGTAGGCCAGCTCACGATCGACAAACATGAGGTCACGCAGCTCATTTTTCGGGACCATAAGCAGCCGCGTATTCTCGTGGCCGATCGCATCGGTCGACCTGGGGACATCTTCGTCGATCACCGACATCTCGCCAAAGTGTTGGCCTTTGTGCAAGACCGCGAGGGCTTCCTCGCCAACACCGGCCGTATTTCGGGAGATCCGCACAGAGCCCGTCAAGATGAGATAGAGGCCATTCGCGGGATCCCCATGCCGAAAGAGGTGCTCCTCCTTCTGCAAGGTGACCGGTACCGCAAGCTTTCCTATCCGCACGAGGTGGGCTGGCAATAAGCCTGCGAACAAAGCGATGCGCTCCAGCTCTTCGATGTGGTCGACTTCTGGGATCTTCCCACGCAGAGACAATCCCCCGCCCCACTCGATCGGGAGCTCGTCGTCCACAATCCCCAACTCTTCGAGTCCGGTACCCATCGCCTGCTTCTACCGCAGCTGGTGCCCTATCGACACCCGTCCCGGGTGTTCACAAACGTGGATCATTGTGCGCATCTTGCGCGACGGTCGAGGGCGAGAGACGGAGACTTCACTCCCTTGAGCAATCTTCTCGGTCCTGTCGTCCTCGCCGGCACGCAAGATGGCTTCTGAGCCGGTCGGTCGGTCCGGTCGACCTAGCCGCCGTTCTCAAGCAGCCAGCGTTCCGCGTCGATCGCCGCCATGCAGCCCGTTCCAGCCGCGGTCACCGCTTGTCTGTACACTTTGTCGGCCACATCACCACAGGCGAAGACGCCCGGAATCTTTGTTGCCGTCGAGCCAGGCTCTAAGATCAGGTAGCCCGCATCGTCCGTTTCAAGCTGTCCGCCAAACACGGCGGTATTGGGGACGTGGCCGATCGCCAAAAACATCCCCGTCACTTCCAAATCTCGCCGTTCGCCCGTCTTGGTGTCCTTGAGGCGCAGGCCTGTCACCGTGTCCTTGCCCAACACATCGTCGACAGCACTGTTCCAGTGCACCGTGATCTTGTCGTTGGCCAAGGTTCTCTCCGCCATAATCTTACTGGCGCGAAACGAATCTCGACGATGAATCAGGTGGACGCTACGACACATCCGCGTGAGGAACTGGGCCTCCTCCATGGCGGTATCACCACCGCCAATCACGGCCACATCCTGGTTGGCATAAAAGGCTCCATCGCAGGTCGCGCAGGCCGTTACGCCGTGATTTCGCAGGCGCTGCTCGTTCGGCAGACCAAGATAGCGCGCGGTGGCCCCCGTCGAAATAATCAGCGTGTCGCAGGTAAAGGTCCCCTCGCCCTCGGTCTCGACCGAAAATGGTCGCGACTGCAGATCAACCTTCGTACCGATATCGTAGATGACATTGGTTCCAAAACGCTCGGCCTGAGCCTGCAGCTGCATCATCATCTCGGAGCCATTCACGCCTTCGGGGTACCCGGGAAAATTCTCGACATCGGTCGTCGTGATCAGCTGCCCGCCTGGCTCGGGGCCGGCGATCATCGTAGGCGCGAGATTGGCTCGCGCCGCATAGATGGCCGCGGTACAGCCGGCAGGGCCAGAGCCGAGGATCAGAACCTTGTGGTGCGTCGACTTCGAGTCACTCATGGGACCCGAGCATAGACACTCAAAATACCCCCGACAAGCCGACCGTGAGTACGAGATCGACATGGTCGTTCTCCGCGGTCTCTGCGGGGGCATCATCCTCGAGGAACCCGCCTTTCGGCCGGTTCGCCGCTAGCAATGAAATTGGAGACAATCCAAACTGAGCGCCCACGACCCAAGAGAGCATCGGACGATTCTTGCGCCGCCTTGATTCCGAGTGACTGTTCTTGCGACCAAGTGGAACGTAGCCATGCAATACGGATCCCCCCCGCAGCTGAAACATGTCGATGCGCCCTAGATCCGGCTGAAGCAGGGCCTCGGCCTGCAGCGAAATCTGAAACCACTCGCTGATCTGAACGGTCACAAGAGTCTCGTTGCGCGGCCGCATATGAAACGTGAACGACGATCCCATCGGCGCTAGCCGGTAGCCACGAAGATCCAGGCGAGTACGATTGGCGACAGCCAGTCCTCGATCTCCCGAACGTGGCGTACCCACTCGTAAGCCGAGCTGAACCCGATGTTCCTCGATACCGGGACCATTGAGAGGAAAGAGGCCCCATGCGTAAGCATAGCGAAGATCGAGCCCGACCAACTGACCCAGAAAAAAACTTGGTCCCGCACGCATTTGCACCCCAACGGGGTCGCCTGTACGTCTGGCTTCAGCATCGGCTGCAACCCTCATTTGAGCCTCGCCCATGAGCACGATCTTTGGATGCACAACGACGGCCGAGCCCACCGTGGGCGCGACCGTCGTTCGCAATGCGGTTTCCGCCGCCGCCGGAGAGACGTGGAGACTCAGCAGACCCATGGCGATCAAACAGGTGCGAAGCGCAAGAGCCTGACCCTGTAGAAGCGAAGCGCAGCGAAGCGGCAGGAGCTTGGCGGACAATCGCACACCCTCCATCCCAGCAATTTTGGTGCCAGCGGCGAGGCACCCAAATTGCGAACTCGATAGCAGCCGTTCATGGTCAGCGCGCATTTGCGCCCCCAAGCTCGCCCCTCCTCCTGTCAACCCTCTATTCCTCGGGATTCACCCGCCTACGGCCCTCTTTGCGCTGGGAATTTTCTTTCTTGTATTGCAGACGCCGGCGCTCAACGCCCGGCGGACGACCGTAGCGTTTTTTGCGCACGCGAGGGATCTTACGCGCTTCAGCCAACAGACCGACCAAGCGTGTCAAGGCCAGCCGCTTGTTGTCGAGTTGTCCGCGGGATTCCGTCACGCGCAGGCATAGCCCGGTTTCAGTGCACAGGTGCGGAACTTGCGCCCTTAGACGATGCACGCCCTGTTCTTTCAGACACTGGGTGAGCGCCTTCCAACTCACCCACAGCTGCACGGCGCTGGCCACTTTATTGACGTTCTGGCCGCCTGGGCCACCGCTGCGTGACATCTTCCACACCAGGGCACCTCGCAGTGCCAAGGGGAGGTCAAAATCGTCTTCGAGTGCAGCCATCGTCGAGCCATCGCCGATGGCGGTCTATCACGGATCGTGGAACGCACCCACCATCGGCCAATGCTGAAGCTACACTCCGCACCCATTCATTTCATCGGGAACTCCTTCGACTCAACCCGAGTCACCCGACTGCCGCTGCACATCGAGTTCCGTTGGAATCACGTGCACGTGCAAAAGACCCACCGCAGTTTTATCGCTGCTCCCCTCACCACCACAAATCATTCAGAGCCAAGAATTGATAGCCTCTCGCCGGGGAGAGGTGATCGAGAACCAAGAAAATGGTCGATATTCCTAAACTCAATGATGCCCAACTAAGTCTTCTCGTGCTGCTTGGCGGCATACACGGTCCGCAGACCGATGTGGCGTGGAACACCTGGGCCAAGGCATGTCAGGGGCCGAAACAGATCTCGAACACAAAGTTCCAGGTCCTCTGTGCCCTCTTGGCTCGCGCGGGGGACGCCTACGTATTTCAGTCGTCTCAACAGACCTTCTACACGTTGCCGCCCGACGTTCTCATGCAGGTGTTCGAGCGAGCCCAGCAACGGGGCTTGCTGCACGCGCTGAACAGGGCCATGAACGCCCAACGGAGCCGTGAAGACAACGAGGACGCGGGCGGCATCGACGGAGAGCAAGAATCCAGAAGTCGGTCGTATCGATGGCTCTCCGGCTCTCTCTGTGATCTTCGGGTATTTCTCATCGAAAGCGACCGTGCAGGGGTAACAAAGACCGTTCATCGGTTGAGCTCAATCGTCTCCGCGACCGCAGGTGATTTAGGAACACTGCTCGTCTCGATCCTCGGGGTAAGCGTCCGTCTTGGCTGGATCGAGTCCCTTCCGGAATCCACCCAAAGCATCTATCTCAGCACGTTGCTCGAGCGCTGTAGTTCTCGATTTTCCGCCCGCCACCCGCTTCTCATGGGGTTTGTAGCGAATCACGGCGACCGCAAGGACAAGATGACATTGGCTCGCCTCCTGACTCTGCGCGGCGAGCTTGAGTCGGTCACAAGAATAGGAAAACTACCGAAATTTGGATTGGAATCCCTCCGTGTGCTCGATGCCTTCTCTCGTGGACAGTACGAGGAAGCGGCCGCACTTGGAGACCGGGTTGTGTTGGGCACTAAACAACCAAAACACAGGCAACTTCATGACCTCGAAGGAGCGATTCACGCTCTGGTTCGCGTGGTGACCATGCACAAGAACCCCAGGCGAATGGCCGCATTTGCCGATGGACTGGTGAGTGCTCGGCGAACGCCCGGTGCATACAAAAACTTCTATCGGATCTTGGCGAGCTTTCACAAAGCATCCCAGAGTATCCAACAACAAGAATCAATTTTCGCTGATATCGATCGACCGCGCGGATCCGATTCTTCCTGGGAGGATCTTCTCGTCTACTGTCTCTGCATCCATTGGCTGGGCGGATCGCTAAAGAAGTACGCTGAGTTCGCACGAGATCGACTGATCGCCGAAAGAGACGATGCGATTGCAGGCGGCGTGACCTGCATCGCGCACGAACTCTCCGCCCTGCTCGCGCTCATGGATGGCAAAGAAGCACCTACGAACAGCCTCGCCGCTGGATTTCGACGACGCGAGCCATGGGAGACCCTTCTCGACGTTTTTAGTGCCTCCGCGGGTCGGATCACTCAAAACTCAAACACCGGAACAGGTCCCTCACAGTTCCGCCCACACCTCGTTTGGGAAGTGGTCGTCTACGATGGGCGCGCACAGATCTCTGCCCGTATGATCTCCAGTCCAAAGGCGCGCAAGGGTAAACCTGTGGCCATCAGCACCTTGAAGGACGGAACTCCCGACTCTCTTAGCGACCAGGACCTTCGCGTCCTGGCTCATGTCGAAGATGTCGTCAGTGGCGACGGGTACCGACCGCGAAGTCGACAGGAGCTTGGAGACCGGGCATTGGTGGCTCTCATCGGTCATCCTCGGGTACGAGGGGCTGATGGAGAGTCTCTTCAGATAACACGCGGGCAACCGCAACTACGCAGCCGTCAAGAGGCCGGAGACACGCTCTTGGAGCTAATACCGCCTCAACTCGCCCTGCAAGATGTGGCCATCGTAGCGACCCCCCGAAAACTGGAGGTCTATGAACGTGAAGATCGGCTCAAACCGATCTTCGCTAGTTTTAGGGAGGCCGAAAACGGCGAGCTAAGGATTCCCGCATCCGGCAGAGAACGTCTGCTCGAAACGCTCTCAACACTCTCGATCTCGGGTGGCCTGCGTGTCGAAGGCGAAAAGGCTCTCTCCGCCCGCGACGTGGAGGCGAGATTCCAAACCGTGTTTCAGCTTCAGTGGGAAGGCTCGACCTTTAGCGTCCGTGCACGTGTATTGCCGCTCGGCGAAGGCGGACCCGAGTTCCCCCCCGGGGAGGGTCCAACCAAGATCTCCGCGCGAATGAACGACGAATTGATTTCATGCGCCCGTGATCTCACACGCGAGATGGCCCATTTTCGGGGCCTAATGAAAGACTGTCCAGGTCTGGACAGTCAAGGCGACGATCATTGGACCTGGCGACTTTCGGATCTCGATCAATCGCTAGAGATTCTCATGGAGCTCAACGCCTTGGGAGTGCGCGCAACCCTCGCCTGGCCCGAAGGGAAAAAACTCTCGATTTCCGGGATCGCAAATGCAAGGGCAATGAAAATATCAGTCTCCTCGCAACGAGATTGGCTGAAGATTAACGTAAAGCTCGCATCGGATGAGCTGCAGGTACTCAGTTTCAAAGAGATCCTGAGCCAGCGTCGAGGCAAGGGAAAATTCATTGAGCTCGGAAACAATCAATTCTTGGCGCTCACGAACGATCTTCGCCAACGCATTGACGTATTGGAGAACCTCAGCGAAGAGACTGGAAAATCGCGACACGCACCCGCCTTGCTACTTCCACGGCTCCAACAGCTCGTGGGTGAGGATGCCGAGCTGCATCTCGACAAATCTGCACGCTCCCGCCTCGAATCGATGCAAAAAATCGCCCAAAGTTCACCTCGGGTGCCCCGTAGCCTACGCGCGACGCTGCGTGACTATCAGGTGGCCGGCTACCGATGGATCTCCCGTTTGGCCGAGGCCGGGCTCGGTGCCGTGCTCGCGGATGATATGGGCTTGGGCAAGACGCTGCAGGCCCTTGCCCTGATCTGTCAGCGTTCCCGCCGTGGACCCGCACTCGTGGTCGCCCCGACATCGGTAGTCGGCAACTGGAAATCTGAGACAAAAAAATTCTGTCCCGGGCTTCGCTGCCACGACCTCGCAGAGACTTCAGAGCGCACCGCACTGATATCCGAACTAAAAGCGGGGGACTTGTTGCTATGTAGTTACGGTTTGTTTGTAAGCGAGTCCGAGGCGCTCACCGCGATGCCCTTTTCGACGCTCGTTTACGACGAGGCTCACGCGCTCAAAAACCCTCACACAAAACGAACGCGCGTTGCGTTTTCTATGCAAAGTGACTTTCGACTGTCACTCACGGGAACTCCGATCGAAAACCATCTAGGAGAGTTGTGGAGCGTATTTCAGGTCACAATTCCCGGTCTTCTCGGTCGCGAGAAAAAATTCGAGTCGCGATTCTCTGCACCGATCTCCCAGGGAAATCGTGAGCGCGCTCGTCAGCTTCGAGATCTTGTTCGTCCCTTCATTCTGCGCCGCACAAGGTCGCAGGTTCTCTACGACCTTCCTCCGATCACAGAATCGACGATTCTTGTTCGTCCCAGCAAAGAAGAGCGCGCGTTCTACGAGGCGTTGCGTCGGGACGCCGTCGAACAGACCCGAAAATCCGCCAAGGCAGGGGGGAAATCCCGGTTGAAAATTCTTGCGGAGATCACTCGATTACGCATGGCAGCCGTCGATCCTCGACTTATCGACCAAGACCGTGCCCCCGAGGGCGCCAAAATCAAGGCGCTCGTCACTCGACTCACGGCGCTTCGCCAAGAAGGTCATCGAGTCCTCGTTTTCTCGCAATTTCTGCGGAGCATGGAATACGTCCGTGCGCGCCTCGACACAGAAGGGATCAAGCATCTTGGCTTTGATGGATCCACGCCCGCACATCGACGAAAACAGGCGGTCGATGCTTTTCAGTCTGGCGAAGGCGATGTTTTTCTCATGAGTCTAAAGGCCGGTGGAATCGGCATCAATCTTACAGGCGCGGACTACGTAATTCATCTCGATCCGTGGTGGAATCCCGCGGTCGAGGATCAGGCGACCGCTCGCGCTCACCGAATAGGTCAGCGAAGAGCGGTCACGGTGTACAGGCTGGTGACCGAGGGCACGATCGAAGAGAAAATTCTCGATTTGCACACCAGCAAACGAGACCTCGCGGATGACCTTCTTTCGGGACTCGAAAGCGCCAAACGACTCAAACTCGACGATCTTCGCGCCTTGCTGAAGACCGTCGACGAGTAATGCGGTCCGCGGGTTTGGGACCCCACCTCTCAGCGCTCCCGACCGTATGTACACCGTCGCCGTGGCCCATCGGCAGGCGAGCATAAAAAGCGAAGACCACCCGGATTGCCCCGCAAAAACGGGCTATACAATGCCTACACATGAAGACACTCGTCACAGGCGCCCGCGGACAAGTCGGCATCGATCTCGTCGAGTCTCTGCTCACCGCGGGGGACGAGGTAATCGCTACCGATCTTCAACCTCGCCCTCCCTCGGCCAAAGAGCTCTCGCCAGATCTCACCTGGCAGCAAGTTGATGTCACCGATCCTCAGCAGATTCGAGCTGCGATCTCCGCCTTCCAACCAGATCGGGTCTTTCATCTTGCTGCTATTCTAAGCGCCCGCGGCGAAACGGACCCCGCGATGACCTACCGAGTCAATCAAGGGGGCCTCTACGAGACCCTTGAGGCATGCCGACTCGCAGGAACCAAGCAGCTAATTTTCGCCAGCACCATTGCCGTCTATGGATCGGACCTGCCCTCGACGGTTTCCGACGACGTCGAGCTGCTGCCAAGCACCATGTACGGGGTCACGAAGGCCGCCGGAGAAATGCTCGGCAACTATTACTCCACTCGTTTCGGACTTGACTTCCGTGGCCTGCGGTTCCCTGGACTTATCAGCGCATCCCTGCCCGGTGGCGGGACTTCAGATTACGCGATCTACATCTATCTCGATGGCGTTCGAAAGCGTCGATACGAAGCTTTTTGCAGGGCCGACACGCGAATCCCCCTCATGTATATGCCCGATGCGATTCGGGCACTTAGCGAGCTCTCTGCGGCCCCCAAAAACATGCTCACGCGCAGCACCTACAACATCGCCGCTTTCTCGCCCACCGCACATGAGATTGCAGCATCCGTCGCCGCCGCCATCGGCCCTGCTGATTTCAGCTTTCGCTCGGACCCCGCAAGACAGGCTATCCTCGACTCCTGGCCCCAGATTCTCGACGACTCCAAGGCGCGCACAGACTGGAACTGGAAGCCGGCCTATGATCTCGAGTCGATGACCGAGGCCCTGATCCCCGAGATCCAATTGCTTCTGTCGCGTGCTCCCGATCCGATCGACCGCAACTAGAAGACCCGGTCCCTGTCGACAACGCCCCCCCGACCGCCAATCGCTTTCCACAGCGCAATCCACACCTACCGAATCTGCTCGATGTTCAAACAAGCCAGGGATCATTTCAACCGTCTCCTCGATGAGATTGAGGACGCGGGACTCTACAAACGCGAGCGCTCGATCGCCTCCGCCCAGGGACCCGAAATCTCCGTCAATGGGGTCACGGTGCTCAATTTTTGTGCGAACAATTACTTGGGACTCTCCAACGACCCACGTGTTGTGGAGGCCGCTCATCGTTCGTTGGATGAACGGGGCTATGGGATGTCAAGCGTCCGTTTTATCTGTGGCACGCTCGATCGCCACCAGGCCCTTGAGAAGTCGGTCTCTCGGTTTCTGGGGACTGAGGACACGATTCTCTACAGCTCGTGTTTCGACGCCAACGGTGGGCTTTTTGAGACGCTTCTTGGCCCCGAGGATGCCATCATCTCCGACGCCCTGAACCACGCATCGATCATCGATGGTATCCGATTGTGCAAGGCGAAGCGCTACCGCTACGCCAACTGCGATATGGCTGAACTCGAGCAAAGGCTGAGAGACAGCCAGGATGCCCGGCTGCGATTGATAGCGACCGACGGTGTCTTCAGCATGGATGGACATCTCGCCAAGCTCGAAGAAATTTGTGATTTGGCGGCCCGTTACAATGCGATGGTTATGGTCGACGACAGCCACGCGACCGGCTTCATCGGACCGACCGGCCGAGGCTCCCACGAAGCGTGCGGGGTCTTGGAAAAGGTGGACATTATTACGTCGACATTCGGGAAGGCCCTTGGCGGCGCGTCGGGGGGATTCACGAGTGGCCGCAAAGAGGTCATCGCACTGCTACGCAACCGCTCGCGCCCCTACCTCTTCAGCAATTCCCTCGCTCCGATGATCGTCGACGCAAGTCTCGCAGTCATCGAATTGGTGAGTTCATCCACAGCGCTCCGCGACCGTCTCGCTGCAAATACTCGCCGTTTTCGAGAGGGATTGGCTTCGGCGGGGTTCGAAATAAGACCTGGCTCTACGCCCATCGTGGCGATCATGCTCGGAGATGCACGAATCGCCTCGGCCATGGCCGAGGCCCTACTCGGCGAAGGTATCTACGTTGTTGGATTTTCCTTTCCCGTCGTTCCAAAGGCTCAAGCTCGAATCCGGGTCCAACTCTCTGCCGCACACAGCGACGCCCACATTGACCGCGCGCTCGCGGCCTTCGTAAAAATTGGAAGATCCTTGGACGTGCTGGCAAGTTCATGACCCGATTCAGCCCAAATCACTTTCGAGATCGACGAAGTCGCTGTGATCGACCCCCGACAGTACACAGAGATCGGGACCATCGCAGCCCTTGTGGCTCTCACGACGCAGCAACCGACAGCCGGGAGGCTGCGGCCGATTACGCGCGACTTGAGATGCTCAGCGAGGACATTTGTCTACCCGTGCTCGTCGACAAGCTGGAGGAACACGTCGTGAGCTTTGAGCGAGATCATTGAACCTTACACGGAACCCTCAGTTGTCCGATCGTCAGCACCGGTGAATACATGGCGCCCGTCCGTGGTCATCGTCCACGGCTCTGGACCTCAAGCCCGAGATGGTGTCAGCGAAGAAGACATTGACTACAGGATCCGTGCTCCTAGCACCTCGCGGCCATTCTAGAAGGCCGTAAATCCAAACGATCCCCAGGTTCAAATGCTACAAGATCAACTAAAAATCCATTGAGATTCACCGCTCGCTATCAAAACCGGAACGTACCTAGTGGAAAGACATCGCGGAGCACCGATCAAATTCTGGCGAGACTGGGTGCCCCAGAAAGACGAGATGGAGACCCACTTTCGGCGTCAGAAGATCCCATCGCGCTCTTTTGTACGGACAAAATTTCAACGTTTGGCCCCTCAACGGCGTCGAATTTCGGGCTTGGAATGACGCGAAACCGACGATTCGTCTTACGGCCGTCTATCTTGAGAACATGACGCATCCCCTGATCAATCTCACACCCTCCAGCGACGGAGTTGAAACAGGATGTGCGTCGGATCTTGTCGCAGGAATCGCGGGCTTGATGGAAGCCTCGTCACCTCCCGGCGGCTAGCTCACATCGCTCGACAACCGACCGTTGTAGAGTTCAGCATAGAGGCCCCCCGCCGCCATCAAGGTAGAATGATTGCCCTGCTCGGCGATCTGGCCATCCGACATCACCAGAATTTTGTCGGCATGGCGTACCGTGCTGAGGCGATGCGCAATGACCAAAACCGTCCGACCCTTGAGCAACTTTTCGATGGCCGCTTGGACCCGAATCTCCGTCGCGCTATCGACACTGGCGGTCGCCTCGTCGAGTATCAGCATCTGCGGACGTCGGGCCGCAACTCGGGCAAACGCCAACATCTGCGCCTCGCCGACCGATAGATTTCTTCCACGCTCGCCGACCTCAAAGTTCAGGCCTCCTCGTTGGTCTATACTTTCGAGAGCCTGGACCGTCGCCAGCGCATCCCGTATCCGTGCATCATTCTCTACCAGATCCGCCTGGCCAAGTGAGACGTTGTAGCTCGTGGTGTCATCAAACAAAAAGACATCCTGTTGAACCATGAGCACATGATCTCGCAACGTCCCCGGTGAAATGTCACGGAGTTCGACCTCTCGTGTCGGGCCCTCTTCGCATAGCATCGTCACCGAACCTCGATATCCTTCGTAGGTTCGGGTCAAGATACGGCCAAGACTGGTCTTGCCAGATCCGGTTCGTCCGACAATGGCAACAACCTCGCCCGGTCGAACATCGAAATTTATCTTGTTGATCACGTCGACGCCATCGTCTCGATAACGAAATGAGAGGTCCCGCACCCGCATACCACCACTCCAACGGGTCAGCGGATCGTTCTCACTGCTCACCTGGGGCTCCTGATCGAGATCGAGCAACCGATACATTCGCTCAAGGGAGGCCGCCGCTCTGTTTAACGTCGCTAGTTTTCCTGAGAATTCTCGAACGGGAATGAAGATCCGCTGTAGGTACAAGACGAAGGCCGAGATCAATCCAACCGTAAGTCCGGGTTCGTTCATCAACACCCGAGGCGTCGCTACGTAGAGGAGCAGCGCCACGCACAATGCCGCGATCGCCTCCATCACCGAGAACAGGAGCGCGTCAAAAATGTTCGCCATTTTTGTCGCGCGCAAATAGCGATGACCAAAGCCAACGTAGCTGGCAAGCGACGCGTGCTCGCGACCATGCAGCTGTACCGCCGTGAGGCCGTTGAGTTGCTCCGCTAGATAGCCAGTCTGAACGCCCTGTGCACGACGAATCTCCAGCTGGAGATTTCTCAACACTCGGCTAAAGAGCCGAACCAACACGATCAGCAGCGGTGCAATTGAAAGGGAGTAGATGGTAAGCCGCCAGTCGAGCGCAAACATTGCCACCAAGAACCCGGCGATCCTCATGAGGTCGGTAATGATCGTAAACACCCCGAAGCTCAGGGTCTCGCCAAGCGCTTCCACGTCTGAGGTGCTGCGACTGAGGAGATTTCCGATCGGCTGCTTGTCGAAAAATGTTGCGGGCAGGCGAATTACATGGCGAAAGATGATGGTTCGCAGGTCAAAGATCGTCTTGTGGCCTGCAACCTGCAACCAATAGACCTGAAATGCCATCGCCACAGTCTCGAAGACGACCGCTGCAAGAAACAAGATCGCGTACACCCGAAGACCACGATAGTCGCTAGCGACGATTTGCACGTCGATCGCCTCTTTGATGAGTAAGGGCCGCAGCACACCCATCATCACGACGATGGGGATGGCCGCCATGCTCATCACAAACCCCCGACGATGACGCCCCGCCACAGACCATAGCCGGCGAAGCATGGGCCAAAGAGGCTGTGGGTTGAGCTTGCCCGTTGGCGAAGAATCACTCATGCGAGATCCGCCTCGCGTTGATGTTCATGAATTTCGGCGTAGTGACTGCCGCTCGCTACCAGCTCCGCATGGGTGCCTCGCTCAACCACTTCTCCATGCTCGAGCACAATAATTTCGTCCGCATGTTCAAGCACACTGGTTCGATGAGAGACAATCACAGTCGTCGGCCCAAGCCCATCACCGCCATCCAATGCACGAATGGATGCGACCAGCTTCGTCTCAGTCACTTGATCGACAGCGCTGAGCACGTCGTCAAGAAGAAGAATTTTCGGCCGGCGAAAAAGTGCACGAGCCAGCACACTTCGCTGACGTTGCCCCCCCGAAAGGATGACACCGCGTTCACCGACGACGGTCTCAAGGCCATCCGCGAGCTGCTTGAGGTCACTGTCCAAACAAGCGGCGCTAACGACCTGTTTCAGTCTCACATCGTCGTCCGCCAACGCGCCTTCTGAATCGTCCGAGCTCGCGCTCGCGCCTGGCGATTCATCCGCGCGAATGCCATCTTCACTGGCGAGATGGCCGCTGGCTTCGTCGCGCATTCGAATGTTGTTGGCGATCGTTGTCGAGAACAGAAACGGCGTCTGGGGCACAACCGCGAGGCATGCCCGAAAGGACGCAAGGTCAAGGCTCTCGATGGCCATGCCATCGAGCATCACGGAGCCGGCGGGAGGATCTTGCACCCTTGAGATCAAATCTACGAGAGTACTCTTCCCCGAGCCGGTGCGACCAAATATACCAAGAACCGCTCCCGGGGCGACGCTTACGCTCACGGACTTCAACGCCGGTTTATCGGCACCAAGATAGGTGTAGCTAAGATTGCGCAGCTCAAGGCGGGGAGGCCCGTGAAGATCCAAAACACGGCCCTCACGTACGACGCCGTCTTCGCTCTCGATCAAACCTTGGACACGGTCGAGCGCGACCGCCCCCTTGGAAACGGCCGCCATCACCCAGGCCAGAGCAGTCAACGCTCCCGTCATCCCCGCCAGGAGAGACATGAACGTGACCAGATGACCCACTCTCATCTCCCCATCGATCACTCGGTCCCCGCCAATCCAAATCACGAGCACGGTTGCGACCATCGCTGAAAACTGAAGAACGGGCATGCCAAAGGCCCGAATCCTCGCTAGCTTCAACACCACATCGAGGTAGGCTTGATTGCGCCGCTGAAAACGCTCCGTTGCGGCATCTTCGACGCCATAGGCTCGAATCGTGGCCACCCCGCTGTAACTTTCGAGAATACGATCCGAGAGCCCCGCCAACACCTCCATCGAGCCCCGCACGAGGGAATAGAAACGCTGGATCACTTGACGCATGGCAACTGCGCCCAAAAGAATAGGCAGCGCGCACCATAGCGTGAGCACACGGTCGGTCTCCCACATCTTCCACAGATGCATCGGCACCAAAACTGCGACGTTGAGCACCTGGAACCCCGCGAAACCCACGAGCAGTCGGACGGACTGAGTGTCATTCGCAGAGATGCTGATCAACTCGCCCATCTTGTGCTTGGCGAAAAATGGCCGCTGAAGGGTGAGCAACCGACCAAAGAGGTCACGCATGATCGCAAACTGTATGTCTCGTCCCGGGTTGAAGTAGAGCACACGTGCGAGCGTTCGCGTCACAACCAACGCCAAGGCGAGGACCGCAATTTCGAGAGCCACCGCGCGCGCCACCTCAACGGCATCAACTTGGCCATCCTCGATGACATTGATCGCTTGGCCGATCAATTCTGGGATTCTCACGACGATCGCCCCCGTAGCGATCATCATGATCAGGCCGATGATGTAACTCACAAAGTGAGCTCGGGCGTACGCCAGCACGAAACGAATCGCCCTGGCAGCGCGCTTCACCGCGCTACGGATCCCCGATCGCTTATGTATTGAACCGTTGCTCACGTCGATGACGCGAGACTATACCCGACCGATAGGCAGCGGCTATGCTACCTGCCCACGCACGATCGAGACGTCGCGCTCTCAACGCTTTCTCGATATCCCCGCTTGGCAATTCACTATTTTTTCCTTTTTTTCTTCTTCTTGGCGGGCTCGTAGTTCTCGTCGGCCTCCAAGCCGTCGTCCTTGGCGATCGCGTCAAGGGCTTTTGAAACCGCCGCGAGACGCTCACGAATGGTCGCCAGGGTGGTGCCGAAACGCTCGTCCTGCGCTGTTTTCGGACCCAGGGCATTCTTGAGGTCTTCCCAAGTACGGAAGGCCGCTCCCAGATCCACTTGAACGCTGCCCCCCTCCGCACCACGGCCGGTGAGTGTGTCGTAGGTAGACGTCAGCTCTTTGGCGCGGCCTTTGTATTTACCCGAGAACTTCTCGTATGCCGCACCAGGGTCTTTCGCACTCGCCCACTTCGCCGCTTTTTTTTCGATCTCAGCGACATGAGCGCCAAGCTCTGCCACCACGGCCCGGTATTCGCCCATCCGCGTTTTCACATACTCCTGAGCACCTTTTTCGAAGATCGCCGCGTTCTCTTTGGCCAGCTCCTTGGCGGACTTGAAACCTGAGTTTTTGCGGGCCGCGGCGAGCTCTTCCTCTGAAACTTCGATCTTGGCCTGCTTGAGCTCCGAGAGGGACTTCGAGGGCTTGAACTGGGGTTTGTCCTCTTCACCGCTGTCACAACCGGGGAACACGAGGCAAGAGAAGGTGAGTAAAGCGATCGTGGTAGCGCGCATAGTAGGGGAGCTCCTGGGCCGGTCGCAGACTAACATTTTTACTGGGTTTGGCGAGAGCCGCGCTTTGGTGCCGGCACTGCGACGCGCTACTGTCCCCTGGTGCCGGGAAGCCAGAGCAACCTCGAGATCGCGCGCGCGATCGTTCAGGTTCTCGAGGGCAGCGGCAAATGCGATGCTGCGCTAGCCACCGTAATCCGCCGGGCTGGTTCCGCGCCACAGGTCGAGGGCGCTCGACTTCTCCTCTACGCCGACGGCCGAATGCTCGGCACCGTCGGCGGCGGGGCGATCGAGGCGAAGGTCGTCGAAGCCTGCCAAGAAACCCTGCGTACCGGCCTAAACCGACGAGTAGAGGCCAACTTGATACGTGACCTCGCCATGTGCTGTGGCGGATTAATGGAGGTTTTTGTGGAATATTTGAGTGCCCACCCACGGCTCATCCTCATTGGCGCTGGTCATGTCGCCCAAGCGATCGCGCCGGTCGTCACCGCCCTCGGTTTTCGACTCACGGTCGTCGACGACCGCGAGTCGATGCTCACCCGTCCCTGTTTTGAACAGGCGGACCGCCGCGCCTTCGATACCGACGAATTGGCGGATGCCCTACCCGACCTCGACCCCCGCGATTCCCTGCTGATAGCGACTCGCGACCACCAACGAGACGAACATGCGCTCGCGCACCTCATCGAGCGACCTCACGCCTACCTCGGAATGATCGGCAGTCAACGCAAGGTTCGGCGCGTGCTCGCTCGAATACTTCGACGTTTCGATGAGCGCGAACGGGCCCGACCGGATCTATCGCGCGTCCATGCTCCGGTCGGACTCGCCCTCGGTGGGCGAACGCCAGCGGAGATCGCGGTCAGCATCGCGGCCCAGCTCATCGCGTTGCGCCACGGTGGGGCTGGAACCAGCATGGACCTCGTCGAGAGACTCGCAGGATCGACTCCGAACGAGATCGTCGATGCGGCCAAGAAAGAGGCACCCTAGTCAAGAAGCTCGCTGGTTCGCGGGCTCCGCGACGCCTATAGTGCACCCATGCGTGTCCCCGGTGGTCTCCTGCTCCTCGCCGTTTCGACCCTTCCCCTGGCTTGCCAGGGCACAAAAGCGTCCGAGGTCGTCGTCAACGAACCAGTGGCGGCGCGAGCCCCCTCGTCGAGCGGCTCTGAGGCTCTCGATGGCCCGTCCTCCATGCCTGTGGAGATGATCGAGATCCATGCGAGCGTAGACAATCTCTCCGACATTCTTGCGGGCTTGAAGCAGGTCATCACCCTGTGGAAAACCATCGATCCAGCACTGACAGAGAGCCTGCCTGCCGATTTTTTCCCTTTGCTCCAGGCCACTCTCATACAATCTGGATTCGGTCCCGGATTTCTCGACGGACTGAACCTGGAAGGGCGCTTCGCGGCAGACGTCCACTACCCCCAACCTCATCAGGCCCACGCGACCAACGACGACTTTGAGCTGGCCGCGACCTTGCCCACCAAGAACAGCAAGGGTGTCATCAACAGCCTTCCTAAGGCATTCGCGCCTCAGCCCGTTGGTGGCGATGTATGGGAACTACGAGACAATGGCTCGACGCTTCTTCTGAAAGCAAACAAACACAGCGTGGACTTGGGTCGGAGTCACGCGGACTTTGATCGAGCCCACGCGCTGTTGATGAGACCCACCAACGGCTACGCGATCCAACTGCGAGCGACCAACTTTCCGAAGGACGACCTCAACCCATCCAACCCCTTGTTTTTTCCGGAGCTGATCGAAAAGCAACTCACCCAGGTCCTTCAAGGAACCACGGCCGTCGAAGCCAGCCTGGACTTCGGCACCGGCCGAAGCCTCAAGCTCATGAGCGCGCTCGAAGCCCCGATCGAAGAACTTGGACTCGAGTACTTCGGCGAGGCCATGACACAGGCGAGCACGATCGCCACCCTGCTCCCAGACGATGCCGCCGTCGCCATCGCTATCCCCGCGGGTGCCCCCGATCAACTTCATCAACAGGTCGACATGCTGGCGTTCCCCCAGGACCTTTTGCCGCCCCCCTTCTACACATGGATGAACTCAACGTTGCAAGCGTTGCACGACATCTTGAACGGCATCCAGGGCGATCTCGTGTCCGCGGTTTACACGGACAAGAAACAACAGATGACCTTCGTGCTTGCCGGTGGCGCCCGCGACGACTTGCAACCAGCCGTACGCGCATTTTTTAGGGCCATAGCGACCGGACTCGAACAGTACTCCTCGTTCACGAAAGCCATGTCAGTCGGTCTAAAAAAATATACAGGGATCACAAAAGACGACTTGGCGCTTCACTATCGAGTCTCTTTCAAAGAGAACGCACTCACACTCGCGGGACTGAAATCCGATCATTTTTATCTAACGATTCCATCGGGAATCCTCGAAGAACTCGGCCCCCAATTCGCGCCTCTCGTCGGTAAAAAGAGACCACGGCTGGACGTGATTGTCCTGCACCACGAAGGAAAAACATTTGTAGCGATCGGCAAAGGAAGCAAGGCGATCATGACCGACATCGCGCGCCGGATCGGCAAGACACAAGCGAACAATCTCGAATCGGCAGGCGGGCTCGCGTTTGCCCGGTCTCTCGACCACGGGTGCCATATTTGCATCGCGGTCGATCCTGTCGAATCGCTGCGGCTTGGGCTGATCATGGCCGGACTCACCCCCGGCTACGACCCGAAGACCGCGCTTGCTGGCCTTCAGGAGATCCGCGAACTCGACCTCGATCCCTTCGCCTTGGCCCTTCGACTTGAGAAGGGCCGCGGATCGATTGCCCTCGGGATTCCTGAAGACTCTATCTTCGGCGCCCCTGAACCCCTGAGTACAATACTCGGCGTGGTTCGTAGCGTTCTAAGCGACACCGAGCCCGAATCGACACCGGATCCCAAAAAGTAGCGCGCACGAGACACCCGACCGACACCGCCCGCCACGCCATGCCCACACCGCCACCAATTGGCGGCCTTATCCTGGCCGCCGGAGCATCCACCCGAATGGGCGCGCCCAAGGCCACCTGCAGGCTCGATGGCAGACGCTTTGTCGATTGGTTGATCGAATCGCTGTCGGCCATCCAATGTGAGCCTCTGCTTGTGGTCACGGGAGCCGCCCGCTTCGAGGTCCCTTCACCGGCGCAGGCCATTCATCACCCCGACTGGCGCCGCGGCCCCCTCTCGAGCCTCCAAAGAGGAATATTGGCGTTTCCCCCGGGGATTTCGGGAGTCCTACAATGTACCGTTGACCGGCCTCGGGTGGCGGTGAGCACCCTTCGCGCGCTCTGCAAAGCACATCGCGACCAGCCCGGCGCGCTCTGGCAACCACGCGCGGACGGTCGCTCCGGTCATCCGCTTCTCTGGCCTCGCTGCCTATTCTCTCACCTGCTTGATCTTGACAGCAGCGACCCGAAGACGAGCGCACGGACGCTCATCGGGTCACCAGACGTGACGGTCACTCGTCGCTACGTCGACGTCCAGGACCCGGCGATCCACGAGAACCTCGATCGCCCCGGAGACCTGCCTGGGTCTTCTCGCCACTGATGCCGTCCCGCCAGCAAAGTCGCTAGGGCCAGCGAGCTTCCAGGACAAGATAGCCATCCCGCTCACCACCATCCACCTGGGCGCCACTTTCCCGAAGAATCTCGAGCACCACACCCGGCCGGTTGATCACGAGTAACGCGCGTCCGTCGGGCCCCAACCACCGCGGCAAGGGCCCCAACAGTGCACGGAGCGTCTCCTCGTCCGCGTGTGTCGGCGGATTGATCAACGCCAGATCTACATTTCCGAGAAAATCCTCAAAACCCGAGGGTGGCAGCCCATCACGCGCGAAGACCGAGACTCGTGCGTGCACACCGAGGGCGCGGCTGTTCTCTTGCAAACAGGCGACAGCCCTCAAATTGCTGTCTACAGCCAGAACTCGGCATTTTGGCCAGGTCTGGGCCGCCCACAACCCGAGCGGCCCCACCCCGGCGCAGAGATCGAGAACCCGGGAGGGCTGAATGGCTTCGTCGGCCTCACGGATGCACTCTGCGACCCGAAGCAACGCCCGTGTGCCACCATCGAGTCCCTTACGAGAAAAAACCCCCGGAACCGCGTGCAAACGCATATCTCCGAGCACCGGGTCCTCAATAACGTAGCGCTGGCCCAACAACGAGCGAGCATATTCGTGGTCCCAAGTCTCCTGGCGATAGCCACAGATGAGGTGATAACCGCGGTCTCGCCCAAGCACCTCGACCTCCCCCACCAGGCGCGCCAAGGTCTTGGCCAGACTCCGACTCCCTTTTTGTTTGCGGGCCGCGCAGAGGATTCGGCCCCCGGGCATCACCCGCGCCGCCGCTTCGGCCAAACACTGCTCGCTAAAATCCTTGCCAAGGTGCGCGCGCGGCCAAACCAAGGCGCAGTCAAAATCTGGCCGAACCTGCCCCTCCGTGCCGTCAGCCAGCGCCTCGCCACCAGGAAGCACGGCGACACAGCGATGCACCGACGCCTCGTACTCGCGGACATCGAGCACAAGTCGGGTCGCGCCCGCCGCGACGCCTGGAATATCCCCACAATGAACAAGAAGAAGGCGCTCGGGTGCAAGACCGGCGACCTCGTGGCCAAGCAGGCAGATCCCAGGATCTTCGGGATTGAGACCATCGGGCATGGCGCGGAGCCTGCCTGAATCCCGACTCTCCGTCGACCTCCTCATTGCTGGCCCCCGAGGTTGGCGTGGACTACGCCTGGAACACCGTGGTAGAGGTCGCGGGTTCCATCGAGGTGAGTCTCTGTTGTTGCTCGCCGGTGGGCGCTCCCTGTCGAGTGTAACAAAATCACTCGCTCGGAAGTTCGCGCGGTTCCTTCCTGGTTCCGACGCAAGCCTCCGAGGTCCCCTACACCTATCGAACTCGTCCCGAGATCTCGAGGCAAAGAATCGCCCGTGAGCAAGCTCGAATCCCTGCTCCCCCTGATCGAACCAAATGTCATGGTTCGTACCGTGAGTCCCAAGGCCCTCAAGGCCGGCCAAGAGCTGTTTAATAACAACAGCGTCTCGGACATCGTTTTGGACGATGGCACCGTCCGCGGACGGGTCAAAGGCACCCACGCCATACCCCACTCGAGTGAAATCGTTCGCAAGAAAACAGCGGCCGGCGAGCGTCTCGAGGGCCGCTGCTCTTGTCCGACCTTCACCGACGGATGGGAGAAAGTCTGCCATCACAGCGTCGCCCTGGCCATGGAGCTGCGTAAGCAATTCCAGTCCGGCGGCGAACTCACCATGTCTCAAAATCCGTGGGTCAGCGACGTTCAAGGAAGAGACAAGCGCCGCTACCAGATCGAGCCACGCAGGGGTCTGTGGCACGTACACGAGTATCAGGCAGGAAGTTCGGTCGACGGGCGCCCAGGAAGATCCAGCTCGGGGAAATCGCCGATCGACGCCCTGATCAGGAGCTACATCGATCAAGAGGTCGACGAGAGCGAATCAGGCGCTCACATCCTCGAAGACCACGCGCTCGCCGGTCTCTTGTATTTTGCCCGCGAAAGTTCCGTCTCCATGAAGGGGGTAGGCAAATTGAAGTTTCCGAAGGACCCCCTCGTCCTGCGTATTCAGGCAAAAACCCGCCAGAAGGACGCGCGGGTCGAACTGCATGCTTTCTTGGAACATCCGGCAAGCGAGCGCACCTTTGAAGTATCCGAAGGCCGGATCATCGCAGGCGCTCCCACCTGGTACCTCTGCACGGCAACGGCCGAGATGTTTCAAGTCCCAGACACGCCCCCCTGGGTCCTCGAATCCATCGCCAGCCAAGCGAAAATCGTCATGGACAGCCGCGTCGATGCCGAGCGTATGGACGAGCTTGTGGACAGCCTCGAGTCCGTTGGTGTCCCCCGCTCAGACATGTTCGCCATCGCCAGTGACTCCCGAGAGGTTGAAAACTTCACGGTGACGATCGTCGGAAATGCCGACAAGCTTCGTGTCACCCTCAGCGCTCGCTACGGAAACGTAACCATCGATGTCACAGGACGTGACCCCGAGTCGCCGCGCTACTCCGTCACCAGCGGCGACTCCGTCATCGCCTTCTACCGGGACCTCGCCCATGAAGACCGGGCCCGTAAAGTCCTTACCAATGCAAAACTTCAATGGGTCGCCGCGGATGACGCTTTTGTCGCCCACGAAGATGCCGCGATCGAATTTATGATCGCCGGGATTCCCAACCTACCCGAGGCGTGGATCAAGAAAATTCCCAAGCTGCCCAAGCTTCGCGGCAAGACACCCGCCGCAAGAATCGCGGTCAAGAACTCCGGTGGCTCTGTGCTCGATGTCGAGGCCATCATTGAGGTCGACGGCGATCCCGACTTGATCTCCTTTCGGGACGTACTTCGTTGGCTCGACGAGGGCCGGCGCTGGATCACCCTTACGGATGGAAGTGTCGCTAAGCTCGACCCGAAGGTCCTCGCACCCATCGCGGATGCCGCGGGCGCCATGCAATTCGACAAACAAGGGCACAGCGAGGTCAGCACCCTTGAGCTCGGAACCCTCTCCCGCCTGCTGCAGGCCGTCCCCTCGGCCCAAGTCTCCAAGGACGTAAAAAAGCTGATGGCCAATATGGTCGAAGGCAAGGGAGCCAAGGGAAGAGGCCCGCGCAAGGCAAAAGCCCTCACGGCGAAATTGCGAGACTACCAGCGCTCTGGGTTTGCCTGGCTGTGGCAGCTCCACGAGAATCAGATGACCGGAATTTTGGCCGATGACATGGGTCTCGGAAAAACGGTCCAGGCGCTAGCCCTGTTGACCAAGGCCAAAGAGGTGGAAGGCCCGATGCCTTCGCTCATCGTCGGCCCGACCTCCGTACTCGGCGTGTGGAGGCAAGAGGTCAAAAAGTGGGCGCCCAGCCTCTCCGTCCTTGTGTGGCACGGTAACGATCGTGCCGAACACGCTCGTTTGCTCAAGAAGGCCGATATTATCGTCACGTCCTACGCGATTTTACGACGGGATATCGACGACACCCTGGGCAAGATCAAACTGCGCTACGCCATCTTGGACGAGGCCCAATACATCAAAAATTGGACCACGAGCACGGCCAAGGCCGCCAAACAGCTGAACGCCGAACATCGACTCGCGCTCTCCGGCACACCGATCGAGAATCATCTCGTCGATCTGTGGGCGATCTTTGATTTTCTGGCTCCTGGATTTCTTGGAAAGATCAGCCACTTCCAAAAGACCTACGTCAAGCCGATCGAAGACGGCGAGCAAAAGGCCTTAGAAGACCTGCGTGCTCGAGTCCGTCCATTCATCATGCGGAGACGAAAAGAGGATGTCGCCACCGAGCTTCCTCCCAAGACCGAACAGACGATCTTTGTGCAGTTTGGCCGCTCACAGCTGACTCTCTACAATCGAATTCTTAAGGCCGCGAAGACCGAGATCCACAGCCGTATCGACAATCTTGGCCTTGAGAAGTCACAGATGACGATTCTCGCGGCCCTGACTAAGTTGCGACAGGTATGCACCGACCCGCAGCTGCTCAACCTTCCCGAAGGAACTTCGGTACCACCCTCGGCGAAGCTTGAGGCCTTTAAAGAATTAATTGCCGACGTGGTTGGATCCGGTCGCAAGGCCCTGGTCTTTAGCCAGTTTGTGCAGATGCAAAAGCTGCTCGTCAAGGCGCTCGACGAGCTCGGCATCGACTACGTGTGGTTGCACGGTGGGTCAGTCAATCGCGAAGAAATCGTCAATCGCTTCCAGCAAACAGGTGGACCCCCGGTATTCCTCATCAGCCTCCGAGCGGGAGGAGCCGGGCTGACGCTCACCGAGGCCGACACAGTCATTCACTACGATCCCTGGTGGAATCCCGCCGTCGAGGACCAGGCGACCGATCGAGCGCACCGCATTGGTCAGGACAAGGCCGTAATGGTCTACCGCCTGGTCTGCGAACACACCGTGGAACAAAAAATGGTGGAAATGGGCGCCGAGAAACGCAAGATTGCCGAATCGGCACTGGGTCGAGATACCACCATGGGCAAACGGCTCACCCTCGAAGACGTAGAGCGACTTCTGGAGACACCCGTCGCGGGTCAGGCTGCCTGGGAAGACGTATAGGGTCGGCGCCCGGCGTCAGGTCGAACAGAGCCGATCGAGCCTTGCCTCGATCGCTTCGGCAAGTTCGCCTGAAGGGTCCGGGCGCTCGATATAGATGGCATCAAGTGGCGCAGACTCAAGCCCTTTCAGGGCGGGATAGAGGTCCCGAGCAAATTCGGCATCGCTAGGACCAAGTTCGAGCCAACGCCAGTGACGGCGGAGTTTTTCTGGGCGTGGGGCCCGACTTAGAATCGCGTAACATCCCCCTTCGACCACCAACCGGGAGAGCAAGCTACCGAGCTGACCAAAGGCATAGGTGCGTACGGTGCCTACGCCACCACCTGCGCTCGGATCTCCTGCAGCTGCAGCCTCGTTCAAATTCACAGCGGTCGACGGAGCCGACGATGCGAATTTTCTTCCCGTCAGCGACTCAAGTTTTCCGCGGGAGATCGCCCCGGCACGGAGGATCCGTGGCCGCTCAGCTCGCGCATCGATCACTGTCGACTCGATCCCGAGAGCACAACGTCCGCCATCGAGGACCCCGTCGATTCGATCGCCAAGGCTATCGCGCACTTCCCGTGCTGAGGTCGGCGGGGTATGGCCAAAACGATTGGCTGACGGTGCCGCGATCCCTGCGACAGCCCCCTCCTCTCGCTCAAGATTCTCCAGCAGCTGCAGCGCAACCGCATGTGCGGGCGCCCGTAGACCAATGCTGTCCCCACCCCCTGCGATCAACGAGTCCAGGTCTGGGTGACGCTCGAGCACCACCGTCAATGGACCCGGCCAAAGGACCTCCACCAAGGGGGCCACCCATGCCGGTGCTCTTACCGACCAGACATCAATCGCTCGCGGACCGGCAACGTGGACGATCAACGCTCGGGTACCGGGACGGCCCTTCACTTCGAAGATCCGACGCACCGCCTCAAGACGACGCACCGAAGCTCCCAATCCGTAGACGGTCTCTGTCGGAAATGCCACCACCCCGCCTTCGGCGAGCAGCCGTCCCGCTCGAGCAATCTCCTGTGCGCTGCTGCGACCGTCCATTCCCACGACCCTAGGCCAGCACCAGGCCTAGCATCAAACTCGGCAACAAGGTTAGAGCCGAATTCCGGAGTCCGCGCATGATTTCTTGAGCATGCCTCGCTTCGATTTATCCATCTTGGCAAGAGCGGCCTGTGCCTTGGCTTTGTCCTTCATCTTGCAGGCCGCTAGGCCCATCACTTGAAGCGCGCCTGAGGTTTTCTTGGCCCGGTAGCTCCTCCTCGCCATGGCGTATGCCTCCGACCATTTCTTGCTCATGACCTGCTTTCGGGCGTCGGCGAGCAACGCTTGAGGATCGACGCTCGGACGAGCGGCGCTTGATTTCTGACTATTTTTGCGCCGACTGGTCTTGCTGCGCTGAATCTCTGGCCGTGCCGGCGGGTTCGCGGCAGTGTCAGCCAAGGGGTTTGTTGCAGCGATATTCTTCGTCGCATCCTCGCGTCCACCATCGGCGATCAGTGGGATGTTCGCCGGTGAAATTGGCGCCCGTGCAGCCTCTGTATCGGGGCCGGCCGCCAATTTCGGTTCCGTCGCGGAGGCTGCGGCTCCGAGAAGCTTCGCCGCTCCGGTCACGCCCGCCATGGGAGCGTGCGGCTCAAGCGTCGGGGAGGTCTGCGGAGAGTTGGCAGTGTTGGCAGGGTCGGTCGTGGCGATCGGTCCGGGCACAGCGACAGAGCCCGCCTCTGAACGGCTCGTCCACCAGGCCACAACGCCGACAATCACGACTACAGCCAGGGCCCCAAGGACCTTCGAGCGCGCTCCCGCCGAATGCCCCGGGAATGCCTCATCATCGCCAAGCTCATGCTCATGCGATCCCGCAGAGACAGACCCCCCTGAAGTTCGCGGGGCGATGCCCCGCATCGCGTCCAGTTCCTGCGGCGATATCATCGGCAGCTGAGCACTGGACGCACCCGCGCTCGGTGCCGACGTCCGATCGTTTAGACCTGAACCCAAACCGAGGGTCCGCGCTTCCGTCTTGTCATCGTCAGCAAGCGCCAGGTGGTAGTCACCGATGCGGATCAGGTCACCCTCTCGGAGCAGCGCCTCGTCTTCGACGGCGTGGCTGTTCACCGTGATGCCGTTGTAGCTGCGAAGATCGACGACCCTCCAGCCATCATCGCTCGAAGTCAGGCGAGCGTGAGCCCGGGACACATTCTTCTGCGTGAGCTGAATCGTGTTGTCGGGCTCGCGCCCAATGGTCACAGGACTGTCCGACAATGGGACAATCGTCTGGGATCCATCAACATCCTCAATGATGAGCCTCAAGGCCATCGGTCCCAACAGGCTAATTATTCCCGATCGAGAGGTCAAGGCGAATGCGCATGCCAAGTATATGTAAGACAATGCTTACAATATCAACCCATGTAGGCAAAACCCCATACCTCGCGCAATGGCTCATGGATCGTCACCACTCCAGTCACGACAAACGCGCCCACCTGCGTTTCATATCTACTGAGCGTCGTTGGCGCGCATTTTAGCCCGGGTCTGGCGACGCAACAGCTCGCTGACGGCGTAGATCCCTATCCCTGCCGCATGAAGCTCCGGAAGCTGCGACACGAGGACATCCACAAGCGCTGCGGAGGGATGACCGATCGCCACCACAGGCTCGGTTTTGGATCTTTCCACGGCCAAATTCAGCATTTTTCGGATGGCCGAGGGGGTAGTTTCATTGTCCAAAAACACATGCCGGGCCAGGCTCGGCACCCCAGCCCGGCGCGCGCTAGTCTCCGCAACCGTGCCCACACTTGTCCTGGAGTCTAAAAAAAATAGACCGCGTTCGGCAAAAATCGGCATGATCGCCATCATCGCTCGCGCGTCCTCCGTCAATCGGGATCCCATGTGGTTGTTCACACCGACCGCCATGGGCACCGCATCGAGCGCCACTCTCGTTTTGCGTACTAAGCGCTCTGAACTGTCGTCAACCCGAAGAAAATCCTCCTGAGCCTCCGCCCCTAGGCTCATCTGCCCACGGTCCTTTGGTTCCATGGGCAAATGAAGAAGAATCTCTCGTGGGCGGCGAAGATCTGCCCCCAACCGCTGCTGAACTCCATCCGCGTATATTGCGCCAGGCAGGATCGAAAATGTTAGCGGGTACCGCAGCGCCTGTAGAGCCCCTTGATGACGAAGCTCCCGACCCACGTCATCGATAACGATGGCGAGGTGCCCCGTGGCCTGCTCCCACGGAACGACAAAATCGCCCTGCTCCGCCTGCCAACGCAGCGCATCACGGACGGCCCAGTTCGCCTTACGCTGCTGAATTTCATTTTCTATTTCGCTGGAAGCCGGTGCGTCCGGCGGACCCGGTGCCACAAAAAATAAAACCGAGCTGACAACCATGAGCACCAACACGCTCAAGCCCGCAGAGCGTAGCGACGGCGACGAATTTCCCGACCCCCTACCCATCAGTGCTCGTCTCGTCGGATCCTCGACTGGATCTCGCACGAGAATGATCCCGGCCCTGGAGACGGTCCCACACCTGAAGATGCTCGACGGCGGTCGCAAGTTGAACGTCGCTTCCCGCCGCATCCACGGCAGCGCCGGGCGAGCGTGACATCGGCAACGAGCGGCCAAAATCCTTGGGCTCAAGGTGCCGCGGTTGATCTCGCTCGGGCCTCAACTCTGGACGGCTATCCTTCGTTTCGTGCGCCACCGTTCCCACCTCGATATCAGGGACAATTCCGCTGGCCTGAATCAAACGGTCATCGGGCGTGTAGTAAAGTGAAGTCGTCAGTTTCAAGACGCTTCCGTCGCCAAGATCAAAAGGCGCCTGAACCGAGCCCTTGCCGTAGCTTCGCTCCCCCAAGATCAGTGCACGGCGGTGATCTTGTAGGGCGCCCGCAACGATCTCTGAAGCCGATGCCGACGCCTTGTTGATCAGAACCACGACCGAGACCCGCGAATTGGTACCGGCCCTATGAGCCCTTGCCTCGTCGAGGGTCTGGCCGTCACGTCCGCGCGTGGCCACGATTCTTCCCTTGGATACAAAAAGATCCACAATCCGAATGGCCTCGCTTAACAGGCCGCCTCCGTTGTCCCGCAGATCGATGACTACGCCGCGAAGATGGTCGTGATCGTCGCTCGCCTGCTCGTCGAGAGCATCGAGGCCCTTCTTCATCTCCCTTGAGCTCGCCTCTTGAAAATCACGAAGACGAAGCGACCCGATGCCTTCCCCCAAATAGCGAACCTCGACGGCCGGTGGTTCGACAACCGCTCGCTTCACCGTATAGGTCTTCGTCGACCCTCTTTTGTGGCGAATCGTAAAGGTGACTGCGGTCCCCGGTTCCCCTCGCATCATCAAAATCGCAGCGCCAAGATCGACAAAGTTCGACACGGGTTTCCCCTCGATGTGGGTGACCTCGTCCCCGACCACGAGACCGATCTTTGCCGCCGGTCCGCCCGGTATCACGTCGCGAATCGCAAGTACCCGTTCGGCAACGGCATCGTCCGCATCGCGGTGTGCTCGTTTTTCTGTTTCTACGTTCGGCTCCTCTTTGTTCCCTGGCGGGACCGGTGCCAAGACAAGGTTCACGACCAGACCAACACCTCCGAATTTTCCCCGAACATCCTGCTGAAGCATGTGGGCGGCGGCAGGATCCAAAAATCGAGTGTGCGGATCCAGCTCAGCGACCATGCCGGACATCGCCGCATGAATAAGAGCGTCGCCATCTACGGGCCGAACATAGTGACGCTCGACGATGGCCAAAGCACGGGCAAACGCATCGAGCTTTCGATAACGTGAATAGTCGGCGGGAGGCGATTTTTCACGGCCTGCTCCTGCCGCCACCGCGGTGGGCTCCACCCAGCGATCAGCCCCCACTCCGATGACAACCCCGAGGAGTCCGCAGGCGAGTGCGAAAAATTTCGGGCGGGCGTTCAGACCGCGAATCATGCCCGAACAATAGCGCGAGCCCGCGACGCTGTGCACCCAGCCCGAGAGATTCGGACATCCATTGGGCCTCGATGGCCGTCTGCGCATCGGAAACCGTCCCCTCAACCGCTGCCGGTCGTATCCGCGGTCGATGAGGATCTGCGTCCCCTCGCTTTTGAATAGCGCCGCAGAAGCGGGAGCGGGTCAAGAGGGCGCTCCCCGTGGCGAAGTTCAAGATAAACGGTTCGCCCTAGACCATCATCAAGGATCTTCGGTGCCGACGTACCAAGGGCCGCACCGGCGTCCACGACCTGGCCCTCATCGACGCTGGTGGCGATCATGCGCCCCGTAAGCGACAAGTAGCCTCCGCCGTGATCGAGCACGACGATCTTATCAAAGCCCGAGAGTTCGCCGACAAAGGCAACCTTCCCAGGGGCGACAGCGCGCACCGATTCACCCCGACGCGCCCGAATCTCGATTCCATTCCGATGCATCGGAACCCGCATAACGCGGTCGTTGTAGTCCCCGAATCTTCCCATAATTTTTCCATGTACGGGACGAGCCAGGCTGTGAGCCTCGGCCAAATCAAGACCTCGATGGCGCCGAAGAGCCGCACGCTCTCGCCCAAGCCGAGTTCGTACACCTCGATCCTTTCGGCCCAATGTCGCCTCATTGTTTCGCTCTAGGCGGCGTCGAGTTCGGTGGATCTTCGCCAAACTGAGCGCAAAAGTCTTCTGGGCAGCCTTCAATCCCTGCTCTTCGATGGCCTGAATCAAGACCAAAGCCTCGATCGCAGCCAACTCACGGGAGGTTGTGAGAAGTTCAGTACGAGCTCGCTGCTCCGCCCGCCGATGTACGGAAAGCTCTTCAAGATCATGTTGCACGAGCCAGCGAATCGTCCGACCACGGGTCACTCGCTGGGCAGCCCGGCTACGAGCATCGCTAGGCGGACCGCCGTCAAGCTCGCTGATATCCTCAAATACCAGCCGCAACATACCACCTCGTGCCAATTTGTAGAGGGAGCGAGCCCGACGACGCGCTTGCCGCTCGTGTGTACCCCGGGATACACGATACGCATCCAGCCTGCGTACGCTCTCGCTGCTGCGGTGCGCCAACAATGTGCTGGCATAGGCGAGGCTCTCCGCCTCACGCTTCATTCCGGCCAAGCCGCGCTCCAATGCGGTCGCTTGCCGGGTCATCTCCAGCTCCTTTCCCATGAGGGTACTCAGGTCGTTGACACGCCTGGATCCTCCCGCGGCCTCAAAAGTGAACGCCATCGTCAAGAGCAGCACGCTGCCCCCCAATCCACGCCGCATCGACCGCCATACCCATCGACGCATTTTATACCTCCACATAGCGGGCGACCGCACCGCGCGACCCCAAGATGCCTAGCACTGCACCGAATCCGAGCGCGACAAGCAGGTCTCCGGTCGAGAAAAAATGAATGGAACCAGCCGCAAAGACCAGAGACAGGCCCTCCTCTAGGTGAGGACGAACCACATCAAACGCCAACCACAATCCACCCAGAGCCAGTCCTGTACCAAGAACACCTTGAAGCATGCCTTGCACCAAAAATGGCCCCCGTACAAAGGCCGCCGACCCTCCGACCAACCGTAGAATTTGAATCTCAGCACGTCGCGCGAAGACGCCGAGACGAATCGTGCTCCAGACGATCGCCATACACGCGAAGCTCACCAAGATCCCCACGCCAATCGCCAGGTCACGAAGCGTTCGCAACAAATCCTGGGCCTGTTGAACCCACGGGCCCAACACGGCGACCTCATCGACCTGCTCATAGCTCTCTACCCGAGCGGCGAGCGCCAAAGAGAATTCGGCGTCAACATCGGGACGAAGATAGACCTCAATCGTGTCGGGCAGCGAGCCTGGATCCACGCCTTCGAGCATCGACGATTTTCCCCCAAGACCGTGGGTCAATCGTTCCAGCGCGACCTCAGGCGTAATTCGTTGGGCCTGCTCGACCCCCGGAAGGTCGGCCAATCGATCCGCGAGCATCTCACCGGCCGAGGCCTCGGCGCCCTCGACCATATAGACTGTCAACGGAACATCCACGCCCCAGTCCTCGGCCACCTCAGTTGCGTTTTGAAAGATCAACATCGTCGTCCCCAACATCAACATGCACACGGCCATGGTGCCCACGGCAACCAGTTGCACCAACGGGTTTTGTCCCATTCCTCGTAGACCACGAGAAATCACAAAATAGAGCGCGCTCATCGATTTCATGCCACGACCTCAAGCGACGGCGACGCTGCGGACGGAGCAACTCGGGTTGACGCCCCAGCCCTTTCCTCAGAAGAACCATCATCGGCCAGCTCCCGATTTTCCTGGAGTCTCCCACCTTCGAGATAGATCAGTCGAGACGCCCGAGCGTGGCTCCGGACGACCGGATCGTGAGTTGCCAAGAGCACCGTCGTTCCACCCTTTCGGACGGCCTCAAGCTGGTCCAAAATGTCGATGGTCAGCGCGGGATCCAAATTTCCAGTGGGCTCATCCGCCAATAGGATCGAGGGCCGACCCGCGAGCGCCCGCGCCAATGCCACCCGCTGCTGCTCACCGCCGGACAAACAGCACACAGGATTTCGACAGGCCGGATCGAGACCGACTGTTTCGAGCGCCTCCGCCGCTCTGGTCAGCACTTCTCGACGAGAATCGCCCAGGACTTGTAGCGCGAGGCTCACGTTCTCGATCGGCGTGGCCTCCTGCAACAGCTTGAAGTCCTGAAAGACCGCACCGAGGTTACGTCGCAAGAAAGGAATACTTGCCCGAGTCAACCGATGCACATCTCGCCCGGCAACCAAGATCCTTCCACGATCCGGCCGCTCCATGGCCAGGATCAGCTTGAGCAAGGTGCTCTTGCCCGCGCCCGAGGGTCCCATCAGCAAGACAAACTCTCCAGCCTCGATGCTGAAGTCAATCTCACAAAGCGCGGGAACCGCCCGTGAGGCGCGTCCGTATGTCTTGGTCACCCCAGAGAACTCGATGATTCCCATCGAAATTCGCCTAGCACGTCCTCGCCTATCGACGAAAAAATACGAAAATCCCGCCCGTCCTTAGCTACAGCCGCTTGTCCCCCCACAGGTCATACACTTCATGCACGAACCATTGCGCACCAAGGTAAAACTTCCGCAACTTCCGCAGGCATCACCCGCATATCCCTGTATGCGAGCCACACGGACCTTCTCGTTCAGTTGCAACTCGGCCTCCATACGTTCGCTTCGCGCGGAAACAGCCGGCTCCGCTGGAGAGGGATTACTCTTTGCCGTCTTGGCGCCTACCGCCGGGGTCGCTGTCGCCGGAGCTGCCGGAGTCGCCGTCGCCATCTCGGTACGATCCTCCACCTCTATCTTGGTGGATCCGCCAAGGTAGACTCGCGCAGACTGCGGTGGCTTCGCCGACAACTTCAACGGCCCCGACGTGACGATCCGCTCCGAAACGAGTTCTTCCTCCCGAAACTCAACATCTTCGCCTCCTGTCATGTCCGGAGCAAGATCGTCCGGATGTACGTGGGCCAGATCATAACGATCGAGATAGGTAATCGCCAACTCGCGAAAGATGAAGTCGATAATGCTCGTCGACATTTTCACGTTTGGGTGCCCTGAGACAACGCCGTTCGGCTCGAAGCGAGTGAAGGTAAAGGCATCCACAAACTCATCCAACGGAACGCCATGCTGGAGACCCAAGGAGATCGCTATGGCAAAACAGTTCATCAGCGATCGAAATGCCGCACCCTCCTTGTGCATGTCGATGAAAATTTCACCGAGGGTGCCATCTTTATACTCGCCCGTGTGCACATAGACCTTATGGCCGCCGATCGTAGCCTTTTGGGTATAACCAGACCTGCGATCCGGCATTCGGCGACGGCGAGCGATGTACCGATGCACAACCCGTTCGGTGATTTTCTCGATCACCTTCTCGCGTGGCATTGCGGCCAAGGGCTCATCCAGGTCGTAATTTTCCACTCCGGCATCATCAAAGGCAGCGACGCTGAGTGGCTGACTAAGCTTGCTGCCGTCACGGTAGAGCGCAATCGCCTTCACTCCAGTCTTCCAAGATGCCATATAGACATCTTTGACCTCCTCGACCGTGGCCTCGTTCGGCATATTGATCGTCTTCGAGATCGCTCCTGAGAGAAAGGGCTGCGCTGCGGCCATCATTCGTACGTGAGCCATGGGCGCGATGGATCGAGTTCCGGTCCGACCACAACGATTGGCACAGTCAAAGACCGAAAGATGCTCGTCCTTGAGATGGGGCGCCCCCTCGATCGTCATGGTCCCACAGACGTAATTGTTCGCCGCGTCGATCTGCTCGCGCGAGAAACCCAATCCCTTTAGAATGCTAAACCTGGGATCGTTCAGCTGAGTATCATCGAATCCGAGCGCATCGCGGCAAAAGTCGTCGCCGAGTGTGTATCGATTGAAGGCAAAGCCCACTTCGAATGCCTGACCAAGCTCGGCCTCGATCTTTGCCAATGCGCTGTCGGTGAATCCCTTCGCCTTCAGATCGGCATGACTGATCCGCGGGCTTCCTTCGAGCGTTCCTGCCCCCTTGCAGTATCGAACGATCGTGTGGATCTGGCTGTCCGTGTAACCCAAGGTGCGCAGCGCTGAAGGCACCGACTGGTTAATGATCTTGAAATACCCGCCTCCTGCCAGCTTCTTGAACTTCACCAACGCGAAGTCGGGCTCGATTCCGGTGGTGTCACAATCCATCAGTAGGCCGATGGTTCCGGTTGGCGCGATCACCGTGGTCTGAGCGTTTCGATAACCGTGCTCCTCACCGAGACGTAGCGCGAGATCCCATTCGGCCTGGGCCGCGGTCAGCAAATTGGACGGACACAGCCCCTGCACGATCCCGACGGGCATCGTGTTGATCCCCTCATACTCACTCGCCGGTTTGCTGTAGACGGCACGGCGGTGGTTCCGGATCACCCGCAGCATCGAACCGCGATTCTCGGCATAGCCCGGAAATGGTCCGTGCCGCTCCGCCAACTCTGCGGAGGCGACATAACTCGATGCGGTCATCAACGCTGAGACCCCTCCACAAATCGCCACCGCGAGGTCAGAATCGTAGGCGATTCCCCGAACCATAAAATAGCTCCCGAGGTTGGCGTAGCCCAGGCCCAGGGTCCTGTATCGATAGCTCAGCTCAGCGATCTTCGCGCTGGGAAACTGGGCCATCAAGACCGAGACCTCCAAGGTAATTGTCCACAGACGGCACGCGTGACGAATGGCCTCAACGTCAAGCTCACCGGCATTGCGCCCCTCGCTCGTCACGAATTTCATGAGGTTCAACGACGCGAGATTGCAGGCCGTGTCATCAAGGAACATGTACTCCGAACACGGGTTGCTCGCGTTGATGCGTCCCCCTGCCGGGCAGGTGTGCCAATCGTTGATCGTCGTATCGAACTGCAGACCTGGGTCCGCGCAAGACCAGGCGCTGTAAGCAATTTTGTCCCACAGATCTTGTGCACGAAGCGAGCGAGCCACCTTGTTGTCGGTTCTTCGCACCAGATCCCACGTGCCGTCTTCTTCGACGGTGCGCAGGTAATCGTCGGTGATACGTACGGAGTTGTTCGAGTTCTGCCCCGAAACCGTGGAATAGGCCTTCGAATCCCAGTTGGTGTCGTACTCTTCAAATTGAAGCTCTCGAGCTCCCTGGCGCGCCATCTGCAACGAACGCTGAATATAGTTCTCTGGCACTTCCGAACGACGCGCCGCTCGAATCGCGGACCTCAACGCCTTGTTCTTGCGTGGGTCCAAGCGGACCTCAATATCTTCGCCATCTTCGCCCTCAAGCTCGTGCAGGTGACATGCGCTCAGTACCTGATTAAGATGATGGTTGCACAGACGACTCCCGGTCACGAGCGCAGCGACCTTCTGCTCCTCGACGACCTTCCAATTCACGTAGGTCTCGATATCAGGGTGATCGATATTGACCACGACCATCTTCGCCGCCCGCCGCGTAGTTCCGCCGCTCTTGATCGCACCGGCGGCCCTATCGCCAATGCGCAAAAAACTCATCAAGCCGCTTGAGCGTCCGCCACCAGAAAGCGGCTCCCCCTCACCTCGGATGTTTGAGAAGTTCGATCCCGTACCGGAGCCGTATTTAAATAACCGCGCCTCCCGAACCCAGAGGTCCATGATGCCATCGTCCCCGACCAGATCATCCGCGACTCCCTGAATAAAACAGGCATGGGGCTGTGGATGCTCGTAGGCGTTGGTCGAGCGTTGAAGTTTTCCTGTGTCAGGATCGCAATAATGATGCCCTTGGGCAGGACCGGCAATGCCGTAGGCCCAGTGCAATCCCGTGTTAAACCACTGAGGACTGTTGGGTGCGGCACGTTGACCCGCGAGCATCGTCGCCATCTCATCGTAAAAAATTCGCGCCTGATCCTCATCCGAAAAATAGTCGTGTTTCCAACCCCAATAGGTCCAACAACCCGCGAGCCGATGAAAGACCTGACGACTGTCGTTCTCACCGACAAATCGATCTTTCTTGGCCAGTGAGCTCAACTCATCGGTCGCAGGCTCACTTCGCCATAGCCACTCCGGTACGCCCTTCTCTGGTACACGGCGCAACTGCACCGCGACGCCCGCCCGCCGAAAATACTTCTGCGCCATGATATCGACCGCGACCTGCGACCAACCCTCGGGCATCGTGATGTCTTCGGCGGCAAAAACGACGCTGCCGTCGGGATTTGCGATCTTCGAGCTCCGGGACTCGAACTCAATGTCGTTGTATGCGCACTCGCCGTCGCGAGTGAAAAAACGAGAAATCTTCATAGGGGGTGGACTCCAGAGAGGGGCGGACAGGGGACAATGCGTAAGACGCGAGTCGCTAAAGAGCGGTTCAAGAATCGCTTTCGACTTGCGCGCCATACTGAACGCATGATGAGGTTCGGGCAAGAAACGGACAAAGATCCGAAGGAGAAAATGGGGTGACGAGAGACGATCGACATCACGCCAATCGCGCTAATCCTGAGATGCACAGGCCTTTGGCCGATCTGGGACGGTAATCTGGGAAGGCCGAGGCAATGGAGTGGGTCCCACGATTTTGGCCGGGACGGAACGGGCAATGTCCCTCCGGCTGTCTGAAATTCACGCTTAGGTTGCGCTGGTTGAGCCGACGTGGCTCGGTGTTCGCTCAACAGGGACGTGTGCTTTGCGCACCCCCCTATCTTGGGGTCGGAGGGTAAAGAACCACAAGATGTAGTGGCAGCGCAAGATCGAAGCCGCGGCCGCGCGGCATTTTTTCCACAGCATCCGGCCGTTTGGCCGGACGATTTTTGTGGGCAATTCAGCCCCCTCCGCCGACGATGGGCAGCATGTGAGAATCTATTCCAGGTGCTTGTGAGAGGGGCCTTTATCCGCTTGGCCCTGCTCTTGCTAGTTGTGAGATCACCGCATTTTGTCGGCCACTTCGCCCTACGCTCAATCCCCAGCAAGTGCGGCGAGCGGACCAAAATGTAACTCAACCGAGACACCAGAGATCTCGCTCAAGCTGCAAAATTGCGGTATTGTCGCCGTCCTCCCGTACCCCCGCATGCCCACCGACCGAGCGCTCGTCGACAGGTTCGCGCGACAGGCGCAGCCCCCTTCCACCCTTGCGGATCGACGGCGGCCTGTCGCATGCTCAACCTCGGACCGCGGTATCCATCCCACCGGGACCGATACCGCGCCCCACAATCTGACCATGGCTGAATCCAACGCCCTCTTGAAGGCCGGTGAGCTCGAGCGGCTCAGCGCGCTTGAGACATTAAAAGGCCTTAGCAATCCCGACGCGGTCAAACTCGGCGAACTTGTCACCTACCTGGAGTCTCGAGGCCTGTGGCGACAATTCGCCAAGATCACACTGGGAGATCTCCGAGATGCCTTCAAGCCTATCTCGGTCCGAGCCGCCCGCGGGCCGCGAACAGGCCGAGGCAAAGCGGCCCGCGTCAGCGTTTGGTCCGACACCCTCGGTGGCGACGGCGCGAGCGAGAGCGAGAGCGCGGCCGGCGACGAGGCGATCAAGCCTAAACCAAAAAAGATCAGCGACGGCGGCTTGAGCACCGACGAATTTGGCCGTCAGGTCCTCGCCTTTATCGAGGGCAACGGAGAAGTCACCGTCGAGGATGTCGCCGAATACACGCAGCTCGAAAAAAAAGTCTGTCGGCATCACCTCAAGGCCCTCGTCGAGAGCAACGAACTCGAGAGTCTCGGCGTCGGTCGCCAAGCGATCTACTCCATCGTCGGCTAGAGCCCGTCGTCGTCCCCCCCCATCGGAGCGCGCCCGAGCTCTTCGACAACGATCGGCGCGACCAGCTCGACCACCAATCTCGCCCCTGCGCCTGAGAGGTGAATCCCATCCCATGCCCGGATACGTCGGGTCTCTCCGCCAATATCGAGCTTGTCCCGGTACCGACCATCGCTGCCAGCGAGAGATGGCCAAATGTCGATAAAGAGGGCCTGGCGACGCACCGCCATCTCAGCGCGGAAGATCATGTTGATGTGCTTGACGCGCCGATTAAGCTTCTCTGGCCTCATCGCGGGCATGCCCACCCAAAAAATCTGCTGGCCCTGAGGAGCGATTGCGTCCGCGAAGACGTTGACCCGACGCCGATACTCTCGCGTCCAATTCTCCTCACCATAACGAATCCACTTCGAGGAGGCCTCCCGACCCATGTAGAGCCCTTGACCGTCATTTCCTCCGAACATGACGACCACAGCATCCGGCCGCTCCCGCTCCACAAGTTTTTCTGCCTCGGTGAACCAATTGAAAAAATCTGGCCGCGCGAGACCCGAGGAACTCTTCCCCTGGCGATAGACCGAGAACCCAGCGCCCTTCTCGAGCCGCTTCTCAAGATACAGGCCGAAGCCGCCCGCGATCATGCTGTCGCCAACAATTAGAATCTTTGCCGCCGCCCCCGGACTCGCCGCCGCCCGGCCAGGTCTCAGAATTACCAGGCTCCCCATACTCAGACCGCCGAGCAATAGCTCACGCCGTTTCAATTCGGGCATCGCCAGTCACTAGCCGGATCGCGCCTTGGGGTCCATCGAGATCTTCCCCAACAATGGGGGCAACAGCGCCGCCGCGCGCCCTCAAAACGGAAGGTCGAAGGTTCTTGGAGCATGTTTGCGGCCCATCGGACGACACTGAACCCCGACTGCACAATTGTCGGCGTCCGCGGTGTCCCTCTCTGACCGCCATTGATGGGCGATTTATCCCCTCGCATTGGCGATGAGGGAACCCCATGAGCGACCCTCAGACAAGACCTTTTGGCCAAAATCGATCCCTTCGCCGGCACAGCACTTCGGTGGCGGTCTATCGGTGGCCGACACGATTGATGGAGGACACGTTATGACAGTATTGGTGACGGGAGGCGCCGGCTACATCGGCAGCCACACAGTCTTGGAGCTTCTTCATGCGGGCCAGGAAGTTGTCGTCCTCGACAATCTCTCAAACTCCAGCCGTGAATCGCTTCGTAGAGTTGAGCGACTCAGCGGTCGATCCCTGGTGTTCTGCCACGAAGATCTTCTCGACGAACCGGGTCTTGATAAAATTTTTAGGACTCACCGAATCGAATCGGTCATTCACTTCGCGGGCCTAAAGGCCGTAGGAGAATCCGTATCGCACCCGCTTGCGTACTATCGAACGAATATGACTGGAACCATTAACCTCTGTTCGGCCATGCAACGTCATGGCGTGCAGACCCTGGTCTTCAGTTCGTCGGCGACGGTCTATGGTGATCCGAAGGTTGTTCCTATCCCCGAGGATGCCGATACCGGCCCAACAAACCCCTATGGACGCACAAAGCTATTCATTGAGGACATGCTACAGGACCTCTACAACTCCGAATCAGGTTGGCGTATTGCCGCGCTGCGATACTTCAATCCAGTCGGGGCCCATAAGAGCGGAGACATTGGTGAAGATCCGGGAGGGCCCCCCAACAACTTGATGCCATACATCGCCCAGGTCGCGGTCGGAAGACGGCCTCAACTAGGCATTTTTGGGGACGACTACGACACCAAAGACGGAACAGGCGTCCGCGACTACATTCACGTCACGGACCTGGCCTACGGTCATGTTTGCGCCCTTGAACGACTCGCTCGGGGTCCCGGGATGCTCACATACAACCTCGGAACCGGTCATGGCCATTCCGTGTTCGAAATGCTCAAGGAGTTTGAGCGGGCCTCCGGTCAAACGATCCCTTACGAGGTTCAGCGCCGACGCCCCGGAGATATCGCTAGCTGTTACGCCGACGTTCGCCGCGCCGAAGATGAGCTCGACTGGAGAGCCACCCGCAGCGTGGAGGAAATGTGTGCCGACAGCTGGCGTTGGCAATCGAACAACCCGAACGGCTATCCAGAGACGATTCAACCGGGGGGACTCAGGATCGTCGCCCCCCCCTCTTTTGCGCCGGAAAAACCGTGCGCGGATCCACGGATCCGCATCGCGTCACGCGGCGACAGCAATGAGAATATCCCGACACCTGACGAAAAAATGACCTGCCAACATGCTCATCAACACCGGGGCCCAAGATGCTAGCAAGTATCATCATTCGTACCTATAACGAGCAAAAGTATCTCCCCGAGCTGCTTGCCGCAATCCGCGCCCAAGACACTCCGGGTTTTGACTACGAGATAGTCATTGTCGACTCTGGTTCCACCGACAAGACTGTAGCGATCGCCAGATCTTTTGATTGTAGAATCACGACGATTGAAAAATCGAGTTTTTCGTTTGGGCGGGCGCTCAACATCGGTTGCGAGTTCGCCACCGGCGAGGTGTTTGTGATGGTTAGCGGGCATTGCATCCCGACCGACAAAAATTGGCTGACGAAGCTCATTTCGCCTTTTCAGGACAATCTCGCCGGCTATGTGTACGGTCGCCAACTCGGCGCTCGTACAACAAAATTCAGCGAACAGCAGCTCTTCGACAAATATTTCCCGGCGATGAGCATGGTCCCTCAGGACGGTTTCTTCTGCAACAACGCCAACGCTGCAATCCACCACGATGTCTGGGCCCGCCACAGATTCGATGAAGATCTTACGGGTCTCGAGGACCTCGACACTGCAAAAAAACTCGTCGCATCGGGTGGACGGGTCGCCTACGTCGCCGATGCGTCTGTCTTTCACATCCACAATGAGAGCTGGAGCCAAGTTCGAAATCGCTACGAACGAGAGGCCATCGCCATGCAACGGATTGAATCGAGCCTCCATATTGGATTCTTCGACGCCCTTGTCTTCTTTGCCAGCGCGGTCT